>NZ_RQHS01000005.1:0-600000 GCF_004770895.1 Leptospira dzoumogneensis | reverse complement strand
TATAAAATCGGATTCTATACGAGTCAGACAGATCCTTTCCAATTTGGCCTCCAACGCTTTGAAGTTCACCGAAAAAGGCGGGATCACCGTAGAGTTGGATCTAGTGACTGAAACGGAAACGGATATCAATCTCCGATTGAGTGTAAAAGATACGGGTATAGGAATAGAAGCACACAGAATACCTATATTATTCGAAGCATTCTCTCAGACCGATATTTCCGTTTCTAGAAAATATGGCGGGACCGGTTTAGGGCTTTCTATCTGCAAACGTATCTGCGAAGCATTGGATTGGAATATATCCGTGGAAAGTGAATCGGGAAAAGGTTCTAAATTCGTTTTAGAAATGACTCTTCCGAAAGCGAATCTTTCCGAAAAAGTTGAAATTGCAGAATCTAAAAATCGGGTCAATTTCGATTTCTCCGAACATAAAGATCTGAAAATTTTAGTGGCGGAAGACAATCCGGTGAACCAAAAGTTGATCCTAAAGATGTTGGAAAAATTAGGATTACACGGCTCCGTTGTTTCCAACGGAATAGATGCGTTAGTATATTGGGAGGAGAATGATCTGGATCTTCTTCTTTTAGATATACAAATGCCTGAGTTAAGCGGATTAGAAGTAGCAAGGATATTAAAGAAAAAACCTAGTCCGAAAAAAGTCCCTTGGATCATAGCAGTCACGGCCCACGACAGCACGGAAGACAGAAGAGCTTGTGCGGAGGCGGGCATGGATGACTATTTAGGAAAACCTTTCCGGATCGAAGATCTGGGAGAAAGGATCCGAGAGTTCTTAAAAGTTTTCCCTTCCTCCCTGGCTTCCTGAATTATATTAAAAAATTCGAAAGCATTTTCCTTCCACCCTCCGTCGCAAAAGACTCCGGATGGAATTGAACACCTTCCATTCTTTTTTCCCGATTACGGATCCCCATTAACTCCGAACCTGCATAAGCGGTTCTTTCCCACTCCTTCCCGAGAGAATTTTCATCCACCACAAGAGAATGATATCTCATCACTCTCAGATCGAAAGGAAGATCCTGAAACACTCCTTTCCCGTCGGTTTTGATCTCGGAAATTTTTCCGTGCATAGGATATTCTGCTTTTATAATATTCGCTCCCGCAAAACGGGCCATACCCTGCATTCCCAGACAAACTCCTAAGATCGGGACCTCTCCTCCTAACTGTTTTAGGACTTCCATAGAACCACCGAAATATTCCGGATCTTCCGGAGTTCCAGGACCGGGAGAAAGTAAGATCCGATCGTATTTTTCCTTTAGAACTTTCGGAACATCCGCTTCATTCTGCCGGATCACATCCAATCTGAATCTATATGGGAACTCTTCTTCTAAAATTTCTCCTACAAGCTGGAATAGATTATAGGAAAAAGAATCGTGATGATCTACTAATAACACTTTCATTTCAACGCCTCCATTGCCTTCAAAACTGCTCCTAATTTATGACCGATCTCTTCGTATTCCGCATTCGGATCTGAATCCATCACGATCCCTCCGGAAGCACGGGTCACTGCCTCTTCTTCTTTTCTGAAATAACTTCGGATCGGAATACAAAAGGAACAGTTCCCATCGAAGCCGAATCTTCCTACAGCTCCTCCGTAAGGTCCTCTAGGATCGTTCTCAATCCTATGGATGATCTTCATAGATTCTATCTTAGGAGCTCCGCTTAAGGTTCCAGTCGGGAAAGAAGAAGCGAGTCCTGTGAACATATCTAGGCCTGCTCTCAAGATCCCGGAAACTTCCGTGGATAGATGCTGCACATGGCTGAATCTTTTTAGAGCGAAAGAATCTCTCACCTTCACGGTTCCGAATTTAGAAACTCTTCCCAGATCATTACGATGCAGATCCACAAGCATATTATGCTCTGCGATCTCTTTCGGGTCGGATAGAAGTTGAAGTGCAAATTTTCGATCTTCTTCTTCGTTTGTTCCTCTTCGAATGGTTCCAGCTAATGGAAAACTTTCGGCAAGTCCGTCCTTTAATCTAAATAAAAGTTCAGGACTTGCACCCAGATGGACTTCTCCTGGAAAACTCATGAAGAACATAAAGGGAGAAGGATTTATTTTTCGAATGGATCTGTATAATTCGAAATCTCCTTTCTTTCTAGCTGCGGCTATCCCGCCTTCTCCCACTAAAAATGTTTTTCTAAAACCTATCTGGCATTGGAACGTATTTCCTTTTCGGATCTCATCCAACACCTGGTCCACCATGGATCTATGTTCTTCTTTTGTTTTAGAAAAACCTAAATCAACCGATTGGAATTTTCCAGGTTCAGGGACCTTCTTCTTATAAATTTCCTCGAACAAATTATATCGATCCGTTCCGTAGTGAAAATATTTGGACTCTCCAGTCCTTCTATCCAAAAGGATCCCATCTTCCATCCAAGCAAAACAGAACTTAGGGAATTTAGGATGTTCTTTCAGATGAAGGCTCGGCTCCATATCATTCGCAGCCTCGTAAGAAAGATAACCGTATAGTCCTCCTCCACCGGCTTCCGTACATTCTAAGAAAGATTTCCTAGGAGGGAAAATTTCGGAAAATAACCGGTATGGGTTTCCTCTTGCGATCTCCTTACCGTCGCATTCTAGTTTATCTCCTTTTGCTTTGAATACCCTCTTTGGAAAACCGGAAATAAAACTGTATCTGGAATTATCAGATTCAGGCCCTAAACTTTCGAATAGGACCGCCACCTCGGTTTCCTCCATTAGTTTTTGGAAATATTCCAAGACACCTTCTTCCTTTAATGGAAATGATTTCAAGATCGGTCTTGGAAAAAGTGCACTTGTTTCTTTTCTGATATTTTGTATCTCTATGGACATACTAGTCTCCTTAATTTCGAACCGAACAGGTTCAGCAATACATTATAAAAAAGGAATATGTAGGTATGATTAGGCCCGGAAGGGCCACCAAGAGAAAGTAAACCGTTTGTAAACGGAGTTTTTCAACCTAAGAGCATCTCCAAGTTACTTTTTCCGGGAGGGACCATTGGAAGAACTTGAAGATCCGGATCGATAGGAACAACGATCAGTCCTGGTCCCTTCTCCTTTAAGAAAGTTTCCAGATCTTCTAAATTTTTTCCTTCTTCTCCCAGATCTAAACTGGAAATACCGAAAGCATTAGCGATCTTAGAAAGTTTAGAATGAGAAGGATAAGCGCTTCCATTGTATCTACCCCCGTAAAACAAATTCTGCTGCTGTCGAACTAGTCCTAGATTCCGATTATCGAATATTATAATTTTCAGATCCGATTGTAACTCGCTCAAAGTATCCAATTCTTGGATATTCATCAGAATAGAACCGTCCCCAGAAAAACAAACCATCTTAGAATTAGGATCCGCAAGAGAAGCTCCAATTGCTGCGGGCAAACCGAAACCCATAGTGCCAAGTCCACCGGAAGTTAAAAATGTTCCACTTTTCCGGAATGGATAATATTGAGCCACCCACATCTGGTGTTGGCCTACATCAGTGCTGATCCTTGCATTCGGTCCTAAAAATTTTGCTACGGACAAAATAATATCCTGAGGAGAAAAACCTTTAGAAGAAGTAACTGAATTTAAAGGATACAATTCTTTATAAGAACGGATCTGTTCTCTCCATTCTTCCCTTTTATGAATTGGGAATTCTCCCATATTCTCTAAAAAGTATTTTAGATCGGAACAAAATCCGAAATCAGGCCTTCTTAATTTTCCGATCTCCTTATAATCGATGTCGACATGGATCACTTTTGCATTCGGACAGAATGTTTCTAATTTTCCAGTGGCCCTGTCATCAAAACGAACCCCGAAGGCTAAAAGAAGATCCGATTCCGACAATAATCGATTCGTATAAGGAGCGCCGTGCATTCCGAGCATTCCCAAAGACAACTCATGAGTTTGGGAAAAAGAATCCAAACCCATCAAAGTGCAAACTACCGGAATATCCTGGGCCTCCGCCAATTTTAAGATCAGATCTCCTGCGCCTGAACCTTTTACTCCGCCGCCTATATACAAAACAGGTTTTTTAGAATTTTCTAATAGAGAATAAAATCTAAGTTTATCCGCTTCGGATATAAAGATCTTAGGAGAATTTATTTCTTCCTGGGAGCTCCAAATGGATTCGATCTGGGACATGGAAAGAGAAATAGGAGAAGCCTGTATGTCCTTAGGCACATCTATCCAAACAGGACCAGGTCTCGGTCCTTCTGCGATTTGAAATGCTTCCGGCAAAACTCGTATGAGTTCGGATACGGAACGAACCAAATAAGTTTTTTTAGTAATAGGTAAAGATAATCCGTAAGTATCTATTTCTTGGAAAGCATCCGTTCCAATGAGAGATAAAGGCACTTGGCCTGTGATTGCGACTAACGGTATAGAATCCGATTTTGCATCCGCAACTGCGGTGATCAAATTTGTAACTCCTGGACCGGAGGAAGCCAGACAAACAGCAGGCTTTTTAGTGACTCTGGCTTCTCCCTGAGCCATAAATCCTCCACCCTGTTCATGTCTTGCGAGAATATGACGAATCCCGCTATCATGAAGAGCATCGTATAACGGTAAATTGGCGCCGCCAGGGATACCATATACGTTTTGGATCCTTCTTCTTTTTAAATAAGCAACGATCAGTTCGGCTCCGTTTTGGGGAGACTTATCTTCTCTAAGCCAGGCCTTGTTTTTTTCTGTAATCGTTTCCATTTTTGCCTCAAATATATAGTGTAGAAATAAAAAAAGCCCCCCTCGGCTTTACGCCGAGAGGGGCTTTTCGAGGATTGCTGCCTACGAAAGAACCTTAGGGCGTAAAAGCCGACCAGGGTAGCGTGACCACTACCACCATCCAGAGGACGACCCAAAGGGTTTGGTTAGACTGTAGACCGAAGTTTTTCATTACGTAGAAATGACGGATAAACCGCTTAAGATATTCACGATTTACTGATAAAAATTTGCAAGAACTTTTTATCGTTGCCCAAATCCGCTTACGACGTATCATCCCTTCCCAAGGAAATAAAAATGGCAAGCGTCACTCTTAAAGGTAACCCAGTTCAACTCGAAGGAAAATTATTAGAAGTAGGTGTAAAGGCTCCCGACTTTCACGGAACGGCAAAAGATTTAAGCACCAAGTCTCTCAAAGACTATAACGGAAAGGTGAAAATTTTAGTTTCAGTTCCAAGTTTAGATACATCCGTATGCGCAATGGAAACTAAAAAGTTCCATGAAAGAGCGGCGAAGTTAGATGGGATCGTAACAGTGGTCGTCTCCGGAGATCTTCCTTTTGCAATGAATCGTTTTTGCACTATGGAAGGACTAGATTCTCCGAACCTGATCACACTTTCTCAATTCAAGGATTTTTCTTTTTCCAAGGCGTATGGAACACATATCGCGGATGGAGGTTTACAAGGACTTTCTGCGAGAGCGGTTTTTGTTTTGGATAAGAACGATACCGTTCAATACGTGGAATTAGTTCCCGAGATCGCAAGTGAGCCGAATTATGAAGCTGCGATCGGAGCTGCTAAAAAATTAGTTTAAACGAAACATTCTTTCTAAAAAGAATGTATTCATGCAGAAGCGGAAAGGCCTAAGGAAAAGGTTCCCAATAGACTTAAACCTGGCCTTGCTTCTGCTTATAATTTTTCCACTTATCAACTGCGATAAAGACCCGTCTTCCGATACTGAAAAATTAATCTCTTATCTTGCAAAACCTTCTTTGGCAATGTACGGGGACAGCATAGTAGCCTCCTGGCCCGTACAAGAACAACTCTCCGATTTTAACACAATTAAGTTTGCCTTTCCCGGGGTGGATACTAATAGGATTTTATCATCAGTGCAGAATGATCAAAATCGTTATAACGCCTGTCTGTATGAAGGAGGGATTAACGATTTTTTAGAAAATTATTTTCCTACTCAAAGCCAGGTAGATGCGACGGTAAATAGACAGATCCAAAGCATTCAGATACTCCTTACAAGATGTGAACATGTAGTCGCATTAAATCTTTGGAATATTAAATTCCCGTGGCCCACACTTGCAGTTGCGATGATCACCGCGGAAATGAAAGAAAGGATCACATTTGTCCCCAGAATAGACACGGAATTACTGATCCAAGATGATATGCTGACCGACGGGAATCATCCCAATAAAGACGGATATTATCTTCTTTCTAAAGCTGTCCGAGAACAATTGCAGCCCTTACTTCCCATTCTGTATTTGAACAAATAGAGAAATCATAGATGAAAAGAAAAATTTTTACAGCCTGGGCTCTAATATATTCTATTTTTATAATCCCCCTTTTATCCGCTCCGGAAAATGAAGAACGACCGGTGCATCCGAACCTGAACCAAGAATTGGCGGTATATAATAAAGTATATGTTTCCGGAACGGCCACAGATAGAACTCCCAGACAAGAAGATGGTTACGAAAGAGATAGAAAGATCTCCGCATCCGGAGAAATGAAACTCTCGGATTCGTTTTCAGTCACAGCGAGTTATGGATATTTAGATCATTATTCCACTACCAGAAAAATTTGGAGCGGTTGGGATAGATGGGCAGTCGGAGCTAAATATTATATAAAAACGGATTTTGCATCGTTCGGAGGTGGTGTTCAGTTTTTCGGACCTTCGGTTTCTCAACCAAGAGAAGCAGACATTAATCCGGACCTATTTTTGATCCGCGCATATTTTGGAGGGTTAAAAAGATTCGGCGCATTCACCATCCAAGGAACTGCAAACTTTGAATCCGAAACAAATTCTTCCGGAAAAGAGACTGCAGCAGAAAACTTTAAAAGATTCCTATATTCCGGACTCACTCTCTCCTACAGTTTACCATCTAAAACAAATCTACTTTTGGAATTCAGCCATAGAACTACTTTATCGAATACGATCACACCGTATTCGGATTATTTTGTGATTGCTCCCGGGATACAATATCCAACGAATCCGAACGGATATCTTACTTTTTCGTTGATGCTCCAAACAAGGACGGATTCAAATATAGATCGTGGATTTAAAATTGGATATTTATATTTTTTCGGGGATTAAAACCTTCTTATTCAAATCCGGATCATAAGATTGCTGGACAAATCCGAAATTTTACTTAAACCTATATGAATGGAAAAGATCTTAGGTTTAATCACAGCTTCCATTCTATTCTTCTTATCCGCATTACATATCTACTGGGCATTCGGCGGGAAATTAACGTCAGTCACAGTCATTCCGGAAACAAACGGTAAACCTACATTTGTCCCGAGCAGAGGACTGACCTTACTGGTCGCACTTGCACTCTTCGGGTTCGGCACAGTGGCACTCTGGTCATCCGGAAATATTTTCTCTCCAAACAGAACGAGTGCAATCTTCTCACTCTTAATCGCATTCATCTTTTTGGGAAGAGCCGTCGGAGATTTTAGATTAGTAGGCTACTTCAAAAAAATCAAAAATACTAAATTCGCAAAATATGATTATCTAATTTACTCTCCTGTTTGTATTCTTTTAGGTATTTCTTATTTATATTTGGGGTATATTAACTTTTAAAAATTTAGGCGGCCTCGCTCAGGTCGCGGTTACTTTCAGTAAGTCAAGGAGATTCTTCTTGAGAGGAAATGTAGGAACTCCTACAAATTGAGTTAAAATTTGCAGTTGCAAGTTTTATAATTTTATGGTATAGGGAGAATGGCTTCTCCCACTAGCCCGCCTCCTCCACCCGAACCAGGGCGGGGGCCGCCTTTGCAAATCTGCGATCGATAAAGCTTAGTTTATCAATTTAAGTACCGACTCGTTTGACTTTCGTCATCGACTCGCATTCGCGGTCGTCTTCTCGCTCTCTACGGATCGTTGCGAAGGGGCGGGGGCTGCCTTTCGACACCTATGTAGGAACTCCTACAAAAATTCTACCACGCACGCTGAGCGGCAGAGACACGAAACTTTATACTGCCTCTATACATTACTATAATTCTAATCCTATACTTTGTTTTTCCAACCAATAAATAATTTGATATAAAACAATATTTTCCCTTTCCCAAATCCTTTCTTACTCAAGTTTTGGAAAAATAAGGAGCCAAACATGCAAATCTCAAAATCATTCTTTTATGAAATTCCGGTTCTTTGGAGCCAATGTGACCCGAATGGCCATTTGAATGTTGGAAACTTCCAAGTATTCCTACATGAAGGCAGAATGATTGCCTTAGAAGAAGCCGGTCTTTCCTTCTCTCAGATGAAATCCGAAAATATAGGCCCAATGATCCTGAGAGGAGAAACGGATTATAAGGCGGAGATCCGTTATCCGGACATTGCCCTAATAGAAACCCGGTTTGGAGAGATCTCCGGTTCCAGATGCAAGGCATTTCAAAAATTAATCCGAAAATCCGACGGCAAAGTTTCCTGTGAATCCATCTCTCATTGTATCATGTTTGATTTCGGCAAAAAAAGACCTTGGAAATACACGGACAAATTCCTGGAAGGATTGGGAATTTTGGAAAATTCGTCCGTTGTAGGAATTCCAACATCCGCACATACAGGAAATCCTCGCGTTGCCCAAAAATAAAAAAAGCCCTCCGAAGAGGGCTTTCAAATCGAAGAAAGTTGAAGATGTTTTTAAACGAAGAACTTCTTGGTGAATTGAAGCATTTTATCCACAAAACCAGTATAAGGTGGATACAACATTTCAATCGAGGAGAACGGAGCTTGTTTGAATACTGACTTCTCGTGAGAGAATGTTCTGAATCCATACCAGCCATGGTAACTTCCATGTCCGGAATGATTGATCCCTCCGAATGGTAGATTCGGGTTCGCCAAGTGTACGATAACGTCATTCACCGCGGCTCCTCCGGAAGATGTTTCCTTGAGAACTTTGTTGATATGTTTGTTATTACTTCCGAACACATAGAGTGCGAGCGGTTTCGGTTTAGAGAGAACTTTTTCCACTGCTTCGTCCAAGTTTTTGTAAGTTAGTATAGGGAGCACCGGTCCGAAGATCTCATCTTCCATGATCCTTGCACTTTCCGGAACGTTAGCGATCAATGTAGGCTCTATATAGTTTTGAGAAGAATCTGTTTCTCCTCCCATCACTACTTTCCCGCCTTTTTCAACTGCTTCGTGAATGTATCCCGAAACCCTTTGGAAGTTTCTTTGGTTTACTAAACGACAGAAGTCTTTATTACTTTTGATATCGGCGGAACTTTCTCCATAGAAAGATTTTACCGCAGCCTTCGCTTGTTTTACGAATTCTTCGGTTTCTCCTTCCGGTAGAAGTAGATAGTCAGGTGCCACGCAGGTTTGTCCCGCGTTCATGATCTTTCCCCATACCAATTTCTGAGCTGCTTTTTTCAAGTTCGCTCCAGGTACGATGATAGCAGGAGATTTTCCTCCTAACTCTAAGGTCACTGTGGAAAGATTTTTTGCAGCGGCTGCCATTACGATCTTTCCTACGTGAGTACTTCCTGTGAAGAAGATATGATCGAATGGTAACTCCATTAGAGCTGTGGAAACAGTATGATCTCCTTCAAATACCGCAACTTCTCCTTCTTGGAAGGTTTCTTTTACGAGTTTAGTAAGCAGTTTAGAAGTTTCTGGTGTGAACTCGGAAGGTTTGATGATCGCAGTGTTTCCTGCCGCAAGAGCTGCAGTTAAAGGCGCAATCGCAAGATAGAATGGATAGTTCCAAGGAGAAATGATCAGAGTCACTCCCTTTGGTTCGTAAGAAATAGAACTTCTTGCACCGAAAAGTGAAATTGGAGTTTTTACTCTTTCCGGTTTCATCCAAGTTTTTACGTGTCGGATCGCGTCTTTTAATTCTGCGATAGAAGGCATAACTTCGGTTAAATCCGTTTCGTGAGGAGCTTTTCTAAAGTCCTTTTGTAAAGCCTGTTTGATTTCCGGGGTAAGTCTTTCTACTGCTGCCAGTAATTTTTTCAATAATACGACTCGATCCTTGGCTTTGGATACTTTCAGAACCTTATGAAAATGACGTTTTTGGACATCGAATACTCTTTGCATCTCCTTAGGATTCGCAGCGGGAAAAGAAGCAGTTCCGCTGGAAGCGGGAGAGACTGAGCTCGCCGGTTGTGTAGCTGTGCTGGACATGAGGGGTCTCCTAAGTTCTAACATTCTTCCGGAAATCCGGACTGATAGAGAACCAAGGTATAATTTCATCAAATTCAGGAATTTGGCGCAACCTTTTTATTGAATGATCATTCCGTAACTTTTCAAGAAATTCCTCTCCGTCTGGACCCAAGTCGCTTTATATTCTATCTGTTATGATAAAAATTTTCCTACCTGAACAAGTGATGGATTAGTCCAAAAGGATTATTTTCTATCGACGTTTTTGGAAATTTATTTCTGACAAGAATCGTAAGATAAATATTTCTCTCGGTTATTTTTTATAAGTTTGATCCGTATAATTCGCTTAGCAGAATCTTATTTTTCATCTATAAGTTTCGCTAATTCTTGACAGAGACCACTAACGTTTTTCAGAGTTACATCATATGAGCCAAGGGAAAACCCTAGAACTTTTCCATCACAAAGACCAAGGTATATTCAGTAATCTGAAGGACCTGAATCATCCTATTTCGGAAAACATCCCGTTCCATTTTAAATTTTTCAATCTTACGGAGAGTGTGGATACTATTCTCTCCAAGACACTGGATCGTTATCTTTTACATTTAGATATCATATTCGTCAGGGACTCCGTCCTTGCGGCGATGAAAGAGACCATCACCAACACTATCAAAGCAAATATTAAAAGGATCTATTTCAGAGAACTTCAGGCGGATATCCAAAATCCAAGCGTGTATCGCAGCAAGATCACCGGTTTTAAACAAACTTATTTGGATAATAAGGAGAAGTATGAAGATCTTCTCTTTAAGAACAACTACGTTGTCCTAGTTTCTTTCATTCATAATAAGGATGCGATCCGTATCCGAGTAATGAATAACGTAAAACTCAGCCCGGAAGAAGTGGATCGTATCAATGAAAGGATCGAAAAAGCAAAAACATATAACGATCTCGCGGAAGCATTTTTAGAAAAAGGGGACGAAACCGAGGGTGCCGGTCTTGGTCTCATCATGACTCTAATGATGTTAAAAAACGACGGTCTAGGAGCAAGTTCCTATAAAGTAGAAAGCCAAGGTAATAATACTTCTGTCATCATCGATATTCCTATTCGTATCCAAAAAGAGAATGTTCAGATCCAAAAAGCGGAAGAGATCATCAAAGAAGTAGATCAACTTCCTACATTCCCTAAAGCAATCCAAGATATCCAATCCGCCATCGACAAACCGAATTCAAGTATCGGTCAGATTGCGGAGATGGTCAAAAAGGACGTAGCTCTTGCGGCAAATATCCTGAAACTATCCAACTCGGCAGCTTTCCGTAGAGGAAATAAAGTAGAATCTTTGGATAGAGCGATCCAACTCATCGGTTTGAAAGAATTGCAGGTTCTATTATATTCTCTTGGAACCAAACAGATCCTGGAGAATAAGTTCCCTGCATTCTTAACGATCTGGGAAAAATCCAATCAGTGTGCATATTACTGCAAATTGATCGCTCAAAGATTAAATCTTCCTAAGGACTCTATGAGCAATCTGATGTCGGCCGCGCTTCTTCATGATATAGGAGAGATCATTCTTCTTTCCTTAGAGCAGGAACGTATGGGTAAGATCCAAAATTATTCTGCATCCAAGGAAATCGCTTCTTCTCTTTCTATGGAAGAAGCCGCATTCGGTATTACTCATACTAAGATCGGCGCATTGATCGCAGAAAAATGGAATTTCCCCGAGCTATATTCTAAAACTATGGAATACCACCATAGACCTCAATTAGCAGAAGAACAATACAAAGAGATCATATTCCCTATTTATCTGGGAGATATGATGATCAAGATCAATAACGAAGAAGCTAAGTTCTCAGAGATCCCCGAAGAAGTCCTGAAACATTGTAAATTTTTCTCCTCCGGAGATTTTCATTCTTTCCGGACCAAAGCTTTAGAAAGTTTCCAAGCTACTCTTTAATTCGCCGGTACTCCGGCAATTAGAGATTTCTTTCGAACAAAGTACCAAAAATAGTATTAGCCGAAGGTTCTAGTAATCTAAACCTTCGGGTGTATTGCTTATTGAGGGGATATCAGCATAATCATGACATCCGTACGGGTGCAACTATGACAAAAAAAATCCTAACATGCTTTTTGGCCTCTCTCAGTATCTCTTTCTTGTCCTGCGCTTCTTCCAGCGATCCTAACTACGCATGGTTGATGAGTCTAGTAGCAGGATCCACTTCGGTGGAGGCTCCTTCCGGTCCTACTGATTTCGGAATCGATATAAATGACGAGACGGCTCCTGTTGATTTCGTATTCGATACTACCCGCACAATCACAGTAAACGTTCAAGTGATAGATCCTGTCGCTCCCGTGAACGGTTCTATGGTACAAGTTACCGTACCTTCTGCCGTACCTGGCGCCGCTAGTAATAAATCCGTTTTTAAAGCTTATACGAATACAAATGGAGAAGTTACCGGTAGTTTTACGATCGATGGTGACACTAAAACAGTACATCTCTCGGTAGAAGCTTACGGTAAATTTTATGAAGCGGATATTTCCATCGTAACCGTAAGTAAGGTGGATCGCAGGATCTCCATAGGGTTTACTGCGACAGTGCAACAGATCATCGATACGGATGGGGATGGTGTACAGGATTTCGAAGATGTATTCCCGAACGATCCTTCAAGAGCGAGTTCGATCCGAGTCCCTGCAGAAGATTATTACACTACATCCTATGAAGACTTATTTCCTAAACAAGGAGACGCGGACTTCAACGACTATGTGATCCGTTCTTATTTCGAAGAAGATCTGAACAAATCCGGAGAAGTTGTAAGAGTGAGAGGTTACTTCACTCATGTCGCTAAGGGCGCAGGATACAATCACACTCTTCGTTTCGGATTGCCTGGAGCAAGTGTTGCAAGTTATTCACTTCTACGCTACGCAGCAGATGGAACCACATTGGAAGAAAATTTAAGCGGGACTCCTACATCGATCTCCGATCTGGAAATTTTAGGAAATAGCTCTACTACAATTTCCAAATCAAACGCTTCTAAAACGGATACCGTTTTCGTAAAAGGTAAAACCGCAAAACTAGAAGTAATACTTTCCGCTCCGATCTCCAAACTTGCATTGGGACCTGCTCCTTACGATACATTCATAAGAGTACTCAATACAGGTAAGGATATACATGCTGCAGGTAAGTATTTCGATGCGGAAGGTAAGGACATCTATAGAGATGCTACCGGATTCCCTTGGGTGCTTCTTGTGCCTGGAAACTTCCAATGGCCTTACGAAGCTTCAGACATACGTAACTCCTATCCTACTTTCAAAACTTGGTATGAATCTCTTGGGACCACTAATACGGATTGGTTCCGAACTCCGAATACTTCGGAAGTGTTTCCGGCTACGCCCTAATTTGGGACTCCTGAAAGAGTAAAAGCAACCTCCCCCTTCCCTCATTCGGCCGAGGGGAGGGGTTTTTTTCCTTTTCGGGCCATAAGCCGGACTATATCCTGAACTTTAAGTGGCTTCAGGACTCCTCAAACGAAAAGAAACCAAACAATCAGGCTCGTATTCCGGCAAGGAGCAGGCCTCTAAATTCCTATCCTTGGTGGAGGAGATCTCCCCTATCGTAGCCTTGGACGAAAATAATATCGTCCGATTTGCAAACGCTTCTTTTAAAAAAGAATTCAGGCTCGGATTTGCAAACCCGGCAGGTAAAAACCTATTCAATCTATTAAAATTAGATTCAAAGGAAGAAGCGAACCTGAGAGAAAATCTTCACAAGGCTCTCAAAACAAAATTACAAAACCAGGAATTCAAAAAAGGAAAGAAGTCTTACGGATATTCTATCTTCAGATTCAAAGACAGCCTGGGTATGATCCTAAAAGATATCACAGAGAATAAAAAGTTAGAGAAGAAGATCGCAACTCTACACACACAAGTACTCGCCTCCCAAGAGGAAGAAAGATCAAGACTCGCAAGAGAACTTCATGATGGAGTGGGACAACTTATACTCGCGGCAAAATTACATTTCCAAGCATACCAAAAATCGGAAAAGGAACATCCTGAATCTTTCGGCTCCGGCCTAGGGCTCATTGATCGAGCCAGCCAAGAACTCCGCGAAATTTACACAAATTTGCAACCTTCTTCCTTAAAAGAACTTGGGCTGGAAGCCGCCTTAAGCTCTCTAGCGAACCAAATTTTTCCGATACAGAAAATTAAAGTAAAATCGGAATTTAGGGTTCCCGAAAAAATTCCTCAGGAAATACAGAACCAAGTTTTCAGAATATTACAGGAAATTTGTGCGAACATTCTGAAACATTCCCAAGCAAATAAAGTGGAGTTAAAGATCTTTTCCGAAAAAGAGACTTTGATAGTTTCTGCAAAAGATAACGGAAAAGGATTTAAAGAAAAAGAAGCCAGAATAAAATCTACCGGATACGGATTGGAAAATATTCGGAGAAGAACCGAGGACCTGAACGGTACTCTTTTTTTAGAAACGGAACCTAATAAAGGTACTCAATATGTGCTTAGGATCCCGTTAAAAAAACGTTCCAAGGAGAAAGTATGAACGCCCAACCCTCCGTTTGCAAACTCTATCTTGTAGACGACCACGCAATCTTAAGAGAAGGTCTTAGACTGATCATTTCCGGACAAAACGATCTGGAGATCATCGGCGAGAACGGGAACGCCGAACAAGCGCTAGACGAGATCGGAAAATTAGAACCTGATATTCTTATCACGGACATTTCCATGCCAGGAGTCAGCGGTATAGACCTAGTCAAGGGAGTAAAAAGATACTATCCTAAGGTGCAAGTCATCATTCTTTCCAGACATGATAACGAAGAATACATCCAGAAACTGGTGGACCTTGGGATCAACGGTTATGTTCTTAAGGACGACGCGGGAGAAGATCTACTCAGAGCAATAGATGCAGTCCGCAGAAAAGAAACTTACTTAAGCCCGAGGATCGCAACCAGAGTTCTTTCAGGGATCGGGCGCAAAAAAACAGGAGAGCTTCAGGAAGAAGGTCCATCCGTATTCTCGGTGCTTTCCGATAGAGAAAGACAGATCTTAAAATTGATCTCCGAGGGGAACTCCAACGAGAAGATAGGAAAACTTCTCCATATCTCTCCTGCAACAGTAAAGGTGCATAGAGCGAATATCATGAAGAAGTTGGACTTACATAAGGTGGCAGACTTGGTAGTCTATGCAATCCGAGCAGGTATCGTAGAGAGTTAATTTCTAACGCAGAGCAAACGTAAAGGAGTATCGCAGGTATTTCCGAATCCGACCCCTGAATCAAACGCAGTCTCAGTCTGACTCCCTGGGCTGCCGTAGTTCGCATCATCAATCACATTGGATGATCCCCAATTATTGCAATTCGTTCCCGCGCTGTATCCTAAGCCAGTATTTGAAATCCCTGTCCAATAATCCCCGGCTCCTGGAATTCCAGTCGCGTTGCTCATCGGCAAAACAGGAAGCCCGGAACCATCCGTATGAAAAATCAAAGTTTCTCCAGGATTCATCGCATAATAATTCGTGCCTGGAAATAAGGGCCAACCTGCCCCTCCCGGAACTCTGGAAGAAGAAGCGATCAACGCAACATATTCCAAAGAAGAACCAGGCAAACTAGGAACCTCCGCAGTTTTTGCACTTTGGCAAATCAGATCCGCACCTGCAACTCCGCCTAAATCTCCGGTATTGGTAGAAGAGGTAACGAACAAATAACGTGTTTTTCCGAGAAGTCCCAATAGAATCATTTCATCTCCACCGGGAAACGGTTTGGAACAAGCCGAACTAAATAATCCGGAAAGAAGAACTAGTAAACCGTAAATTCGAAGAGCCATATCAGAAGCTCCTTGTATATTGGACATCCCATCTGCTCTGAGAAAATCCGGTATTTGCAAAAGTATTTAGATTTCCGCTTCTGTCAGGACTCACCTTGAACTGAACAGTATCCCCTTGCGGAAGTTTATTTTCCAGCCAAAGAGAAATTGCAACGCTTAGGATCGCCACTCCACCTATGAGAGCCTGATTGTTTTGGTGCATTTCGTATTCTTTCTTATCATTCTCTCTTGCCTGCCAAAGATAAAGAGTTAATGAAGAAGGTGCATTTAAACTTAATAGAGCGATATTCATCGGATCGTTTAACGGTTTTGAGGCGAGAATATTCCCTGCTTCTCTTTCCGAATTTCCTAGATACGCAAGTGCTCCAAACCAAGCCCAGATACTGTAGGATTTCCAACGCTCCCCTTTGGAATAATATCCTGTTCCAGGGATCCAAACAAACTTAGAAGTTTTGGTTCCTTTACTCGCCTCTTCTTTTTCCGCCAAGGCAACCGCTTTTGGACGGTCCTGTTCTACTTTAAAATTTGTCCAAGGTGTATAAGAAGAAGGTTTTCCGAATCTGTTTAGCGCGGCGATCCTGTATTCATAAGTTCCCGCTTCTAAGGAGAATTCTATCTCGTTCTCGGAGACTTTTTTCTCTAAAAATAATTCTTGAGGAGGTTCCGTTTTTCGGACTTCCACCACGTAACCTCGGCTACCTTTTACTTCTTTCCATTCTATATAATATACGAAACTTTTCTTTTCCGCAAAAACTCCGGAGGAGATGGAAAAGAATATTATAATAAATTGAAATACAACGGCGAAATTTTTTCCGCGGAACAAGAACATGCCTTCTCCTTAAGGGCGGGCGCCGCTGGATTTTGTTTCCGGGGCTTCCAATTCTTCCCTAAGCATTATTTTGAAATCCGCTTCCGATCTTAGGCTAGGGTCCGCATCCGATTCTATGGTCCACCTGAATGTTCCTACATCCAGTTTTTCCAGGTCTTTGAACACCAATCTGTCGCCTTTTGTCTTTTTTTCATAGATTAGCTCGTCGCCTGAGCCTCTCTTATAGAAAAGACGAAATTTCCATTCGCTTTGTTTCTGTTTGGCGGAGAATTTCCAACGAAAAGAGATACTTTCTTTACCTGTCATGTCCACCAAAGTCCCGTTTTTCGGGAAATCTACGGAAAGATCCGAACTTGCCTGCGTTTCCGAAGCCGCAGAGGTCTCTTGTTTTGTATCCGCAACTTGGATCACCGGAAGAGAGATGGAAAATTTACGAACTTCGGAGAATGTTTCCGTTCCGGGAAGATTCGTATAAGACTGCACTCTCCAATAATAAGTGCCTGGATCCAATGTGAGTGAAAAATTCGTGCGGAATACTTGGGTCTCGGATATGGCTCCAAAATTAGGATCGTTGGAGATCTGTAATTTATAACCGCTTGCTATCTTTTGTTTTGCCCAGGAGAAGGCGACAGTTCTATCTTCTTGAGACAGATCTTTTTTAGGATAATGTAACTCTACGGGAAAATTAGGAAGAACTCTGAACTTTCTGACTTCGGATATTTTTTTGCCATCCTTGGAGTTGATCCTCCAATAATAGATCCCTTCCGGAAATTTTTGTTTATAATAAGGCTCTTTGGAAGGCCTTTTAGAAATATATACGGAGAAGTCCCGTCTAGGAGAAATTTCTAATATACCTTCTTCTCCGCCTTCCCAGCGGAATTCAACTGTCTGCTCTAATTCCGCGGGAAAATATCGATGAGAATCTTCCGGACTGACAAGGCTCCAATTTTGATTCAGTTTACTCCCGTTTAAGGAACTTTCTTTTTCACCTAATGTTTGTTTAACGGTTCCATCTTCGGACCATTCCACCTGTCCTCTTTCTACATCTACTCTGGTGCCGTTCTCATTTTTGGTAACTTGGAATTTAGAACCTAGTTCCGCTTCTAGACCAACCGTTCCTGCGATCACGGAGAGCACTTTTTTTCCGCTCTCTACCAGTATATTCCCTTCGTTCAGATCCAGATTTTCCCTATTCTCCTTTAGCTGGAGAACTACCATGGATTGAGGATCCAATTCTATACGAGTGCCTGATTTTAAAAATACTACCGCTTCAGATGCCTCGTCCGTTCGGATAGAATCCCTATCGTATACAGGCATTCCTTGGTCCAAATCTTCCCATAACATTCTGTCCGGAAATTTTCTTTGTGCTGTCTTGTATCGGAAGGAGACGGTTCCCATAATCTCTTTTCCGACGCCTCCATTCGATTTGGATTCGAAATACAGAAGATACAAAGATAAGAAGAGTACAACGAAGCAGCCTATACCGACCTGCCATTCTCTTTTGTAAATTCTCCAATCCATATCTTATTCCGCGATAGCCTTGGAAGGAGAATCAGGCTCCGGTATTCCGCAAATCCTGCGGAGGTCTTGTAAATTTTTAGGGCAATCAGGATCTTCTAACCAACCCAATACAGCATAGAGTTGTTGCGGTTTTTCTTTTCCCCGGATCCAAACAGGCGGAAGTGTTTCGAATTTGTAATGGTCTTTTACTTTTTCATAAGATGTTTCCGAAACAAGTATATCCGTTCCGAATTCTTTGGTTAAATATTCTATACGAGAAGCGAGATTGACCGCGTCTCCGATCACAGTGAACTCCAATTTTTTTTCGGAACCGATCTGACCTACTACCACCGGTCCGGTATTGATCCCGCATCCGAATCTTGCGAGAGGTCTTCCGATCTCGTTCCCGATACGATTGAATTCGAATAATGCGCTTCTCATCAGAAGTGCAGAGTTGATCGCGTTCCTTGCATCGTTCTCATCCGTGTACAATGCGCCCCAGTGAGCCATGATCGCGTCTCCGATGAACTTATCCACAATCCCTTCCGTGAGATAGATACATTCCACCATTTCGGTAAAGTACGCGTTTAGAAAATCCACCACCTCACTCGGTTTTAATTTTTCGGACATACCGGTAAAGTTTCTTAAATCGGAGAAGAATACCGTTACATCCTTTGTGACCCCGCCTAAAGGCATGTCTCCTGCGAGTGCTCTCTCCGCGATCTCCTTGTTCACGAATTTTCCGAAAGTATCTTTGATCTTTTCTCTTTCTTCTAATCCATGAGCCATCTTTAGAAATGAATTTGTTAGAACTCCGACCTCGTCTCTTGTGACCGGTTTGATCCCAACTTTATAATTTCCTCTTTCGATCTGTCTTGTGGCGCTTAATAGATTAATGAGTGGAACAGTCAATGTTCTGGAGAATAGAAATACCACTAAGAATGCGAGACTCAATACGGAGATCAGAATATAAAAATTCTGTCTTCTGATCTTATACACCGCTTCGAAAGCTTTATCCGCTTCGATAGAGGATACCACTGCAAGGTTCCCGTCTTCTAATTGTTGGAAAGATCCTAATGTTTCTTTTCCTTCAAAGATAGAAGTTTGGGATCCATTGTCTGCGGGACTTCTTAATAAAAATTGGACTAATGGATTTTTAGAATAATCTTTTGCGGAAACCGTTTCCGATTCTTCCGTATGAGCGACTAATCTTCCTTTAGAATCTACAACCCATATTGCGAATAATTCAGTTTGTAAGGCGGACCTGGCTGCTTCCCAAAGATCCTGAGGAGAAATTAAGAAGAATCCATGTCCTTTTCCGGATCTATCTTTCTCTATAAAAAGTACGGCGGGGAATCCGAACTTAGAACTGATATTTTCCAATCGAGTGGCTTCAAATTCGGAAGCGAAAAATTTCTCTTTTTCTTCCTTGGGGATGGAAACCCATAAACTGCGGATCTCATCTTCTTCTTTCCTAAGATCTCGGACGAATCTCGGATTAAAAACGAGAGCCGATTCTCCCTGTTCGTATTTTCCCCAGGCAAGAATTTTAGGATGAGTGGAAAAAAATCCCGAAATATAAGCGGGAGTAGAAGTTTTTTTAGAATCGGAACCTTTAGAAGGGCGAATATCTTTTTTATCCGAAAACTCGGATGATTTGTTGGAAAGTTCTTTGATCCTAAGACCTACTTGGAGCCCGGTCAATCTCGCCAAACTCAAGTTATATTCTTGGATGAGCGATACCGTATAATTCCTGAAAAGGCTTGTAGCGAGCCCGATCACAAGTCCCATACTAACCACTACGATCGCAGAAACGATCGCGAGAAGTTTAACTCGGATCGTGATCCTAGACGCTTTAAAATCTTCTCCATGATTTTTAGGAGGTTCTTCTTTTTCTCTCCTAGGTTTATCTGAAGTAATATTAGGAGAATATGGTGTATATGCTTTGGCAGATCCTTCTTTTTTGCCGGAAAGGATCTCCTGCATCAATTTTACGAATTCATCGGATTCATTCTCGGAATAACAAACAAGTACGGAACCTAAATGAGATCTAAGAAAACGATCTAATTTTCTCGCAGAGTCCGGGGAAGAACGGAACTTTGCACCGTCCATCGTAGAAAGACGGATCTTATCCTCTTGGAGTTTTTTTATCAGATCCTTGAATACTTGGCTATTTTTCCAACCACTCGCTTCCGATTTCGTTCCCCAAAAAACTACCTCTTGAATGCCTCTAGTATGGATCTCATCCATCCATTCGGAAAGATTTCCGCCTTCTTCCGGAAATTGTCTAGAGTATGCAGACATAGTGTCCGTCAGAGGAACTTCTAAAATTCGATTTTTTCCGACTCCCTCTTGCATGGGGATAGGAGTCTCTGAAATCTCTTTAGTTTGTCATTACAAAATCCAATTTTATCTCCCTTTAGATTTGCCCTCGGTTTGCCACATAATTCGGCACTTCCATTTTTTCTTTTCTAGAAAATACTTCCTCTTAATTTAGGAGAATGATTTGGATGGACTCTGTTTTAGGTTCTAATTGGTTGCTAGGAGCAATTTCGGTTATTTCCGGAATTCTTTTGGGTTATCTTTTTGGCGGGTTCATAGTTCCGAGACTTGCAAAAACTCTTACAAAAGATCAGTTAGATACCAAACATCCTCTTTACACTGCACTTCTCTCCTTAGTTAGATTTTCGTTTTTTATTTTTGGATTATATACTGCTCTTAGATTCTTAAAATTAGATGCTTCCTCTGAAGAAAAAATTTCTCTCTATCTAAAAGTATTCGGGATCTTGGTATTCACATTCTCCTTTGCAAGAGTCGGTTCCGGAGCTTTTACTTTATATTCTTCAAAGGCAGAAGGACTTCTACCCTCCGCATCCATACTAAACAATATAGTTAGAATGCTGATCATACTCACGGGAGGTTTGGTCGCATTACAAACTCTGGGTATCTCAGTTACTCCAGCCTTGACTGCATTGGGAGTCGGTGGTCTTGCATTCGCATTAGGCTTGCAGGAAACTCTTTCCAATCTATTTGCAGGACTTGGAGTTCTATTAGGTAAAAAAGTATCCGTAGGGGATTATATTTCTTTGGAAACCGGAGAAGAAGGTCTGGTAGAAGATATCAATTGGAGAACCACTTCTCTTAAAAAAAGAAACGGAAGTACGATCATCATTCCGAATGCGAAGATGTCCAAGACCACTTATACGAATTATAGCCTTACGAACACAGGACTTTGGACTGAATTAGAGATTAGTATTCCTAAGGAAGGAAATTTAGAGAAGTTGGAATCTATACTTGGTCAGGCCGCAAATTTTTCCTTAACACAGATCTATGGAAAAAGCGATTATAACGGATCCAAAATTTCGTTTCGTTATGTTTCTTTCGGACAATCTAATATCGATTTGGTGGTCCATCTTCCTTTAAAAAACATAGATGACTCTGGGCAAATTAGGTCCATTTTCATAAAATCCTTGCATTCTCAATTTAGATCGGAAGGAATCGATAACATATCCGCGAAGACAGTAAAATAATCCGAAACATCCTAATCTACTCGCGGGAATCAGTCGTAATAGAGATCGTATGCGAAACGTTTTAGAAAACAAACTTTGGTTTTATGTTCATGTACTTAGCTTGGATGTATGTCTTGGCGTTTTAGGTTCCGGGGCCTTGGCCGCAATAGTAACCGGCGCCAAGATGAAAATGGTTTGGTGGTTTCTTCTTCCATTAAGCGTTTGGGTCATCTACACCTTGGACCATTTATTGGATGGAAAGAAGGTGGGAGAAAATTCAATCAACCCGCGTCACAAATTCCACTACGATCATTCCAAAGTTTTGACAATACTCTGCACAATCGCGGCAATTATTTCCGCAATTCTTGCATTCTTATTATTAAGGGAGATCGTTTTATTAGGCGGAGTACTGCTTGCAGCATTGGCGGTTCTTCATTTAGGAATTGCCCGCTGGGGAAAGATACGTTTCGGAAAAGAATTCTCAGTAGCATTGATCTACACTCTAGGAGTTTGGTTCGGCCCTCTATTGGTTGTAGGATTTCGTTCTTGGACAGTTCCCCTTCTTCTTTTCTTATTCTTTTTGGGTACCGTTCTGAATTTAGTAATGAACTCTCTCATGGAAGCAGAGTTAGACGCGAAAGAAGGCCAGGTCTATCTATTAGGAGTTCTTTCTCCTAAGCTCGCTAAGGAATGGGTATTACGATTGTCCTTGCTCGGATTTCTGGCCGCCTTAGTATTGGCCGGCGGAATACGGAAATGGGCGCCGGGCACCTCGGTTTCGGCCTCTTTGGTGATCGCTCTGATCTGTGCAGTTCCGGGAGGGATCCTGCGTTACGCGGATAGATTCCAAGATTCACAAAAGTATAGGATCCTTGGAGAAGGTGTTTTTATCTTGGGGCTGGTCCCTTGGATTTTAAACTCCTTTTAGATCCTAAGACTACCTAAGAAATTTAATATCGGAGATAAAAACATGGGAGAATTTTTCAAAGACAAAGTCGTATGGATTACAGGAGCTTCTTCTGGGATCGGCGAGTCCTTAGTAAAAGAGGCCGCGAGAAGAGGAGCGATATTAGTTCTTTCTTCCAGAAGAGAAAAAGAACTCAAAAGAGTTCGCAAAGAGAATGGACTAACAGATTCAAACAGCATGATCCTTCCTTTGGATTTGGAAGATTATAAAAAGTTAGGAAAAGTTCCCGCTCAAGTTATCAAAACTTTCGGAAAGATAGATGTTCTAATCAATAACGGCGGGATCAGCCAACGTTCTATGGCTCATGAGACTTCTCTTGATACTTATGAAACTTTGATGAAGGTAAACTATTTCGGTAATATCGCACTTACTCTTGCAGTACTTCCTCATATGAGAGCAAGAAAGCAAGGTTGGGTTTCCACAATCGCGAGTGTTGCAGGACTTATCGGAGTTCCATTGAGAACCGGATATTCTTCCACCAAATTTGCATTAACCGGTTTTTATGAAGCACTTAGAGCGGAAAATACAAAGGAAAATCTGAAAGTCACTCTGGTTTATCCGGGCTTCGTGAAGACGAATATTTCGCATAACGCACTTAAAGGAGACGGAACTCCTCAGAAAAAAATGGATAAAGTGATCGAGAACGGGATCGACGCAGACGAATGTGCTCGTAAAATCCTAGATGCGATCGAGAATGAAGACCTACAAGTGATCATCGCCGGTGGAAAAGAGAAATTCGGTCTATTCCTAAGACATTATTTCCCTAAGTTTTTTGCGAAGTTTTTGTCTAAGACAGCGGTAACCTGAGAGATTTTCTGTAGGAGTTCCTACAGGGGTTAGAGCTCGCCCCCACCCTGCGTTTGGGATTGGGGGGAGCGGCTCGTGGGAGGCCCTTGCCTTATATCATAAAACTGTAAAATCTACAATTACAAATCTGAGTCGATCTTGTAGGAGCTCCTACATTCTATAACGAGAAGAAGTCCTTGACTTAGCAAACGCAGCTGATCGGGTCCTTCCTATTCAAAACGATCTATTATTTCCTCATCTTCCAAACGGATCGGATCTTCTCATTTCGAAAATCTTCCGGATGAGTTTGTTTGGTAATATCCTGAATATCTTCCCACAAAAGTTCATCGGGATCCAATTTGAATTTTCTAAAATTCGTAGAGAAAAAGAGAACCGCACCCGGAGCAGAAAAATCCCTAAAAATAGAATTTAGTAGAAAAGAATAATCTCTTTGCACATCAAAAATATCTCTCATCTTCTTGCTGTTAGAGAATGTGGGAGGATCCACTATAATAAGATCGTATTGTGTTCTTTTAGGATTGGTTCGTTCTTTCTTTAACCATTCAGTAATATCTTCTCTGATAAACTCATGCTCTTCGTGAGAAAACCCGTTTAACTCGAAATTTTCCTTGGACCAGTCCAAGTATTTTTGAGAAAGGTCCACGCTGGTGATTTTTTTGGCGCCGCCGTCAGCGGCATAAACGGAGAATGCTCCAGTATAAGAATATAAATTTAGAACATTCTTCCCGGAAGCTTCCTTTCTAAAAAGATCTCGAGTAGTTCGGTGATCCAGAAAAAGACCGGTATCCAGATAATCGCTTAAGTTTACTTTAAATTTCAATCCACCTTCATTCGCCTGGATGGATTTTTCCTGGGTATCCAACTTTTCGTATTGTAGATTTCCCTTTTTACGCTCTCTGGTTTTCCAAAATAAATTTTCTGGGGCAAGTTGAAGGATCTCGAGTATAAAGTTGCGGATCGACTTTCTTTCCGATTCTCTATCTTCCTCGGACATCGGATAAGAATTTAAGTATTCTGAGACCAAACAAAAATTTTCATATAGATCTATTACGATCGGAACCTGAGGGATATCGCGGTCGTAGATCCGAAAGCAGGTGATCCCCCTTCTTCTCGCCCATTTTTTCCAGTGTTTGGACATCCTAGTCAGGCGATTGAAGAACATTTCTAAATGTTTCATATATATTAAACTTATCGAATGCTTATATGTAGTTTTTTACCTAACACTTTAGCAACCTTTTCTAAAGTTGATAAACGGATATCCTCTGCATGGTTTTCCATACGAGAAATTACACTCTTTTTGGTTTTTAGTCGGGTTGCAAGATCTTCCTGGGTGAATCCTTTTTTAATCCTAAGCTCTCTTAAATACAGTCCAATTTTAAAATCAGTAAATCCAGTTTCATAATTCTCTGCAAATTTTGGATCTTTTTTCTTTCGTTTGTTAATATACTTATTTAGATCACTCATCAATTTAACCTATCAAAATAATTATTTCTATATTTTTCTGCTCTTTCGATTTCTTTAGCAGGAGTCTTCTGAGTTTTCTTTTGAAATCCATGAGTTAAAATTAAGGTGTTCTTTGTTGCCCAAAAACCAAAACCAGGCATTTACCGTTTTCTAATTTAAAGAATTCGATCCGACTCATTCGGCTCGAAGGTTAGCTTTTATGCTAACCAATGTAAAATAAAATACCGAATTGAAGCAAGCTATAAACTAGAATATTGATTCCGGGGGATTTCAAATAAAGGAGAAAGGTCGTTTCATTTCTCCCAAAGTTTTGGATCCACCTCTACTAAGGGATAAACTTTTGCATCCCCGTCGTTATAATGCCACCATTCAGAACTGATCTGTTTGAATCCATGCTTTGTTAGAATTCCGACCAAAACTTCCAGATTTTTAGAAACGGTTGGCTCCAGATCTTTTCGAAATGGAGAAGCTTTATATGTGAATTCGTCGTAAGCACTTGGCATTTCTAATTCGTTTCCTTCCGAATCTATAAGTGTTAGATCCACCGCTCCGCCTCTATTATGGACGGAACCTCCTTTTGTAGGATTTCCAACATATCTTGGATTTGGGACCTTCTCCCATAAAATCCTTTGCGCGTACGTAGGACGGTATCCATCCCAGATCTTAATCCTGTATCCGTAGGTTTGGAATTCTGAGTTGGCAGCTTTTAATTTTTCTGCAGTTTCTTTTCTAAGCAAACAGGTTTGGAAAGGATAGATGATGGAGCCTGTGAAATTTTCCGGAGTAGAATAACGCAAATCGATCTCTATATTCGGATCTATATCTTTTACGTTTACTAATCCATTTTCGATCTTTAAAGGCGGCGGACTTTCTTCTAATTTTGGGACCGGAGGTTTTTGGCAATGGAAGAAGGTAAGCAGAATTAAGATCAGACCGAAACTGCGGGCTCTCATGCAAGAGTTTATTTCTGCCCTTAAGCTTTGTGTCAATCAATACTAAGTAACAGGCTTTAGGAACGAAACAATTATAATCTTCCGGCGAACACGAATCTGGTCTTATAGTAATTCTCATCCAAGGAATTGACTGTTACACCTTTGACCACGGAAGCATGTACGAATTTTCGATCCTTGAGATAGACTCCCACATGGCTGATCTTCTCGCCGTATATATTAAAAAATACTAAATCTCCCTCTTGCAGATCCGATTCTGAGATCTTTTTTACCTGCTTGGAAATACTTTCGGAAGAACCTGCAATCGTTTTAGAATATGCTTTTTTCACCAGCTTTGCAGCGAGACTAGAGCAGTCTATTCCGGACTCATCTTTTCCATTGTCCCTATGAGGAGTTCCTATCCAATGCTGGGTTTCTTTGAACAATTCCAAATTATCTTTGGGATCTATCTCTAATTTCCAAGTTTCGTAAAAGTATTTATGAACTTCTTTGTCGGATAAGGATTTTGCTTGGTCTGCAACGAGTACAAGTGCAAAGAAAGGTATGATCAAAAAAGAAAGCGCTCCCGAGTTCGGGAGAACTTTCTCTTTCCATAAAACTAGAATTTTTCGGATTCCGTTCAAGATCATGCTTATCTGACCCTTTTAAAACGGAATCGGTTTCTTTTTTTTGATCCCTTCAGATAGAGCGCCCGACCTCGGGCCTAAACTATTTTTCAGCCGATCTCCCAAACAAATTCTCTGATCTTTTCGCTGACCATATCAGGCATTGTTCTTTGGATCCAGTGATTGCTATCGTAAGTATATTCTTTATAAGAATCACAGATCCTTTCATGAAGTCTGTACAACTCCGGTCGGATCGCAAAATCTTTGAGAGGGATTAGAACCTGGACCGGAGCCTTGATATGTTTAGGTTCCGGATACTTCTCCCCTCTAAGAAGTTCTCTATACAAATTCACATTAGAAACGGCAGTCGCAACAATCTCTTCTTTGGATTTATTTCTAAGAGTATCATTCTTAGGAACTCCTCCGGCATTCATCGTATACTTCCAGAAAAATTTACTGAAAGTTCTCCAGATCCATTCAGGCAGAAAAGGAATTTGGAAATATAGAATGTACCAAGATCTCTTAAGCTGAGAAAGTGCCTTGTACAAAGAAAGTGGATTTCCGGAAAGTGCCATTTGGAAAGCACTTCTGCGCCCAAGCACAGGATGAGGCCCTCCCATCGCAGTATAAGATTTTGCCCAAACCGATTTTTGTTCGTCGGCAACGAATGCCCAACTGATCAAAGATCCCCAGTCATGAGCCACTAGATGTACAGGTTTATCATTACCTACAAATCGGATCACTGCTTCCAAATCTTCGAATATTCTACGAACATTATATGCTTTTTGCTTTTTAGGTTTGTCCGATTTTCCGGAACCTCTTAGGTCCAGAGCGGCCACATTATAATCTTCTTTCAAAGATTCCATCTGGTAGGACCAAACCCTATGATCGTCAGGATATCCATGAACGAATAGAACTGTTGGTCTGTTGGGTCTTTCTTTCGCTGTATGATTGTACTTCACATACAGAGAAACATCGCCGTTATGGACAAAGGTTTCTTTAAAAGCCTCAGTCCTTTCTTTTTTCACTCCGTTTTCCAGTTGGGTAGCCGCCATATTTTTCGCCTCTTTTCGTTTAAGAAAATTTTTGTCCGAGTCTTTCCATTCCCCTTAAGAAACCTGGAGACAGTCTGGTCAAGAATCGCAATAACTTCGCAGTGAATCCCGGGAAGACATGCATCTTTCTTTTTTCAATTCCTCTTACTATGGCTTTAACGACCATCTGAGGACTGTCTACGATCAATGAAGGAACTACTTTAGGTTTATCCGTTCCGAATTGTTGAGAATGTAGAATATTAGTATTCGCGAAGAAAGGATATATGTTAGTCGTATATATACCCTGATGCCTATAACCTGAATCCAACGCTTCTCCCAAGGCTCTGATCCCGAATTTGGAAACGGAATAATACACTAGCTCACCTGGAGCGGTGATCCCGGCGCAAGAAGATAGATTTACGATCTGTCCGTATTTTCTTTCCAACATTGCAGGTAAGAACAAACGAGAAAGATAGATTGGAGCGTATAAGTTTACATCCAGGATCAATTTCCATTTGTCCATCGGAACATCCAGCAGTCTTCCGCCGAATGCTAAACCTGCGTTATTAACTAGGATATCTATCTTAGGTTGGATCTTGATCGCTTCTTTATAAGCTTTTTCGCAACCTGATTCGCTGCTTAAGTCAGCCGCAAAACTACCGAGTATTTTTCCTGAAACCGGTTTAGAATTTTCTAAATAAAATTCTGCCTTGGTTTCAGGTGCTTTCATATCCGTAAGTACAAGATTAGCGCCTTTTTTTAATAATTGTTTGGTTAATTCTTTACCGAAACCACCGCTTGCTCCGGTGATTAAGATGTTTTTCCCGCTTAGTCTGCTCATGCAATTTCCTTGTATTTATGCTCTGGAGATTCGAAGATTATCCTGCTTAATTCCAGATTATCTTCTTGTTCCGGATGAAATCCAGGACGGAAGTATCTGAAGAATGCACCCGTCGCATGGAAGAAGACCTTTTCGTCTATAAAGATAAAACGGAAAGCATCTTTTCTGGTTTTCCATTTAAAAGTTAATCCCTCTTGCCAAAGAAGGATCTCAGCTCCTATAAATGTTGCCGCCCAGAATACGATTGTTACTCCAAGGAAAGTGATCATTCTTCTGAAATAATTTCCGCTGATGTCTAAGAATACATCGTAAGCCGCGGATTTATGTTCTATCTCTTCCGCTGCATGCCATTCCCAAAGGCGTTTCATCTCCGATTCTGCCTGATCCAATGCCTTGATTTGTAGACCAATTGTAGCGACCAAGGAAGTATAATGTTCTGCGCCTGCGGTTGCCGCCAAACAAGACTTAGCTGATAGGACTTTTTCCACAAAGTTCACGAAGAATGAATTCACAAAATCGGTGAATGCCTTGATCTTAAAGCCTTGGTCTTCCAGGATTTTCCAGGTTTTTTTATGTTCTCCAGCATGTTGTGCTTCTTGGCCCATAAACGCCTTTGCATTCCGGAGAACTCTTGGATCTTTTATACTTGGCAGGAATTTCTGGATACTTCTGATAAAAAATCTTTCTCCGTCAGGAAAGAATAGGGTCCAGGTATTCAAAATATGGGTTTTATAAGCGGAACCGTCCATCCAATGTTTACTAGTACCGTTCTCGCTAAATTCGAATTTAGGTTTTCTGACCGGATAAAAATGAAAATCCTTATCCTGTAAAATTTCGCTGCTCATGGAATTCCTTCTCATTCAAATATTGTAATTCTTGCATAGATTCCGATATTAAGCCGGAACCTTTTCTTTTTGTTTTTTAGTGTTAGCTTTGGAGTTAGCAGCAGGCTTGGAAGATTTAGATTTTTTCTTTTCTTTCCAAAGACGAACATGAGGAAGATCTTCATCCAACCAATACGCAGTGGAATCAGTAACTACTAGGATCTCTTCCCATTTTGCTCCGAAAGATTCTGATTCTTTTGAGCCTGAATATATTTTACCAATATGAGGTTCTACAGCCCAGAGTCCTGGTTCCGCTCTGAAGTCGGAACCTTCTCCCCATAATGGAGAATGTCCTGAAACTCCTGGGATCAGATCTTTTATCATTTGAGGGAATAAGTAGGCGAATGTTTGGAATGGAAATCCATTCACTCTTCCACCAGGAAAATTATAAGCAGGAAGTCTTCCCACTTTATGACCTAAAACTCCCTGAGGATAGATAGAATGACAGTTAACGTATCCGGATGCGCGTATCCTTGCGTCTACTTCCAGATAAATTTCGGATAAGGTCCTTTCTTCTAGAACTCTTCTTAAAATTAACTCTCTGTATTCTTCTAAATTTACGAGTGCCTTATCGTGTTCCGGATTTTTGCCGAATGAGAATGCGTAACCAACATCTGCTGCTCTTCCTGCAAACGTAGGAGCTACGTCTAGGATGACCGCCATACCTTCTTCTAATCTACGGTTAGAAGGTTGGAATTTTCCTCCGAAGTGAGGAAGTAGACCTTCTCCTTTTCTCAAATAATTGAGAGAGAGTGGACGTTTGAATCCTCTGAATGCAGTTCTGTCTCCGAACCACGCGAATCCATAATGGAAGAAGGAAGTACCTCCCGCATTTCGGATATAATCGTCAATTTTGCGAGCTGCTTCTTTTTCGGTGATCCCAGGATAGAGTTCCTTGCGTACGGATTCCACCGCTTCATAAGCTAAGGCTTGTACTTTGCGGTAGGATTCTAGTTCTTCTTTAGGATATGTTTCTCGGGACATCGGTCTCTTCTCCTTCCTTACGGGATTCGACAGGAAGGTTTTATCCTAACCGATATGCGAAAAACAATCGTCCGAACTTATAGTTTGCTACCCTTTTTTCTCCATTCTAAAGGAGTCATTCCGGTGATTTTCAAAAACTGTGCATTAAATGTGGACTTAGTATTGAATCCGACATCGTAAGCGATGGAGAGAACAGTGCGGTCCAGGTCCTCTAATAGTAAAGTTTTGGCCTCTTCTACCCTAAATGAATTCAGGAATTCATTGAAATTTTTGCCGTAGGTTTCGTTTAAGATCCGGGAAAGTTGGTGAGGAGATACCAAAAGTTTTTCGGCGAAGTCTTGGATTTTCAGGCTTTCTTCTTTATATATTTTATCCGTCTCTACCAACTCTTTGATACGAGTATGAAGTTGGTCCAGATCCAATCCATTCAGTTGGGTTCTCTCATATCTTTTCTGTTGGATCTCCGACTTCAAAGAAATGAAAAAATTCGGATACCTTGCGGAGAATAAAAAGATGAGAACGATCCCCAAAGTTTGGAAACTAGATCCCGCCGCCAATAAAAACTGATTCTTCAGAAAGTATCCAAACCAGCAAAGTTGGATCGTAGTAAAGACTACAAACAGGATCGTATAAACTAGAGAAGAAAGCGGGATCTCGGTTTCTTTAGATGCCTTTCTGAACAATACCCAAAGAAAAATAGAATACACAGTTTGGTGGATGGAACCGAAGATTGTGACCCCGGTCAGAATATCCACCTTGGAGCCGAACATTGCATTTCGAATATATTCTCTGAGTTCTTCTGCAGGTAGAATAATATAAGCGATTAACTCTCCTAGTAAGAGTAGAATTGCAGGGATAAAATGTTTTCCGATCTGGATCTCTCTATCTAAGGCAAATTGTACCATATTTTTAGAGACCAAAAGTAACATCGGTCCCACTGCCCAGACTGCGGGGAAGAATGCAGGCCAAAACCAGATATGATCCGCGGCCCATGGCAGCAGACCTAAGCCCAATCGACTCTCTACCAATGCGAGAATGATGGCTAAATAGAAGATCCCACCAGGCATCGCAGTTTCCCTTTTTTTAGCGAGCTCCATCGCCGCGAGAAGTAGGCAAAGTGCGGTTCCAAATTGGATCCAAAAATGAAGAAAAAAACCGGGCAGATGCTCCAAAACAAAATTCCTTCGAAACTTCGGGAGAGTAAATCGAAGGCGAAAGTTTTGTCCAGCCGAAAGGGAAAATTACCGCAAGCACGAAGGAAGGTTTGACTCTTCTGCCCTTCCCCTGTTTCCTATCGGTATGAGCGATTTCGTAGAGTTGAAATTCGGAGACCAGGTCCACCGCCTTCCGGTAATCACCGGAACTGACGGGAATAAAGGAATCGATATTAGAGATTTGCATACTAAGACGGGACTTACTTCTTACGATCCCGGTTTTTTTAATACTGCCTATGCCCAAAGTAAAATTTCCAGAAGGGACGCTCTTACTGGAGATTTACAATACAGAGGCTATGATGTCGCAGAATTAGTGCATTATTCCACTTTTGTAGAGACTAGTTACCTGCTGATTTACGGAGATCTTCCCAGCGAAAAGCAGCTGAAAGAATTCTCCATGAAACTTTCCAAACATAGTTTGATCCACGAAGACATGATCAATCTATTCGATGGCTTCCCAGGAAGGGCTCACCCGCTTGCGGTTCTTTCCGTAATGGTTTCTTCCTTATCCAGTTATTACCAAGACGAATACGAAGAATATCTGGACAGAGGGATCGACCAAGCAGCCAGACTTTTAGCAAAGATCAGAACGATTGCTGCATTCTCTTATAAGAAGATGATCGGACAACCTTTCGTTTATCCGGTAGATCGCCATCCGTATTGTACAAATTTCTTATATATGCTTTTCTCCATTCCGTCGGTTAAATACCAGCCTTCCGAAGAGCATGATAGGATCTTAAACCAACTTTGGATCCTGTATGCGGATCATGAGCAGAATGTTTCGAACACTACTGTTCAGTTGATCGGCTCTACCCAAGCAAATATATTCGCTTCCGTATCTTCTGCGATCAATGCACTTTGGGGTTCTAGAGAAGGCGGAAGACAAATTGCTGCAGTAGAGTTAATTGAAGATATCATCAAATCTAAACTTTCAGTTCCTGAATTTTTCGAAAGATTGAAAAAAGGGGAATTCCAACTTCACTCCACATGTTTCGGCCACGACGCATATAAGGCGAAGAGCAAACGTTCTACAATCGCTCAAAAGTTGTTCTTAGAATTTTACAAACAGAAGAAGTTGGATCCAATTGCAGAGATCGCACTCCAAGTGGATGATTACGTAAGTAAAGATCCATTCTATCTGGAAAAAAATCTGTATCCGAACCTTGAGTTCTATAGCGCGATCCTATTCCATAGTTTAGGAATTCCTAAAGAACTTTTCACTGCAATGCAGGCGATCGGTAAACTTCCCGGTTGGTTGGCTCACTGGAGAGAACAAAGAACCGGTGTAAACGCTTCTCATAAAGTTCGTCCACGTCAGATCTTCACAGGTGAGACTCACAGAAAATACAGACAGATCCTGGAAAGATAAACTTCTCCTAAAGACCTCAGTTGCAATCGAACTTGTCGCAGATTAAAAGCGCACAAACGATTGCACTCGGGTTCTCTGGATCCCCCGGATCGTCTAACTTAGCACAAACTGCCAAGTAAGCGTCCCGGGTAAGATCATCCTCTCTCGATTCCTTCTTCATTTTTTGATCATTATCCAAATAAGAGCATTGGAAAAGAAGAAGTATACAGACCCAAAAACTTCTCATATAACACCCGGAAGGCGATTGATCTTATAGCTGAAATTTCTTTTGTCAAGTGAGGAGACGCAGAGTTAGAGGAGTCACAGAGATTTAATGGCACGCAGAGGCGCTGAGCCGCGGAGGGTTTATTTGGCATATAGTTTAAATACAATGTTGGAGCTCCTACATGGGTCCTTTTATCTTCTTATAAATCCCCCCTGAATCCACTCTCTGCGACTTTGCGTCTCTGCGTGAGATTTCTCCCTGCTGCCTCTTAAACCTCCGCGTCTCCGAAGGCAAAAAAAAACCGTCTCCTTTCGGAGCCGGTCTGAATAGGTTTCAATTCTGTAAGTTCGTTTGATCTGAGATCTAATTAATTAGACCGATTTTTATCCGATAATGCCTTCAGGAAAGATACAATAGAATCTACCTCTTCGGTGGAAAGCTCTTTTCCAAGCTGCAAATATGCCATTTTTTTCACCGCTTCCGGCAGGGTTGCTACTTTCCCATCATGGAAATAAGGAGCGGTTAAGGCTATATTTCTAAGAGACGGAACTTTGAAGAAATACTTTTCAGCATCGTTCTTACTTACTGCAGATCTTCCCACATCGGTTGTGTTTTCGTAAGGATTCACCTGTCCTAGTTTACGGAAGCTATTTCCACCCAAAAGTGGTCCGTTATGGCATTGGATACATCCAGCGCTTAGGAAAGTTTCCAGTCCCTTCTGCTCTTCAGAAGTTAAAGCCCTGTGATTTCCAGCTTGGAACTCGTCGAAACGGTCCCTGGTAATCAGAGTTCTTTCGAACGCAGCAATCGCCTCTGCCAAATTGTCATAAGTGATCTTTTTGTCCTGATCGGGGAAAGCCTTTGCAAATAGGTCCACGTATTCGGCGATTTCAGAGAGTTTTTTCTCAACCGCAGCTTCGGAAGGCATAGCCATTTCCACTGGGTTTAGGATCGGTCCTTTTGCCTGAGCCTTTAGGTCAGCCGCTCTTCCGTCCCAGAATTGAACGAAATGGAATCCCGCGTTCAGAGATGTAGGAGAGTTACGATCTCCATTTTTTCCAAGTGCGCCCGGAGAAGTAGGAAGATTGTCCACTCCAGCGGTCTTGCCAAGAGTTCCGTGGCAGGAACTGCAGGACTGTGAATCGTTGATAGAAAGACGTTTTTCGAAATAGAGTTTTTCGCCTAAAGCAATCTTAGCAGGAGTATCCTTTTCGGAACCTGGCATTTTTTCCGGAAGGATCCCGAAGGAAGTCTTCGCGTCTTGCATAAGCTGTTTTGTTTTCTCGGATGGACCGCATGCCGAGACCAGGGCCAAAATTAGACCCAAGCAGAGTATTTGTGTATTCTTCATTTTTCATCACCACAGATTAGAATCATTCTAATCTTGTGTAGAATCCCGGAACGAGGATTAGAGACAACTCTTTTTTCGATTATGAATGTAATCTAAGCTCGAATTCGAATTTTCCAGGCTCACTCAATAGGAAAAATCTTGCTCCCAACTTTTCGGCCCTCACTTTTAGGTCCGCTTCCAGAAGAGAAGAAGGTTCTTCTTTTGTTTCTACGGCTCCGGTTGCCTGTAACCTAAGTAATATAGAGTCTCCTTCTTTTCCCCAGAAAATTTTGGATTCACCTGACCTTCTCGCTCCTATTTTTACCGCGTCGGAGAAGATCCTTTGGACCTGGAGGCATTCGTCTATTCGTAAAAACTGAGAAACTTTTTGGATCTCTGAATGAGAGAATAACGGGTTTTTCAAGACGAACCTTCTCATTTCCTCTTCTACCAGTTCTTCTTTTCCACCCTGGTGGTGCATCAGGTCCAAAATATCTCTGACACCTGAGAGAGTTTGGTTGAGTTCGTTTTTAAGTTTAGAAAGTGACTTGTCCGAACTTTCCTTGGATTCGAGCTGATCGATCAGAGAATGAAATCCTTTATCCATGGATTGATCCACTAAGGTGGCATACTTTGCCTTTTCCTCGGCGCTTAATCTGAGTTGTTCGTTATATTTGGATTGTAATTCGGCAAAGGCTTCTGCCTTTTCCAGATCTTTAGTAAATCTTAATGATATAATATAAGAATTGAATGCTATAAATCCTACGAGCGCAGCAGGGAAACTATATGGAATTAGAAAGTAAACTTCGTATAAGCCCCAGATCACATCATTCACCATAGAGATCGCAAGTATGATCCCCGAAAGGAATACCGTCCTGGCCCTGTCTTCTTTTTGCCACCAAGCGTATCCTAATGTTACCAATAGGACCAAACTGTAAAATGGAGGGACATGCATGAAGAAGGAATACAGATAGATAAGTTCTTCTTCTCCCAATACAAAAACAGAAAGGACGAAAATGGACATTGTGCTCATTAAGATCGCCATCCATTTTGCCCCGAATTGTTTCGGATACATTGTCTTTAAGATCATGTAAACGGAAGGAACCAAACATGCTTCGCAGAAGTATTCCATTCTGATACGCAAATCCAAAGTGAGTTCAGGTGTAAGAATGTATTGAAGTCCCGAAGTTACGAAAGAATAGAAGGCGACTAAAAAACAGAATAATGAGAAGAATAAAGGCACCAAATCTTTTCTATAGGATGCGAAGAAGATCAGGTGATACAAACCTACTGAAAAGATGATCGCGACTAAAAGTGTTTCCCAGATCATTTCTCGGATCACTTTAGATTTTAAAGAGTCCATATCTCCGATCAAGAATGGATTTCGTATCCCGCCTTTTAGGAAATTTCCTCTATAATTCGAAACGTTTACGATCAGCTCGGTATCCAAGGAATCCAAAAGATAGATCTGAGAATTCGGATGCACTAAGAACTCGGTATCGAACCTATTAGTTCCGTTGATCCCATTGGCAAAGATCATTCTTTTTCCGAAATATACCGAATATACTCCCGGGATCCTAGGCACATAGATCGCTAGATTCTTTTGTTCAGGAGTTTTATGGATCTTTAATCGATAAGAGCCATGTCCTTGCAATGTAAACTCCGGAGAATAATCCCTCCAAATTCCCGGAACAGGAAAGTATTGTCCGCTTGCCACATAACCCATATTAGGCGAGTATAAATTTCCCCAGCTGAATTCCCAGTCTCCTTTTAGGGGGTAAATTTCTCCCCAAGGACTGGCTGTATTCATGTCTATACTTCCCTTATAAATTAAAGGGGTCTTTTCGGAAGTTTTCGTGGAGCAAGAGAGTAAAAGAAAGAAGGCACAGAGGAGGAATACTAGATTTCTTTTTTTGTTAGATCCATCCGATATTACGCCCACTTGTATATTCAAAAAATTCGAAACGGGGAAAGCAAATGAAAAACTTCGCCTAAGCAGCACTAGACTATTTCGGGTTCTCATCTATAAGATTTAGAAGAATTAAAAACATATACTTAAGGGATGGAAACTTATTTCCTGCTCTTTCTAAATCTTTCTATTTTAAATGCGATGCCTTGCGCATTGATCTGAGAATCGAAACCTATAAATCTTTCCTCTTTTTCTCCAAAAGGAAGATTTCGGATATGAATTTGGTCCTCCAAATAAGAACGAATTCTACCCTCGCAGAAACCGACTAAAGATTCTCCTTCCAAACCTGTCTTTTCCGCAGAGATCAGAACGTTTTTCATAACGTTAAGACCTTCTTTCATTTGAGAAGCTCCGGAATAGATATCCTCCCAGACTCCGAAATGTGTAAGATATGCTTTGTCTGCACCGGTTGAGAGTATCTTGTCTATGGAAAGTATCGCTTCTTCCGGATCAAAATCAGTAGGAGTTGTGGAAGGAAATAATAGAGAATCTTTTCCCTTTCTAAATAAAGTATATCCGATCCCGAAAGTATCTCCGGTGAAGATCCCGTTCGTTAAAGGATCATAAATACAAAAATGATGATTTGCATGTCCTTTTGTATGCAGAAATTTGAATGTTCTTTTTTGCCAGACTAGCTCCTCTCCATCACTCATGGTTCGGACCCTATCTTTCTGCACAGGAAGGATCTCACCGTATAACTTATAATAATTCTCTTCTCCATATACCTGGATGGAACTTTTGATGAGTCTAGTAGGATCTATTACATGAGGTGCCGCTTTCGGATGAGCAAGTACTGTCGCATTTGGACAAAGGGAGATTAGTTTACCAGTCCCACCCGCGTGGTCCAAGTGAACATGAGTGATTATAATATAATCCACCGATTCAGGAGTGAGCCCTTCTTCCTTCAATGCTTCCAACAGAAGAGGGACCGCATGATTCGTATTATTTTCTACGAATATAGCCCTGTCCCCGTCCACGATCAGATAGGCGCAGGCGAGTCCTGCTTCTACATATCCGCAATCTATGGTTCGAATCTTGTCCAAAAGTTTCTCCGCAAATATTATGCAGTAGTTAGACGAGTGTTCTCCGATTAAACCACCGGATGAGCGGCCTCTTTGGTCTCGATTTTTAGATTTCGGAATTTACGATCCAGATACTCGTCAGGGATAGATCGTAATGCTTCTAAAAGTAGTTTAGGATCCGGGTTAGAATACATTTTTTCCGTGAGAATTCTACGATAAGAGCGAGCTCCTCTGATCTCATGAAACGCTCCAAGCAAATGTTTTAAGATACGACTTGGTTTTTCACCTTCTGCAGTTTGGGAAGAAACATACTCCTGCATGGACTCGAAGATCTCCCTGCGGCTCAAATTTAAAGGTTCTGCTCCAAAAAATTCGGAATCCACTTCGGAGAATAAGAAAGGATTTTCGTAGGCTGCCCTTCCGATCATAATACCATCCACTTTATCTAAGTGAGAGTGAATATCCGAAATAGTTTTAACTCCTCCGTTCAATTCAATGATCAGATCCGGAAAACTTTTTTTGATAGAATATACATCCTCATAACGTAATGGGGGAACGGTCCTATTTTGGGCCGGACTTAAACCTTCTAATATTGCAATTCTTGCATGTATTGTGATCCTTCTCGCGCCTGCTGCGCTTACTGTTCTCACGAACTCATGCAAATCTTCTAATGTTTCTTTTCCTCGAACACCGATTCGGCATTTTACGGTAACAGGAATAGAAGTTTTAGAATCCATTTCCGAGATACAATCAGCGACTTTGTTCGGATCCTTCATCAAACAGGCTCCGAAATTTCCTTCTTGCACCTTATCGCTTGGACAACCTACATTCAGATTGATCTCCGAGTATCCGTATTCCTTTCCAATCTTAGCACATTCTGCAAGTTGAGAAGGATTGTCCCCGCCTAACTGCAAAGAAACAGGAGATTCTTCCTGAGAAAATCGTAAGAATCTATGTTTGTCCCCTCTTAAGATGGCGCCTGTTGTCACCATTTCCGTATATAATAGTGAATGTTTAGTGATCAGTCTTAAGAAAAAACGAAAATGCCTGTCCGTCCAGTCCATCATGGGGGCTACAGATACGGGGTATAAGATCGGCTGTTTTTTTTCGAAAGACATATACTTCGACTAATACGATCCTCAGTTTTCGGTGTGAGCAGTCAAGTCCCATGAAATGGACTTGGTTTGATTTCCGACCGTTTCAATTTGGTTCTGAACGATGGATTCAAAGAGACTAAATCCGGATCTTTTCCGCAAGGCAACGGCATGCTGCCTATTTCTAATTCTCTCTTCTTGTAAAAGTATGAGCGGGATCCTGGATTCTATCATCATCAATGCAGGTGCCGAATATACCGCCTTGGATTTTTTTACACATCCTTCCAATGTCCAGGGAATACCTATCAGTAAGTTCAGCGCTCCCGGTTCGGACACGGATACAAGCGTGGTTAGCAGGGATTCTACAACTACTCGCGCATTCTACTCCATCGGATCCGTTCCAAGCAGGATACCGGGCACAAGAGATATCAAAGGATTTTTCTCTTTCTTAAGCGGACTTGCCTGGTCCTTCAACTTAACTTCTCCAAGGACTTATAGAGGAAATCTGATCAATTATCCGGATGACGGGAGACGTTATCTTGCATTCGACGAATACGTTTCCAACCAGCTTTTTCCCCTTCCTCCTCAGTTAGGAAGAAATATGGAATACACTTACGAAGATTATCAGATGTATTTCACACTTTATTTAGGTTATTACGAAGGGAAAAATGTGAACTTTGGCGTGGGCCCGATATACGGCCTTGCGGTCTACAGAATGGACATTATAGAAAAAGAACAAAGGATCTCCAGCGTTAAGAACCAACTACAAGAATTAAAAGGGCTTCGTTTATTATTAGAATATAATATAGGCCAGTATTTTCCGGATACTATCCTTTATAATGCGTATCTGTTTTTAGAAGTCACAAGTTTCGGAGACTTGGATGGAAAAGGTTTGAATATCAAAAATCAGGTCGCAACTGCCAATGGGCTGCCCGCCCCTTCTCTTTATATGAATATGACTACTTACAGAATGGGAATCAGAAAGGAAATACAACTCTCTAAAGAGCCTCATAAAAAAGAAGAAGGACCGGCGTATCCTCCGCTGCGGAACCTGCCGTCCGCAGGCCTTCCTCCTAAAGAAGATACCAAAACCGATACGGAAAATCCAGGATGATAGACTGGAAAGAGAACGGCACTCCCGTTTCCAGAGAATTCGACGACATTTATTTTTCCCCCGAGAACGGGTTGGAAGAAACCAAACATGTTTTCTTGAAAGGCAACAAATTAGAAGAAAGATTATCTTATTCCGGAACTCAGCATACCTTTTCTATTTTAGAATTAGGATTCGGGACCGGCTTAAATTTTTTCGCCGCTTGGCAGCTTTGGAGAAATTGTAAAAATAAGTCCGGTCACAGAGCCCTCCGATTCACGTCCTTCGAAAAATATCCATTAGAAAGAGATGATATACGAAGAGCAATCTCCGCTTTCCCGGAACTTTCGGAACTACTGGAATTATTTTTAGAAAAATATAAGCTGCTTATCCCTGGATGTAATACCTTCTTATTCGAAAAAGAAAATCTGATTTTGGATCTATGGATAGGGGATGCAATTCAACTTCTTCCGGAAACATCCGGAAAATTCGACGCATTCTTCTTAGATGGATTTGCTCCTTCTAAAAACCCGGAACTCTGGGGAGAAAATATTTCACTTCAGCTTAAAAGACTTTCTAACAAGAATGCAAGCCTTGCCACATTCACTGTAGCAAGGTCTGTGAAAGATTGTCTGAGCAATACAGGATTCTCCCTTTCCAAAATTCCAGGTTATGGAAGAAAAAGAGAAATGCTTGTCGGAGTTTACGGATCCGAACCAGAACCGGATCTAAATCCAATTCCGTTTTTAAGAAGAGCGAAATCCGATCAGATCCCTGAAAGAGTATCGGTGCTCGGAGCTGGACTTGCGGGAGCAAGTATTGCAAGAGCATTGGCATGGAGAGGGATCCGGGTAGAAGTCTGGGATGACCATAACGCGTTACGCGCATCTTCCGTTCCTATGGCAGTTTCTCATCCCCATATTACCAAGGGGGAAACTCCCACCAGTTTATGGACCCTGCGTTGTCTCGGAAATTCTATCCGTCGTTATTCCGACCTTCTTCCTAAAGATTCTTACCAAATCTCCGGCACATTACAACTTTCAGGAGAGGATCTTCCTTGGGTTCGATTGGAAGAAGGTACCAAGGCACATTCCTTATCCAAAGAATTAGCGGAACTCAAACCGGAACTGGGAGAAAACTACCCTGAAGATGCAAAAGGTATCTATTATCCTTCCGGTTTCTGGACGGATACACCCGTATTAACGGAAAAACTTTTAGATCACCCGAACATTCTTCTGAAACAAGGAAATATAAGCTCGATCACTTTCGAAAAGGAAGAATGGACATTATTCTCAGAGAACAAAGAAATTTTAAGTAGAACGGAAGTTTTAATTTTAGCAAATTCTTTCGGTATAGAAAGTTTACTCCAAAATTTATGGGGAGAGTCGCCCTTCTCCCTTAGATCCGTTAGAGGGCAATTAGAAATATTAGAAGATCATAATACACAATCCGAAAAAGATCCGATCCAAGTGGGAGATAAATATCTGACTCCTTCCAAAAATGGGATCAGAGTGAACGGTTCCACATTCGATGAATTCGATCTAGATCCGAACGCAAGGACCAAAGATAGGGAAGAAATTTTAGGATATTCTCAAAAAACATTCTTAGGTTTAAACTGGGAACAGATCAATATTCGTTCCGACTTTGTTGGTATACGGTCCCAAACTCCGGATCGATTTCCGATCATTGGCCCGGTCCATTCTCCGGAACCCTTTCGAAAAATATACTCAGGTATGGGTCTCACAAAAAATCGAAAGAAAGAATTTCCTTTTTTAGAACCGCAAAAAAACCTGTTTGTGTTCGGCGGTTTGGGATCCAGGGGAGTTTTGACTTCCCTATTGGGAGGGGAAATTTTGGCGGAGATTCTTTTAAACGAACCTTTATCTATTGAAAATAGCTTGTACTCTTCTCTGCATCCCTCAAGATTTCTATACCGCAAGATCCGAAATCTAGATTAAGGAAGAAGTTTCAACTTGTCTGCAAACACTGGAACAGTCTCCTCTTCGATAGAGGATTGGAAAAAGATCCTATATACCAATTTCGGATTTCCCCAATTCAGGCAAGGCCAATGGGAAGCTGTTCAGGCGTTATTGGGAAGAAAAGATGTGCTCGCTATTCTTCCTACCGGCGGTGGAAAATCCCTCATCTATCAATTGCCTTCTTTTGCGGAGGCAAATTCTCTTACCATCGTAATCTCTCCATTGATCGCTCTTATGAAAGATCAGGTGGATGGATTAAAAGCAAGAGGGATCCAAGCAGCATATTGTAATTCCACCCAGGATGATCTGGAACAAGTAAGAGTATTATCCTCCGCGGCCACAGGGAAAATTAGAATATTATATATTTCTCCTGAACGAGCGGTGTCTCGTTCTTTTTTAAATCTACTTCCAAAACTTCCGGTGAGTTTGATGGCAGTGGATGAGGCGCATTGTGTTTCTCAATGGGGTCACGATTTCCGTCCTGAATACAGAAAACTTCATACATTACGTTCTTATTTACAAGAAGGAACTCCTTGGGTAGCCCTCACTGCCACAGCAACCGATCGAGTCAAAAAAGATATCTCCGACAGTTTAGGATTAAAACTTCCTTTGCATGTGCAGGGCACATATGCCAGAGAAAATTTGAAATTCTCGGTAGTTTATCCGGACTCGGAAAGAGAAAAGGAAAATTTACTCTTAGAAATATTAGAAAAGGGTAATTTTCAAAAATCAGTTTCAGGTAAGGCGATTATATACTGCTCTACTCGAGCCAAAGTGGATGAAATTTACGAACTTCTCCGCAAATCAGGGTACAAAGTAGGAAAGTATCACGCCGGAAGAACCGACTCCAGCAGAGAAAAAACCCAAGAAGGATATTCCTCCGGAAAAACGAATATACTAGTAGCCACAAACGCATTCGGAATGGGATTGGATAGCCCGAATGTGAGATTGGTCCTTCACTATCAGGTACCTTCTTCCTTAGAAAGTTATTACCAAGAAGCAGGAAGAGCTGGAAGAGACGGCAAAAATTCTGATTGTATATTATTCTTCTTACCCGGCGACTTAAGTGTCCAAAGTTTTCTTTTATCCAAGGAAGCGAATTATAAGGGAGGAGAAACGTTACTCTCTCATGTAAAATCTTATGTAAGCTCTCCTGACTGTAGACAAAAGATCTTATGCGATTATTTTGGAGAAGAGATCTCCAACTGCGGATCCTGCGATACTTGTGCAGACTCCTCATCTTCTCATTCTGCAAGACTTGCTTATACGGAAAGAGAAAGATTAAAAGCGGAGAAGAAGAAGGAGAAAGAGTCCCATATCTTCGATCCGGACGAGATCAAATCGGTAGAAGGTCTTATCTCGGAATATCCTGCAAAATTCGGAAAAAAGATCATCGCAGGGACATTAAGAGGAGCAAGATCAAAAGATATACTTCGTAGAAGATTAGATAAATCCCAATATTATTCTTCTTTAAAACATGTTCCCGAGGAATCCATTCTCAAACTTTTAGAAGATTGGCAGAAGACCAAAAAACTTTCGGTCAAAGGGGACAAATATCCTAAAATTTATCTAACTGCATTCGGAAAACCTAAAACATCTTTTGATGTTACTGAAAAACCTCGCAAAAAAATACCACTTAGCGGGGACAAACTCATCCTAAACGAACTCAAAAACTTCAGAGACAGGATCGCGAGACGTAATAAATGGAAGAAGTTTATGGTGATCCAAAATCCGGTGCTTGCAAGGATCGCCTCCCAAAAACCGGAAAGCCTAGACGATCTGATGGCGATCAAAGGTATGGGAGAAGCCAAAGTTAGACAATATGGGAAAGAAATTTTAGCTATTTTAGAGAAGTTTTAAGCTTCTTCGCCTTTTTCATCCTAAAAATCGCCTTGCCTACATCTTAAAGATTTCCTAATCTGACCAGCCAATCCGTTCGTCGATCTTATACATTAGGAAAATGATATGTTTTTGATCCGCCTTATCTTTCCGTATTTCAAGGTTTCCAAGACCAAAGCCTTAAACGAAGTGAATGCCTGGCTCCAAAGTAAGGATACAAAGGATTCTCTTCCTGCCACGGATTATATTCCTTTTATGGATAACTTGGCTTTCCAACAATACAAGGACAGGATCTCTAAGAAGATGGGAGTCCCTGAATCCGAATTGGAATTATACAGATCTACGGAAAGGACCAAACTTTTATACAGACCGTTTTTTATAATCTTCTTCATCGGGATGTTATATTTAGGGATCAATCTATTCTTGGAGATCCAGCCTTATTTAGGAAAGTCTAGATTAGAAAAACCTTTTATAGAGAACCTTCTTCCTTCCGGTAAAAAAGAATTGGTAGAGATGGACGGGTCTTTTTGCAGATATATGATCAATAATGCCTCCGAGATTGCGGAAGATTATTTTTATATAGGCTGGTATCTGTTCAGTATAGGTTCGATCTGTACTTTTTTGGGTTCTATTATGGACTCCAAACATCATGGGATCTTAAAGATAGCACTCCCGTTTGTCGGATTATTTATCTTAAGCATAGCGTGGAAAATATTCGATAATTCTAAACTAGCAGGACTTGCGGCAGGAAGATCCATGCTGCATTACAACGAAGAAAAAGATGCGGACAAAAAATGCAGGCAAGAATGGGCTAATTTAAGGCAGGGAATCGCGAATTTAGTGCCTTCGGGGATTGATTCAGGGGATACTTCTAAATAATTTAGAATAAAGAAGGAAACAGATCCTCCTCATCTTCAACTTTGATCCGAGAATTTTTGGAAACGTTTTCCGGATGAGAAATGCTCAAGCCCAAAAGACGGATCGGAAAAATTGTTTTACCGGATTCTAATATGAATTCTTCCAAAAGTTTGGATCCGATCCGATACAGTTCGTTTTTATCCAGATAGGAATAATCTTCGGTAATACTTCTAGTCTTTTGGGTGAAGTCTGAAAATTTTACCTTGAGAGTGATCGTTTTTCCCGGAAAAGGTTTTTGTAGTAATCTTCTTTCTAATTCCTCTGCGATATCAGAAAGTTCCCTGAATATTTCGGAACTATTTTCTAGGTCTTTGGCAAAAGTAGATTCCGCACCTAAGGATTTTCTTTCTCTAAAAGGTTCCACCGGTCTATCATCCAAACCTCTGCATACTGCGTAGAACCAACGGCCTGATTTCCCAAAATTCTGACCGAGCATCTCCAGGCTTTTTTCTTTTAGATCTTTTCCTTTTTTGATCCCAAGTGCATGCATTTTTCTTAATGTAACTTTTCCGATGCCTGGGAAAACGGAAACATCCAAGGATTCTATGAACTTTTCGGCCTGTTCCGGACGAACGATCGTCATTCCGTTCGGTTTATTTTGATCCGTAGCGATCTTGGCTAAAAACTTATTGATCGAAACTCCTGCGGATGCAGTCAACCGAGTCTCTTCGAAGATCTTTTCCCTGATCTCTTTGGCTACCTGGCTTGCATACGGAATATTTTTCTTATTTTGAGTGACATCTAAAAATGCCTCATCCAAGGAAAGCATCTCCACGAGGTCTGTGTATTCTAAAAATATCTGTCTGATCGTTGAGGAAACTTTTCTATATGCTTCGAAACGAGGAGTTACAAAAATCCCGGAAGGACAAAGTCTTGCCGCTTGGGAACAAGGCATTGCGGAACGAACTCCGAATTTTCTCGCCTCATAACTTGCAGCACATACCACTCCTCTAGAATCGGGAGGGCCTCCCACAATGATAGGTTTGCCCTGATAACTCGGATTATCTCTTTGTTCTACAGAAGCATAAAATGCATCCATGTCCACATGTAGAATTTTTCGGATCATCTTGCCCCATCTATACTATACGGATATATAGAGAGGTCAAGTTTAATCCGAGACCCTAAGATAGGTTAAAACATAGACCGACTCCGTACCATTCTTCTTTAAAATCCTACTCGCTTCGTTCACACTTGCTCCGGTAGTAAAAACATCGTCCAATAATAATATTTTAGAGGGACAACGATCCTTCCAATTCGGTTTGATTTCCCAGGCGGAATACGCATGGAAAAATCTTTCAGAAAAACTTTTGCCTGCCTGCCTTTCCGCGCTTGTCTTCATCAATGGATCTATTAAAGGAATTTTTAATATTCTTTTTGTTTCTTCATACAATCTGCTGCTTGGGGAGAATGGCTTTAGATCCGAATTGAAAATCCTATTCTTGGAATAGCTAGGAAGAAGGATACAAGCATCCAAATCCAATGTATTCAACTCTCTCAAAACTTTCCTGATCCCCAAAGATAGAAAAATGGAAACGGGATATTCATTATTCGATTTCAGTTTGTTCAATAATTCTCCCAAAAGATCGTTTCTATCCCTTAGGCTAAAAACTTTCGTAAAGAATATATTCCTGGAATCGCAGAATCCACAAACTGAGAAGGGTAAAGCTAAGGGAGAAGAACATTTATTACACCGATATGCCGGCTTAGAAGTTTTAGCAGCATAGGTGCACCTTTTACAAAGGCCGATTTTCAGGGAAAAGAAGTCTTCTCCACCGCAAACTCCACAAAGTAAAGGAAAGAAGAAATCCAAAAGCCGAGAAAAGAATAAAGGTCTCATAAAATAGGCGGGTGTTAAATACTTTTTACCGCGCGTATTTTTATTCATATATGTTTAATAAGTTATTGCCTATCGGGTAAATATTCGTTCTAATAGCCCACGTTATGGGAAGTTCCAACATAAGAATCTGCTTATTGATCCTTTTATTATCTTCCCCTATAGTCGAACTATTTGCCGAACTACAGACGATCTATATGAGGAACGGACAGATCCTGCGCGGAGAAGTCATTCAGCAAACCGCGACCTCAATGCAGATCAAAATGGAAGATGGAAAGATCAAACAACTCAATAAGAAAGAGATCCAAAGAGTCAGTTATAAAGAACCTACTATCCAAGAAAAAAAAGAATCCGAGGAAAAATTAAAACAACAAACTGCAGTTATAGAAGAGCCTCCCCCTGCTCCAGAACCGAGTAAAAAGTCCGAACCTGAATTAGACAAAGCTGCCAGTCCTTACTCTATTGACCAAGCCAAAAGAAAAGATATAGAATTGTTCTTTGGAGCAGGCCTTGGTACGTATCGCCCTCCTACTGAATCCTTTTTAAATGAAGCCTCAGTGAAAGCAAATGCTCTGACTGGACAAATCCCTCCGGACCACGATACCCCCAGTTATAAAAGAGGATTAGCATATAGTATGGGTGCTATATACTATTGGAAAAAGTTTGCATTCGGTCTGAGCGGAAATCATTTCAGCGGACAAACTTCCGAAAGGTTAAAGGTCTATTCTAATAACGCAAATCTACAGGAGATCGCCGGAACATTTCCGGAAAAACAAAGCTCCTTAAAGGCAGATATCTCATTTCTTGCTTACACGAATCACAGGATCGATCTAAGGCCTAGTTTCGGTTATTCTCAGTTTTGGGGAAAGACAGACGATAATAATACGATCTCAACCAACTATAGCGGAAATGAACTGACTTCTTTTTTCAAATATCATTATTACTTTTTGGAAAAGTTAAAAGGACCGTCTATCGGATTAAAAACAACGATCAGACAAGGGGAACGGTGGGAACATAGGGTAGAACTACATTATCTAGTTCTTTCCGGGGCCCAATACGGTAACGGTAGTTTGACAATGCTCAACACTCCGAATTTTTTCGATTACGGAATAATTCAAGATAGTATACAATGGGATGCGAAAGGATTCAATTTTTCTTATAAACTACTCTATAAATGGACGCCTACTCTTTCCTTTTGGGTTGGGATCCAGGCATTCGAATGGAAATATTCATTAAAATCATTTGATCAATCTTTCAATGGTTTAGCCAATATAGGCAATCCTAGCCCGGTGGAAGAATTGGTATTAATAAACCTTCTGTTAACTTCTACGGCAAAAATGACACCGGCCACAAGCAAGGCTTCGTCCTTAGAATTCGGAGTAATGAAAAGATTCGAATTCTCTCAATGATTGAAATTTATTTACGAGCTATAATCAATAGCATTAAATTATTGCCTCCAACCTTTTAAGATACAGAATACGCCGTAGATGAAATTGTATTTTTTTCGGTTCCTTCTACCATTCGCCTTATTGATCCCTGCTGTTTCTTTGTTTGCGGAAATGAAAACCATTTATCTCAAAAATGGTCAAGTCATCCGCGCGGAAATATTACAACAGACAGCCACCAATATGACGATCAAAACTACGGAAGGAAAAACGATACAATTAAACAAGTCCGAGATTAATACGGTTACCTTCAATGAACCTGTCAAGATCCCTCAGGATGAGAAAAAACCGATTCAGGCAGAACAAACTCCGACTCCTCAAATTGCGGAAGTCCCAAAGCCTATCGTAAATTTCCATATAGATCAGCTAAAGCGAAATGATCTAGAGGTCTACTTCGGATTAGGAGCAGGAAGATATTCTCCTGAAACCCAAGAATTACCTGTGCTGATCCAAAACAAAGTTGGATTACTCTCCGGAACTCTTCCTACCATAATCGATAAACCTACACATTCTCCCGAATTATCTCAAACGTATGGAGCTATTTACACTTGGAGAAGATGGTCAGGAGGAATTACAGGATCTCATTTAGGGAACAGAAGCACATACGACAGCCATTCCTATGGAAGTGGTATGATCCATAGCACTGGAAGTTTTCCGGAAAGACAAAGTTCTTTGAAAAGCGAATTCTCCTTTCTTGCATTTACGAACGAAAGATTCGATCTAAGGCCTACAATCGGATACCAATACTTCTGGGGACAATCTCAAGATACAAATTTATCCACATCCTATTATATAGACAGCGGTTTATATCTATATTCGCAAGGTGTAATGAAGTTTAACGAAACACTAAAAGGATATACGATCGGATTAAAGGCAACGATCCGAATGGGAGAAAGATGGGAAAATAGATTAGAATATCATAATCTAACTCTATCCGGAAACCAGGATGGAAGTATAGTGTCTGCGTTTGTTCCAGCGAATTTATCTCAGGTAGCATTTTACAGACAAGGCCAGAATCTATCTTGGAATGCGAACGGTTTCCACCTTCTGTATCGATTAGTTTATAGAGTGACTCCCACTATCTCGGTTTACGCAGGATTTCAGTTTTATGAATGGAAATATAATCTAAACTCGGATTTCCAATATCTTTATTCATCCAAGGACGGGTTGATTGGGGTGGATTTAAGCAATCCGAATGCTTATCTTGTACAACAAAAGTTAATGGAAACAATAGGTAAAACGATCAATTTAGAAAGTAGATCCGCGATCTTAGAGTTCGGATTGATGAAGAGGTTTGAGTTTTTGTAATCTAATTGCGAAAGAACTACCCTCTATAGAACTCTAGCTTAAATAATAGTTGTCCTAAATAATTCTTAAAAGCAAATTCCCAGTATGAATGATTATAAACGTCTATTATTGACCGCATTCATATTATTTCTATTTCCCTTTTCATATAACGCGGAGAAAACGATTTATCTAAAGGGAGGAATCGTAGTTGCCGGAGAAGTTTTGGAAGAAACAGAAGAATATATTAAGATCAAAACTGCAAATGGTATCGTTGGCAAATTAGAAAAAAAGTTCATTGAAAATATTTCCGACTTAGAACAAAAGGTTGCGAAAAAAAATCCTCAAATCTCAAATTCTACTGAAGATCAGGATAAAAACGGAAACTCTCAGGAAAACTCTTCAGTTGATGTTCAAATGTTTGGGACAAATATTCAAGACATATCTGAAACAAATGAAATTATCGAAAAGTCCTCTAAGCCACAAAATGAAAAAGTCAATCTACTAAAGCATAAATTCGAGGTCAGCCTTGGAATCGGATACGGATCATTTCAATCCACCCGGGATCTGACAGCCTTCAAACTTAGAGACATGGGAGAAGTAGGATTATACGGGGAAGAAAATAATATTTACGTAAATGGAAATAGGAATAATAAACCGGGACTAGCAGCGTCGTACGAATTGAATTACTATTGGAAGAAAATATCTTCGTCATTATCCGGCTCCATGTTTACAGGAGAAGCCCGAGATTTTAATCAATATATTTTAAATGCTAATTTAAATTTGAATACGGCGGCAAAGCACCCTTTCGTTAATAGTCAGACATTTATAAAAGGAGATATAAGTTACCTAATTTATTCGGATGACATGTTCCAAATTCGCCCATCATTGGGGTATCTGCAAACTTGGGCCAAAAGCCCGGAACATAGTTCTGTTATGAATCCAATATACTCATTTTCTTTTTATATAAATGGCCTCCAAAAAAATAATATGTTCGAGTCTATGAAAGGCCCCCTTATTGGAATAAAACTTTCGATAAAAGCTAGTCATGGTATCGAAAATCGATTCGAATTTTATTCCGCATTACTCTCTGGAGAAAGACACCATAATGCAAGTTTATTCTACCAAGAAGTATCAGGCCCACCGGGCGAGCCCGCTAAAGCTTCCATATTTTCAGAAAATACATTTTGGAAAGCTACTGCAAGATATATAAGCTATAAGCTAATATTCCATTTGCAAGATGTTTCTATTTGGGCAGGTTTTCAATCCTTGTATTGGAAATATAATTTAGAATCAATAAGTTTAGATAGAAGTTCAACAGAACTTATTGATCCAGTACAATCAGCTGTATCACAGATTTTCCTCAAAACATTAGGTCCTCCTTATGTTGGAAGCTCTAGATCCGAATCTATAGAAATCGGTTTAATGAAATGTTTTGATGTGCAGGAGAATAAAGTTAATTGAGTCCTACTTCTTCTCCAACGCCCTGCGAATAAAAGACATTATACCTTTTACGACCTTCTCGTCGTTATCAAAATCTTTTCCAAGATAAACTTTCATTCTTTCACGATAATACTCGGTCGCGTAAGAAAATTGGAGTATCATAAAAAGATTATCGATGCAGAAAGCAAAAACTTTCTCATCTATATCTTTGCCGACAGATCCGGACTTTTTCGCTTCCGCCAATAAGGAAGTATAAACTTTAGCGGAAACACTTTCCATATCGGAAGAGAGTCCTCGGATCAATTCAGAATTTCCTTCTGCAGTGATCTCATTGTATAAACGAATGATATCCCTATTTTCTCTGGAATGTTTTTGGATAATTCTTAGTATTCTTTCAATTTTACCGAAAAGATCACTGTCTTCGCTTAAGACTTCTTCGAGAGTTTTTTCTAATTGATGGATCCCGTAACCTACTGCGGTAAGAAAAAAATCTTCCTTTGTATCAAAGTATTTGTATAAGGAACCGACGCTGATGCCGGCCTTCTTCGCTATAATATTAGTGTTCGCGTTATTGAAACCTCGGTTTGCAAATTCCGCGATCGCAACTGAAAGTATCCTGGTCCTTTTTTCTTCCGGGATCTTATCAAAAGTATCTCTATTGTATTTTGAAGAGGTAAATTCGGCCACAGTACTTCCTATATTTACTACCTAAGCGGTTCCTAAGCTCCGGAATACGGAAAATTTTTCCGGAAGAATCTTTTCTGTATTTTCTAGTTGACAGTGAGTGAGTATTCACTCACTGTCAACCTATATTCCGTAAAAAAAGGAAAAAGATATGTCTACCGGCTTCGCAATTTCTCAATACCCAGACGTAAAAGGGGTTTATAAACAACTTCATGACCTGATTCGCCAGCCAATTCGCTCCATTAAGAAGAATGAGATGGAGAAGTACCTTCAGGAATATTTTGAGAAGAAGTGCTCTAAATCGAAGACTATGATCGCAGAAGCTTCCGAATACATTCCTGGCGGAGTGCAGCATAACTTAGCATTCAATTATCCCTTCCCTCTTGTTTTCACCAAGGCTTCCGGGGCGCATTTATTCGACCTGGATGGGAACAAATACATAGATTTCCTGCAAGCTGGAGGTCCTACAGTTTTAGGAAGTAACCCTCTTAGTATTCGTAAGAAGGTTGTTAAACTTCTGGAAACCACAGGACCGGTGACCGGTTTATTCCATGAGTATGAGTTAAGACTTGCGGAGAAGATCGTGGAACATATGCCTTCGGTGCAAATGTTCCGTATGTTAGGATCCGGAACAGAAGCTTGTATGGCTTCTATCCGTGTCGCAAGACTTGCTACCAAAAAGAAAAATATAGTAAAGATGGGTGGAGCATATCATGGTTGGAGTGATCAGCTTGCATATGGACTTCGCCTACCTGGCACCCGACATTTTGAGTCTCACGGAATTCCTAAACATGTTTTTAAATACACTCAAGAATTCTATCCGAACGATCTGAACGCATTAGAAAGAACTTTAAAAAGAAATCGTTGGAGAGGCGGTACCGCTGCAGTTATACTGGAACCGATCGGACCGGAAAGTGGAACTCGCCCTATCGATATGGACTTCAATAAAGGAGTCAGAGAACTTTGCGACAAGTACGGAGCATTACTGATTTTTGATGAAGTTGTTACTGCATTCCGTATAGGCCTAAGCGGTGCACAAGGTTATTACGGTGTTACTCCGGATCTAACCGTATTCGGTAAAGTTGTTGCCGGTGGTTATCCTTCTGCCGGTGGTTTGGGCGGAAAGAAGGAATACATGAAGTATCTTTCTGCAGGACTTCAAACAGGTGTGAAAAAGGCCCTGATCGGCGGGACCATGGCTGCAAACCCTCTTAGTTCTGCAGCAGGTTATTATACTCTTCTTGAGATCGAAAAACAAAAGGCCTGCGAAAAAGCAGGAAGAGCGGGAGATAGGATCACTGCAGGTTTACAAAAATTAATTAAGAAGTATAATCTACCTTTCGTGGCGTTCAACCAAGGATCTATCTGCCACTTGGAAACAGTTGGAACCATGCTTTTAGAGATCGATATCAAAAAATTCTGGAAGATCAAGTCCACAATCCACGAAGCCCATACTCGCAAAAAAGCGATGGAAGAAATGGGCGCAGCTTACATGGCAGAAGGTATCGTTACTCTTGCAGGAAGCCGCTTATATACAAGCGCTGCAGACACTGACGCAGTGATCGATGACGCTTTAAAAAGATTCGAAAGAGTTTTCCAAAAAGTCGAAGGTGTATAACCTTTTAGTCCGCCGAATAGGAGAAGAACATGGAAATAGATAAGGCAAAAAAAACCGTTCGAGATGCCGGTATCCGACTTTTGAAGTCCGGTTTGATCGCAAGAACTTGGGGAAATATCAGCCAACGTATCGATGAAAATTATTTTGCGATCACTCCTACCGGCAGGACATATGATGATCTAACTCCGGAAGAGATTGTACAAGTAAATATCGAAGACCTTACTCATATCGGAAAGATCAAACCTTCTTATGAAAAAGGGCTTCATTCTGCGGCTTATAAACTTCGTCCGAATATAGGTGCAGTAATTCACACCCACCAATTGCAAGCGGCAGTGGTTGCGGCTGCAAGGAAAGATGTTCCGGTTCTAAATCCTCAGATGAAAAAGATCATCGGAGGGCCGGTGCTTTGCACGGACTATTCTTTACCTGGAACCAAAAAGCTGATCAAAATGGCTATCCATGCATTGGATAAATCAGGAAGTAAAGCGGTTCTTTTAGCAAACCATGGAACTCTATGCGTTGGAAAAGATATGGAAGATGCTTTTCAAGTCGCACTTGAATTGGAAAGAGTATGCCAACTATTCATTGAAAAAGAATTCTTAAAAGTTTCAGGCTATAAAAAAGGAGATAGAGATTCTATCCGCTCTTGGTATCTCAAAAACTACGGACTGGTAAAATCAGCATGAAAGCTCCAGATAGCCCGATGGATCTTCAGAAATTCCTTCCTCAGTTAGTGAAGGAAGGAATTTTAGCGAAGAACGGATGTGCAAGTGTTAAGATTGGAAAAAGTATTTGGATCACTCCTAAAAAAGCGGATCTAAATACGATCGGCAAAAAAGCTAAGACTGCTCTTTTGGAAATTCCTTTGGAAGAAAATCAAATCTTTCCGAAAGACATTCCTGACGAAGCAATACAACATCTTTCCCTCTATTTAGCGAGACCTGAGTTTACCGTTATTTTTCATTCTACTCAAGAGAATGTAATGACCTGCTCCATGGCAGGAGAAACAGTTCGTCCTTATTTGGATGACATGGCCCAGATTGTAGGACCTAACGCAAAGGTTGTGCCTAACGCGTCCGACGAAAAAGGTCTAAAAAAGATCGTCTCCGCCATAGGAAGAAGGAACGCAGTATATCTTCAGAACGCGGGTGCATTATGCGCTCACAAAAGTTTGGACGATGCTCATGCAGTCTGTATGGTTTTGGAAAAAGCAAGTAAGGCATTCGTAGAATCTAGGATCCTAGGCGGCGGAAAACCAGTCCCTTGGTTGGAAGCAGAAGCTATCCGATTTGTTTATCAAAGGAAATATTCTAAACAAGCTGAGAAGAACAGGGGATAGAAGTTTTTTTGTTCTAAGTTGGATCTTCTGTAGATCTGGATTTGATTTAGGGTGGCCCCACCCTCTTTGGGTGGGGGCCGGTGGGTGGTACCCGAAATCTCACACTCCCATCCCTTATCACAAAATCTGATCTTCCACAAGCAGAATTTGCCACCCCTCACCTTGTTGGAATTCCAACAAAATCAAAGAAGAATTTCTATTTACAGCCTTCTCTCATTTAGATAGCCGCTTCTCACTTTCCCGGTGCTTCCAACTTCTTACTAAGATCTTCCAAAAAAGTTTTCATAGTCGCGTCATGACCGAATACAAACTTAGAAAGAACTCTAAACAGAGGATTCGTCACAAAACCTTTCTCTGTAATTTTTAGTTTAGTAATCGGGCCATTCTGATTAATTTCGAATTCCCAACCTCCACCAAAAGGAAGGTCCTCATTTAGTATCTTAGTTCTTAGATAATTAGGGGAATGCTCTTCTATAATCCCGAAACGAATATTATTTCCGTGAGAATCCGACTCTATCCAGATCGTATCGGATTCAATATTCACAGATTTTAGGCCACTTCTCCAATTCTTATATTCACTAACATCACGTATGATCTTATATATATTTTCAGGAGAAGAAGGAAGATCTTTTTCCACACTTGCAATATGATCTTTCGGAAGTAAATATCCGGAAAGCACAATTAAAACCATAAAACCGACTAAGCTAAACAGAATGATCCAAACAATTTTCATCGAACTCTCCTTTCAAATCGACTAAGTGAAATATAAGTATTCATAAACTTTCTTAATTATAAAACAATTTCAAAAAACTTAATTTGAGTATAGTTATTTAGTAAGATCAAAAATATAGAAAGTCCATAAATTTTCACTTTATTAAATAAGACTTGGATCTCCGAACGAGATAACTATCTTGCTCGCCCATGAAGAGAATACAAAAATATATAATCGCCCTTGGTGTTATCTGCATTTTCGCCTGCAGCCCGGAAAAAAATAGTTCTCCTGAATTAATAGGCCTGCTTGGAAACGGATCCAATCTAAATTCTAAATCCGAATATTCCATTTCGGGATCTAATCCGAACATTCCTGCCCCTCATAGCCTGGATTATACAAATAACGAATTAGAACGCAAGATCTTAGTTGGAGATAAAACCTATAATGGGGTCACTGATAAAATTTTCTTAGATGGTTTAGGAAGAGAAGTATCCTTCCGAGGGTTCAATATCTCCGGAAATGTAAAACTTGTTCAACACGGTTTCAAACCTTTTGCAAACGATTCAGATGCGGAAACCGCATTTAGCAGATTAGGAAAGACCACCGGCTCCAATATGATCCGATTCACAATTGCTTGGGAAGGAACTCATCCTTCTGTGAACACGATCAATTATACTTATTTGGATGCTGTTATTTCTCAGATGAGAAAGGCGATCTCCAAAAAGATGTATATTCTACTCGATTACCACCAAGATCTTTATTCAAGACATCTATTTAATAAGAATTCCTGGCATACCGGGAATGGCGCTCCTTCATGGATTATCTCCGGAAGTTCTTATCCATCCGAATATTGCGGGATCATCTGCGCTAATTGGAGCCAGAATAATCTCACAAACGAAGCTGTTCGAAGAGGTTTTCGCAATTTCTGGAATAATGCGTCTATTTCCACATCTTCCGGGACCAGATATGTTCAGACGGAATATCTCTGGCAGATCGGAAAGACTGCAGCCTATATTAAAGAAAAGTTAAGTTCAGAAGAATTCGACTATATCGTAGGATTGGACCCATTCAATGAACCTGTAGATGGTGGAATGGAAGGATTAAGTCCCGCACAATGGGATAACCAAAAACTTTGGCCTTTTTATAGAAAGGTGAGAGAGGCTCTGACCCAAAACGGATGGCAAAATAAGCTAGTATTTGCGGAGCCTTTGGTCTTCTGGAACACAAACGTAGGAGTTGTAGCCCCTGCAACCGGAGGAGGACATCTAACTACGCTGCCTGGAGAAGGATTCGCATTCAATTCCCACTTTTATGACGCGGGAAGAATGGGAACAGATCTGACAGGAATAGACAACGCCACGTATTTCAAATATCTGGACGAGATCCGAAAAGAAGCCAGGTATTTGAATATTCCATCTTTCTTAAGTGAATTCGGAATGTGGCTAAAAGGTGTGGGAGCAAAAGATACACCTAGAATGATCAACGCGGTCTACCAAGCCATGGAAATTTCAGATAAGGCTCAGACTGCCAAAACAAGATTCGCAGACTTCTACAACCCGATCGTATCCGGGACCCAATGGCATTGGGATTATTATTATGACAAACATAATGAATATATGAACGGTAATAGTTCAAAACTTATCACTACCAAGGATGCTTGGAATAACGAAGACTTCTCGGTGATCGGAAATTATGGAACGACCTTCAATATGGACTATCATGTGACACAAAGGGCTTATGTGAGAAGGATCCAAGGAAGAGCCGTAAGCTCACATTATAACGCGATCGGATACGATACTTGGAATAATGTATTTGCCTGGGCTGCGATCAAGACAGTACAGAATGGAACAAAATACTTCGGAGACAAAAGATTTATCCTAGTAATTTGGAAAGGTAGAAGTTCGGATGCTCCTACGGAAATCTATCTACCTCCTCATTTTAATAAAAATGATACCGTTTTAATCACTGAAAAACGTATCTACAATAAGCAAATTCCGGGAACTCTATTACAGGAATCGAATGAAGCAATCTTAACGGACGATAGAAATCGAGAAAGTGGCTCCGGAAACCTTGCATTGGTTTGGGACGATCTTGATCCGGAAGAAGATCTGAATGAGAGTATACATTATGCACTATTGGTGGACGGATTAGGCGCAACGTTTGATATCCAAACATTGCAAACTCTGCAAGCGGGACTAAATATTCGGATACTAAACGAAAAGAAGAGTCCAATTTACTTAACCGGCAAAATGACTTATGGCGGTTATCCGGCCGAACAATAGGAGAAAGTTTTAAATTGCGAGATTCTTTTTAAAGGAGCCACTTACTTTTCTCTTATTTTTTTCCGTCTTAAGTATTTGGAGGCGAGATTATATTTTTACAACTATCCTACATTCTATAAAAAATTTGTAGCTGATACGTTCAAAAATATATTCACTAATCCAAATACTATATAGGCGATTTCCGAAAGAGGCCGATTAGGGATGGAAGAAAAAAAGGAACTCATCACGGAGAGAATTATAGCCTCCGGACCGCTGACGATCAATCGGATCCGATTCGGTTTAGCAGGACTATTCTTGCTCTCCCTCGCTGCCGCCTGGACCCAGAGCTCAGCAGTTCAAAATGCAGCGTATCTGATCGGAACAGGCTCCATGCTTGGTTATGCTTACTATAACCATTACTGTAATAAGAAATATGGAAAGATCCCGTCTATGGTCGGTAAAGTTTCCGTGCTCGCTGACATCACTATCTTATCCGTAGTCATGTTTGTAGCCTCCTGGACGGACAGGAACATGGCATCCGGAGTGATCCGCCAGATCATTCTATACGCGATCAATATGATCTTCATCGTGTATTCAGTATTACTATTATCTCCAACTGTTGCAAAACTTTCAGGAATATTCAGCGTAGTCGGACAAGGGCTCGTGATCTTAAACACTATCTTCAGAGGAGTAGAATTCACCGAAGATGAACTCAAAGTTATTTCCCCAGGATATGCATCCATTTCGGAACAATCCTTAAAGTTAGTATTTTTAGCAGTAGTATCTTATATTACCCGAAGTGTGATCCTGATCTTCCGCAGGATCGGCGCGGTGGAAGAAGAATACGCAAACACTTTAGAGCAAAAAGTAGACGAGAGAACCACGGAAGTCACCAAAAGAATGGAGGAGATCCAAGCTCTCAAGGTCCAGCAAGACGGGGATTATTATCTTACTTCTCTCTTGAGTAAACCACTCATGACGAACTGGAATACTTCCCAAGATGTGAGTACCATCTTCTATATAGAACAAAAGAAGAAATTCACATTCAAGAACAGGGAATCCGAACTGGGTGGAGATATTTGTATCAGCGGGAATCTACTGTTCGGATCTGAAAAGGAAAAATGGACCTTCTTCTTAAATGGGGATGCGATGGGAAAATCCCTGCAGGGTGCAGGAGGAGCGATCGTACTAGGAACTGCTGTAAATAATATACTATCCCGTTCTGCAAGTCACGGAAAAACGATCGATATCAACCCGGAAGCTTGGATGCTACAAACTCACAGAGAGTTGGATGAAATATTCAGAACATTCGACGGGACAATGATGGCTTCCGCAATCTTTGGATTGATACATGATAAAACCGGAAAAATATTCATACTGAACGCAGAACATCCTTGGCCCGTATTATTCAGAGATGATAGATCTTCTTTCTTAGCTCCCGAACTTTCCTCATGGAAATTAGGATCCCCATTCGGAGCAAATATTAAAATTCATGAGTCTTATCTGCAACCTGGAGACGTTCTATTTTTAGGTTCGGACGGAAGAGACGATATAAATATCAGTTCAGACGGGATCAATTGGAAGATGAACGAGGATGAGAACTTATTCGTTCGTATCGTAGAAGATTCGAAAGGTGATCTGGACACGATCGCAGGAAAACTACACGGAGTAGGAGCGATTGCTGATGATCTTTCTCTTATCCGCATCGGTTACAAAGAACTAATAGATCCGGAACATCCTAAATATAACGATGCGGTAGCAAAGTACAACCAAGCGAAACAACATATAGCGAACAAAGAAGTACCAATAGCTCTCGAACTTCTAGAATTATCCTGGAACTTAGCTCCAAACTTTAAAGAATCAGCAAGACTGATCGGACAAATCTATTACGACAAAAAAGAATTCACTAAAGCATCCAAATGGTTAGAACGTTATTTGAATTTGGACCAAGAATCCCATAATATCTGGTTCTTATTGTCCTTATGTTATAAACATATGAAAGAATTCCAACGTGCAGCAGACGCAGCGGAGAAGGTCCGGCAAACCCAACCTCATCGTCTAGCGAACCTGATCAATCTTTCGGATAATTATAGACTTTTGAATAAATTCAAAGACGCACGATCGGTATTGGAAAAAGCAAAAGAGTTAGATGGAGAAAGTGCACTCGTAGGTAAGTTAGACGAGTTCCTAAAATCGAAGGGATTTTGATAGAATAGCCCTTCCCGATCTTATTTATATTCCTTTGTATATTTTCTATATTCACCGAATTGAAATTTCCAAAACAAATTCCATCGTTCTATAGTAAAAATAGGTCCACGAGTCAATATAAGGATACCGTCATAATATTGTTTCAAGTCCGGGTCCAGAATCCCATTCTCCCCCTTTTTCAGACCTTCTATGTAACCTTCCGGTATTCTTCTCTTTTTGTGTCCTGTCCTTCCTGAGCCGGGAAGCCTTGCCAAAAGTGGATCGCCCAAAGCGAACTGATCCACGATATAATGATCCGGTCCATAAACATAACCGAATCTTCCTATCATTCCTAGTATTACGACAGATTCCTTTACATCGAAAACATTTGTTCGACTTGCCAAATTCGCCAGCCATGAGGATGGATATTTACGGAATGCCAACCCGGTATCCAAGTAATAAAATCCTTTTTCGTCCGTTATATGATATGGCATTCCGGTTTCGAACGAACGAGCCTCCTTATAGTAGGAAATCTGTTTAGGCATCGGAGAAAAAGGGGTTAAAGGAAATAGAATATTATAAATAGCCAATGAACCTAGCAGGAATACGGCTTCTTTTTTATCGAAGGTAAATTCCTTTGCCAACGAAAGGCCGAACAAAAATATAGCAGGAGTAAAAAACCTTCCCACCATAAAATCACCGCCAACCCAGATCAGATATAGAAAAAAAGGTAATAAAGAAGCAAGGCTCAAAAGTGCCGACCTATTGAATCTCTTAAAAAAGAAACCGATCAGGATCACTGTCGGAAAAAATAACAAAGAGATCGGGTCCCAAAATAGCTGACGTTCATAATAATGCCAACCTTGAAGGGCGGTTTCCAAAAATGTATCGGTGATATTCGTCTTTGCATAGTACGTATTCGGCAAAAAAGAACCGTAATAGATCCCTGCAAATAAAAACCAAATGATGATCGGAGAGCCAAAAAGAGCGGATCGTAAAATGGTTTTCCAATCAATCAAACCCTTTGAATATTCTAAAAAGAATAAAACCAGATAGGGAATAAACAAAACGAGTATAAGATCTAATCTGGAAACCAGACCGATAGAAACCCAAAAGGTAAGTGCGGGTAATTTACTTTTTTTCGGCTCTGCAGGGACTTTCCAAAGTATAAAAAAGAAAACCGCTTGGATCAAATGATTCAGGCTGTTCTCCAATCCGGAATAGGTATAATCAATAAATGCTCTAGAGGAAAATAAATAGATTACCGCTATAAAAAAAGAGAATTTAGAGGAAGAGATTTTTTTCAGGAAAAATAAGGAAAGGATCCCGAACAAAAAAGAAAAAACAAATGAAAGCGCTACAATATTCTTCCAGAGAATGTACGGCAGAAGAAGAAGTAAAACAAGGAGAGGATTTGTATAAACTTGGACCCTCTCCGCAACGTTCCAGCGAAGGCCGAAGTCATTCGCAAAATTATCGACCACCCGAAAACTGATAAATGCATCATCGGAAAGCCAGGCATGATGATAAGAAATATAGATAAAAGTGATTATGGATAAGACAAGATCCCAATAGGGGAACGTATCCAATCGGTTTAATAGTTTTTGGAAAACTTCGTTTATCCGACCGGCAATGCTCTTTCCTGACAGCATATTAGATACTTCTAAAAAACTTTACCGAGTGAGCAAGAATACATTTATTCTCTTATAAAAAGAAAAAACCCCGATGCTGTTTCCAACACCGGGGCCCACATATCTCCCATCTCTTCGGGGATTATATATATTATTTTTTCTTCTTAGGAGCGGCTTTTTTAACCGCTTTTTTCGGAGCTGCAGGCTTCTTAGCTGCTTTAGCTTTAGGAGCAGCTTCTTTTTTAGGAGCTTTTTCCTTTTTAGCCGGAGCAGGAGCCGCCGCTTTTTCCTTTTTAGCGTCGGAAATAGCTTCTCTCTTATCTTTGATCTCTTGGATAAGAGAGGAACGATCTTTTCTGTTAGTGAGCTCTAAAATTCCTACTTCGGAATTATCAGAAGCTCTGTTGATCTTTTTCAGGATCCTAGTGTATCCGCCGTTTACAGCCGCATAACGAACTGCGATATCTTCGAAAAGTTTCGTAACGATATTACGATCCTTTACTCTTTTTAGAACTTCACGTTTATTATGAAGTGCAACCGCAGGAGCGATATCAGTCGCAAGATTTCTTTTCGCTCTGGTGATGATCTTCTCAGCGTGAGAACGAACCACTTTCAATTTTGCTTGAGTGGATTCGATTCTCTCGTATTTAAAAAGACTAGTGATCATGTTATTGATCAGAGCGTCTCTATGACCTTTTTCGCGGTTGAGATGTTTTACTTTATTTCTTTTGTTCATATTAGAAATCTCTCATTCCGAACGAAAGTCCCAAACCGGCAAGTTTAGACTTAAGTTCCGCGAGACCTTGCTCGCTATAATGTTTAGATTTGGACATCTCTTCTTCGGATCTTTTTACCAGATCTCCAACGAAGTCGATCTCCAGACTGCGAAGAACGTTTAGGGAACGTACGGAAAGTTCGAGTTCTTCCACATGTTTGGAAAGGGAAGCTTTCAATTTCTCGTCTGCTTCGTCTAACTCGTCTTCTTCTTCCTCTAATTCTTCTTCGAAGTTGATGAATACTGTAAGGTGTTCTTTAAGGATTTTAGCCGCTTGAGCGACTGCATCCTCGGGAGAAATGGATCCGTCTGTCCAAACTTCCAGAGTCAATTTTTCATAATCGGATCTCTGAGCCACACGGGTCTCGGAAATCTCAAAAATTACTTTTTGGACCGGAGAGAAGATAGAGTCGATTGGGATAGTTCCAAGAACTTCTATATCCTTCTTCTTATCTTCTGCAGGAACGTATCCTCTTCCTCTTTGGATTTCCAGATCCAATACAAGGTTCGCGTCTTCATTCAAAGTTGCGATATGTAGATCCGGGTTCATGATCTCGATGGAAGAATCCACAGCCAGATCTCCGGCTCTGAAATATCCTGCACCTTTCAATTCCAAATGGATAACTTTGCTTTGGTCCTTATCCTCAGGCTCGTATTTGATACGAACTTGTTTGAGGTTTAGGATGATACGAGTAACGTCTTCAGCGACTCCTTCGATATAAGAGAACTCATGGTTCACACCTTCGATACGAAGAGCGGAGATAGCCGCACCTTCGATGGAAGACATTAGAGTTCTACGAAGAGAGTTTCCGATTGTGGTCGCAAAACCGCGCTCGAAAGGCTCCGCTACGAATTTTCCGTAGTTCGGAGTATTCGCTTCCGTAGTAAATTCGATCTTTTTGGGACGTTTAAATCCTTTGAGTAAACTTTTTAGAGACACTTAAAAACCCTTCCCAATAAAATTACTTGGAGTACAACTCCACGATCACCTGCTCTTTTACTGGAATGTCGATATGATGACGTTCCGGCAAAGACAGAATTTCTCCTGAGAACTGAATGAAATCAGAAGACACCCAAGAAGGAATATTATTCAGAGATTGAGCCAGTTGGATATTCTGGGTAATAAAACCAGAAGTCCTGAATTTAGGTTTGATCTCGATCTTATCGCCTACTTTCAAACGGAAAGATGGAATATCCACTTTCTCTCCATTTACCAAAATATGGTTGTGAGCGATGAAGTTTCTCGCCTGACGTCTAGTCACTGCGAAACCTAAACGATATACAACGTTATCTAATCTTCTTTCTAAAAGTTGAAGAAGGATTTCACCGGTTACACCGTGAGCGTGAGATGCTTCTTCATAAAGGCTACGGAATTGTTTTTCTAAAAGTCCGTAAGCTCTTTTCAACTTCTGTTTTTCACGAAGCTGAGAACCGTACTCGGAAATTTTCGGTTTCCGTTTAGGTTGCATTCCAGGAGGTCCCTTTTTATGGAACTTATCTCTATTGAAAGTAAAACTGGATTTGAGGTAAAGGTTAACACCTTCTCTCCTCATTAGTTTAACGACAGGTCCTCTATATCTTGCCATATTATTCCTACCTTAAACCCTTCTTCTCTTGCGCGGACGACAACCGTTATGCGGTAAAGGTGTAACGTCTTTGATCATTTTAATGGAAAGTCCTCTAGCAACTAAGGAACGGATCGCAGATTCGCGTCCGATACCCGGGCCGGAAACCAGAACATCCACTTCGGCTAAACCGGTAGAGTCGATTGCTTTCTCGGCAGCATTTCCCGCTGCGATCTGTGCCGCATACGGAGTGGATTTTTTGGATCCACGGAAACCCATAGCACCAGCGGTTGACCAAGACAGAGTGTTTCCTGCCAAGTCAGTGATGGTGATGATGGTATTGTTAAAAGAAGCGGTGATATAGACCTTTCCTCGAGGAACGACCTTTTTCTCCTTCTTCTTAACCTTTTTCTCTTTTTTGCCTTTTTTATCTTCAGCCATGATTACTTAGTCACCTTCTTCTTATTGGCAACGGTCTTCTTAACACCCTTACGAGTACGGGCATTCGTTCTGGTTCTTTGACCACGAACCGGAAGACCTCTTCTATGACGCAGGCCTCTGTAACATCCGATATCCATCAATCTTTTGATATTGAGTTGGTTTTCGGAGCGAAGATCTCCTTCTACCTTGATACTTTCTTCGATCGCTTTTCTGAGAGCAGCTTCTTGAGTGTCAGTTAGATCCTTCACTCTGATTGCCTCATCAACTCCCGCTTTCGCGAGAAGTTTGCGAGAAGTGGATCGGCCGATTCCGTAAATATACGTTAGACCAACAACGATTCTTTTTTCTCTTGGAAGATCGATACCTGCGATACGAGCCATGATTATGCTTGCCTTTGCTTGTGTTTAGGGTTGGTGCAGATCACTCTGATCACACCTTTTCTTCTGATAACTTTGCAGCTAGTGCAGATTTTTTTTACGGAAGTTCTTACTTTCATAACGTGTTCCTATTTTTTGCGGTAGGTAATCCTACCCTTGGTCAAATCGTAAGGAGAAAGTTCCACGGTGACTTTGTCGCCTGGAAGGATCCTGATATAATGCATTCTCATTTTGCCGGAAATATGGGCTAAAACCTTATGACCATTTTCCAGCTCAACGCGGAACATTGCGTTTGGGAGAGGTTCCAAAACGGTTCCGTCCACGGTGATTGCATCTTCTTTCGCCAAGTTAAGCTAACTCCTTCTCGATCAGTTTTGTGACTGTATCCAAGTTCCCCACTCCGTTTACACGGGAGAGATTTCCTTTTGCAGCATAGTAGTCCAATAATGGAAGAGTCTTCTTGTTATAAGTTTCCAAACGACTCTTGATCGTAGTCTCGTTGTCGTCGGAACGACCTTCGATTTCTGCACGTTTTAATAAACGTTCCAGAAGTTCTTGATCGGGAACTTCTAGATTGATCGCTCTTTTGATCTTCAAACCTTCCGTGCTTAGGATCTTATCCAAAGCATCCGCTTGCTCTACGGTTCTTGGAAATCCATCCAATAAAAATCCGTTTTTGCAATCAGGCTCTACAAGACGATCTTTGATAATACCGATAACAACCGAATCCGGAACTAAGTCTCCGGCATCCATGTATTTCTTTGCTTCTAATCCCATTTGGGTTCCGTTTTTAACGGCAGCTCTCAAAATATCTCCTGTAGAGATCTGAGGAATTCCCAAAGTGTCGCAAAGGATCTTTGCTTGGGTACCTTTACCAGCACCCGGAGGGCCCATGAAAATGATAGAATTCATTTTCTTAAGACCTTCCCTTAATTTTAGTTTTTTTCAAGAAACCATCATAGTTTCTCATAAGCAATTGGGACTCTAATTGTTTCAGAGTTTCCAAAGCCACCCCTACCATGATGAGTAGAGAAGTTCCACCGAAAGTGTAAACCAAAGATCCACCACCGGAGTTTGTTCCTAAATTCAAGAAACGAATAATGATATAAGGAGCGAGTGCCAAGCCTGCTAAGAAAACCGCACCAGGAAGAGTAATCCTATTAAGGACCTTCTCGATATATTCCTTAGTATGAGAACCTGGACGAATCCCAGGAATGAATCCATTATACTTACGAAGATTTTCCGCAAGTTCTCCAGGATTGAATTGGATCGCAGTATAAAAATAAGCGAAGAATACGATCAGCGCGATATATACGAAGAAGTAAAACGCAGCGTGATACCAAGTCTGAGAGAATGGGTTCAGATAATCCAATAGAAGTACCCAACCCGCCCAGTTAGGAAGCTCGGATATCTGTTGGATGATCGTTTGAGGAAAAAGTAATAAAGAAGAAGCGAATATGATCGGCATTACGCTCGCGCCATTCACTTTAAAAGGAATGCTTTGAGACTTAGCTTGGACCATTTTTCTTCCCACCATTTGTTTTCCGTACTGTAAAGGAACCTTACGGACACCTTGAGTAAGAAGAACAGTTAACGCGATGAGTAGAATGAATAAAAGAAGAAGGATGATAATATTCAGTCCGTCTACGAAGTTCTCACGGAACAACTGAGCTACGGAAACAGGAAGACGTCCTACGATACCTGCAAAGATCAAAAGAGAAATACCGTTACCGATCCCTCTCTCAGTGATTTGCTCACCTAACCAGATCAAAAGAACTGTTCCGGTGGTGATGGATAATAATGCAATAAAGAAGAACCAAGATTCAACAGAAGAATGGATCAAACCTGGGTGAAGAGCGGGTGCATTGTCCGCTCCATAAGACCAGCGTTGAGCCAAACGGATCACAGCTAAAGACTGAACTCCGCAAAGCAGGATCGTTCCGTATTTAGTGTATTGGCTGATCTTCTTACGACCTTCTTCTCCTTCTTTTTGGAGTTTTTGTAAAGAAGGCACAAGAACCATCACTAACTGCATAATGATGGAAGAAGAGATATAAGGCATGATCCCTAACGCGAAAATGGAGAAGTTCAGAAGAGCTCCTCCCGCGAACATATCGAACATCCCCACAAGACCTTCGGCTGCGTTTGCATCCAAAGCGATTGCGGAAACTACTTTAGGATCAATACCAGGAATAGTAATATGAGTTCCAAGACGGAAGAGTAAGAGCATGCCAAGAGTAAAGAAAACCTTGTTCCTCAACTCTGGAATTTTGAAAATATTTGCAATCGAAGTCAGCATGCGGCTTTGTTCTCTTTCCTTAGTCCTTGGTCATTCCCTTTTCGGGCAAAAGGGACTCAATATGAGTCCCTCTAATAAACATAAAAGAATCGGTCTTCCAAACGGTCGAAAACGACTCGGATTAAGCTTCTTTAGAAGCCAATTCTGAGCGAAGTTTAATGGAACCGCCTGCTTTCTCTATCTTTTCCTTAGCAGAAGCGGAGAATCCGTCCGCCACTATATGCACGGCTTTTGTGATCTCACCGGTTCCCAGAATCTTAAAAAGAGAGCTCTCTTTATCAAGAATCTTCGATTCAACCATAATTTTGGCATCTATGTTGCCGGTCAAACCGCTTTTCTCGATGTCTCTGAGGTTGATTGGGAAGAAATCCTTATGAAAAATAGAAGTAAATCCGCGTTTTGGGAGTCTTCTGTGGATAGGCATCTGCCCACCTTCGAATCCTCTACGAACGGTATTACGAGCATACTGTCCTTTAGAACCACGTCCTCCCGTTTTACCGGTTTTGGAACCGATACCACGACCTAAACGTTTTTTGTTCTTAGTAGAACCTGCTGGAACTGGAATGATGTTCCCTGCCGGCTTGTCTCCTTTTTCAGTGCGCTCTTTTCCGAACGCCAGGGCAGCCTTAATTCTTTCTTTACTCATTTCCCTTACCTAATTACGCCTTTTCGACTCGGACCAGGTGTTGAACGTCATTGATCATTCCTTTCACCTGCGGAGTTAGAGTATGTTTTCTTTGTTGTCCGGTTTTACGGAGTCCCAAAGCAGCCAGAGTTAGCTTCTGGCCTTTTTTAATCCCGATATTACTTTTGATCTGAGTAACGATTACGGTTTCCATGTTTATTATCCTACGTCGTTTCCGAAAAGACGAGCCAGAGTAATCCCTCTTTTACGAGCCGCTAATACCGGAGTCTCCAATTGTTGAAGAGCGTCCAGAGTCGCCTTTACGATGTTTACTGGATTCGAAGAACCCCAAGATTTGCTAAGAATATCTTGGATCCCAACCTTCTCCACTACGGAACGAACGGATCCACCGGCGATAATCCCGGTTCCCGCAGTAGACGGTTTCAGGATCACTCTTGCCGATTTGAATTTTCCGATCACTTCGTGAGGAATGGTATGTCCTCTGAATTGGATTTTCACCAAATTTTTCTTAGCGGACTCGATGGATTTACGGATCGCATCCGGAACCTCGTTCGCTTTACCGAATCCAATCCCTACCTTACCTTTTGCATCTCCAACTACTGTTAGAGCGTTAAAGGAGAAACGACGTCCACCTTTTACAACTTTAGCAACGCGATCGATCTTTACGACCTTCTCGTTAAACTCTTTCTGTTCTTGATCTTGTTCGTACGCCATTATTAGAACTCCAACCCGGCTTCTCTAGCCGCATCCGCGAAAGCCGCGATTCTTCCGTGGTAGATCATTCCGGAACGATCCAGCATAACTACCTTAACACCTTTAGAAGCGGCTCTCTCTCCGATCGCTTTTCCCAAAGCCTTAGCAGCTTCTTTGTCTTTGCGGCTTTTACCTGCAAAGGTAGCTTCTAAAGTAGAAGCAGCTACCAAAGTTGTTCCTTGGCCATCATCTACGATCTGGCAGGAAAGATAACGATTGGATTTATTGAATACCAATCTAGGGCGAGAGCTTGATTGTCTCAGTTTGAATCTGGAACGCTCTGCTCTTCTGCGTTTGGCTGCGATTTTTTTCAGTTTATTAATCATGGCCTTACTTCTTACCGGTTTTTCCGGCCTTTCTCTTGATAAATTCGTCGTTGTACTTGATCCCTTTACCTTTGTAAGGCTCAGGAGGTCTCTTAGAACGGATATCTGCCGCAACTTGTCCGACTAGTTGTTTGTCGATCCCGGAAATTTTGATCTTCACTTGTTCAATGACTTCGATCTTAATTCCTTTAGGGGCCTTGTAAACAACCTCGTGGGAATATCCAAGGTTCATCACCAGATCTTCACCGCGCTTAGCAGCACGATAACCAACCCCTGTGATCTCCAGGTTTTTTTCCCAACCGGCGGTTACACCCTTTACGCTATTCATAAGAAGAGCACGGGTTAATCCGTGAAGAGCTACTACGTTTTGCTCTTCGCTGGATCTTTCTAGTTTCACAGTTCCGCCCTCGTTTTTCAGAGAGATTCCTGCAAAAATAGGAGTTTGTAACTCGCCTAGAGGACCTTTCACTTTAATTACGGTGCTGTCCTGTTTTACTTCCACTTTATCCGGAAGTTTGATTTCTGCTTTTCCAATCCTGGACATAGGTCTTTATAAGTTTCCGTCACTCTTAAGAGAGTTTACAGATAACCTCTCCTCCTACGCGTAATTTCCGAGCTTTTTTGCCGGTCATAACTCCCTTGGAAGTGGAGAGAATCATAGTTCCCATATTGTTTTTATACGGGCGGATCTCTTCGCTTTTCATGTAAACTCTACGACCTGGTTTAGATACACGAACTAACTCGCGGATCACAGGTCTTTTGGTTACATCGTATTTCAAAGCAACTTTGAAATCTTCGAAACTTCCGTTAGTCACCGGCTCATAGCCGTTGATAAATCCTTCTTCTTTTAATAACTCCAGAATAGAACGTTTGATCTTACTTCCTGGAATCACACAACTTTCATGTTTCGCACGACCAGCATTACGAATACGGGTCAGCATATCACCAATTGGATCAGATAAACTCATTATAATGTCCTCCTTACCAAGATGCCTTAACTACTCCCGGGATTTGAGCTTGGCTAGCAAGCTTCCGGAAGCAAATTCTGCACATGTCGAATCTTCTTAGGTAACCGCGAGGGCGTCCGCAAAGTGGGCAACGATTGTGAACCCTTACTTTGAATTTCTTTTTTTTCTTATGTCTTTCGATTAAAGAGGTCTTAGCCATGATTGCGGGCTCCTTATCTCAGGTTCCGGAACGGCATACCGAAAGCAGCGAGAAGGCTATAAGCTTCTGCGTCTACCTTGGTGTTCGTTACGAAGGTCAGGTTCATTCCGTAGAGAGTGTTGATCTTATCCACTTTGATCTCTGGGAAAATGATTTGTTCTTTGATGCTGAAGTTGTAGTTTCCGCGTCCGTCGAAACCTTTCTCGGAAACTCCTTTAAAGTCACGCACCCTTGGAAGAGCCACGTTCACCAAACGATCTAGAAACTCATACATGTAGTTTCCACGTAAGGTAACTGTGGTACCGAGGCTCATACCTTCGCGGAGTTTGAATCCCGCGATGGATTTTTTAGCCTTGGTTTTAACCGGACGTTGTCCAGTGATCAATGCGAGTTCTTCTACTGCCGCTTCCAATGCTTTAGGGTTGGTATGAGCCTCACCCATTCCCACGTTCAGAACGATTTTTTCCAAACGAGGAACTTGCATAATGGACTTGAAGTTATATTGTTTCTGAAGAGCGGGAACGATTTCTTTCCCGTATTTATCTCTTAATCTAGCTGCTGCCATGACTTAGATCTCTTTCCCTTCCGGCTTAGAAACGCGGACTTTTTTACCTTTATTCTCTTGGTAGCCCACACGAACTCCCTTCTTCTTCTTGGAGTCGTAGAACATTACATTGGAGATGTGCATTGGAGCTTCTACTTCAACAACACCACCTTGAGGGTTCTCTTGGGTAGGTCTTAAGAAACGTTTACGTTTGTTCAGTCCTTCTACTACTACACGATCCCTTTTCTTATCGATTACTAGGATCTTGCCTCTTTTTCCTTTCTCTTTTCCAGCGATGACAACTACTTCGTCATCTTTGTGAAGGCGAACGGATTTGAATTTTGTATATTCGGATCCCCGATACGTCAGCTTAGACATTATAGAACCTCCGGCGCTAGGGAGATGATCTTAGCGTATTTTTTATCGCGAAGTTCGCGAGCTACTGGCCCGAAAATACGGGTCCCTTTCGGGTTTCCTTTGTCGTCGATAATTGCGACTGCGTTATCATCGAAACGAATATAAGAACCATCTGGACGACGGATCTCTTTTTTAGTTCTGACGACTACTGCGCGTTGAACGGCCTTGTTATGGACCTTTTTCCCCGTGGAATCTTTTAACCCATAAGCAGGTTGTGCGTCTTTAACGGCGACGATGATCTCGTCTCCTACGGAGGCGTAACGTTTTTTAGAGCCTCCTAAGACTTTAATACACATAACTCTTTTGATTCCGGAGTTATCGGCGACTTGGAGGATGGTTTCCTGTTGGATCATCTTACTTTGCCTTTTCTACGATCTTAAATAGACGGTGACGCTTTTCACGGGATAGAGGTCTGGTTTCAATCGCCAGGATCCTATCTCCTACTTGGCACTCATTTCTTTCGTCATGAACCTTCATTTTAACGGTTCTACGAACGATCTTCTTAAACTTAGGGTGAGTTTTGCGAGCCTCTACAAGCATCACTAGGGTTTTGTCCATAGCAGTGCTCACTACTTTACCTTCGCTAAGAAGTGATTTTTTTATATGCTTCTTTGCAGTTTCCATAATCAGTTCGTTCCCTTAGCTGCTTTCTTAGCGGAAGCGTTTGCTTTTGCCAGAGCTTGCACCTTGCGGGTAGCTCTTGAATAACGTCTAGCCTTAGTAGTGCCGGACTTCGCAGCCAACTCTCTGTTCTTTTGGATAGTTAGAAGGCGTGCGATTTTTTTCTTCGCGTTAGTAATCACCTTCGGGTTCTCCAAAGAACGAGCCACTCCGTATTGGAAACGTGCTGTACGAATGATTTTGTAAGCATCTTCCAATTGTGCTAAAATTTCTGCGTCTTTCAACTCTGCGAGTTTGATCTTTTTCACAGCGTAGACCTCTTCACGAATTCAGTTTGAACAGGCAGTTTATAAGCAGCCAAATCCAAAGCTTTTTTAGCGGTCGCTTCATCGATTCCGCTCATTTCGAATAAAACTCTACCAGGTCTGATCTCTGCGATCCAGAACTCAGGGTTACCTTTACCTTTACCCATACGAGTTTCCGCTGGTTTTTTAGTAATAGGTAGATGAGGGAAGATCCTAATCCAAAGTTTCCCGCCTCTTTTTACCTGACGGTTGATAGTGATCCTTGCCGCTTCGATCTGTCTTGCAGTCAAACGTCCGGAAGTAACGGCTTTCAAACCGAACTCTCCGAAGGACACTTTGGAACCACGCTCGTCGTTTCCTTTCAAGCGGCCCCTTTGTCTTTTTCTGAACTTAACTCTTTTAGGTGATAACATCGTTTTTTACCTTTGGATCATCGGAGACGATCAGTTGGTCCTTCTTTTAACGGCGTATTTATCTTCTTCGGACTCTTCTTTACTGTTGATGAAGTCTCCAGTGTAAGTCCAAACCTTCACTCCGATTTGTCCGAAAGTGGTGCTTGCTTCACGGAATCCTAGATCGATTTTCGCTCTAAGGGTATGAAGAGGAATTCTTCCTTCACGATAACCTTCGCGACGAGCCATGTCCGCTCCATTCAAACGTCCGGAGATAAGGATCTTAATTCCTTCTACTCCACCTCTCATCGCACGACGAAGCTCTTGTTTCATCACGCGGCGGAACGGTTGACGCTCTTGGATTTGGATCGCGATAGACTCAGCGATACATTGTGCGATAGTCTCAGGCTTCTTAACTTCGATAATGTTAAGATTCAGAGGTTTTTCGGTCATAGTCTTAAGGACTTTTTTAACGGCTTCGATATTCGCTCCGTTTTTACCGATTACCACACCCGGTTTAGCAGTGTGAAGGTTCACGTTGATCTTCTCAGGAAAACGCTCCACTACAACTTTTACAACGCCAGCTTCTTTGAAACGGCCTTGGATAAATCTACGAATTCTAATATCTTCGTGCAGGTTCTTTTTGTAGTCGGCTTGCGAGAACCAAATGGAATCCCATCCGCGGGTAATTCCGATACGAAGTCCGATTGGGTTAACTTTCTGTCCCATGATTTCCCCTATTAATCCGAGATTACCACAGTAACGTGGCTGGTTCTCTTACGGATCCTTGCAGCTCTACCGCGAGCGCGAGGACGGAAGCGTTTCAAAATTGGGCCTTCGTCCACTAGGATCTTTTTAATGAACATCTTGCCTGGATCAGCATTATCACTTTTCACAACTGCGTTTGCAGAAGCGGATTTGATAAGTTTGAAGATAGGCTCGATTGCTCTCTTATTAGTATATTTAAGAATATCCAAAGCCTCAGCAACTTCGTATCCACGGATCTCATCCGCAACTAGACGAAGTTTACGAGGGGACATTCTGATAAATCTTGCGATTGCTACGGCTTCCATTATTTCTTAGCCGCCTTTTTATCGGTGTTTCCATGACCACGATAAGTACGAGTCGGAGCGAATTCTCCCAACTTGTGTCCTACCATGTTATCATTGATGAAAACAGGGATAAATTTGTTTCCGTTATGAACCATGATGGTGTGACCGATCATGTCCGGGAAAATCGTACTTCTACGAGACCAGGTCTTAAACGGTTTCTTTTGGTTTTCAGAGTTCAGCTTGATCACCTTGCTCATGAGGTGACTGTCGATGAACGGACCTTTTTTAGAAGATCTCATGATGATTACCTGCTCCTATTTCCCTTTCTCTTCTGGATAATGAACTTGTCGGAAGGTTTAGCCCTACGACGAGTTTTGTATCCTTTGGTTGGAATACCCCAAGGAGTCACTGGGTGACGTCCTCCGGAAGTACGTCCCTCACCACCACCATGTGGGTGATCAACCGGGTTCATTACGACCCCTCTGACCTTAGGACGTTTTCCCAACCATCTGTTTCTACCGGCTTTACCGATGGAAACAAGGTTATGATCTCTATTGCTGCAAATTCCTACAGTAGCGTAACAGTTCTGGTGAACTTTACGAACTTCGGAGCTTGGAAGTTTAAGAAGAACGTATTCTCCGTCTCTACCTGCGATAGTAGCGAAAGATCCTGCAGTTCTTGCGATTTGTCCGCCTCTTCCGATTTTCAATTCCACGTTATGCACGTTAGTGCCTGGAGGAATTTTTCCGAGTGGAAGTGCGTTTCCAACTTTGATCTCAGCCGCTTCTCCGTTGGAAATTTTGTCCCCAACTTTCATGCCTTCAGCATTTAGGATATAAGCGTATTCTCCGTCAGAGTAACTAACTAGAGAAATAAACGCCGAACGGTACGGATCGTATTCTACAGTTTTAACCGTAGCCGGGATCCCTACTTTACGGCGTTTGAAGTCGATGATACGATATTTGCGTTTTACTCTTCCGCCTTTTCTACGAACCGCAATTTTACCGCCTTCTCCGCGACCTGCTTTGTAATTTAAGCTGATCGTTAAAGGGCGGTACGGTTCTGTTTCGGTGATTTCCTCGAAGGTTAATACCGATTTAAAACGGCTGGCGGCAGTAACGGGTTTAAACTTTTTAATTCCCATTTCTTATGCTTCCTTTCCGAAGTCGATGCTCGCTCCGTCTTGGAAAGTCACGATTGCTTTTTTCCAATGAGCTTTAGGAGCAGGTAGATGACGGAATCTTTTTATCTTTCCGCGATACACTTGGATGTTTACGGAAGAAGGTACTACGTTGTAAATTTTGCGGAAAGCTTCCTTCACTAGAGTTTTGTTCGCTCTAGGATGGATTTCCACAGTGTATTTTACGGTTCTTTTACCGGCTTTCTCACCGATAGTCTCCAGGTCTTGGGACTTCTCGGTGATGATCGGAGATAAGATCACTTCGTTAAGATTCATTTTCCTTCTCCGTAATGTTTGAGAATTTCTCCCAAAGCACCTTCGGTGATTACAAGATTTCTATTATAAAGAATGTCACGAACCGCGATACGTTTGGAGTTGATGTATTTTACGGTAGGGATGTTACGAACCGACTTTTTAAGGAAGTCGTTCTCTCCGCCTACTAAAAATCCGATCACTCCGGTGTTCTTTAATCCGATATTATTGAATAAAGTAGAGAAAGCCTTTGTGCTGAATTCTTTCGGATCCAGATCTTCTACTACTTTAATGACCGCGTCTTGAGCTTTCTTATTCAAAACGGAAAGAACCGCTCTGCGTTTCACTTTTGGAGAAACATTATAAGAATAATCTCTCTTGCGAGGTCCGTGAACAGTACCACCGCCCACCCAGTGAGGAGCACGGATAGAACCTTGACGAGCTCTACCGGTTCCTTTTTGGGACCAAGGCTTTTTACCACCCCCGGAAACTTCCGAGCGGGTTTTGGTATGATGATTCCCGGAGCGAAGGTTAGCATTCTCCGCTTTGATGGCGTCGTAAATCGCGCCACTGCTATATTTGGATTCGAACAACGATGCAGGAAGTTCGATTTCCGAGAGCAGTTTTCCTTCTTTTGAATACTTCTGTGCTTTCATGACTAACCGCGGTCTTTATATCTTCTCAATAGTGATGATGGAATTTGCAGGTCCCGGAACGGATCCGCTTACAAAAACCAAATTTTCTGCTTCGTGAATACGAACCACTTTCAGGTTCAATACAGTCTTTGTATCAAAACCCATACGGCCCGGCAATTTACGACCTTTGAATACTCTACCTGGAGTGGTGTTGGATCCCATGGATCCTGGATGTCTATGAAAACGAGAACCGTGAGCTCCTGGTCCACCATGGTGTCCGTATCTTTTGATAACACCTTGGAAACCTTTACCTTTGCTGGTTCCTGTAACTTTTACAATATCCGCAACCGCAAACACATCTTGTGCTTTGATCTCAGCTCCCGCTGCCGGCTCTTCGCCGAAATTCCGGAATTCCTTCAACACTCTCTTAGGAGTTAGTCCAGCTTTTGCCAAATGTTTTACTTCAGATTTGGTCAGGTGTTTTTCTTTATCATCCTGAAAAGCTAATTGTATCGCGTCGTAACCGTCCGTAGCTGCGGACTTGACTTGGGAAACTGCGCAGGGACCTACCTCTAAGACGGTTACAGGAATCATGTTTCCTTGCTCGTCGAAGATTTGGGACATCCCTATCTTTTTACCGATTAATCCCTTTGCCATTTCTTCTTCCCTTAGGATTTAATATCCACTGAAACACCTGCAGGAAGTTGTAGCTTCATCAGAGCCTCAACTGTGTCTTCGTTGGTGTCCAGAATGTCTATGAGCCTTTTGTGAGTTTTCATCTCAAACTGCTCTCTTGATTTTTTATTTACGTGTGGAGAACGGAGGACTGTGTATATTTCCTTCTTCGTTGGAAGAGGAATCGGACCGGAGACAGTAGCTCCGGTCCTTTTGGCAGTCGCAACGATCTCGTAAGTTGATTGGTCGATCAACTTATGATCGAAAGCTTTAAGCTTTACTCTGATCTTTTGGCCAGCCATTCCCTTACTCTTACTCGGTGATCTCAGCCACTACGCCGGAACCGATAGTCTTTCCACCTTCGCGAATCGCGAATTTAAGACCTTTGTCCATAGCGATCGGGTGGATCAACTCGATGCTCATCGTAACGTTGTCACCAGGCATTACCATTTCCATACCGTTAGGCAGGTTACAAACGCCAGTGATGTCGGTAGTTCTGAAATAGAACTGTGGACGGTAGTTATTGAAGAATGGAGTGTGACGTCCACCTTCGTCCTTAGTAAGAACGTAAACTTCCGCGTTGAATTTTTTGTGAGGAGTGATTGATCCTGGCTTAGCAAGAACCTGTCCTCTTTCGATGTCTTCTTTTTTAGTTCCACGAAGAAGAGCACCGATATTGTCTCCAGCTTCTGCAGAATCTAAAAGTTTACGGAACATCTCGATACCGGTAACAACTGTTTTAGTAGTAGGACGAACACCAACGATTTCAACTTCGTCGTTGATTTTCAAAGTTCCTTGCTCTACTCTTCCAGTTGCAACAGTTCCACGACCGGTGATAGAAAATACGTCCTCTACCGGCATTAGGAACGGTTTGTCAGTAATACGTTTTGGATTCGGAACGTAAGTGTCCAGAGCTTCCATTAGTTTCACTACAGACGGAGCTCCTAACTCGGACTCGTCGCCTTCAAGAGCTTTAAGAGCGGATCCGTAGATGATTGGGGTGTCATCACCAGGGAAGCTGTACTTGTTTAACAAGTCACGAACGTCCATCTCAACCATTTGGATCATCTCTTCACGCTCATCAGCAGCAAGCATGTCAGCTTTGTTGATGAATACGATGATGTAAGGAACACCTACCTGACGAGCGAGCAGGATATGCTCTTTCGTTTGAGGCATTGGTCCGTCAGTTGCAGAAACAACTAGGATCGCAGCGTCCATCTGAGCGGCACCGGTGATCATGTTTTTAACATAGTCAGCGTGACCTGGGCAGTCTACGTGTGCATAGTGGCGGTTCGCAGTCTCATACTCTTGGTGAGAAGTAGCGATGGTGATACCACGAGCTTTTTCCTCAGGTGCGTTATCGATTTGGTCGTACGCTACGGCTTTGTTTTTTCCACCCAATACTTTTGCAAGCGTAGTGGTGATTGCTGCCGTTAGCGTGGTTTTTCCATGGTCAACGTGTCCGATTGTACCAACGTTTAAGTGTGGTTTGGACCTGTCGAATTTCTCCTTAGCCATAGCGTTTTTAACTCCTTACTTTATTAACAAATCTGAATACAGACTTGTTTGTTAAAACAATACAGAATGGTTATCAAAGTCGAAAAGGGTGTCCAAAGACAGGACGCCCCTTCCCTGTGCCATATTTCTAAGGACACCGCTAAAGCCAAGCAAGTTTTGCGTAGAAGCGCTTGCCTGGATTAAATGACGCCCTTCGGTCAACTCAGTGACCTTACGAATCTTCGCGTCCCTCTTAGCCAAACTAGCTAATATATCTCCAAGATATTGATTCGGTGTAAGAATCTCCAACTCGGAAAGGGGACCAATGAAATCCGAATGATCCGGAATTATGTCCTTTAAACCTTTGATGACAGCTACTTTGATCAGGGAAGAAAGATCGAAAGACTTTGTCTCACTCGGAGACTCGTAACCTTCGACAATCATTTGAAGACCGAGAACTTCTTCTCCGTCTATTCCCCGGGCGGTGACTTCCGTAAACGCGGATGTTATCGCCTCTTTGATTGGATCAGCTAGCTGAACATTAAACCGCACTCCCTTAGAAAAGTTGTGAGAACTTTCCAAGGACGCGAGCACCTGACCGCTCGAGATCTTTTGATCGAACGCGGTATGCTGAAATGCGACCTTTTGAACCAAATTTTTCCATAGAGCAAATCTTGCAACCTTGATTCCGCTTGTTTGAAATCTTTTCGTAAAAGACTCCTTCAAACGAGAAAGTGAGATCTCTAAGTGCAGTTCACCTGTGCCTGATAAGCGAAATTGTCCTGTTTCTGAGAGAATATCCACACTCACCGCTTCATCCAACCAGGCAAGATCCTGCAGACGATCCCAAAGTTCCTGTCGATCTTCTTCTTTTTCCGGCTCTATTAAGATCTGAAATTGTTTTCGGATGGGAGAAAGTAGGTTTGTAACCGCAGTTTTTGTATTATGTCTCGAAAGAACTTCTCCTGGGATCCAATCCAAGAGTGAAGTTGTTGCAAGAAGTTCTCCTGCTTCTCCTTTCGAAACTTCTTCGTAGTCCCTTGCCGAAATTTGGTATAAGTTCTCTATCTTATGTCTTCTTTCTCCATGAAAGAAGAAGTCCCCGACTTTGATGGGTGCCAATGTTTGGAAATGAAGAAGTTTCCCAAGTTCAGGATGGATCTCTCTTTTAAAAGCCACTCCTGTTTGTTCTTTGGAAGAAGTAGAAGCAGGCTTCCCTAATGCAAGCGCCTCTAAGAGTGCTAACATTTCATTTACTCCGAGTCCTTGGAGTGCAGAACCTCCCAACACCGGAAAAATTTTACTTTCCCAGAATCCTTTTACCAACCCCTGAAGAGCAAGCTTGGGAAGAAGATCATGATCTTTCAAATATTCTTCGGAGAGTGCGTGGTCCCATTCTATCAATGGCAGGAGTTCAGACTCCTGGCCTTCTCCCTTTAATACGGGAATACTACCGTCTTCTCCGAATAATAAGATGGGCTCTCTTCCAAGTGCAACTTCCAGATCCACTAAAGGAGAAAGAATGTCAGCTCCCGGACGATCTAGTTTATTTAGAAAAAATAATATTGGTTTTCCGGACTTTCGGAGTGCCTCCACATTCTGGAAGGTTTGGGATTTTAATCCTTCGAAAGAATCTATCAGGACAAGACCGAAATCGGAAACGAGCAGAGAAGCGTTTGCCTGGGACTGAAAATCCAAATGCCCTGGATTGTCCACGAACTGCAGAATGACACGAGGCTTTTCTGGATTTGGGTAAGGGATTCTTGCCACTGTGGACTGGATAGAAATTCCCCTTTCTATCTCTTCCGGAAGATAATCGGATTCCGTAGTACCTTCTTCAATTCTACCCGGCGCGGAAATTTTGCCGGTCTCGAATAAGATCCTTTCTAAGAGTGTGGTTTTGCCCGCATCAATATGTGCGAATATTCCCGGATTTAAGAATGGTACTGACATGAGAGAAGCGCCGCGAAACACCATTCGCGCGTTTGCGAGACTCTAAGTCAATTCCCAAAGGAAAGGCGCAGAGAAGGCAGAGTCGCGGGGGCATGGCACGCAGAGTCGCTAAGACGCAGAGAACTGGGGCAAAGATTTTCAAATGTTGGAGTTCCTACATAGCAAAGATAAGAAGGTTTTTTATTTTCTATTCCAACCCTTTCTCCTACCCTCTGCGGCTCCGCGTCTCTGCGTGAGAATAAACTCCGCGACTCTTTTCAATCTCAGCGGCTTTGGATTTTTTTCGTACGACACATCTCCGCGTAACGAAGTGCACTCAGTCTAGGTTTTCTTTTCATCGTGGCATAATCCACTTCTACCAAGCCGAAGCGAGGGCCATAACCGTCGTTCCATTCTAAGTTGTCTAGAAAGGACCAATGATAATAGCGCTCCACTTTGACACCTTCGTCTATCAGAAGTTTTATCTGATAGAGATGATCTACTATATATTTTTCTCTCTTCTCGTCTTTCTCGTCCGGGATCCCATTCTCAGTGATATAGATAGGAAGTTTGTATTTGTCCCAAGCGCGATGACAAACCTTGTAAAGGCCTTCCGGATAAATTTCCCAGCCCAGATCATTCTTCTCCGAATCCGCAATACTTGGATCTACGAGAGGAGTAGCGAATAGATTGCCTGGATTATAACTGGCCTTGAATAGATGTCTGGAATAATAATTGATCCCTATAAAATCGCAGAAGATCCCCTTCCCTTCCGGATAACCGAAGCCTACGGGAAAACAAAGTTTACCTTCTACAAAACCTTTCATATGGATTTCGTGAAATAGATAATCGCTCAGGAAACAGCCTAATTTAGCAAGAGGATGAGAATTAAAAGGTTCGAATATAGCAAGATGATGAGCGAATCCTACTTTTGTCTCTCCTGAAAAGCCATGATCCTTACGGATCTTATGAATGAGTTTGTAAGCTCTTAAATGAGAGATGATCAGATTTTTAGTAACCTTCATATAGGCTGCAATATCGCCGTGGCTTCCTGGAGGATATTTTCCATCCATATAACTATCGTTTGCGAATACATTCGGCTCGTTGATAGTGCACCATTCCGAAACCAGGTCCCCGAAACTTTTAACGGAGAAGTCCACGAATCGTATGAAGTCCCCTACCGCATTCTCAGAAAGCCATCCTCCTTTTTCTTGGAACCATTGAGGACAGGAAAAATGATGAAGAGTTACAAGCGGTTTGATCCCTGCCTGGATCAGTCTTTGGAATTCGTCTCTGTAATGTTCCACTCCTTCCGTGGACCATTCTCCTTGTTTGGGTTCTATACGACTCCACTCTATACTCATTCGATAACATTCTTGGTGAAGTTGAGAAAGAAGTTCTATATCTTCTACATATCTGCGGTAATGATCTGCGCCTGTGATGGAAGATTCCCCATTTCCTACTTTTCCGATAAGGGACCAAGCATACCAGTTATTGTAGATGTCTCCACCTTCTATCTGAGTGGCTGCGGTTGCAGAACCCAATAAAAAATCTTTAGGAAGTTCGAAACTTTTAGACATGTTAATTCTCCTTCTTTTTTCCGGGGTCTTCTTTTGTTTCTAAAGCAAGTACCAATAGATCAATTTGTGTTTGTACGAGTTCCATACCGTTCACACCGAATTCTCTAGGGATCAAGGTTTCTCTAAGAGCAACTCTTTGCCCAAGGCTCCAAAGAACCGTTGTGATCGTAGGAACCAGTATTGCTAAGGAAGAAGGGGCTCTGAGACTCCCATCTACTTCTCCCTTTTCTAAAATTTGTATGATAAGTTTTTCGGTGAATAGAAACTCCGCGAATAAAGACTCTTCGGAACTAGCATCCAATTGAAAAGAGCCGCGATCTCTGAATACAAAATCGAACTCTGCAGTAAAACGAAGTAAAGGTTTATGAGTTTCTAAATATTTAGCCAGAGTTTTGAGAAAGGAAATAAGTTCTTCCTTTCCGGAAAGATTAGAATATCTAAGCTTTTCAAAAGTTTGGAGCTGAAAATCATTCCAAGGTGCGAGAAGTTTTCTAAGAACTGCAATGCTAAGCGATTCTTTCGTATCGAAATAACGATATAGATTTCGCCTGGTACAAGATACTTTTGCGGCAATATCTTCCATGGAAACATCTAGGAGTCCTTTGGCCAAAAACAGGGATTCTGCGGCTTCTAAGACTAGCTCTTTGGTTTGCTCCCTTGTTCCCACATCCCCTCGTTCCAAAATGTCACATATTGTGACATTTTTCTAAACAGTAAATCCAGGGAGTCAAGTCATTTGTACAATTTTTCCCACAATTCTAATCTCTCCCTGCGAATTTTAGGAAATAATTGGGATTCTTCGCATAGACATATGAATAGTTCCATTTTCGGACCTCTTGTAAAAAAGTACTGTTAAGCTCCGGACAGATCCCTATTCTGTATTATAATTCCCGAATCGAATGAACTGATCTTGAGTATATTATGAAATATTAATTTGTTCTTCGTAGCTCTCAAGGTGGGAATTAGTTCCAAATGAAGCTATGAAACTTCAAAAGAACAAACTAATCATCGTATCGAATCGACTCCCCCTAAATCTTACACTCCGTAAAGGTAAATACTCTTATCGAAAAAGTGCGGGAGGTCTAGCGACAGGTGTCTCTTCTTTTTTGGACAAACTAGGTCCGGATAATCAATTCGTTTGGGTCGGCTGGCCGGGCAGCATTGTTGCCGAAACGAAGTTAGAAGAGGTAAACAAAACTCTCGAGGAAGGATTCGGATATTTTCCCGTTTATCTTTCTGAACCTGAGATCAAACAATTCTATTTCGGTTTTTGCAATCGTACTATCTGGCCTTTATTCCATTACTTTCCCAGTTATACGAATTATTCCCAGGAAGAATGGCTATCTTACAAAGAGATCAATCGAAGATTCGCAGAGAAAGTCCTTCAGATCTACGAACCAGGAGATACCGTGTGGATACACGATTATCATCTTTTTCTTTTACCCGCCATTCTTAGGGAAACCGTTCCGGATATTAAGATCGGTTTTTTTCTACATATCCCCTTCCCTCATTTCGAAGTTTATAGGCTATTGCCGATGTCCTGGAGAAAAGAACTTCTTCTAGGGATTTTGGGAAGTGATCTGGTCGGATTCCATACACATGATTACACTCAATATTTTTTAAGATCCGTTCTTAGAATATTAGGATTAGATAATCATTTCGGACTGATTAATCACGGAGATAGATTCATTAAAGTGGAAACTTTCCCGATGGGGATCGATTTCGAAAAATTCAGGCAATTCTCTCTTACCGATTCCTGCGAAATTCTAAGACAAGAATTAGGAAGAGGGATCAAAGATAAAAAACTTTTACTGACTGTGGACAGACTGGATTATTCCAAAGGGATAGCTAAACGGCTGGAGGCATTCCAATTATTTCTGGAAGAACATCCCGAATGGAAAGAAAAAGTAGTGCTCTTAATGATCATCGTTCCTTCTCGCTCAGAAGTGGAAGAATACAGCAAGATGAGAGAATCGATCGAAAGAATGGTGGGTAGGATCAACGGCCTTTATGCCACCATGGAATGGTCACCGATCATTTATCGTTATAAGTATTTTTCTTTCGAAGAGTTAGTCGCATTTTACGGCATTTCGGATGTTGCGTTAGTCACTCCTCTTCGAGACGGAATGAATTTGGTCGCAAAGGAATTTCTCGCTTCCAGACCGGACCTTTCCGGCGTGCTTGTTTTATCCGAAATGACCGGGGCAGCAAAAGAATTAGGAGAGGCCATCCTAATCAATCCGAATAACCCCCAAGATGTAAGTGACGCAATCCAGGAAGCACTCACAAGTTCTTTGGAAGAGCAGATAGCACGGAACCTTCCAATGGTGGAACGTATACATAATTATGACGTGATAAAATGGGCCTCGGATTTTTTGACCCGCTTGGAAGAAACTAAGAAGAATGCTAAGGACCTTTCCGCAAAGATTATCGAAGGTAGGATCCAAGGAGAGATCCTAACTAGATTCAAAAATTCATCCAGAAGAGTATTATTTTTAGATTATGATGGCACATTAGTACCTTTTGCGAAGAATCCTTCGGAAGCGATCCCTGAGTTCAGGTTAAGACATCTATTATTACGTCTTTCCTCGGATCCTAAAAATACCGTCTATATAGTCAGCGGAAGAGATAGGCATTGGTTGGACAAAACTCTTTCAGGCCTTGGCTTAAATTTTATCGCGGAACATGGAGTATGGTACAAAGTAAACGGGGATTGGAAATTATTCAGAGAACTTTCCTCCTCCTGGAAATCGGATCTTTACCCAATATTGGAAGAATACTGCAGACGCCTTCCCGGAACATTTATCGAAGAGAAGGAATTCTCACTAGCCTGGCATTATCGCGGAGCCGAAAACGACGCGGCAGATCCCATGTCCCGGGAACTTCTGAACGATCTGGTCAACTATACCGGAAATTTAGATGTGCAAGTCCTAAAAGGAAATAAGGTGATCGAAGTAAAATGTTCCGGTGTTAATAAAGGAATTTCTTCTAAACAGATCGCCGCGGAAATTTCCGCAGATTTTATCTTAGCAGTGGGAGACGATTGGACGGACGAGGATATGTTCCGTGAACTTCCCAAGTATACGTATTCTATAAAGGTCGGGATCGGTCCAACGGAAGCGCGCTACTATCTCAGATCCTCCGAGCAGGTATTAAACTTAATCGAATCATTACTTAAGCCTATTCCGGGAGACAAAAATTTTGGATAAACACACTTATTCCTCCGGGATTATCGGAAATTGTTCCTTCTTAGCTTATATCTCTAAGAATACCGAAGTAGAATGGTTATGCTGGCCAAAGTTCGATTCTTCCTTTATTTTCGGATCACTTTTAGATCGGGATAAAGGAGGTTCCTTTCGTATCGTTCCGGACGATCAAAATGCAAGCTTCGAACAAAAATACGAGGAAAATACGAATATCATCCGGACTAAAGTAACTTGTCACGACGGAACTTTTTTAGTAACGGATTTCGCGCCGAGATTTTTCAAAGGAGAAACGCATTATAAACCTTTAATATTAATTCGTAAGATCGAGCCGATAGAGAATTCACCTAAAATCGATATAGTTTGCGACCCTAGGGATTCTTACGGAAGTTTTCTGCCTAAGGCAAGCCTTGCAAGCAATCATATCCTATTTTCCGGCATGGAGTCGGATCTTCGCCTAACGACGAATATATCTCTTCATTATATTCTTCAAAATACGTCCTTTGTTTTGAACGAAACAAAATACCTAGTGTTAAGTTACGGAGACCATCTCGAAAATCCGTCGGAAAGAAAGATCCAAGACTTATTGGATCGAACTAGAGAATATTGGAGAAATTGGGTAAAACACTGCTCCATAGGAGAATTCCAACAGGAGGCAGTGGTTCGTTCCGCTTTAGCTCTCAAACTCCACCAGTTCCAGGACACTGGCGCGATCATCGCCGCGGGAACTACAAGTCTTCCAGAATCTCCATCCAGCGGTAGAAACTGGGACTATAGGTATTGTTGGATCAGGGACGCTTATTATACACTGAGTGCTTTGAACGGAATCGGGCATTTCGAGGAAATGGAACATTACTCTCATTTCTTAGAGAATATCGCCTCCACTAAAAGAGAAAGAATACAGCCATTATTTTCCATTTTGGGAGAAGAAATCCTGGAGGAAAAGATCTTAGATCTGGACGGTTATCTGGGAAATAAACCGGTTCGTATAGGCAATCAGGCATTCACCCATATTCAAAACGATGTTTATGGACAAATCTTACTTTCTATCATGCCTCTTTATCTCGATGCGAGGTTCCATAAAAAAAGTAAATCCTCTTCCGGACAGTCCATATTAAATCTTCTTAAACATATCGAAAGAACTATGGATGAACCGGATGCGGGTTTATGGGAATTCAGGAACCTTCAACAGAAACATTGTTATACTTTTTTATTCCATTGGGCGGGAAGTGCTGCCGCGGAGAAGATAGGGCAAAAATTGAACGACCGAGAAATATGCGATTTAGCGGTTTTTTTAAAGGAAAGATCCGCTCTAAATATTGAAGCATGTTACGATAAAAAAAGAGGGGTTTATACGCAAGCGGAAGGCTCGGAACATTTGGATGCCAGTTTATTACAACTGATCAGCTTGGGTTATCTGAAAGAAGATCCTGAAAAAGCGAACCGGCATTTGGCAGTTCTGGAATCTGAGTTAAAAACGAAAGAAGGATTATTTTTTCGTTATAAACATAACGACGATTTCGGAGCTCCTAAAACTGCTTTTCTTGTTTGCGCCTTCTGGTATGTGGACGCATTAGCCTGTGTAGGAAGACTGGAGGAAGCTAAAAGGTATTTTCTAAGTCTTCTGACCTATACCAATCATCTGGGACTTTTTTCGGAAGATGTGGATCCGGCAAACGGATCGCAATGGGGAAACTTCCCCCAAGCCTACAGTCACGTGGGGCTGATGAATTCCGCATTCAGGATCTCTAGAAAAATGGATATACCTTTATTTTTATGCCCTTAAGATCCGGATCGAAACTTTTTTACTGTAAAAATAGCAAGTATCGGGTTTCTAGTTATCTCTTTCTTATCTATACTCCAAAACCATGAAAGGACAACAAAACACAGACTTCGATAGGATTGCGGACGCAATCTTCTATCTTCGTAAAAATTTTAAAACACAACCAAGTTTGGAAGATGTGGCGGGTAAATTAAAACTCAGCCCTCATCATTTCCAAAGAATGTTCACGGATTGGGCAGGAGTAAGTCCGAAAAAGTTTTTACAATATACTACTTTGGAATACGCAAAAGGTTTATTAAAAGAGAATGGCTCCTCTTTGTTGGATACGGCTCTGGACTCAGGACTTTCCGGAACAGGCAGATTACACGATCTGTTTATCAATATAGAAGGAATGACTCCCGGAGAGTATAAGAATGGAGGGAAGGATCTTTCGATTAACTATAGTTATGCGGAAAGTCCTTTCGGGAAATTACTTGTGGCTTCTACTCCAAAAGGAATTTGTTATATTTCATTTTTTGAAAATGAGAAGAAGGTATTCCAAGAACTGAAGTCCATCTTTCCGAACGCAACCTATAACCAAACGGTGGATATGATCCAGCAAAATGCTTTGTTCATATTCACTCATGATTGGAGCCAATTGAGTAAGATCAAATTGCACCTGAAAGGAACCGACTTCCAGCTCAAGGTATGGGAAACTCTTTTGAAAGTTCCTATGGGAAAACTTTCCACCTACGGACAGATCGGAGAACAAATGGGAAATCCTAAGGCGACAAGAGCCATAGGAACTGCGATCGGAAATAATCCAGTGGCATTCCTAATCCCTTGTCATAGAGTCATCCGTTCTTCCGGAGAATTCGGAGAATATCATTGGGGAGATTCCCGTAAAGTTGCGATGATCGGCTGGGAAGCTGCTAAGACGGATCTGGTCAATAGGAATGATCTGTGAGTCAGGATTTTTCAAAATTTATGCAAGGAAAAGGGCCCAATCTAAACCTATAGTCTTCCCTCCCGAAAGAGGAGATATGATCCTATTCACTACCGATTTTTTCCCTGTCAAAGGAGCAAAAGACTATTATAGATCTCAGGTTAAACATGGAACTGTTTGAATCAGAAAGACAGAGAAACTTACTTCCGTATGATGGGACTGTTACTTATTACGGAACGATCCTTTCCGGGAATTTATCGGATAGTCTTCTCAAAATTTTACTCGAAGAGATCCCTTGGAAGAACGACGAGGCGATTATTTTCGGAAAACATATCATTACCAAAAGAAAAGTGGCCTGGTATGGAGATTCGGATTACGAATACACATATTCAAACACTACCAAAAGAGCTCTGCCTTGGACAAAAGAACTTTCAGAGCTAAAAAGTTTAACGGAAAAAATTACCGGAACCAAATTTAATTCCTGTTTACTCAATTTATACAATGATGGAGAAGAAGGAATGGCCTGGCATAGCGATGATGAAAAAGCATTGGGGAAAAATTCCACAATTGTTTCTTTATCATTCGGAGCGGAAAGAAAGTTCTACTTCAAACATAAGTCCACTAAGGAACGGATTTCCTTGATCTTAGAACATGGAAGTTTATTGGTCATGCAAAGTGCCCAAGAGTCCTGGCTGCATAGTCTTCCTAAAACCAAATCGATCAAACAACCCAGAATTAATCTAACTTTTAGAACAATGCGTTATTAAGACAGGGGTTCTAAAAACTTTCTAGCCAAACTCGCAGCCGCATAATAGGCAGGAGAAGGATTAAATTCAAATTCTTTCAAACATACTTCCGTAAATTTGATCGCGTGTTCGTCTCCATGTTCAATCGCCCTATCTATCATTTCCTCTCTGGATTCCTTTTCTAATTTTTCGGGAATATCCAGGTCCAATTTTTTGCCGAAGGCGGATAATAATGCGGCTCCAGACTGCCAGGAATATCTCAAAAGGGATTTTTTTTCATGCTCATTCAGAAAAGGTAATATACTCCTGAGGGCGGAAACACTCGTCACGGAATGTATAAACACGATCGCGGATAGATTATCTTCCACATTATTCAACACCACTCTGGAAAATCCTTCCGACAAACCAGAGATAATCTCCTCAGGTTGTTTAGAAACGTTTAGATATCCGATTACTGGAGAAAAATGATCATAATCCCCTAATCCCTGTAGAGAAGAAACGATCGTGCCTGAAAAGTTTTTAAATTCTTCCGGGACAAAGTCCACTTTTTGTATAGCGTCTTCCGGTTGTAGACCGAGCAAAGAATCGAAAGAAGTAGGCAATTCCAAATAAGAGGAAGCCCAAACCGCTAATCCGGAAGCGAGTTCTCTCTTCCTGCGTCTTGATTCCTTTCTGGTTAAACTTCTGACTGCATGTCCGGTGCGGATCACTCCGTGGGTAGCGTCTGCACAAATTCCTGGAGCAAGTTTGACCGCCCATTCTGAGACGGTTTTCTGCCAGGGACCTTCTTCCAACTCTGCATTAAAAAAGTTTTCCCATTCCGGATATGTTTCAGGTACCCCTAAAAAATCTTTCCAGTCACCGCTATATATCTTGTTTCTAGGTTTCTTTTTCTCTAGGAATTGGCTTCCATATCTTTCTAACCAAGGGAATACACTTTCTCTTTTTCCCATTGTGAGCAATGCTTCACAGGCCATAGGAGCATGATTGCTTAGTCCGTTTTTAAGATCCGGGCCAAAAGGTTCTAAATATTCTAAAACTTTTTCCATCGTATCCTCTTCTTCCATATAGCATAGCCGCCTCGATTCCGTACGAACTGATATATTAAAATAACAGAATGCTCTCGAATCCTCTTAGTATCTTGAATTGGATCCCGTCTTGAGAAGTTTTTTGTATCATGAATTCCATTCCGGTTTTCACATCGTCTCCTAAACTTAAATTAGGCTCCAATGGTTCGCTTAACGGTTTGAAAAAATTGTCCCAATGCACAGGGATCACTATCTTGGGAGAAGTTTTGGTCACGGTTTCTTCGTAATACTTTGACTTAAATCCTTCTTCTTGTTTGCCGAGCATCGCAATCCCTAAGAATAGAACGTCCGCCTTTAAACCATCCCAAGCATTCTCTATATAATTCGTACTTCCTTTGATCAAGATGGAATGTTTTCCATGTTCTACCAGAAAGTCGTAGGTCCCACCCTCAATATAATCCTCTGCCTTAGCAGGTTGAGACAGTGCTTCCGTTAAATCCGGTCTGTTTGGATCAGCAGCATTCGTTTTTCCTAAAATTTTAAAAGGAGGAGTATGTTTAGAATTCAGCACAGTGATCTTAAATTTACCTATTTGGATCTTCTTGCCAGGTTGAAATAATGCCAACTGCTCCTCAGGTAACCCTCCCCCTTTTCCAATTTGGATGGTGGAGAGAGAACCGTATAACTTGGCTCCGGTCTCCTTCGCGATAAAAGGAGAATCCATAGAATGATCGTAATGGGAATGGCATACGAGGATCCCTTTCAAACGTTTGATTCCTGCAAGAAGCATAACGTATTTGATCTCTTGCTCATCCGAATGGATTTTTGAGAATATGGTCCTAAAAAGTGAAGGCCTGGAAAAAAATCCGTCCGTCAAGATCTGGGTCTCTCCATCATCCAGTAGAATGGAGCTTGTCCCCAAAAATACCGCTCTTACTTTTCCTTTTGGTATCTCAGAAGAAAGATCCTTGGGATCATTACCTATAAAATGTTCCTTATAGTCCTGGATATTTGCAGAAGAAGTCAGACAGTTCTGCAATAATAAGACCGCAGTCAAAAGACTAAAAAACCCGGACCTAGAATCTTTTATATTCATGCTACCTACCGAAAATAACTTTCATAAAGTTATATACACTCAAAACTTCTGCCAAGTAGAAATTCCAAATGATACCCAAGCCCCTTATTACCGGTGAACTTCCATTTGGTGGGTGATCAGTCCCAAAAGAGAAGAAACAAGACTGAAAAGTTGGAACTCCTTATCTCAAACTCTCAAACCCAAAAGAGGATAGATGCAGTCACTTGGAAGAAGAAGGAGCCCCAAACCTAAACCAGGCACTTCTTCCCTTCTAGCCCTTCTAAAATTCGTGTTTTTAATCGATTGACCAAAATGAGATTTTTTCGACTTTGGTATTTTTGATATTGAGACTTAGATTCATTATCTAGCGAGAACGCCATGAAACGCCTATTACCCCTAGTTTTTCTATTCGTATGGACCTGCTCTGATTCTTCCTCCAAGACCCCAATGGGACTTTTAGGCGGGACTGCCTCCACTACCGGCTCCAATTTCGAGATCACCTCCCCCTCCGAAGGAGAGGTTTTATCCGTTTACCAGTTCGACTTAGGTGTCGCAGGCGCAAGCTCCGGAACCTACGAAGTCTTCCTGAACGAAAGTAAAGAAACGGAAGTCGTGGGTGAGACCGCTGAGTTCCAAATAACAAAACTCAAACCGAAAAGAGGACAAAACACACTCAAAGTAGTTTTAACAAATGAAGAAGGTAACGTACTAGAAAAATCCGTCTCCTTCTATTTCGGGAATAAACTGACCGCGGGTGGATCACATTCAGGATTTATAATAGACAGTTTTATCTATTCCTGCGGAAGAAATAATAAAGGCCAACTTGGGACCGGATTTTCAGAAGGAGATACGAGCAACCCTAATATAGTTAAACTCACTTCCATCTCCGGGATCGTAAGCATTTCATATAACCAAAATAATTCATTAGCGATCAAAGAAGACGGAAAAGTTTACACCTGGGGAGCGAATGCCCAGGGACAGTTAGGACTCGGGAACACAACTGAACCTACAGTCGGAACCGCAGGAAATCCTGCTGCACAAACGCCTCCTACTGAAGTCCCTGGGATCACCGACGCGGTTATGGGAGCATTCGGTTTCAATCATGCGGTAATCCTTAAGTCCGACGGAACAGTAGTCGCATTCGGACAAAATAATGTGGGTCAATTAGGAAATGCGGATCCGGCCATTACCAGTACTACTGTTTCTTCCAATCCAGTAAATGTAGTTGGGCTTACGAATATTATCCAAGTAATCGCAGGTTCACAACATTCTGCCGCTTTAGATTCAAACGGAGATGTTTATGTTTGGGGAAGAAACCAGTATGGGAATTTAGGAAATGGAATTACATCCACTTCGACTGCGATCTCTTCTACTCCGACAAAGGTTCCAGGTTTAACCGATATAAAACATATCGCGAACGGAAGGGATCATATTCTTGCACTGAAAAGCGACGGGACGGTTTTTGCCTGGGGATTAAACGCAAGCGGTCAATTGGGCATAGGAAACCAAGACAGTCCTAAAAATTCTCCATTACAAGTAAATAATATAACGAATGCGATCCGAGTATTCGCAGGCGGGACCCAAAGTTTTGCCCTGCTCTCCGACGGAAGTATCCAAGGCTGGGGAGAAAATGGACAAGGCAATCTAGGAAATCCGGATGCAGCTACTAAAGTTACTGAACCGAACTTAAGCGTGGTCGGAATTGCAAAAGGATCCAGCTTAGGGATAGGAGCTCTCCACGGATTCGTATTATTACCGGATAGTTCCGTCTATGGCTGGGGATGGAATTTTAGAGGTTCATTAGGAAGACCGGATCTACAAGATTCCTGGGCTGCTAAAACTCCTGTCGCTTTAACATTTCCATAAGAATAGTGGAATTTACTATAAAAAGATCCCTATTCCTATTTTCTGTTTTTCTAATAGGATGTTCCGAATTCGGAAGACAGGTTTTCGGGAACGGGTGTATATCACAGGAACTGTCTTGCGGATTCTCCGAGATCTATCCATTGGTTTCCGCTTCCGGGAGCCAACTAGATTCCTGGGAATACGAAGAAGGAGAGGAATTGTCCGGAGGTAAAGGTATGACCTCCTACGATTTTACTTCCAGGGCATATTTACAATTTCCTCCCGGCCTTCCTCTGGATAAAATTTCAGATTTTACGGTGGGACAATCAGTCTTCGAGGTTCCTTGGGAAAATTCCAGTTCTGGCCAAATAGACAGAAGAGGGCTTGGGCCTCTATTCAATGCAAATTCCTGCTTGGCCTGCCATATAGGAAATGGAATAGGAAATATTCCCTCCGGACCGGAAGAGACCATGTTCACTGCACTCGTAAGACTCAGCGATGATCCGAATTATGGAGGACAATTCCAACCGTTCTCTTTAAGCGTCGTTCCCGCAGAAGGAAAGGTATCGGTCTCTTATTCCCAAGTATCGGGAGTTTTCAAGGATGGAACTTCCTATACATTAAGAAAGCCTAAAGTAGAATTTTCCGATCTGAATTACGGACCATTGGCCTCGGACGGAGAAATATATTCCCTCAGAATCACTTCCAAGGTGATCGGAATGGGATTATTAGAAGCAATCCCGGACAAAACATTACTTTCTCTACAAGATGAATCCGATGTAAATTTAGATGGAATTTCAGGAAGGATCAACCTAATCCCGGATATTGCAACAGGAACAAACAAAATAGGAAGATTCGGCTGGAAAGCAAATGAACCCAATCTAAAACAACAAGGTTCTCGTGCATTTTTAGAAGATATAGGAGTGACCAGTCCTCTTTTTCCTTTTAAGAACTGCACATCCGCTCAAACAGCGTGTGATTCTTCTCCGCATGGCAGCTTGCCGGAATTAAATCCCGCGAAAATAGATATGATGGTAAAATACATGAAGTTGATCGCCGTTCCTGCCCGAAGATCCCCTTCTTCTTCCGAAACTATTGCGGGAAAAAAGATCTTCTTTCAGGCGGGATGTAATTCTTGCCATATTTCTAAATTAGTAACCGGTAATATTTCCGGTGCTCCCGAGATCTCAGCACAAACAATCCGGCCTTATACGGATCTTCTATTACATGATATGGGAGAAGGTCTAAAAGACGGAAGACCGGATCATTTAGCCTCAGGAAGAGAATGGAGAACTCCTCCTCTTTGGGGGATCGGCCTAGTTCCCAAAGTAAATGGAACATTACAATTATTGCATGATGGAAGAGCTGAGAGTTTTATGGAAGCAGTTCTATGGCATGGAGGAGAAGCGGAAAGAAGCAGACAATACGTATTAGGACTTTCCTCTTCTCAAAGAGAGCAGCTAGTTAAATTTCTGGAATCACTTTAATTTAGGATCCTGCCCAGGTAGAGTGAAATAGAAAGTGGCCCCCTCTCCTTCTTTGGACTCAGCCCATACGTTTCCTCCATGACGAGAAGCGATCCTTTTGACGATTGCAAGGCCCACTCCTGTGCCTTCAAAGTCCGCATTGGAATGTAATCTTTGGAAGACCCCAAATAATTTATTATAATACTGCATATTAAAACCGGCGCCATTGTCTTTTACATAAAAGACGGTTCCTTCTTTGGATTCCGTAAAACCGATTTGGATAAGAGGTGATCCTGTTTTTTTAGTATATTTGATCGCATTCGAGATCAAATTCACCCAAAGTTGACGCACCGCAGGCTGGTCCGCTCTTACATTCGGAATATCCTGTATTTCAAAACGGATCTCTCTGCCTGATTCTAAGTTTATTAATTCTTTATATACCGTAACGGCCAATTCCTTCATTGAAATTTCTCTTTCGGCAAGCTCGGTCCTTCCTAACCTGGAAAATTCCAGAAGATCGTCCACTAACTGACCCATCTGCTTTGCATTCTCTATGATCTTGCCGATGATCCTTTTTCCTTCCGCATCGAAATTCACTCCGTAATCTTCCATCAAGATCTGAGTGAAACCGCTGATCCCTCGGATAGGGGCTCTTAAGTCGTGAGAGATGGAATAGGAGAAGGATTCCAATTCCTTATTTGCCAAAACCAATTGTTCCGTACGGACTTTTACTCTTTCTTCCAGCTCATTATTCAATAGGCGGATCTCATTCTCCGCTTCTTTACTTGCGGTGATATCTTGGTGAACCACGATCACTTCTAATATATTCCCGGCGGTATTTTTAACGGGATAAAGTACCATTTGTAACCAGCGGTCCCTTCCCGAACTTCCTATTAACTTAGGATCATAGAGAAAAGGTTCTGAAATTGCAGGTTCTCCGCCGAATGCTTTCTCCACAAAAGGGAAAAACCCGGCTTCCTTTATCTGAGGATCTTTCAATATATTATAATCGACTAATACATCTCTCCTAGTATTCCACATTTCTTCCCATGCGAAGTTTGTCCCGGTACATACACCTTGGGGATCATAAGTCAATACGGGATAAGGAAATTGTTCTAAAATAGTTCTGAACCTGTTCTCACTTTTGAATAGGTCCATAGTTTTGGAATTGACCAATCTCTCCAATTCATGATTCAGTTCCGAAAGTTTTCTTTCCGCATCCGTTCTTGCTATATCCGATTTTTCCAATTGGTTAGCAACGAACCAAACTAGAACGAAAAAAGTAAGTATAATCCCTGTCATCAAGAACCCTACTCCGAGTTCCAAACTGACAGGATTTAATCTGTTCAGATAGATCCGAATATAGCCGAACAAAACGGGAACAATGATCAAAAACGGAATTAAAACGCGAGCTAAGATCCCTCCAGAACTTTTACTCGTGAACACTTTCATAAATCCTGAATGTCCATTGATCAAAAGAAGAGCGAAAGAACAGAAAATAAAACTAACGGCAGTGTGAATTGCCATAGGAATATAGGAAAGAATTCCATAAAATTCCTGGACCTGGTATACATAACCTATTACCGAAAATAGTCCTATCAAAAGCACTAAAATACATAAATAATTAGAAATAGAACTTAAAACTTCCTTTCTATAGGAACTCAAAAAAACGGCAGAACCAAGCACAACAAAATCGAAAGCAGTATTCGGAGCCATTCTATTCGGAATACCTCTTATAATATCTTTTGCGATCTTATCCGAAAAAAGGACCTTATCCATTCCTAGATCAAATCCACTGATGATGGAATACAATTTAGTAAGACCTACGAAAAGAACAAATAACGCGATCGAACGAACGACAATTCGAGACTTGCTGGAATCGGCGCGATTTAAGTTGAGATAAAGCGCAAATCCAATAAATACAAAAGAAAGCGCTGACATTGGATTCATCGCAACCATAGAAACCCTAGGCCGTTTCAAGATCTCGATATCCAATAACCATCCGAATAGGACTAAAGTCCCAATTAATGAAGGAATAAAAATTAATACGTTATGCTTACTTTTCAAGAGAACTTCCGGATATTCTTCGGAAAGAAATTTCTGATTTTAGCTTAGGATATGAAAAGGGATCCCGATTTGGAATCCCTTTTTTATAAATTAAGAATGCGGATCTTTTTATTAAGCCGGCCAAACAGCTAGGATGAGACCGATAGCCGCTAAAGAAACCAAATTATACCCTGCATTGATAAAAAATAATTTCCATGATTTCGATTCCCAGGCCACAGAACCTAAAAGCATCGGTATGTAAAATCCTAGCCAAGTATAGAATGCGGCATAAGCTCCATACATCCAAGCAGGCCCATCTCCAGGAAGATTCCAAGAAGAAGGTTTCCAAACAAATAAACTATGAGCTAAAACATACGCCGTTAGAAAAGAACCGATGATCATGATAATCATGGATTTTATCATCATCTTGTTATCGGGTTCCTTATTGTCCAAGCCCATTTCTTTCGCCCAGACTTTACCGAAGATCGGACCGAACCAAAGAAATCCGATCACTACGTTTGCAAGAACTCCAACCAAAATTGCTAAATAATTTAACGGTATTACCGGTAACATAAAATCTCCTATTTCAGCCCGTGCTTTTTAGCAGAATTTGCTAGTTGGTCAAGTAATTTCGAAATCAGTATCTCTAGTCGATCTATCCTTATACGGACGGATCGATTAAAGTCAGAGTTGTAATCATTTAACCCAGATATTCCAAAACGACCATTGCCATGTCATCATGAGAACTTTGTTCTTCTTGGGTGAAATGTTGGATCTTTCCGATCACCGAGTTACAAAAAAGTTCAGGCTCTAATTCCGAAAAATTTTTAAGAAGATCCAGAAATCTATCGTCTCCGTAAAAGTCCCCTTCTTTGGACCTTGCTTCAGGAAGACCGTCCGTATAAAGGATAAGTTTATCTCCCTTAGTCAGCTCGGTCTTTAAGGTTTGGTAATTAGGAGTGGATAAGAACTCATTGATCGCGATTCCGGAAGGGCGATAGGTCTCATGTTTTCCATTAGATTTACGGATCAATATCGCTTCCGGATGACCTGCATTTGCAATTAAGATCCTTCCTGATTCGGGATAGAATGTGATCATGGTAGCGGTCACAAAATTTCCGTTCAGTTTTCCCATGAGCTGTGCTCTCATTTTCGCAAGCATGTATCCCGGATCGCTTAAATAGTCGGACCAATCCGCAAGAGCCATCTTTACCATTGCAGCGACCATTGCGGCACCTGTTCCATGTCCGGTCACATCGCAGATAAATATTCCCAGAGCTCTTCCTGTTCTATCGGAGATCAGATCCACGAAGTCTCCTCCCACATGAAGCATGGGGATACATCTATACGCGATCCTTACATTATGCGCTTTTGGGAGAACGGAAGGAAGAAGTGAAAATTGGATCTTTCCGGCAATGGCGAGATCCTTTTCGATCAATTTTGCCTTAGCTTCTATATCCAGTTTTTGCTCTTCTATCGTCTTGGTCCTTTCAATCACCAAGGTCTCCAAAGAATCGTTCAGAGTTTTGTGCATTTCCAGATTTTCTTTTTGTGCTTCGAAAATCTTACGCTGTGCGTCTTCTTTTTCTTTTTTGAGGATATTGATCTTATCGGCCAATGCAAATGAAAATAACAATGCGGACATAGAAGATCCGATATATAATCCGTCATCCGCCCAATTAGAAACTCCAACTAAGTTCGCAAATTTTAAGACCACGAACATTCCGGAGATACATAAGAAGCTGAACGCCAATAGAAAGTATCTGGCCGGTCTATAATTCTTGAAAAAACAGATAGAAGCGGCGATTAAAACCAAAGAAGGAGCAAGAATGCTTAAAGCGAGACTTACTTTTACGGTAAGTTCAGGAGGCAAAAATAGAGGAGAAAATATTAGAAAAGTATGAAGTCCCCAAGTGAAATGAAGAGAATAATTCAGATAACGATTTATATTCTCTTCCGTATTCAAAAACTTTTGGGCGAATAAGACCAAGGATGACATACATATTCCGGTAAAGACTACGTATAAATTCCTCTGCAGATCCGGATGTTCCGACCATAGGTATTGGAATCCATGACCGGTAAGGACCAATTGTATCCCGAAAAATCCGAAAATATTGGTCACAAAAAATAGATAACTGATATCACGAGTGGATAAGAATATCAATAAATGATAAAGGATCATCACACACATGATCCCGTAATACAATCCAAGACCTAAATGAATATCAGCGTTATGATGATAGAATGTTTCCGGATTCCATAAGATCAGAGGAAAAACCAAACCACCGCTCGTATTCAGCTTCAGATAAAAAGTGCGGATCTGTTCCGGCTTAAAATCCAAAGTATAGATAAAATTTCTGTGATTTACTTTTCGAACAGGATAAGGGAAAGCCATTCCACTGGAATTGATTAACTCCTGTTTGCCGGATATATCCTCCGCAAAAAAATCCACTCGATCTATATTCGTATAATCTATTTCTAAAATTTTTCGGATCTGTGTCTTTTCTGGGTTTTTAAGGGTAATCCTGATCCAATAATCGAAGTTAGTCTGTCCGAAGTTCAGAGGATCCATATCCGATTTTTTAAATTTTCCGGAATATTCTCCTGAAGAGGCCTTCTCTATTCCAAGACCCTTATTAGGATCTTCTAAAAAATAGACCTCGGTACTAATTCTTTTGCGTTCTACTTGGGAAGATAAAGGAATAGCCTCCTCAGAAAACAAAGACGAGGCCGAAAAACATAAAATTAGAACGAAAACCTTGAATAGGTACATTGGAATACGTTTGTAGGAATATTTTACTCCTCCCTTCTTTAGGAAAGAATAAAATAGCCTTTTCAAGTTCCCAATAGCGGATGATTTGTCAGTACCGGATGCCGTTCGGCACCGGGCTATTCTTCTACTTCTTCCAACTTCCGATCATGAGTTACAGGGTACAAACGTTTTAAGTAAAGTTGTGTCGCTTTATCATCCGGGAAGATCGAGATTACATTCTCGAATTGTTGTTTTGCCTCCTCGAATGAGTTGGAATAAAATGCCTTCACACCTTTTTCATAGGATTCTTTGGTCTTTAGTTTTAGATCCTGGTGTTGAGGTTCGTCCCCATCGAACACTTCATAAACGGAAACAGGTCTTTGTTTACCCTTTACTTTTACTCTATCCAAGAAGCGGAAATGGAATTTGCCGTCTTTTTTCACTTCTTCAATCGTACTTTCACTGACTGCAATCCTGGAACCATACACTTTAGTAAGACTCTCAATCCTAGAAGCCAGGTTGACCGTGTCTGAAATTACTGTACCTTCTAATCTTTCTTCCGCTCCAATTGTTCCGAGCATTAAAGAACCTGAATGTATTCCGACTCCGATCTGAATAGGAATATACCCTTGGCGATGCCGATGTTCATTGTATTCTTTCAAATACCTTTGCATTTCCACACCGGCGGATACGGCATCTATTACGTTCCTTTGAAATAATGCCATGATCGCGTCACCGATAAACTTATCTATAAACCCGTTATGTCTTTGGATAATCGGGCTCATTCTGCTCAAGTAAGAATTGATAAAATTAAAATTCTCAGCGGGAGTCATCTGTTCCGACAATGTGGTAAAAGAACGAATATCGCTGAATAGAACCGCCATCTCTTTCTGGATCTGATCCCCGAGCCTGACATCTAAGATGGAGTCTTTTCCCAAATTGGCTAAGAAATCTTTTGGAACAAACCTAGCATAAGACTCCGTGAGTATCTTTTGCATCTCCAAGGTTTTCGCCTGGGCTTCTTCTTTTTCCTTCTTCATAATATTGATACGATCCGCTAAGGCGATGGAAAGAAGGATCACCTCCATCGTAGAGCCGAGATACAGACCGTAATCCGCAAGAAAACCGGGACCCAAAACGTTAATAAAACGAAGAACTACGACCGTTCCTGAAACCGTAAGAACTGTGAACGCCAAGAGAAAATAACGTGCGGGACGAAATTTTTTCAAGAAGCTGATTATAGTCGCCATCGGTATTAAGATCAGTGCCGGCAGAGTGAGAACCAACGCTAATTTTACGGTAACTTCAGGTGGCAGAACCAATGGAGTAAATAACAGTAACCCATGGGCTACCACCGTCACTTTCATGGATTTGTCCAACCACTTCGGAACATTTTCCTTAGTATTTAAGAATCTTTTGGTAAAAAGTAAAACGGAAGCGATAGAGATCCCTGTAAAGACCACATAAAAATTCCTTTGTAAAAAAGGAAACGCAGGCCACAAATATTGGAATCCATGACCGGTAAGAACTAATTGTATTCCTAAGAATCCAAGAATATAGGATACATAGTAAAAATAACTCACATCTCTTACGGAGAAGAAGATGAAAATATTATAGAGGATCATTACGATCATCACTCCATAATATAAACCTAAACCGTGTTGAACGTCCGCATTATACTGGGAGAATGTTTCCTTATCCCAAAGGGTAAGCGGGATATTCAAACCGCCGCTGGTCCAAGTCATTAAATAATAAGTCTTTTGCTGTCCTGGCCCTAACTCTATCTGATAAACGAAGTTTCTATTCTTAAAACTTCTAGCAGAAAAGGGAAAAAGCATCCCGCTCTCTTCTTTAGAATAAGTGCCGTCGGAATTCGGTTTATAAAATTGTACTATATCAATATTGCTGTAATTGATCTCTACAAGTTTAGAAACTAACTCGGGAGTATCGTTCTCGAAAGTCAGCCGAAACCAATAATTATAATTTAATTGTCCGAAATCTAATGAATTTTTATCGGATTTAATGAATTTAGATCCAGCATCCGGCTTAGAAATATCTTCGAATGTCAATTTCCTCTCCGGATCTTCCAGATAATAGACTGACTTTCCTAACGGCAGCCTTTCGATATCCTTACTAACGTGTATTTTATCTTCTGCTGATAAAGAAGAATTCGCGAATAACGCGGCGAAGATGATATGGAGAATAAAACTTTTACAATTCATAAATTACCGAATTTTAAACATTTATTAGATAGACATTTTTCAGATAGAACATCAGATATGTGACGAATGAATCCTCAAACAATCGTCACCTCGATAGAAATCCAGGCATCTCCTGAAAAAATTTGGAGTATTTTTACCGACTTCTCCAAGTTTCCTTCCTGGAATCCTTTCTTAAAAAGGATTCTCGGCAAACCGGTGCAAGGCGGAACGATTATTGTTTTCGATTATTATTTTACGGGAGTGTATCTACCCACCAAGGCATTGATATACGAACTCACCGATTCTAAATCCATATCTTGGAAAGGTGCCTTTCCGCTCTTTTTCAAATACATGTTTGCCGGAGATCATCGTTTCACTTTCGAAAAGATCACCCCCGGTCGCACCAAATTCAGTCACACTGCGATCTTAACCGGAATTATGCCTAGTGTATTTAGTTCGCATATCCAAACTGCAGTGCGTAATTCACATATAAAAATGAATCAAAAATTAAAAGAGTTAAGCGAAGATAATTTCTAATTCGCTTATCAATCAAAAACCCCTTTTCTTTTCCATGATTCGAAATTTCGAACTCCTTTTTTCGCCATGATCGGATAGATCAAAGATAATAAAGAAGGAAATAATAACGCAATTCTAGCCAGTAGCCCTTGAGAATATGGAACATAGATCTCAGCTTTATCCGTTTGGATCGCTTTCCAAATTGCCTTTGCGACCGCAGAAGGTGGTAAAGGTGGATTTATATAAGCCATAGGAGAACTGTCCCTAGATGCCATATATTTGGTCATAGGAGATTGGATCGTTCCTGGAAGAATGGAACTAACTCTTATGCCTATCTCTTTCCATTCCAAATATAAACTTAAAGCGAATCCTCTAAGTGCAAATTTAGTCGCACTATAAATGGAATGATGCGGAGCAGGAACAATCCCCGCTAAAGAAGATAAGATCACTAATTTACCCTGCGATTTTTTAAGAGAGGGCATTCCCAATTTAGTCAATCGAATGGTTCCGATGATATTGATCTCTATTTGCTCATCTATCTCATCTTGGGAGAGGTTCTCGAATTTAGAAGGCCTCATGATCCCCGCATTGTTCACAAGAACATCGATCTTTCCGAATTGTTTTATACATTCTTTGATCGCTTTTTCTGAATCAACAGCCTTAGAGATATCACAAGGAAAAACAATATGATCTTTTCCTAATGTATCGGCGAACTCTTTTAGATCCGAGGATTGTTTCTGCAGATCCGTCAAAAAGAGAAGATATCCTTTTTCCGAGAGAAGGGACGCAGTCTCTCTGCCGATCCCTCCTGCTGCTCCTGTTAGAAAAACGACTGGGCGGTTTTCCTTAGACATATTTATCCTTTTTTCACTCCGTTGGAATTCTTGCGCAGGAACTCCACTATCCTTGGGAACACGTCCTTATCGCTCTTTTTCCCCATCAAAGTATCCTGATGGCCATAACCCTCGGCGATGAACAGTTCGTTTTTATTTCCCGGATTCAAACGATTTAATGTTTCGTAAGCAATAATATTAGAATCTTTGAATACTTTATTCTGATCCCCTGTCATAAATAAGACCGGAGTTCTGATCTCGGATGCCTTATCTAGATAATTATTCGGAAGAGATTCATAGCGAGTATCCGTAGGAGTATACTTGATCATAGCCTTACGACCTACGGCTTTTCTGATATGTCTATAATAGTTCATAGAAGTTGCACCGAACAAATCCCCCACCCTTCTATGAGTGATGTCAGGAAGATTCGCGTGTTCGTAACAAGCAGGCCATCCGGTTCCCCACATCAAACTCAGCATATGGCAGGCCGGCTCGTCGCATTCGTGATGGAATAAACTCACGAACTTTGCGAGAACTTTGCCGGAAGCAAATCCCGGAAGATAATGCCAACGAGGATTCACATTCGGGAATCTGAAAACAGACTCCATTAAAAAAGGAGAGAATGCCAATTTGATCTTAGACCAAGTAGGCACATTAGGGGTCAAGGAAACGCTATTGGAGACTACGCTAGTGACTCCGTCTATCTTTCCTCCGAACAAACTCATGAAGAAGGAAATGGATCCTACACAATGTACGACAAAGTGGATCCTTTTCCCGGCGCCAACTGCGTCTTTTATTACTTTTAAAGCAGCAGGAACATCATAAAGAGCTATATCATCCAAAGTATATCTATGAGGAAAAAGATTATAATTAAAACGTAAACTTCCTCTCCAATCAAAACTCCAAACATCTGTAAATCCGTTCTCATGCAGATATGTAACAAGGTTCTTATGTTCAGGCATAACGAACATATCCGTGGAAGTAGTGAGTCCGTGCATAAGGACTACAACATCCTTACTCTCCTTCTTCTGAAAACGTACCAGATTCAGGGAAATTTTATCATCCGTAGTGAATGGATGAAAAGTGATCTTTGAATTTTTGACTCCGTCCAGAGTGAATACTGGAATATCCCTTTCTCTCCATAATTCAGGTTCCGCTTTCCTGAATTGGGCTCCGTAGATTTCCCAGAGATTCCCCATGAATAATTCGCCGAATCTGAATAAAGCGTCCTTTCTTTCCGAAAAAGTACGACCATTGGACTTGAAAGTCGTCATCTGCTTAATAAAATCTTTTTCTAATATATGAAGGATACCTTTTGCGAGAACCTTTGCTTTAGGTTCCGCTTTTTCATCCACATATCCTTCGTATACGGTCGTATAAAGTGTAGAAGTATCTCTCCAGATATTTAAAATACCGTCGTCTACCACCTTCTTGAAACCGTTTAAGGTGATCTTCTTACCTGCTTTGTTCTTCAGGAACAAACGGTACTTCATATGTTTTTCATTGGCGGAAGGTTTTCCATAATCCACGAAACAATTGAAGATACCTTTTTCTACTTCGAATCTTCCTCCTAAAGGCTGGCATTCTACCCAGCCGATAGCTTCTCCAGTTTCATTAGGATCATATACAAAGAACTGAGTGTCGTTCACACGTATCGTTAGGTGGAACATTAGATAGTTTCCGGCCTTCTTCCCCGCAGAATAATCCTCTTGATAATTAAAAGATCCAGGCATGGAAACGAAACCTTTCATTTCCTCGGTAAATTCCAAACTAACCGGATGTGAATTGACTCCTGTTTTGCCTAACTTAGATTTGCCGGCATTTTTCTTTGCTTTATTTTTCGTCGCTGTAGCCAATCGAATATCCTACCTTAAACTTGCATTCGGCTTCTTGCCCGTAATTCCTTCCGCCACCATTTCCGAAAGAGCGGAAATGGTCATAGAAGGGTTAGCACCCACTGCGGTAGGCAATAAACTGCCATCCGCAACATATAAACCTTCGTAACCGAAAACCTTACCGAAAGTTTTAGGATCCGAAGAACAAACTCCCAAATTCGCGGAAGGTCCTAAAACACATCCGCCCAAAGGGTGAACGGTAACGTTATTACGGACCGGCCAAGAATATGTCGGCATCGGGAATCTTGTTTTTGCATCGGTGAATTTCGCGAACCTTTTGTTCACGTCCATTATGGTATTATAAAGCGTTAAGTTCTCTTTTTGAGGCCATTGTATCTGAAGATTTCCTTTTTTATCCAGATACATCTTTCCATCGGAAGTATCTATCCCCATACAAAGAAGGACTGCGGAAGTATAAGAAAGATCCCCTTTCAGAGCTTCACTCAAAAGAAATCCGATCCTGCCGAAAATTTTTCCGCTTATGATACTCTTGAATAGCTCTCCGATAAAATGGAAAACGTACTTTAATCTGAAAATGACAGGGATCGCGCCTGAAACAAAATAAGAAGCGAATACAGGATAACTTGCATCTTCCAGCAAGAACGCTTTTTTAGAATCGAAACCGGAGAACAGATTATAATCCGTATACTGAGTGATTACCGGACCATAATTCGGATCCGCAGGCTTCTTCCCTTTAGCAGCGAAAGAAAGGAAGTCTCCGTTCCCAGAGAATTGTGTGCCTAGTTTATCGGAGATCTTAGTTAAGGTTTTGAACTTTGTTTTACATTTAAGTAGAAGTTCCGTAGACCCCAAAGTTCCTGCAGAGACCACGATACGTTTAGTATCCGCAAAAGACTCAGAACTTTGTCCGTTTTGCAAATTCAAATAATGAACTCTATAACCGTATTCACCCGATTGAGAAGGATCTTCTTCTCCTTTGTTATTCAAAGGAACAATTTTAGTAGCAAGATGTTCCGTCTTGATCTCAGCCTTATTGGAATTTCTAGCTACAAAAAGATAATTTAGGTCCAGAGTATTCTTAGAATGGGTATTACATCCTACATCACATTCTGCACAATACGTACAGGAAGTTTGGACTGCCCCAAAACGGTTTTTTTCCTGGACTCCTATAGGAGTAGGCTTTTTAAAATCGTTACCGAAAAATACGTTGATGTCCGCTCTTTTAGAAACTCTGGACTCGTGTTTAGCAAAATTTTCGTATAATTCGGTGCGAACTACTTTACGTCTATCTTCTCCAGTATTCGGAATGGGTCTTGAGCCCAAGATATCTTTTACTATTTTATAATAAGGTTTTAAATGTTTCTTTTTAATAGTTTCAGGCCAGCGATGATCGAAAATATGATCAGGCGGTTCTAAAAACACGTTTGCATAGATCAAAGAACCCCCGCCTAAACCGGCGGAAAGGACCACATCTAGTTTTGGATAATTACGAATATCGAATAATCCAGTTTGTCTGCCTGCTTTTTTAAACTTAGAAGATCTAGGAATATGACCTTCTTCCGGAATGTTCCAGAAATTTTTGGACATTCCCTCCGGAGATCTAGGAAAAGAACCTTTAGGATATTCTTTCCCTCGTTCGAGTACTAAAACTTTGCCCGGCCATTTTTTAGATAAACGACAGGCATTGATCGAACCGCCGAATCCGGTTCCGATTATTATAGCCTCGTAAGATTTCAAGTAGACCTCCTAACGTCGAAAAATCTACTTATTTGCCGCATTTACCTAAAAATAGCAATAATTAATTGATTTTATTAACGTTTTTTGAATGATTCACTTCCTAAATGCCTAAGAGTAAAATTAAATATATCGTTATCTCCGACATTCACCTGGGAGCATATAACAGTTTACTTACATACATCGAAGAGTTTCCGGATCCAGTAAAAGATTCGGATAGATTCAAAGTAAATCCTCAGAAGACTTCCCCTGCACTTGCAGAACTTCTAAACTGCTTAAAACATATCGTTCACTCGGTAAACGGTTCTTCCAAGCCGCCTCAGTTCATATTATTAGGCGACGTGCTTGAGTTAGCATTAGGTGATATTAACGAAGCATCCATGACCTTCGAAAGATTTTTGGAGATCGCATATAAGGAAACAAAACATCATTTTTCGGAAAGTATTCTATATATCCCCGGCAATCACGATCACCACCTTTGGGAAACTGCAAGAGAAAAGCAGTATATGGAATATATAGCGAACCTAAAGCCGAATCAGTATATAAATCAAACTTGGCATACCACTAAGATGGTGAATCCGGATTTCATACAATCGGATCTGCTGACTGGAATTTTAAGAAGGAATAAAAAGTTGAAGAAGGCGGAAGCGGTTATCGCTTATCCAAATTTGGAAATCCCTTCTAAAGACGGAAAACGTTCCGTGTTCTTAACCCACGGGCATTTTTTAGAAAACATCTATTCTTTGATGAGCACTGTCCAAAGAGTTCTATTACCTGAAATAGATGAGGACAAGGATAAACCAAAGTCCGCTCAATCTGTCTGGGCAAAGATGGGGAATTATATCCCTTTCCGAAAACAGAAAGAGGTCCCGAATCCCACATCTATCTACGTGTTAGAAAGGGAGAACTTCGCATGGATCGACTTCTTTTGGTCTACACTTGGAAGATCCGGAAAAGTAGGGACAGGTATCGGACTCATTTACGATATGCTGCAAGACGAAAAAGCGGTAAGCAGATTGGCGAAGAATGTGGCGGACTATGCGGTTCGAAATCTAAAAGTCGCTCTCTTTCTCAAAACTATTTTTGCATGGGTACTTAAGTCCATTCTTACTAAGGTCGTAGTCAAAGTGGGACAGGCAGAGAGAGGGATGTCTGATTCGGTTCTAAGTGATGAAGTAGTCCATAATATGGATTCTTATTTGGGAGAAACCCTTCCTGCACAATGGAAAGCGGAAACACAAAAAACCAAAAGAGAATTCCCGAACGATTATACATTCATTTTCGGTCATACACATAAACCGTTTGCAGTCGAAACCCAGGACTTAGGTTTAAAAATTCCAGGCAAAGAAGTATTTAATACAGGCGGCTGGGTGGTAGATACGATCCAACCGATGTCCTCCCACGGAGGAGCAGTATTATTCATAGACGAAGATGCAAACGTAGCTTCCTTTAAGGTTTATACCGAAGGAGAAATAAAACCAAACTTCTTAGTTCCGGACGGGAAAACCAACCCGATGTACGAAACATTGGTGGAGAATATAGATCTCCAAAACAAAAAATTCGGAGCCTTATCCAAGTCTTTAGACGAAGAAATACGTCTCAGAAGAAGATTATTAAAAGTAAGGATCAAAGAATAAATTAAGATTTCTGCAAATAGGTGGAGGAGATAACGGAGATCTGCTCCTTCTTCTCCGCGCCTGCATTATTCTCGAAAATTTCGGAATAATCCTTAAAATTTGTCCCCATTATTCTATCCCAAAAATTAAAATAGAGACTATAGTTCCCATGAAATTTCTGGTGATGAAGATTATGATGAGTAGAAGTATTGATCCATTTTAAAAAAGGGTGAGTAGTCCAGCCTTTAGGAAAGAGCTCATATCCAAGATGCCACCAAATATTCATGATCATCGCATAGAAAGTATGTATCAAAAATACATAAAAATGGAGAGGAAGGATACATAGAGCGGGAACAACATATACACCTTCTAAAAAAGCTTCCAACCAATGAAAATTATAAGCCGCCATGGGAGAAGGATTTACGGATCTATGATGCACAGAATGTATATAATGATAAATTTTTCGATGATGCATGATCCTATGAGCCCAATAAAACCAGGTTTCATGCCAAATTGTAAGTAATACAAAACTGAATATCGCATAACCTAAACCGTATTCGGCAAAGTCCTTATATGTTTTTATATGAAGTATCTTCAATTTTCCTAGAACATATACGGTAACTGCGATCGTGCTAAACATGATAAGAGTAATTGCGGATTGTTTTAATTCAAAGATTACCCTTTCTTTTTTAGGAAAATCTTTTTGGATCCTAAACTTTTGAAAAAAATCCTTTTTCCAAACCCAAAAAACCAGAAATGCAAGGCCCGCAATCGGATAATAACGCAGGAAATTCATCTTTAATTGATAAAGAGCAAAGCCGGATACACAATATTCCCAACTTAATTCACAAACGAATCTCATTCCAACCTTCCCCATTCAGAATAACCGATTTTAAAGATTTAGTCTTTCAAAAAATAGGTCGACGGATCCGGACAAAAACGCTTCACTAATCGATTCTTATGGCATTCAAGAGAAGTATATTCGCAAGCGCATCCGAAGATAGATTGGAAAACCTAGTTTTAGAAAGATTAAAACCTGGAGCGGACAAGGAAAAAATAGACGCCCGCATTTGGGACTTATTCGGAGAAGTTTGGTGTATTATGTTCACCGATCTTTCCGGATTTTCTCGCGGTGTTGAAAAATTCGGGATCATCCATTTTCTACAAACCATCCACGAATCCGAAAGAGTGTTAGTGCCGATTATAGAGGATCATGACGGGATACTTCTCAAATCGGAAGGAGATAGTTTTTTAGTGATCTTTAGAAATGTCGGGAAAGGACTCCAAGCAGCCATCAGAATGCAAAAAGAATTATTAGAATATAATAAAGATAAAATCCCGGAAGAAAAGATACTTCTTTGTGTCGGACTAGGCTACGGAAAAGTTTTGAAAATAGGAGATTCGGACGTTTTCGGCTCGGAAGTGAACACAGCAAGCAAATTAGGAGAAGATACCGCCGAAGCGGGAGAGATACTGATCACTCAAACCGTTTTTGATAACGCTCAAGAAACCGGTTTAAAATTCGAAGCGATCAAAGATGTTCCTGCGGGAACCAAGGGAGCGTTTAGGGTTTTGTATTAACAATTTCTTTTATTCTTGTTAAGAAGAAATTTTCAAATAACAAATATTATCCTTTTCTACAATATCTAAAGGATAAAAATGAATCGTATAATCTCGATATGATATCTATTTGCGCATTTTTTCGTTCCATAAGATCTATATGGATATCGATAGCCTTTTTTCTTTTATCAAACCTTATACCTTTAGTCTTTTTAAGCCAAGGTAATTCGGTTTGTACAATATCGCCTTCCGGACTCGTTCAAGAGGGCGATATGTATACTATAAAGGATCGATTTTTTTCGGGATGTTTTGTCAAAGGAATAGATAAAAATTTCAAATTTTCTTTAGGGAATTCTTCGGAAAAAAAATTTCATTTATCAATTTTTGATAATGGATCTAAAGTCGGAGAATGGACCGTTATAAGCGGATACACCAGCATAGAGATCCCGACTAAAAACAGTATTGCCAATCTAAAATTCGCCCTAAAAGAACCCATTACGCCGGAATCCAATCTATATTTATTTCAGGTAAAAACTACCGAATATAAATTATATTATAAGGCGATGGTTTTTTCATTAATCGTCTCCCTTTTAATATTGATCCTAAATTACGACAATATCAGACAAAAATCCAGATTACTCTTTGTTTCATTTTTTCTAATATGTTATTCTCTGTTCTATATCTCTTTTACAAATTTGTCAGTCCCATTTATCGGAGATGAACCTCATTATATGGTCCTAGGCGAATCATTGATCGAGGATCTTGATTTAGAACTAAATAACCAATCTAGAACAGATAAACCATCCTTATTATTCGGAGATTTCAGGGATCACAGCATTTCGAAAAACGGAATAGAATATTCGATACACTACCCGTTTTTGGCCCTGTTCATTTCTCCTGCATTCGCAAATCAGCAGGGAATTATCAAACCCGTTCCGGTACTGACTGCAAAAGTATTAATTACGATCGCTTTCTCCGGTTTTTTCGCCCTAATGTTAACGATCGTTCTGTCCGAGATCAGATCCAAATTCGAATCGGTAATTATAGTTTCTACAGTATTCGGAATGCCTTATATTGCTTATTCCAGCCAGATATTTCCCGAAGTATTGATCTCCATTCTGCTTTTCGTTTCCTTTTATTCTCTTTATGAAAATAAATTCGGCCGATTCAAAACCTATATTCCGGCAGTTTTAGTTATCTTTCCTTTTTTGCACATCAAGTTCTTAGCAGTTTCTGTTATTATAATATTGTATTGGATTTATACCTTCCGAAAAGAAAAAACTAAACTGGTAACTGGAACGATCGTATACGGCTTGGGTTTAATTGGATTTATTTTTTATAATCGATATACCTTCGGGTCGATCTCCCCTTATCAATCCAGGGATTTCTTTTTAAGCGATTTAATCAGACGTTATACAGGATATCTTTTCGATACGGATCGAGGTATATTCGCCTTAAATCCTCTTCTTCTTTTTTCGTTGATAGAGATCACTCGTTTATTCAAAAAAAATTTTCTCCGATCAATTTTTCCATTAGCTTTGATCTTCGCAGGACATCTCCCAAATTTATTTCACACGGTATTCTGGTTAGGCTCCTGTCCGGTCGGACGATACTGGATAGCGGTTTATCCGTTAATCGCTTACTTTTCCTTTTTAGGGATTAGGCAGACCTTTGATTATATAGAGGAAAAAAGATCAAAACAATGGGAGAAATACGGCTGGAATTTTTTAATAGGGCTTATAGCCGGTTTATCTCTGCTTCAGACATGGACTTTCATAAATGTACCGGATAATTATTATACCCACTTCGATCATAGATTTATCATGTGCAAATTTATTTTTAGCAAAACAGGTATAGATCTTAAATTTCTTTATTATTCCTTTTTTGTAAATGGGACCGAAATAAGATCATTAATATGGTACTTACTACTTTTGGTTTTTATAACGATCGGATTCCGGATTGAAAAATTCCACAGATCTGATCGAAAACTGGATTTTTAAAATAAAAAAGGGACTCTTTAGGAGTCCCTTCATCAAACTTGTCCGCGGTCTCATGCAACCGCGAACTATAAGTTAAAAGATTCTTACCAGCGATAGTGGCTGAATGCTTTGTTAGCATCTGCCATTTTACGGATATCTTCTTTCTTCTTAATTGCTGCTCCGGTGCCTTTTTGAGCCTCGATAAATTCCGCAGCAAGCTTGTTAGCCATACCTTTTTCGTTTCTGTCCCTGGAATAACGGATCAACCATCTGATCCCGAGAGCTAAACGTCTTTCCGGACGAACTTCGATCGGAACTTGGTAAGTCACACCACCCACGCGGCGGGATTTTACTTCCACTTGTGGTTTAACGTTTTCTAATGCTTCTTTAAAAGTAACGTAAGGATCGTTTCCTGTCTTCTTTTGGATCAGATCCAGAGCATCGTAAAATAAAGATTCTGCTACGGATTTTTTTCCGTCCAACATCAAGCAGTTGATAAACTTCGCGATGTTTGCATCTCCATAAACCGAATCCGGTTGGATCTTGCGTGGTTCTACTTTTCCTCTTCTTCTAGACATTCCTAACTCCCTTACGCCTTAGGTTTTTTCGTTCCGTATTTAGAACGACTCTTACGACGTTTATCGATACCGAGAGTATCCAAGGTACCACGGATAATATGATAACGAACCCCTGGAAGGTCTTTTACCCTTCCCCCGCGGATCAGAACAACGTTGTGCTCTTGCAGGTTATGTCCCTCTCCGGGAATATAAGCGGTCACTTCGATACCGGTTGTTAAACGAACCCTTGCAACTTTTCTCAAAGCCGAGTTCGGTTTTTTCGGTGTGAAGGTAGTCACCTTCGTGCAAACTCCCCGACGTTGTGGGGAACTTTTTAATGCAGGAGATTTAGATTTGTTAACCTGTTTCTTCCTGCCGTGACGTATAAGTTGGCTAATTGTAGGCATGAGTTTCTTCTTTTTAGCAGGCCGGTGACCTATTTTACCAGTTCTACCGACCCTGCTCTATTGTAAAGCTTTCCTTTAATTCTCGTTGTCTTCCGGTATGGCCATCGGAATTTCTTCCTCTTCCACTTCCAGAGGACGATCTAGATCCCCGTAAGTTTCTTTGAACACCGCGACATCGCGATATTTTCTCATTCCGGTTCCCGCAGGGATCATGTGACCGATAATAACGTTCTCTTTCAGTCCCGCTAAGTTATCGGTTTTTCCTTTGATTGCAGCGTCGGTTAACACCTTAGTTGTTTCCTGGAAGGAAGCAGCAGAGAAGAACGACTCAGTATTCAAAGATGCTTTCGTTAAACCTAACAAGATCGGAACACACTGAGCAGGAGATCCTCCTTCAGCTACCACTCTCTTGTTCTCTTCCAAGAAAGCGAAACGATCTACTTGTTGTTGGTTCACGAAAGACGTGTCTCCGGAATCGGTGATTAACACCTTACGCATCATCTGGCGAACAACTACTTCGATGTGCTTATCGTTGATATGCACCCCTTGCAGTCTGTAAACCTCCTGGACCTCTTGCACAAGATATACTTGAAGTGCGGTAACACCTTTTACTCTCAAGATATCGTGCGGATCCAAGTTTCCATCGTCCATTTGATCTCCGCGTTTTACGAAGTCTCCGTGACGAACACGTAATTGTTTTCCGATCGGAATGGTTACTTTTACTTTATCCAGCTCTTCGTTATCAGGAACGATATAGAGAACTCGTTTTTCTTTTACGATCTCTCCGTTATCTTCTATTCTTCCGTCAGTTTCTGCAAGAGTGGTTGCGTCTTTAGGACGACGAGCCTCGAAAAGTTCATCTACCCTTGGAAGACCACCGGTAATATCCCGGGTTTTTTCCGCAACGGTTGGGATCTTGAAGAGGATATCTCCCGCTTTCACTTTGTCTCCGTTTTGCACGGAGATGATCGCATCCACAGGAACCAGATATTCTTCTTTACTTCCGCCGGAAGTTACCACGATCCTTGGGATCAATTTTTCCCTACGCTGCTCGATTACTTTATAATTAACGTTAGATGTCTTAACGTCCTCGTCCCTACGAACGTTCTTACCTACTTCCAGATCCACCCAAGCGGCGGTTCCTTCGATCTCGGTAACTCCAATCTCGTTGAACGGGTCGAATTCTCCTAACGCTTGGTTCGGCTCAGTGATCTGTGCAACTTTTACGTTTAGAGTAGTGGAAGTTTTTACAGGAACAACCGCTTCTTCTCCCAGAATTCTGAAGAGTCCGTCTGCGATTTTTACCGTTCCTGGTGCTTCCGAAGTTACGTTCTCTCCGGAAGCAAGAGTTGCAACCAACTCTCCTTTATCCACTTTCTGTCCGTTCTCAACTCTAAGGTTGGTTAGGTCGGAAGAATTGAACTGTTGGATCAATCTTTGAACTACGATGGATCCACGACGGGAGAAGATTAAACCTCTATCATTCGTTTGCAAAGTTCTACCGTTGATCGCATTAACGACTGCACGATATCCAACTTTGTGTTCCTTCTCTTGTACTTTCGCGGAAGCGGCACCACCGATGTGGAATGTTCTCATCGTCAACTGAGTTCCAGGTTGTCCGATGGACTGAGCCGCGATGGTTCCGACTGCTTCTCCGATCTCTGCCGGAGTCAGACGAGCCATATCCATTCCGTAACATTTAATACAGATTCCCCAACGAGCTTCGCAAGTTAGAGGAGAACGAACCTTGATCTTCTCGTAACCGAGGTTCTCCAGTTTTTGTCCTACTTCTCTAGTGATCAAAGATCCTTTAGGATAAACTACACTTTCAGAAACTGGGTCTACGATATCTTCCGAAGTATAACGTCCGAATACACGGTCGCTAAGAGAAACGATAACGTTCTCACCTTCTTTTACGGTTCCGAGAGTAATACATTCTTCGGTTCCGCAATCTTCTTCAGCGACGATCACGTCTTGGGAAATATCCACCAAACGACGGGTCAGATAACCCGCGTCCGCAGTTTTTAGCGCGGTATCCGCAAGACCTTTACGAGCACCGTGAGTAGAGATGAAGAATTCAAGAACGCTCAATCCTTCGCGGAAGTTGGAACGGATCGCTAGTTCGATGATCTCACCGGAAGGTTTCGCCATCAGACCACGCATACCGGCCAACTGACGGATCTGTTGTTTAGATCCACGAGCACCGGAAGCAGCCATGATGAACACAGGGTTATATCCGCCCTTGTCCTTCTCGAGTTCTTTGAACATGGAGTCGGTGATGAGGTCATTGGTTTTAGTCCAGATCTCGATCACTTTTTTCTTACGTTCTTCGTTAGTGATAATACCTTTACGATATTCTCCGTCGGCTCTCTCTACTTCTTTGTTAGCATCGCCAACAAGAGTAACTTTACCCGGAGACACTCTAATGTCTTCGATAGAGATAGTCGGGCTGAAAATAGTAGCATAACGATATCCTAATTTTTTAATATCGTCCAGCATCAGAACGGTTTGAGCCGGTCCGTATTTCTCATAAACTTCCGCAATGATCCTGTTGGTCTCTTTATCGGAGAGTGCACGGTTCACATAAGGATATCCTTCCGGAAGAACTGTATTGAAGATCAAACGACCTGCAGTAGTCTCCAGGATCTTTCCTTGGTGAAGAACGGAAATTTTAGTTCTATATTCTATCACTCCTCTATCGATCGCGTAAGTAACCTCATCCAGGTTCGCGAATGATTTAAGAGGAACTCCCGCTTCGGTTGGAAGTTCAGAAGTTAGATAATAAATTCCGAGTACGATATCCTGAGTAGGTCCGCAGATCGGGTGACCGTTCGCAGGGTTCAAGATATTGTGAGGAGAAAGCATAAGCATCCATACTTCCAACTGAGCCTTTGGAGTCAGCGGAACGTGGATCGCCATCTGGTCCCCGTCGAAGTCGGCGTTGAACGCGTGACATACTAACGGGTGAAGTTTGATCGCTTTTCCTTCTACAAGGACCGGAAGGAATGCTTGGATCCCTAAACGGTGAAGAGTAGGAGCACGGTTTAACATAACCGGGTGCTCTTTCACTACTGTTTCCAGAACGTCGAAAACTTCTTTTTCTTCTGCTTCTACTTTTTTCTTAGCAGATTTGATGTTAGGAGCTAAGTCCAAGTCCACCAAACGTTTCATGATAAAAGGTTTAAATAGCTCGAGAGCCATCTTCTTAGGAAGGCCCATCTCGTGGTATTTCAGTTCAGGACCGACTACGATCACCGAACGGCCGGAATAATCCACACGTTTACCGAGTAGGTTTTGGCGGAAACGACCTTGTTTTCCTTTCAGCATGTCTGAAATGGATTTTAGAGGTCTGTTACCTTTACCTTTTACGGTACGTTTGCGGCGGCTATTATCGAATAACGCGTCAACCGCTTCTTGGAGCATACGTTTTTCGTTACGAACGATGATCTCAGGAGCTTTTAACGCAAGAAGACGTTTAAGACGATTGTTTCTGTTGATAACTCTACGATATAGATCGTTCAAGTCAGAAGTAGCAAAACGTCCACCTTCTAACTGAACCATTGGACGAAGTTCAGGTGGAATGACCGGAACCACATCAAGGACCATCCATTCAGGACGGTTTCCTGAATCGCGGAAAGCTTCGAGAACTTCCAAACGTTTCAGGATCCTTTTGTCGGAGATCTTTTCTTTTTCTTGGATCTTTTGACGGATGATACGAGCTTCCGCATCCACATCGATACGAGAAAGAAGTTCTTTGATCGCATCTGCACCGATACCGGCAACAAACTTATCGCCGTATTCGTCTAGGTATGCGTGATATTCTTCTTCGTCGATCAACTCACCGCGATTTCTTCCGGTATCAGCCGGATCGATGATCACATATTTTTCGAAATAAAGAACACTCTTGAGCTGATTGATGGTCATGTCCAAGAGAAGTCCCATTCTGGAAGGAACGGAACGATAGTACCAGATATGAGAAACCGGAGCCGCAAGTTCAATATGACCCATACGCTCGCGACGAACTTTGGAGTGAGTTACCTCAACACCGCACTTATCGCAAACCACACCCTTGTAACGGATGGACTTGAATTTTCCGCAGTAACATTCCCAGTCCTTAGTAGTTCCGAAAATTTTCTCGCAGAAAAGACCGTCTCTCTCCGGCTTTAAAGTACGGTAGTTGATTGTCTCAGGCTTTTTGACTTCTCCGTAAGACCATTCCTTGATCCTTTCCGGAGACGCTAATCTGATTGTTATTGATTCAAAATCGTTATTGGATCTCATGCTACCTTACTTCCCTTAGGCGTTCTCGATCGTTTCGAACTTAATCTTCTTCTTGCTCTTGGAATATTCGTCTTCGTAGTCGGAGATATCAACGCTGTTACCTTCCGAGTCGGTGATGACGATATCCAATGCAAGTCCCCTGAGTTCCTGCACCAATACGTTGAAGGATTCCGGAATTCCAGGTTTAATGGAATGGATCCCTTTAACGATAGCTTCGTAGATTCTTGCTCTTCCGAGCATATCGTCCGACTTGATGGTAAGAAGTTCCTGAAGAGTATGAGAAGCGCCGTAAGCTTCGAGAGCCCAGACCTCCATCTCTCCCAAACGCTGACCACCGAACTGAGCCTTTCCTCCGAGTGGTTGTTGAGTAACCAAAGAGTAAGGTCCGGTAGAACGAGCGTGGATCTTATCGTCCACCAAGTGAGCGAGTTTCAACATGTAGATGTAACCGCAGAATACCTCGTTCATGAAAGGTAATCCGGTACGTCCGTCGTATAATTTGAATTTAGAGCTGAGAGGAAGATTTGCTTCTTTGCAATACTTCTCTACATCCGCTTCAGTAGCTCCGTCGAAAACCGGAGTTTCGAAATTGATCCCTAGTTTGCTTGCAGCAAGTCCTAGTTGGGTTTCGAAAATCTGTCCGAGGTTCATACGAGAAGGAACACCTAACGGGTTCAGAACGATATCCATTGGAGTACCGTCTTCCATGTAAGGCATGTCTTCTTCCGCCATGATACGTGCAACGACACCCTTGTTACCGTGGCGTCCTGCCATTTTATCTCCGACCAGAAGTTTACGTTTACGAGCTACGAAAACTTTCACCATTTCTTCTACACCGGCAGGAAGTTCATCTCCCTTCTCGCGTGAGAAACGTTTGATATCGATTACAGTTCCTTCGAAACCGTTCGGCATACGAAGAGAAGAATCTCTTACTTCTTTCGCCTTCTCACCGAAGATGGAGTGAAGAAGTTTGTATTCAGGAGTTAGATCTGTTTCTCCCTTAGGAGTCACCATACCTACCAGGATATCTCCCGGTTTTACTTCCGCACCGACACGGATCACACCGGTTTCATCTAGATCACGGAAAGCCTTGTCCGAAAGATTCGGAATATCTCTTGTGATTTGTTCTTGTCCAAGTTTGGTTTCTCTCGCTTGGATCTCGAACTCTTCGATGTGGATAGAAGAGAAAATATCGTCTTTTACAACTTTCTCGGAGATTAGGATCGCATCCTCGAAGTTGTAACCTTCCCAAGGCATGAATGCCACAAGAACGTTACGTCCAAGTGCGAGGGTTCCATTGTCTACCGCAGGACCGTCCGCAAGAACAGTCCCCTTTTGTAGAATGTTACCATTCTCATCCATTCTTTCGCCGGAAACGATTTGTCCTGCGATAGTAGTTCCTCTGCGAACTTCTTCGCCGTTAGAAACGATCGGTTGGTATTGTTTATTACCGGAGATCAGATTATACTCGCGAACGTTTCCGTTATCCGCAGTCACCTCGATTTTCTCTTTGCTGACTTTAGTAACTTTACCGTCGATCTCTGAGTGAACCACTCCCACTACCGGGGTTTGGTTGAAACAAGTACCTTGGTTGGTTTTTTTGAATTTAGTAAGATCGTAAGTGTCGGATTCTTTTCCGCCTTTACGCTCGATTACCACCTTCTCCGCATCTACGTATGTAACCACACCTTCATGTCTGGAGATGATACAAATACGAGAATCGTAAGCTGCACGAGTTTCCATTCCCGTTCCAACGAACGGAGCTTCTTGTCTAAGAAGAGGAACCGCCTGACGTTGCATGTTAGAACCCATGAGTGCGCGGTTCGCGTCATCATGCTCTAAGAATGGGATCAGCGCAGTAGAAACGGATACCACCTGCATTGGAGCTAAGTCCATGTATTGGATCTCGTTCGGGTTGCGGAAAGGGTAATCCGATCTGTGACGAGTAGAGATCAGTTTATTTTTAAACTCTCCCTTTTCATCTACAGGAGAAGAAGATACCGCGATAGAATGATATTCTTCCTTATCTGCGGTTAAGTATTCTATATTATTGGATACTTTGCTGTTTTTTACTACTCTGTAAGGAGTTTCCAAAAATCCATAATCGTTCACTCTCGCATAGGAAGACATGGAGAGAATGAGTCCGATGTTTGGACCTTCAGGAGTTTCAATCGGACACATACGGCCATAGTGGCTATAGTGAACGTCACGCACCTCGAATCCTGCTCTATCTCTGGAAAGACCTCCAGGTCCTAAAGCGTTCAAACGACGTTTGTGAGTGAGTTCTGCCAGAGGGTTTGTCTGATCCATAAACTGGGACAATTGGCTGGATCCGAAGAACTCGTTGATAACTGCAGTGATTGGTTTGATTGAGATCAGAAGTTGTGGTGTTTGAGTTCCAACTTCTTGGACAGTCATTCTTTCTTTGATCACTCTTTCAACACGAGTGAAACCGACTTTCAATTGGTTAGCGATCAACTCACCAACAGAACGAATACGACGGTTTCCTAAGTGGTCAATATCATCCGGATAGTAATTCTCTGTTTCAGAGATCAGGTTGAGAAGGTAACGTACTGTCTCAATGATATCCGCAGGACGCAGAACTCTTTCTGTTGCACTTGTGAATTCTTTAGGATTATTGAATTCGAATTTGCTATTGATCTTGTAACGACCTACATCACCCAAATCGAAAGATTTAGGAGAGAAGAATAGACGATTCAATTCTGCTTCTGCGTTCTCGATCGTAGAAGGTTCACCCTGTCTCATGATCCCGTGGAATTTCAGAACTGCGTCTTCGTAATCGTTGACTCCGTCTTTTTCCAAGCAGTTCACTAAAACAGGATTATCCTTGTCTTTAGGATATTCTACTAATTCAACTTCCTTCACCTTCATCTCTTTTAAGATGGAGATATTATCTTCGTTGATCTTGGAACCGGCATCGAGCATTACCTCTCCGGTTTCCATATTGATCACATCAGCGATCACTCTACGTCCGATCAGACGTTTGAGTTCCTTAGTAGAAGCTCCTCCGATTTTTGCTTTGGAGGATTTGTAAAAAAGACGCAAGATCTCTTCGTTTGTTCCGTGTCCTAAAGACTTAACAAGAAGAGTCGCAGGGAATTTTTTCTTACGGTCAATTTTAGCGACCAAAATTCCCTTATTGTCCATTTCGAATTCCAACCAGGATCCGCGATAAGGGATCACTCTGGCGGAGTAAGTATCTCTTTCTTCATCATAAGAGAAGAAGATACCTGGGGAACGGTGAAGCTGAGAAACTACAACACGCTCGGCTCCATTGATGATAAAAGTTCCCTGCTCAGTCATTACAGGAAGATCGCCCATATAGACGACCTGCTCGCGGATCTCTCCGGTTTCCTTGATGATGAGTCGAATAACCGCTTTTAAAGGAAGAGCAAAAGTAGCATCTGTGTCCTTACATTCTTGAGGAGATTTTTTAGCGTCTCCTAGAACATAGTGACTGTATTCCATCACCATGTCGTTGTTCGGACTTTCAATAGGGAAGGTTTCTCTAAAAACCGCTTCTAATCCCTGATTTTTTCTTTTAGTGGGATCCTTAACTTCTGATTGAAGAAACCAATCGAAAGACTTCTTCTGAATCTGAATCAAGTTAGGAAGGTAATCCAAATTGGTGATCTTACCGAAGTTTACCCGTTTTCTTTCTACTTGACCGTACATTCGTGTGCTCCCTGGGATGATGGAAAATTATAACTGCGCGAAAAAATGCAATAAGGCAAGGAAGTACGCTGGCCTCCTTGCCTGAGTGAAAGGATTGTAATCAGATATCGAGGAGACAAAGCCTCGGCTCCCTGATTAGACAGCCTTAAGTTCGATTTGAGCTCCGACAGCTTCTAATTTCTTTTTAATGTCGTCAGCTTCTGCTTTCGCAACGCCGTCTTTAACAGACTTTCCGCCAGCTTCTACTAGATCTTTTGCTTCTTTCAAGCCAAGACCAGTGATCTCGCGAACAACCTTGATAACTTCGATTTTTTTATCGCCGAAACCTTTTAATACAACGTTGAAAGAAGCAGGCTCATCTGCTCCTGCCGCTGCTCCGCCACCTGCTGGTGCTGCAGCTGCTACTGCTACTGGAGCCGCTGCGGAAATTCCGAACTTCTCCTCCATTTTTTTAACTAGATCGGCTGCTTCCACAAGGGTAAGTTTGCCGAGTTGCTCTAATAACGCTTCAGTGGTAGACATTTGGTGCTCCTTTGATTCCGTTTGGTCCTTTAAACTACTTACTTACTAAAATTGGTTCTTACTGATTGTTCTTCTCTGCGACAGCTTGGATAGCTCTTGCAAGTCCTGCGATAATTTGGTTCAGACCGGAAGCGATGCTTCTTGCCGGACCGTTGATACCGCCTGCGATCTGAGCCAAGAGTTGCTCTCTTGACGGAAGACCTGCGATTGCTTCCACATCATCCGCGTTCAGAACGGATCCGTCTAAGTAACCCGCTTTCAGAATAAGATTTTTATTCGTCTTAGCGTATTCTTTTAGGATCTTCGCTGCGTTCGGAAGATTCGCATCGGAGAAAATCGCCGCTAGAGGTCCTTGGTATTCGGATCCAAAGGCGATGTTCTTATCCTTATGCTTCTCGGATTCTTTTAATGCGAGTAGGAAGAGATTGTTCTTAATCACTTTCATCTCGGATCCTTCTTTACGAAGTTTCGCGCGAAGATTTGTGATCTCTTCTACTGTAAGTCCGCTGTAGCTGGCTAGGATAAAGTCGCTACGTTTTTCTAATCTGCCTTTTAACTCGGCAACTGCTTCAATTTTTTCCTGGCTGGGCATTGTTCCTACTCCCGTCTACTACATCCTTAAATGGATGTGTTGACCAGTTCCTTAACGTCTACTTTCACGCCTGCACCCATAGTCGGGGAAACGGAGAAAGTTTTCAGATAATCACCCTTTGCATCCGAAGGTTTATCCCGGAGAAGAGTTTGAACTACTGTACGAATGTTCTCTACTAGTTTGGTATGATCAAAACTGACTTTACCAACACCTAGGTGAACGACTCCGCCTTTGTCCGGACGATATTCGATACGTCCTGATTTCAGTTCGCCGACTGCTTTAGCTACATCGTTAGTAACTGTTCCAGCCTTAGGCTTAGGCATTAAACCTTTACGTCCTAAGATCGGTCCCAGCTTACCTACTTCCTTCATCATATCGGGAGTAGCAACGCAAGCGTCGAAGTCGGTCCAACCGCCGGCAACTTTCTCGATCAGGTCCATATCGCCCACGAATTCCGCACCTGCGTTTTTCGCGTCGTTTTGTTTGTCTCCCTTACAGAAAACAAGGACCCGAACCAGTTTACCGGTTCCGTGAGGAAGAGAAATAGTTCCCCTCACGTTTTGGAGAGATTTATAATTTACTTTCGTAGAGATTTCTATTGTTCCATCGAATTTAGAATAAGAAGTAGCCTGAGCCAATTCTACAGCTTTATCGATCGGATAAACTTTAGTTGCGTCGACTTTCTCTTTAGCCGCGCGATATTTTTTTCCGCGTTTCATGAATTAACCCTCTACCGTAACGCCCATAGAACGACAAGTTCCGGCGATAATTTGAACAGCTGCGTCCAGATCATTCGCGTTTAAGTCTTCCATTTTGGTTTTAGCAATTTCTTCTAATTGCTTACGAGAAATCTTCCCTACCTTAGTGGTATGAGGAGTTGCGGAACCAGACTCTAATCCGATCGCTTTCTTAACAAGAAGAGCTGCCGGAGGAGACTTGGTAATGAATGTAAAACTCCTGTCGGAGAATACTGTAATTACAACAGGAAGTTTGTACCCGATTTGGGACTTACTTCTTTCGTTGAACTGCTTGCAGAACTCCATGATGTTCAATCCTGCCTGACCGAGAGCCGGTCCGACTGGAGGAGCAGGGTTGGCCTTACCGGCTTCAACCTGGAGCTTAATCTGCTTTACTACTTTTTTTGCTGCCATTGGCGAAACACCTTATTTGTTTCTCCCGGTTCTCCCACCGGTCAGGGTTCGGTTTTGACCTGTAGATAATCTAATTCCACAGGGGTAGAGCGTCCGAAAATCTCCACCTTCACTCTGAGTCTTCCTTTGTCCGGGAAGATCTCGTCTACGACTCCGGTAAAATTCGCGAAAGGGCCGTCGATAATCTTCAGGCTGTCTCCCACTTTAAACAATAATCGAGGAGTAACTGGCTCCTCTGATTGGAACTCTCCGGTTTCCGCGAAAAGATTTTTCACTTCGTCAACGGAAAGAGGTTCAGGTCCTCCATCTTTTGATCCCACAAAAGTGGAAACAGAAGGAAGACTTTGGATCATGAATCGAAGGTCCTCGTCCATATCCATCTCAACAAGAACATAGCCCGGCATAAGTTTCTTCTTAGTGACCTTCTTTTTGCCGTTCTTCATCTCGGCGACTTCCATGGTAGGAATACGCACTTGAGAAATCTTTTCCTCCAGCTTGCGCTGTTGGATCAGCTTTTCCAGATTTTTCTGGACCTTATTCTCGTGACCGGAATAAGTCTGTAACGCATACCATTTCAAATCAGCCATCATAATCACACTAATCCTAAGTTCTTACAGATTCCAGAATCCGGTAAGAAGCTTCACAAACGCAGTATCCGAAAAGAATAGGAAAGCAGAGAAAAATAACACTGTGACTAGAACTACGATGGTGGACTGCATCACCTCTTGTCTATTCGGCCACTGAACTTTTTTTAGTTCTTCTCTACATTCTTGTATAAATGCGCCAAACTTCACTATAAATCCTTCCTAAATCTCAAAGAACCTGCGGAAAAACTCCAGGTCTGGAGAGAATCGAACTCCCACCAAGGACTTTGGAGATCCTTGTTCTACCATTAAACTACAGACCTATTCGAACTTAGCCCTCTACCAGGCTTGAACTGGTGACCCCTTCCTTACCATGGAAGTGCTCTACCGCTGAGCTAAGAGGGCATGTCTCTTTACCCGCTCCCGGAAGAGGAGCTAGAAATACACAGTATTTTTACCCAGGGTCCCTGGTCAAGGTTTTAGCCAAGATTCCCAGCCAGATGGCATTATTTATGCAAGGAAGGAGGATTTTTGCTCCCCGCTGTTAGCGAAGACTCACGATATGCGACATAAGTATACGATTCATTTAGGGAGAAGGTAACGTACTTTCTAAATTTTCCCTGCCAGTCTCAATGCGGAACAACATTTCCTCCCAATAATCAATTTTCCGCCCCCATCCTCTTGACATATGGCCTCTTTCGCCATATATTACCATATATGTTAGCTGTCAAAACCACCCTATACATTCCAGACGAGCTGATCTCCACCGCCCAAGACTATACCGGGATCCTTGAAAAGACACGTCTCGTTCAAGAAGGATTGCGTGCATTGATTCGAGAAAAATCCGCAGAAAGAATGGCTCTCTTAGGCGGAACCGATCCAAAAGCAGAAGGCCCTACCCGCAAAAAATCTCCTAAATGACGGCGGTGCTCGTAGACACTTCCGTTTGGATCAATCATATACGTAAGTCGGATCCCAAACTGGTAGAACTTCTGCGCCTGGGCTTAGTCAGACGTCATCCCATGGTAGAGGGAGAACTCAGTTTGGGAAATTTTAAGAATAAGAATTCTTTCCTAACTGAATATGCTCAATTGAAAGAAGTTCCGATCGCAAACCATAAAGAGGCCATGATATTTTCGGAAAGAAATTCATTGGCGGGACTCGGAATCGGCTGGATAGACGCACATTTGCTTGCAAGTTGCGTATTAGGAAGTGCAAAATTATATTCTGCGGACCTATCTTTAGTAAAGGTCGCGGAGAAGGTTGGCATCTCGGAAATTACGGTATGAATGAGTTCGGAATCCAATCTTATACTTCCTTATTCTTAGTCTTTTCGATCGGACTCGCATTTCTATTTTCTTTGGGAGAAGTTTTTTCTTCTCCCAGAGGAGAAAAACAAAACTTACTCGCCATTATTTTTTTCTTAGTTGGTATCTTTCTATCTCACGCATTCTTACTCACTTGCAAGATGATCGTCTACTTTCCGGGTCTGTATCTAACACATCTTCCTGTTTCGGGACTCATGGGGCCTTTTATAGAACGTTATCTTCTCCTTGCCATGGGAAATACTCCTGAATCCAAAAAAATATTTTATCTGAAGATGATCCCTGCTATTGTGATATTTTTATGGATGTCTCCTTTTTATTTTTCAGGAGGTCCTGAAAAGATCGAATTACTCAAAAGCCTACAAGAAACAGGCCTTCCATTATTTTTAAAAATCCCAGTCTTAAGTACAATGGGAGTCATGTTCGCATTTTTACTTTCCACATTCTTTCGTTTGTTTTGGGGTTTCAGACTTTCAGTAATATACAAGGACGCAAGAATGCTTACTATCTTAGGAGTAAGCGTCTGTATTTTGATCATTTTATTATACGGATCCATTTCCGTAATTTTAGGATCTATCAGAGGTTTAGAAGGAGTCGGTTCTTTAGTTGGGATATTTTTATGTTCTTTGTACATTCTACGCCAAGGATTCCCTGAATTTTTTTTAGAAGTACAAAGAGTGGTAGAGGAAGAGAAAAAATACAGAGCCTCCCAACTCGGCGGCCTCGACCTAGAAGGTATCAAACAAAACTTAGAGGACCTATTTCAAAAGGAGAAGGTATTCTTAAAGGAAGATCTGACCCTTGGATTTTTGGCGGGCAAATTAGAGATCAGTACGCACCAACTTTCTGAATATCTGAACAATGAAATTGGAAAAAATTTCTTTCAATTACTGAACGAATACAGGGTAAAAGAAGCCAAAAAGAAAATAGAATCAGATCCTGCCGAAGTTTTATTGTCCATAGCCTACTCCTCAGGATTTGGCTCCAAATCCGCTTTTAACGAGGTTTTCCGAAAGGAGACCGGATTTACACCCTCCGAATACAGAAACAAGATCCGCAAAAATAAGTCCAAATAGTCCGTTTCGATCGGTCTGGACGTATATTTTATTCCGCTCCGATCGGGGAGGACGATTTCTTATTCATTCCGCCGTAAACTGAATACAGAAATCGGAGGAAAAATGGCAATCAACGCTTGTGATTTCGGTTGGGAATGCGTTCGGAATTTCGGACTATTCCAACTTTCTATGAACTTCATTAGATACTATCCTTTAGCAGGACTTGCATTCTTTATATTCTGGGTTTGGAAAAAGGGTTACTTTGAAAAGTATAGGATCCAGAAAAATTTTCCAAAATGGGAGAAGGTAGTATTCGAGATCAAACAATCCGCTGTTACGATGGTAATGTTCAGCTTGGTTGCAGTCGTTTCTTTCAGCCTTCAAAAATTAGGATACCTTCCTAGAGCGCTTTACTTCGATATCTCCGAAAGAGGCTGGGCTTACGCGATCTTAAGTTATATTTTGATCACTGTCTGGCATGAGACTTGGTTCTATTGGGCTCATAGGTTAATGCATCACAAAAAAGTTTATACATTCGTACATGCAATCCATCATAAATCCGTAAATCCTTCTCCTTTAGCTGCTTATAATTTCCATTGGGCGGAAGCATTTTTAGAAGCGATCTATATAGTTCCATTCATCAGTTTAGTCCCGATCCATTTCGGAGTGTTTATTTTCCATACATTCTATGCGATGATCATGAATATATGGTGGCATCTAGGATATGAATTTCTCCCAAAAGGCTGGGCAAGTCATCCGATCACAAAATGGATCAACACTTCCACACATCATAACCTTCATCACCAAAAGTTTCATGGAAACTATAGCCTCTATTTCAATTTCTGGGACAGGATTATGGGAACAAATTTCCCGAATTACGAAACTTATTTTGATGAGGTAGCAGGGAAGAAGGAAGATTACGAAAAAACCCCCGTTGGCTCCGAGATAGGATTTGCAAAGTAGATCTATATAAGTTTTTCATAATAGCTCATAAATTGGAAACCGAGAAAACTCGGTTTCTTTTTTTGTTTAGAATATTTTGAAAATATTTTAGAAGACTATGATCTCGCTGCCGCCGTGGCCTCCACCACCATGGCCGCCACCGCCTCCATCTCCCCCTGAGCCTCCTCCCCCACCGCCGCCTCCGGAGGAACCTCCTCTTGAAGTGCTGGTTGTCCTTCCGGAAGAAGAAGTCACAGTATGACAATTGGATTTACAAGTATCACACATCATTTGGCAGACGACCGCAATCCCCAAAGAATTTTCATTACTTGCCACTAGAAGGCACATAGAAAAATTTTTATCACAATCCCCAGTGCAGCGATCATCATTCATACAAGATTCAAGAAATAAAAGAACCAGAACGATCTGAAATGCTGATTTCATCTTTTTGGACCGATCTCATACGGAAGAAGTAGTTCCTTGATCTGAATGGATTCTTCTAAACTAGCTTCCGAAAACGCAGTGTGACCTTGTTTACTTTTGATATGAACATTCGCACCATTCTTCAGAAGAAGTTTAACTATATCCAGGTTCCGATTATAAACAGCCATCATGAGTGCAGTGTGACCGTCCCTAGTTTTGGCGTTGATATCCGCGCCGTTCCGAACTAAAAATTCTGCGATCTCTACTTCACCTTCTCTCGCCGCGATCATCAAAGGAGTAAAATTCCGAGTAAAAGGATCCCTTGTATCTACTGAATAACCTGCTCTCAAACAATTTTGTAAACCGAACAGGTCTCCTTTATAAACAAAATCGGAAGGATAAGGACTCATCCCACCGCCGCCCATTGCAAATTGAGGAGAGATACAACTCGTTAAAAAAATCCCAAAAAGAAGCAAACAACTACTAACGTAAAAAAGAACAAATCTAAGTTTGGAAGTGAAAAGATCCATAAACATCCTCTTCAACAAGAGGACCGAGTTCGGAGAAGAACGTTCCGGATTTTAGGGATTTTTGCGAAATTGGAAATATTTTATTTATAAAAAGAATTATTCAAGAGGAGGAACATCAGGCATAGAGATAAGGATACGTCCGTCTTCCTCCATTTTTACATTGGAGAGAGACAATGCTTTTTTATATTCCGAAAAGCAGAACTCGAACAGAGAGGATTCTTCCCTGTCTAGGAGTAAGACCCTGCCCTGGTGGACTTGAATCCCTCCGAAGAGTAATTTTCCACCGGTAACATAAATATAATTTTTGGAATTTGTTTTAGGAGAGGGAACCTCTTGTTCCGCGATGAACTCGATACCTAAGGCATTTTCATCCAATTTGAGATCCTTGATCTTGCCCTCCACTTCAGGGTCGGGAAAAACTGAAAAAGGTTCAAAAAACACTTTGTTTCCTGAAAAGACCAAACCTTTCCCTTTAGGAAAGCGGACCAGGTCCTCGATGGATACACCGACAGTATTTAAAAGTTCTTTTGTATAAGGATTTAACAATGCTCTAACGGATTCATTCTCCACCAAGATCCTGCCGGATTCGGGATCGATCTTGACTGTAGCAATCCCTTCAAAGGAAACCCAGACCACAAGTTTGACCTCTCCCGAAATTTTAAGTTTCCAAACACCATTATGAAAAATCGGACGAAGTTTAATTTTACGAAGAGTGGATTCCGGAAAGGAGAATAATCTTCCGTTCATCAGTTTTTCCAAACTCTCAAATGAGATCTTGATATTTCCGTTTAAGATTTTGAGCGTAAAAAGTTCAGGTCGATCGAAAGGAAGGATTTCTCCGCTTTTAGGAATTGCCTCGAGAGAAAGACGATCGGCATCTACGAATATATCCTTCTGCCAATAAAATCGAACGTTTTTAAGAATTAAACGGGGCCTTGCAAACTCATGTAAATCGGAGACATTTTCCTTTTCAGAACCAATATCCGAAAAGGGAATATCCATATTTTCTAAACCGAATCTTCCTGCCCAAAAGGAAAAAAATGCAATAAAGATCAGTACGACCCAATAGGCCCAGGGATATAAGATTCGATTCGATTTCATTTAGCTTTTTGCCTAAAAGGCAATTGGATTTTTTTACAAGAACCGCGGTTCTTGGCTATTCTTTTCTAAGAAAGATATTTGGTTGGAAGTCCAACGGATCGATTGATATAAGTTATTTGGACTTTCTTTTAGTAGAGCTTGCAGCTTTGAGAGACTTTTTCTTGGATTTAAGTTCTGATTTATCATCAAACTTGAAGAAGAAATCCACCGGCTTTTTATATAGTTTTGCCAGGTTCCAGAATTCGATAACGTCTATCCTTCTGTCTCCAGCCTCTACTTTTGAAATGAAAGATTGTGGTGTTTTGAGCGCTTCGGCAACATCCACTTGGGTCAGGCCCGCTTCTTCCCGCGCTTTCTTTAGCAACTTTTGGAAAATCTTATATTCTTCGGTGTAGATTGTTTTAGCCAAGCAAAACTAATTCTACTTCCCAATTCGGAATATACCAAATTAGGATATTGGGAAGATATTCCCCGAATATCCCAGATATTTATCAATTAGTGTAACTTCTCCCCTTCATTTGAATTTCCTAAAAAAGGTTTTCATCCACCTCTCATTAGAGTGGCAGAGGAAGAAAATTTTCCTTCGAATTCGACTTGAAGACTCTCCCGAATCATATCCCATATATCTATGCAAGAATCGTTCAATATCGGATTACTTATCTTTCCTGATTTAACTCCTCTGGATTTTGTAGGTCCTTACGAAGTATTTTCCAGAATGAAAAATTCCAAAGTTTACGTAATTGCAGAAACCAAAGAACCAATTCCTTCTGAAAGAGGACTTTTCATTCTTCCGGACAAAAGTCTGGAAGAAAACTTAAATTTGGATCTGGTTTTAGTTCCAGGCGGACTCGGTGTGAATCGACTCATGGAAAACGAAAAGATCCTAAACTGGCTGAGGGAAAAATCTAAATCCTCCAAATACATTAGTTCTGTATGCACCGGTTCTTTGGTTCTTGCCGCAGCAGGTTTATTAAATGGATACAAAGCCACCACACATTGGCTCTCCTTGGATGTGCTAAAACTTTTTCCCCAAATCGATGTGAAAGAAGATAGAGTAATCATCGATCGAGATCGAATCACTGGAGGAGGAGTCACTGCAGGGATCGATTTTGCGCTCCAGGTGGTAGCAGAGATCCAGGGCCAAAACGCCGCAGAAGAAATCCAACTTATGATCGAATACAACCCCGAACCTCCTTTTTTAAGCGGGCATCCTAAAACAGCCAACGCGGACCTAGTTTCAGAAACTAGGGCATCTAAGAAAAAGGCCCAAGATCTTAGAAAAGAGATCGCTGCAAGGTCTATCCAAAGACTTTCCAAATCTTGAAACTCTTTCGTGAAATTATAATTTAACTATGATCGAAAAAATTCCGGTCAAAGCTATGATCGCGCCTACCATCCATTTTGTCTGAGAAGCGATGAGTTTATGCATATCTATTCGAAGTTCTGCAATTTCCGCTTTATATTCGGCTCGAAATACGTTCAATTCTTCCGAGAGTCTCTTCTCAAATCTTTCGAAAACGAGTTCCATTACAATCTCCTTATTAGCCGCGAAAGAATCGTTGATAAAATCCACAAATTCATCCGCTCCTTCGTCACCTAATACTTCTTCCAATTTTCGCGGTACCCTGCGAAACATAGGCATTGCCATAATTATGCTCCTTACGGAGAAGCTTGCAATTCAAATTTCCCCGCTATGAGGCTCAGGTGCGGAATAGTGATTTCCGCGCGTACTTTTTATCGGAATATCGCTTCCGGAATTAATATTCCGGAAGTACTTTATAAAAATAGAATATAATAAAAAAGGAGTCCGAAGACTCCTTTTTGAAACAGGCATTTGTTCCTTTCTTACTTATTCGGCTGAGGAGTATATCTCAAATAAGGTTTAATTTTCTTAAAACCTTTCGGGAATTTTTTCTCAGCATCTTCGTCGGAAACAGAAGGAACTATGATTACGTCCTCTCCATGTTTCCAGTTTGCAGGTGTAGCAACACTGTAATTCGCAGTCAATTGGAGAGAATCGATCACTCTCAAAAGTTCATCGAAGTTTCTTCCAGTAGATGCAGGATACGTTAAGGTCAGTTTCACTTTTTTATCCGGACCGATCACGAATACGGAACGAACTGTAGTAGTCTCGCTTGCATTCGGGTGGATCATATCATAAAGACCGGAAACTTTTTTGTCCGCATCCGCTATGATAGGATAGTTTACAGTAGTGTTTTGGGTTTCGTTGATATCTCCGATCCAACCTTTATGTGAGTCTACTGGATCAACAGACAACGCGAGAACCTTAACATTTCTCTTTTCGAATTCCGGTTTAATCTTCGCAACGTAACCAAGTTCTGTAGTACAAACGGGAGTATAATCTTTCGGGTGAGAGAATAAGATTCCCCAACCTTCTCCCAAATATTTATGAAATTCTATCGGTCCTTCGGAAGTTTCTGCATGGAAATCCGGGGCCACATCACCTAATCTAAGTGCCATAATCGATACTCCTGATTTCAGTTATGGTTAACTTCACAGAATATTGCAAGGATTTTATTCGCTATAACGGATTATTTATTTAAAATATAGGATTTATAACAATAAAACAGAATTTTACGAACTTTTCTTCCATTTTCTAACGATTTTACATCCTTTTAGGGATATTCGCCTGGGGACATCGGGCAGGTTCTGGGAGATTCAGGAAAGTTTAGAATCTTGGACCAAACGTTCCAGGCTTTCCAAACAAATCCGAAGTTCTTTCTCCGTTTGTTCGTCCATGATATTTCCTTCCGGATCCACCTTCTTGTTCACGGAAGGAATACTTAGAACACAATCATCGTTTATCTTAACCGTAAGTACATTCAATAAATGTAAAAAAGCTTCCTGGGCTTTGGAAGCTCCTCCATAGCCGGGAGATGCATTGATCAGCCCGACAGGCTTTCCATAAAGTTCCGCACTGGATACGATCCAATCCAGTGCATTCTTCAGAACTCCCGGGATCGCAAACGCATATTCAGGGCTCGAAAAAAGAATGGCGTCCGCTTCTTTCAGTTCTTTTCTCCATTCTATAACTTCTTTAGGAGGAGAATCCGTATCTAAGTCGGGATTGAAGTGAGGGATCCGATCTATCGGATCTGCGAGTGTGATTTGCAAAGAATCATTTGCGATCCTTTTTGCTGCGAGTAATAAGGCTGTATTGGAAGATCCTTTTCTTAAACTTCCGGAGACTGCGAGCACTTTCATTTTTATTCTAACTCGATTTTTTTTTGTATTCGGTTAGACTTGTTTGGAGGTAGAAAAGAATTCGAAAGGGAATAAACTACACTTTTTTTAGTATAGAGGTCAGCTCTCCCAGATCACGGATATCTCCTTCCACATGTTTATGAAACGCAGTCCATCCCCTAGAACGTGTCGGCAGGATATCCAACTCCACCTTGTCTCCGCAGTAGACCAATTTGTCCGGAGAAAGTCCCACGATCTTCTCCGCTTCTTGGAAGATCAAGGGAGAAGGTTTTTCGTATCCGAATTCTGCGGAAACAATTACCGGATAAAAATAATCCAGAACACCTACGCTTGCTAACAATTGTTTAAGTCTATGATCCCAGTTGGAAATGATCCCAAGACCGGAACCTCTTTGTTTTGCAAATTCTACCAATTCGAAAAAGCCTGGGTCTATTTCCCAAACGGAAGGTTCATCAAAACGTTTGAATATGGACTGGAAAATAGGATCCGGTTCCAGATCGGATCCTATTTCTTTTAAGAAGAAGCCGAGTAACTCTCTCCACCAGCCTTCGCTTCCATCTGTATGAGCATGGAACTTATCTCTGAAGTCAGGAAGTGGATGACGCGTCATGTGAGCATATGCCTTACGAAACGCTCTTTCCATATAACCGTTTGGATGTTTGGAACCATCCAATCCGAATTCTTTTAGAACTTCGAAGTACACTTCTCCTGCGGGCTTTTTCATTGTAAGGAGAGTGTCTCCTACATCCAGAAAAATGTAATGTTCTTTGGAACTCATGATTATCGGCGGAGGGATCCCTCTTTAGTCAATATGCCTAAACTATATTAAAGGAAAATCAAAAACCACAATTATCCGAAGAATTCGGGAAGTTCAGAGGCAAACTTATGAGCATCTCCGGGCCATCTAGCGGAAAGATAAGACTTATCTAAAACACTGAACCCCGGTTTAATATTAGAAAAACTATCTCGTGCAATAGGCATAGGCCCTTCTTGGAAATCCACTTTGGATTCTAAAAAGGAAATTACCTCGTCCTGCAACGGCGTAGGATAAGTTCTATAATAATCCCCAAGCCAAGCTCTAGTTAAATTCCAAGCCAGAAGTTCCTGGGACTTGAGAAGTCCTGTAGTTTTGAATCCGTATAAGCTGGACTTTTTCGTTTTAGGATTTTTGGATCTTGCAGCTAGAAGCACTCCATGACAGATCGCAGCCACTGGTTTTCCTTCTGCGAATGTATTTCCCACCAATTTCTGCAAAGGTTCCGATTCCAGATAAACCCTCATTCCTTTTGCATGTCCTCCGGGAAGAAGCAGTACATCAAAGGAGTCCGATTTAACAGATTCATACTTTTTGGGATTTAAGAATTCATTCGATTTTTCTAATTCTCTATACAGAAGAACGTCATCATTTTTCGCCCTTAAAACCGGAGAAAGAATACCTAAACCTTTTCCGGTTACCATCCTAAAATCCGCCTCTCCGGAGGTTCCGCTTGGAGTTGCAAATAGGATCTTATATCCTTTTTCTTTTAGGACCTTCCAAGGTACGGATACTTCTGTGGGATCGAAATCGATTTGAGGGATCGGGATTAGAACGGTCTTCATTTAAGGATGATTTTGTTTCATCCCCGGTTCTGCTGCAATCCTTGTTTCATCCGCCCCTTCTTTAAGCTTGGGGTCTAAAGAAGTTCTGGCGGATATTTTTAACTCTCTAAGAAGCGCTTCTTCCCTGTCCGGAGAAGGGATCTTATCCGTAGATGCCAAAGATGCCTTGATCGCATCCAAAGCGGAATTTAAAACTAGATCGGGTGCCTTGTCCCAAATTGCACTGGTCATCACTAAAACAATCTTACGATGAGGGATCACATAGATGAACTGACCACCTTTTCCGTTTGCCATGAAGCTAGGCTTTCCTTCGAATTCATGCAGCCAGAATTGAAGTCCGTATCTTTTTTCTACTCCAGGCTCTAAGGTCATGGCGATCCATTCAGGTTTTAATACCTGACGTCCATACCATTTTCCTCCATCCAGATAAAGTTGTCCTAACTTAGCCATATCGATAGGTCTCAGTCGAAGTCCGAAACCTGCGGTCTGTCTGCCCGATTTGGATGTATTCCATTCTTCTCCTTTAAAACCTAACCAGGAGAATGCAGTGCTCTTAGAGTATTCGTATAATGTTTTGCCTGTTTTGGCTTCCAGATAACCAGCAACTAATTGGGTATCTCCATTAGAATATTCGAATTTAGTTCCGGGTGCGGAAGATACCACTGGGGTCCAAGCGATCGCAAGCGGGTCTGCGTCGGTTCTGATATCTTCTTTTTTAGGAAAGGAATCCCAGCCCATTCCGGAACTCATACGTAATGCATCTTTAAGTCGGATGGATTCTTTTCCTTTCAATTCGGAGGGAAGAAGGCCAGGTAAACCGGACTCTGCCGAAGAAAGGCTATCTTCCAAGTCCACTCCACAATCATTCGTATAACAGATCCCTAATAATAGGGAGACCACTGATTTGGTCACGGAGTACATATTATGATTATGATTTCTTGAGATCCCACCTGCATATCTTTCGAATACCAGGTTCCCTTCCTTCAAAATGAGAAGAGAACGGACCTCCGTTTTTTCTTTCCTGAGTTTTTTGGAAAATTCCACTAAGGGTCTGGAATCCAGTCCCAATTCTTCCGGAAATTCCACTCGAAAGCCTTCTACAGGATTTCTATCTAAGGTTTCGTTTTGGTCCCAGGCAAGCCCGGAAGGGAGTCTTACCCAACCCCAGTCCAGGGCGCTACAATTTGAAATAAAAAGAATAAGTAAGGAGAGAAGAAAGAAACGTTTTACTGATGTACTTGTAAAAAAACTACTCACTAAAAAGACCCTCCAATCGATTTCTTAGGTCTTAAGTACTACTTAGACAGACTCTATTGTAGGTTATCCTACATTCAATACTATTGAGACCTGGTTTGGAAATTTTTTTCCAGCCGATTTCAATGTAAAAGAGTGCAAAAATGATGTATTTATTTGTTAAACGACGAAAATATTTGGTAAATCCTAATCCCAAAGGTTTAGTTTTTTAAAGATCTGATGAAAATTAAATTCGGAATATTACTATTCTTCTTTATTCTAAACTGCTTTTTCACAGTGGATTGGAGCTCCGACGAATCCGGCAAAATTAAAGGAAAAGCTTCAGCGGAGGATTTTCCGGAAGCGGGAGATGCTAACTTAAGCAAACAAGAATTGTCCAAAAGAGGCAAAAAGGGAGAATTCAAGACCAGAGAAGAGCAGGAACTTTTCGATATGATGATCTCCGCAGGTTCCGATCAGAATACCGCTCGGAATTGTGCCGCCAAGTATGGGAACTGCAAGAGCCAATGTTGGATCCAATATCCTATTCCTAAAGTAGAGACTGTTTTTACCGCAATTACTGTGGATCGAAAGAGAGAAGATTGTATCGGAAAATGCAGTAATCTTTGCGATGATTATACTCCTTCTAGCTCCAGAGGTTCTATGCCTAATTCGGGCAAAGGAAATTATTCGGATCCGAACGCTCCTAGATACTGATACGATCTTCCCAAAGAAAGACTGGACAAAGAATGAATACTTCTTATTCTCCTTTTTCTCGGAGGAACCATGTCTTCATCTCAAGAAATTTTAGTCTTCACTACTCTGGCGGATCGTGACTTAGCGGAAGAGTATATCGCGGAAATGCTCCAACTTGGCATCATAGTAAGCGGCACCATTTTTCCGGAAGTGGCTCTTTTGTACCAATGGGAAGGTAAACTCACGATCGATTCCGAGAACAAAATCCTTCTAAAAGCGAAAGCGGATAAGTATGCCGCAATCGAAGAATATATTATGAAAAAACATCCGTATCTCGCTCCTGAGATCATCAAAATGGATGTTAGTTTCGGCTCGGATAAGTTTAAGGCTTTTATAAAGGACAAAATCGCGAAAGGTGGCTGATCCTTTCGCATTTTAAAAAATTATTATATAAATGCACTCAGCACGTATTGGACGAACGCAATCAATGAAAGCGGTTGTACTAAGATCGCAACCGCAAGTCCAGTCAGCGCCCCGTAAAAATGTGCATCGTGATTGATCCCATCCTGCCTGTTCTTAGAAGCATAATAAGAATATGCCAAATACAAGATCGCATATAAAGGTCCAGGTATAGGGATCGGTATAAAGAAAAAGAAAATTTTAGAATAAGGATAGAATAAGATAGAAGCAAATACGATCCCGGAAGTCCCACCGGAAGCTCCTAAACTCGCATAATTCGCGTCCGCTTTATTTTTCTGGAAAGAAACCAAATTTGCAATTAAGATACTAGCTAAATACAGCCCCATAAATCCTAAAGGACCGAGCACCATATCCACATGCCTTCCGAAAAAATAAAGGGTCAACATATTGAATAATAGATGAGTAAAATCAGCGTGAACGAATCCGCTGGTGGCTAATGTATAATAATTCCCTTCTTTAGAATCTCGGAAAGGTCTTAGGATCAGTTTGTCTAAAAGGTTCTGATCCACATATAATGTATAAAGGCTTATGGCTCCTGTGACTATTATAGTGATAAGTGTAATGTCTAATCTCATTTTTCCTCTGTAGGAGTCGATTTGATGGAAAGCATTTTGTCTCTGAGAAGTGCTGCTCTTTCGAAATCCAATTCCTTGGCTGCTTTTAACATTTCTTCTCTGATCTTCTCTTTCATTTCCTCTTTAGAAGAGAAGTTTTTCTCTCTGAACTTTTTGTTGATCTCTTCCGCAGCGTATTCCTCGGGAGCCAGTTCTTTTTCCGTCCTTTCGATCATATCTGCGATTTCTTTTTTGATCGTTTGAGGAGAGATCCTGTATTTCTGGTTATGTTCTTCCTGGATGGTCCTTCTTCTTTTGGTCTCTTCTATGGCTCTGGTCATAGAATCTGTCATCTTATCCGCGTACAACACTGCAGTTCCGTTGATATTTCTCGCAGCCCGACCTATCGTCTGTATTAAGGATTTATAATTTCTTAAAAAACCTTCTTTGTCCGCGTCCAAAATAGCAACCAGAGAGACCTCGGGAATATCCAATCCTTCTCGTAAAAGATTGATCCCGATTAGAACGTCATATATTCCCTTCCTAAGATCTCGGATGATCTCCACCCTCTCTAATGTATCCACTTCGGAGTGTAGATAAGAGACTTTGAGTCCTAATTCTTTATAATAATCGGAAAGATCCTCAGACATCTTCTTAGTCAATGTGGTGACGAGTACTCTTTCTCCCAGATCGATTCTTTTACGGATCTCTATAAGAAGATCTTCTACCTGATTTTTGGTAGGCCGAACTTCTACATTCGGATCCAAAAGCCCCGTAGGACGAATGATCTGTTCAACTCTTGATTTACTCTTTTCTAATTCGTAATCCGCAGGTGTTGCGGATACATAAAGAGTTTTAGGAGTTAAGGATTCAAATTCCGCAAAGTTTAAAGGTCTATTGTCCAGGGCAGAAGGTAATCTGAATCCGAAATCCACCAGAGTTTGTTTACGGGCTCTATCTCCTGCATACATTCCCCCCACCTGAGGAATTGTAACGTGAGACTCATCCACTATGAGTAAAAAATCTCCGCGGAAATAATCGATAAGACAGGCAGGTCTTTCTCCTTCTTTCCTTCCCGTAAGATGACGTGAATAATTTTCGATCCCGTTACAATATCCCATCTCTTGCAGCATTTCCATATCGTAATTCGTTCTGGATACGATACGTTGTGCTTCTAAAAATTTATTCTCTTTGGTGAACTTGATCTCCTGTTCCGCCATCTCATCTTTGATTCTTTTGACAGCGTCCTTTATCAATGGAGGAGACATGATGAAGTGTTTTGCAGGATAGATAAAACATTTTTCCTGTTTTGCGATCACTTGAGCGGTAACCGGATGGATCCTGGAAATCGAATCCACCTCGTCTCCGAAAAATTCGATCCGGAATGCGTCCGTATGATACGCAGGATAAACTTCGATAGAGTCCCCTCTTACTCTGAAATTCCCGCGGGAGAAATCAGTATCATTACGATTGTATTGTATATGAAGAAGTTTGCGAATGACCTGATCCCTATCTATAATATCTCCTTTTTTCAATGCGACAACGGAGTTCACATATTCTTCCGGAGATCCCAAACCGTAAATACAAGAGACTGAACTTACGATCACTACATCGTCTCTTTCCAATAAAGAAGAAGTAGCACGAAGTCTGAGCTTGTCTATCTCCTCGTTCATGGACATATCTTTTTCTATAAACGTATCGGAAGAAGGTACGTAAGCCTCAGGTTGGTAGTAATCATAATAGGAAACGAAGTATTCCACAGCATTCTCCGGGAAAAACTCCTTAAATTCCCTGAAAAGCTGTGCCGCCAAAGTTTTGTTATGCGACAAAACCAAGGTAGGAAGTCCCATATTTGCGATCACCTGGGCCATAGTGAATGTTTTTCCGGAGCCTGTCACACCCACTAGGGTGACCTTATCTTCTCCCTTATTGAATGCCTGGCCTATTTTTTCTATGGCTTGGACCTGGTCCCCGGCCGCTTTATAGTTGGAATGTATTTTAAAAATCGAAGACATACTCTTAGAAAGAAAGACCCGAAAATAGAAGAAGTGTAAAACTTAAAAAGCCGCGGAATTTACTTCGGAAGGACTTTTTCGGCCATAAATAATGCCTGTCTTTTATCCTCTAAGATTTCCAGATCCATTTTATCGAATAATTTTTGCATTACCATCATCCCTCTCATTAGAGTGGCGGTGGAAGAAAATTTTCCTCTTTCTATATCTTCTTCGATATTCAATTCTCTTAGGTTGTTCACCAGTCGGATCTTAAAAATTCCACTTTTTTCGATTGTATAGGCGACTTCTACATTTCCGCCGTCACCATATTTGACAGCATTCTCCACTGCTTCGATGGAGCCGATTGTCAGGTCCACGATCAGGTCCTCGTCAATTCCGTTGGCTCTCAGGAAAGATTCCATTCTGCTTCTTACATATTGCATCGGTTGGAATTCGGTGCGGCCGAGTAGAAGGTATTCTTCGTTTTTGGAAGGTTTTTTGCGGAGAGAGGATTCTGCAGAGAGAGTATATTCTCTAGGATCTAATTTACTTTTTGCTGCTTCTCCTGATGTAACAAGCGCATCTAGAGTAGTGGGAACCCAGTCAGGTGAGAAAGAAGGCTCTTCTCTGAATTTTCGAAGAGTGTCCATACGGATCCACGCATGGAAATCCTGGGAATTACCTGTTAAACCGTTTGCTAGGAGTTCCCGAATGCGGGCTTCTATCTCTCCTAGGGAAAAGGACATTCCCATATTTTTCCATAGGACTGTTTTTTTCGAGGGGTGTAAATCCGATTTTTTTCGGAAGACAGTTTCCGAGTCACCAACGACGAATTTGGCGCAATGCCTCGTATGCGATTACCGCGACTGCGTTACTCAAATTTAAACATCTGCAATCTTCTTCCATCGGGATCCTAAGGATCCCATTAGGGATCTCTGATCCAAAAATTTCCTGAGGGAGTCCGGATGTTTCATTTCCGAATAAAAATACGTCATTCTCCCCGTACTCCGGAGTTGTATAAGAAATTTTACCTTTAGTAGATATTAAATATAATTTGGAATCAGTGTCTAAGGTCTTTGAGAAAGCTTCCCAACCGGAATGAAGAGTGAGTTTTAGTTTATCCCAATAATCCAGCCCTGCTCTTCTTGCCGCTTTTTCAGACAACTCGAAGGCAGGTTCTCCTACGATATGCAGCTCCGCTCCTAAAGCGACGCATAGTCGGGCGATATTTCCCGTATTGGGAGGTATCTCCGGTCGATACAATGCGATCCGGAGAGCCATTTATCCTTTTTTCTGTCCCTTGTTTAAGGATTTTGCAAGAATAGCGCCGAAAGATCCGGTGGAAGAAGTTTCCTCGGAAAGATATCCGCTATAATCCAATCTTTCCTGAACTTCTTTCGCTTTCACAAGAGAAAGTGAGATCTGTCTTTTGCCTATATTCACTTCCGTTACAAATGCGGAAACAGAATCTCCCATCTTGAAATGTTGTGCGGCAGGTGTACGATTTTGTAATCCGGTTTCTCTGTTAGGGACCAGTCCGGAAAATTGTTCATTCAATTTTACGAATACTCCGAAAGGTTTTACACTTTCTACGGTTCCTGTGACTAGATCACCTTCTTTGAAAGGAACATTTTGGGCCCAAGGATCTTTTAGGAAATCTTTAACGGTAAAGCTGTGTTTTCCTTCTTCCCAATCTAATTTTAAAACTTTTGCTCTCAGTACTTGTCCAGGATGGAAATCTTTAGTAAGATCCGCTCCCTTTTTGAAAGTCGCCTCGGAAGCGGGAACAAGTGCGGTAAGTCCGTCAGCTTCGACGATCAATCCGAAAGTATGGACCGATTTGACCTTGCAGGTAACGAACATACCGGGTTTCAATTCTCCTTTTAGAACTGAAATTTTGGCCTCTCTTTCCTTATCCGCGATTTTCTTTTGGGAAACGATGATCTTTCCCTTATTCCCCACTTCTGAAATGAGGAAACGGACCCTTTTGCCGACTCCGTTATTCTGTTTTTTAAGCTCAGGATCTAATTGGGAGAATGGGCAGAAACCTGTTTGTTCGCCTAACTTGACTTCTACGCCTGCATCATTCTCCCCGACGATATGACCCAAAACCGGGATCTCAGCAGTATGGGCTACTGATACCATATCCTTAGAGATTGTGTCCCCGTTCAAACAAGTGGTGAAGTATTGGTCTCCGGAAGATTCCTGTAAAAAATATGCCTCGATCGTTTCTCCCTGCTTAGGGGGAGCTTCCGTAAATTCATCCGCGGCGATGATCCCGGAGAGACCTGCTCCTTGGATCTTTATAAAAACGTAATCCGATTTAGAACTAGTGACTAACGCAGAAACTTTTGCTCCAGGCTCTAAGGCCGCTTTTTTTCTGAAACTTTCGTCCAGTAATTTTTGAAACAGTTCTTTTTGATCTTCTTTCATCGTCTCCGCCTTTCGGTTTTCTTTTTTTCAGGAGAAGAGATCTCGGTTTTCACTCTCTCCGTCACGACCGTTCTTAATGTTTTTAGTTTATCCCAATTTTGGAGAGGGTCTTCTCTAAAAATCAAAAGATGAGCCGGTTTTCCTACTCGGATCTTCCCCTCATGAGCCGCCCCCAAATATTGGCAGGTGGTTTCGGTTGCCGCTCTCAATGCTTCTTTGGGTCCCAGAAGTTCGGATAAAATTCTAAGTTCCTTCCAGCCGGAAATTCCAGGGAACTGTAGTTGGTGACCCGCGCCCGAACCGAGTAAGATCCTTAGGGTCAGATTCTTGCGGGCCCTCAAGAAAGCAAGATAGGATTCGTATTCTTTCTCCGCTTCTTCTCTTTCCGATCCGGAAAGTGCAGTCATAGTCGAGAGTACTTCTTTAGACAGTGCTCTTTCTTTAAAAGTCGGACTCCATTGGGTCCATTTTTCCCATTCTTCCGCAAAAGAAGAAGTACCTATCCCCTTTCTTGTAAAATAGATCCCGAAAAGTGGAGCCCAGATCTGTTTTACCAAATTATGAGCAACTGGACGAATGGAAGAAGTTTCCGGAATAGGATGATAGAGCACCTTCGTTTCGGAAGACAATGCTTCCCAATTTGCGAATTCTTCCCCGAAGGTAGAAACGGATAATTCTAATCCATTCTTCTCCGCTTCAGTTCTCATTCGATAGAGAAGTTTTCCATCCACTTCGAAAGTTTCTCCTTCATTATGCCTTAAGAATAAATGGATCTTTCCTTTTTTACCGGAAACGGAAGACATCGCTTCTTCAGGTGATTTTAGGATCTTGTAACCTGAAACTTTGGATGCGGAAATTTCTTTGGACTCTGCGAGCAAAACAGGTGGAAGAACGGAAATGCGAGGATACTGAGAATTCTTTTTTCTGATCTCGGAAAGTTCGGAAGCCCAAGGAGGATCTGCGATACTCTGGATATGAGTGAACCCATGTAGCAGAAATTGTTTCAGATCGGATTCTAATTCTGAACGATCCTTCCAACCTCCTAGAGAATTTGCCCCCAAGGTTACATGAGAATCACAGAATCCAGGTAAAATGAACAGAGGTTCCTTAGATGCCGGGGAAGAAGATATTTTCTCCACCAAACCGTCTTTCACTTGGATCTGGACCGGCCCGGAATACTCCAAAGTTTCCGGTTGGATGAGATAAGCCCCGCTCCAAGACCAGGAATCGGCATAAATGTTCCAAGAAAATAGAAGGCTCCCTAAAACATAAGGGAAGAATTTCGGCAAAATTCGGGCCGGATTAGAACGGACCTTTTTTAAAGCTATTAGAATGAGTCTCTTGACAAACAAATCGAGTTCCGAAAAGTTCAAGGTTAATGGGTCAGGAAATCCGGGATATATCAGACAATATCCGGCTTACGGTGGAGGACGGAAGAATCCTCTCTCTAAAGACCCATCGGATCACCAGATCGGTCGAGGAACATATCCAACAAGCGATCGAGCTCATCTTGGATAAGGTCACTTATCCCACCCTTGTTCCAACGATTTACACTATCGTAAAAGAATTATCGATCAACGCCTGCAAGGCAAATCAAAAAAGGATCTTCTTCGAGGAAAAAGGATACGATATAGAAAATCCGATCCAGTACAAAAAAGGAGTCTCCGAATACAGGGAATTATTCTCCGAAAGTATGGCGGAAGAATACGGAAACAAATCCAAAAAGAAGGGATATTTTTGTCTGATCACTTTCGACTATTCCATGGATGGAATTCGGGTAGAAGTCACGAACAATACACCGGTTACTATTGAAGAAGAAAAATCCCTCCGCGAAAAATTAGAAAAAGGAATGCAGTACGGAGACATCGCCCAATTCTATTTAGATAACGCCGACAATACGGAAGGAGCCGGATTGGGACTCGCACTGATATTAATCATGCTAAAAGGAGAAGGTATCGATCCTTCCTTTTTCAGGATCATCATCCGCAAAGACGTAACCATCGCCAGATTGGAAGTTCCTCTTTCGTCTAATTTTAAATCCGTAAGAGACCAGGATTTTTCCCGCGCTTGATGTTACCAATCTCAGCCTGTATCATCACATTAAACGAAGAAGATAATATCGAAAGATGTCTGTCTTCTCTTGATTTCGTAAACGAGATCATAGTATTGGATTCCGGTTCCAAGGATAAAACCGAAAGTATCGCAAAGAAGAAGGGAGCCAAAGTAGTTCTACGGAAATTCGACGATTACGTTTCCCAAAAGAATCATGTAATCTCTTTAGCTGAAAATCCTTGGATACTCACTCTGGATGCGGACGAAGAACTTTCTCCAGGCCTAAAAGAAGAGATCAAAAGTTTATTTAAGAATGGAGAACCGGAAGAAGACGGATTCATCATCCCAAGACTTACGATGTACATGGGAAAATGGATCCGACACGGAGGCTGGTATCCGAATTATAGAGCCAGACTATTCTTAAAATCCAAAGGAAAGTTTGTAGGCGGAAAGGTCCATGAAGCGGTGGAATTGTCCGGAAAAAGAAAGAAGTTAAAACATCCGGTCTTCCATTATTCGTACGAAAACCTATTCGATCATGTCAGCTTTATCAATAGATACTCCGAACTCGCAGCCACTGAAAAATTCGGAAAAGGAAAACGCAGCGGATTATTCTTAGCTCTTTTAGAAGCAGGATACAAATCCTTTTGGATGTATTTTGTAAGACTAGGATTTTTGGACGGCAGAAGAGGACTAATCCTCGCGATTATGGGCTTCTATTATAATTTTCTAAAGTACACCAAAGTATTCGAAATGTCTTTGGCGGAAAAAAATAAAAAGAACGATAACTAAAACCGGGAATTTACACTCTATAGTAGTGTTTTTGTCTTTAGTACGCGACAGCGATGCGAAGTGGAAGTCCGAAGGACCGGAGCGAACGCGCAGCACGTAGCAGCGCGATCACGAGCAAAGCGAGTGAGTCGCCCTTAAATTAATCTCTGCGTTCTTTGTTATGATTGATACGGTTCATGATATAGAGCATGGAGTATCCGCCCAAGATCACCGCGATCAAATTCACATTTGCAACCTGGTAGATCCCGATCTTTGGTGAGATTAACCAATACACCACTTCTCGGATCAGGTCTTGGAAAATAGAAAGAATGATCAGAGATCCCAGAATGGCGACTAAAAACGCCACCCAGTATCCGCCTAAAAGATCCTTTCTTTTATAATAATAAAAATACCAGGCTAAACCGCCGCTAATAGAAAGAACGAACAGTATATCCGTGAATGTCGTCCACCAACCCGAAGAAGAAGCTAAAACTAAAAAGGGTTGAGTGCCGAGTAAAGGGAGAAAATCGTTGAGCGAGGCCAGGATTCCCATCTGATTACAGGTTTTCCGGGTTTTCGGATAAAGTCGAGAATTTTAGTAAAAAAGAAGCGGGACCCATTGAAAATCTTTCGAGACAGCTCAAAATACTTCGGGATCGTAGGTCACCCCTTATCTCATACCTTATCGCCTTTGCTGCATAGCTCTTGGTATGAAGACCTGAGTCTGGACTGCGGCTATTTGGTTTTTCCAGTGGAAACTTTGGAAAAAAAGGAACTTCTTTCTTTGTCCAAGTTCGGAGTCAGAGGTTTGTCGGTCACAATTCCTCATAAGGAAACTGCATTTTTTCTCGCAGATAAAACGGACCAGACTTCCCAAACAGTTAAAGCAAGTAATACTTTAGTTTTTGAGAACGGATCGATTAGCGCGCATAATACGGACGGGATCGGTGCAGTCAGATCTATCCAAGAATCTTTTCCGGAAAGTTTAAAAGGAAAAGTGTTATTGATCGGAAGTGGAGGAAGCGCTAGAGGAATTTCTTTCACTTTATTACAAGAAGCGGGAGTGAAAGATCTTACTATTGCGGCAAGAAATTCCAAAACTTCCGAAGAATTGATCGGATTACTTTCTAATATTTCTTCCGCTAAGATACAATCTTCTGATCTAAACGAAGTACAAAAGAATTTCTCAGAATATTCGCTCATCATTCACACAACTCCTCTAGGAATGAAAGGAAAAGATCCGGGGCCTGCCGTCTCGGAGTCTTGTTTTAGAGAAGGACAAGTTTTATTCGATATTGTTTATAATCCTTTGGAAACCATTTTGGTTTTAGGGGCTAAGAAGAAGGGTGTAAAGGTTGTGCCGGGAACAGAAATGCTCCTTTACCAAGCGGTGGAACAATTCAGATTATTCACAGGTGTGAGTTTAAGTCCCGAACTGATCCAAAAAGGAAGATCCAGACTGCTAAAAGCGCTTGGATACGCCTGAGAAGAATATTAGAAAGTTTTAAATGTCTCACCCAGATTTTTTAGAATTCGGATCCAAATTAACCAATTTAGAGAAGACCAGGAATTTTAACGTATTTGGGGATTATTCCCTGGATCCATTCCGTAATCTTATAGATTTTCACGGTTGGAGAAACAGGAAAAAAGAAAGGCTTAGGATCTCCGTAGTAGGAACAAACGGAAAAGGTTCCGTTTCTCATTTTTTAGCGGGAAGTTTTTCGAACTTAGGGTACAGAACTGGCTTATATACTTCTCCCCATCTATTCGACCCAAAAGAAAGGATCCGTCTTAGCCCGAATTTTGATCCGATAAATGAAGAAGATCTAAAAGAGATCTCTAATATACTATTCACGGAAAGTTCAGCAGAAGAGCTTTCTTTTCTATCTTGGTTCGAGTGGTTTACTCTAGGATCTTTTGTTTTATTCGAGAAAAAGGATATTTCTGTCCAAGTATACGAAGCAGGCTTAGGGGGAAGATTAGACGCCACAAAACTCTCGGATCCGGATGTACTCGTCGTTTGCGCTATCGGAGAAGATCATAAGGCGGTCTTAGGAAATACAAAAGAAGCAATTTTAAGAGAAAAACTTGGGATCGTGACCGAAAGAACTAAGACAGTATTCGCGTTAGAACCGGAACCTTCTCTATTAAAAATACTTAAAGAATTTTGTTCCGAAAAAAATTTGGAATTATATCTGTATCCTTCTTTGCCGGAAGGAAGATCTTATCTGGACCATAATCAACAATACGTAAAGTTTATTGTTCATAGATTAGAAGAGATCATCTCTAAAAATAAGATCCGGATCGAAAGAACGGAAAACGCAATTACCAGACCGCTGCGCCGTCCACCCGGTAGATTAGAGATCATCTCTGATTCTCCAATGGTCGTATTCGATCCTGCTCATAATCCGGATGCGATCAAAGTCACACTTTCATCCTTATCTTCTGCATTTCCTGATAAAAGATTTTCAATCATAGCCGGATTTTTACCGGACAAAGAAGGAGAATCCATGGCGGAAAAACTTTTGGATTATACAAAAACCCAAAAGTCAAATTTGTATTTTTTAGATTCAAAAGAATTCAAACTTCCGGAAGGATATGGATCTTATTCTATCCTTCCGGAAAAGCTCTCTGAAATTTTAAAACCTTCCGGCAATGAAGATGGGATCTTAGTTTTAGGAAGTTTTAGATTATATTCTTATCTTAAAACTTAGAATCGAACTTCTGGATTGTTTTACGAAATAAGTTCTAAATATTCTGTCCTATACGCCAGAGAACTCCGGAAGGATCCATTAGAATAAAATCGATCATCTTCCAAGGCTGTTCTTCCGGGTCCGTTAATTTTACCTGAAACTTATCTTCTATATTTTTACTTTTTAAAGTTTTATGCCAAGCATATACATCTTCTACCAAAAGATGTATCATTAGATTTTCGGCCAGTTCTTGGTTATAAAAATCCTGGAGGAGAAAACTGCAATGATCCACACAGAAGTATGCGACTCCTCCGCCTTCGGATCTTTTAGTGAATCCTATCTCCTCGTAGAATCTTTTGGAAATTTCGAAATTTTTTGCGGGTAGAAATACTTTAATTTCCACCGTCTTTAAAGAAGTTTCATTCATACATTACCTGCTCGTCCCGTTGCAGGAAGTCTTGATATTCCCAAGTTCATAGGCCGTTTCCGGTTTCTTTTTTATTTTTATAATCTTATTATGAATATATCAAAATCTCATATTAAACTTCGCGTAAGATTCAGTTTCATACTGCCCTTCTATACCTCTTACGAATGTAGGCATAGTTTTGACAGGCGCCACTCCTACTTCCAAGGTTTCGGAATCCAATCCTAGAGCATAAAAAGTCGCAGATAAGATCAACATCGTGCCGATCCCGTACAACATGAGTCCGCCTTGGATCCCTTGGTGTTTTCCGAATCTTCCGGAGATAGATCTGAAATAGTCGGACTTATTCTTAGCATCGTTATAGATACTTTCCTGATAAAAATACGAAAGTGCGAATGTCTGCACATTTGGAGAAGACTGCTGCAATTCCTGAAGAGTCACAAAATTCGTGATCTGTACCATTGGCCTTGCGTTTTCTAAAGCCTGATCCGCTCTTAAATTGAAATAATAATACCCTGCGTAAAAGAACAAACTTCCGTAAAGTGAATAGATCGCGAAATCATCATAGGTATGATCCAAGAATAAATATTTCTTATTTCTATAATAAGAAACGGATTCACCTTCTTTCAGCTTGGCCTTGATCTCGGATACTTCTCCTTTTTTGATCTCCACTCCTTTGAATTGATCCACATGATCAGCCAAAACGAATCTCAATCTATTCCAGCCGACTTTGACCGGAACTTTTACGAGCGGAGTAACTCCTAAATATTCGGAACCTAAATATACTTTGGCACCTTGAGGATCTGAATCGGCGGAGATAAAACCTTCTTTTTTATCTTTTTCTAATACAATATCCAGATCTTTAGAGGATTCCCTCAGATCAACCTGACCCGACCAATCCGAATATCCGTTTTTAGTGATACGAATATCATGGATCCCGGATAGAACATCATTTCTTTTTAAAGGAGTTTTACCTATATAATTCCCATCCAAAAATACGAGTGAATCATATTGGTTTCCCGTTTTAACGGAAAGAGTTTTAGTATGTTTCCCCAAAAGTGTTTTTCGGATCTCTTCTATAATCGGACCAAATTCCTGATAGGATCGCCTAACGCTCGTTTTATGAGAAAATTCTTTTTTAGACCCGTCTTTAGAAGATCTCATTCGGATATTAATTCGGATCTCTTCTCCCTTCTTCTCAAATTCTCCGTAAGTAGAATAAAAACAGTCGTATTTCCTGGAGATTGGGATGAGAAAACCCTCGTCAGGAGCGGTTTCCGATTCGTAAGGTTGGACTTTTAAAACTAAATATCTAGGATCTTTGGATACGTTTAAAGAAAGTTCTCCTTTCTTTAATTTCTCAAGCCCTGCATAATCCCATTCTCCTTCTCTTAGATTGGAAGTAACACCGGAAGGATTCGGACCAAAAGCATACTGGATGGACTTTGGGATCAAAGATTCGTCATAGATCTGAACTAAGGATTTTAAGCCGGAATATAGAACGGAGGCATAACCGGAAGAATAAAAATCCAGAGAAGTATCTCCCGTTAAATTCCGAAGAGGGAAAATACAAAGTTTTCTTTCCTTCTCGAACTGCAGCTTTTCAGGAGAAGAATATTCAGGAAAACGATAATACTCGTCTATCGCATACGTTGGAATTCCGACAAATAATGGAGACAAACAGATGAGTAAAACGAAGGCGGATAATTTTCGGAAGAATAATAGTTTCAAGAACGTTTTCCTCCCACAGTCATTACTAAACCTAAAATTCCCAATGTAGGGAACACCAAAGACCAAGGAGCATTCTGTGCGTAATCTTTGGAAAACGCAATTTGTTCTCCAAGGCCCGGACCGAATACTTCTCCGCCCGCTGAAATTCCTAAAAATCCGAATATTGCAAGAGTCATTACTACGGCAGGAAGTCCTGTAAACAAAAGTACTCTTAATATTTGGAACGCTTGGGGCAGAAGATGCGCCCTAAAAATATAAGACTTACTTGCACCGAAACAAGAGGCAGCCAATGCATATCCACTTGTGCTTACCTCGTCTATTTTAGCTCGAACTGTTTCATAAGCTTGTGCCCAATCTCCCAGAACGATTGCTAAAAATAAAGGGATCGGCCCAGCTCCAAAAACTTGGACTACGAGTAATGCTAAAAGTAGAGAAGGAAGAGAAACAAAGACGGAAGATAAAGGAGAAAATACGTTCTTCTTAAAAAATGGACTAGTATAAGAAGCCAAACCGATCAAAGAAGCCACTGCTAACGTAAAAACTCTTGCAGGAAATGCAAATAAGAAAGTCGCTAAACTTCCATATGCAAACATGGAGAACACATCTCTTCCCAATCTATCTTTACCAAACGGAAAATCAAAAGAAGGAGGAAGAAAAGATTCCTTTAAATTTAAATCGGTAGGAGCGGGTTTGAATAATATCCCGAATATTACTAAAACTAGATATAGAGAGATTGTGCCATAACGAAGCAGGTTTAGAGTTTTCAAGCGGCGCCTGCCTCCCAACCCAAAAGACTATCTCTTACTCTTTCAGAAACTCTGGTCAAAATATAAAACACTGTCCCGCTATAAAATAAAAGTGCGGAAAGTAATGCAGAATCCATAGTCCGGATCGCATGGTACATTGATTTTCCTATACCAGGAAAGAAAAAGATCTCCTCTACTACGATTGCACCTGAAAGCAAAGAACTTAGATCCAATAAGATCAAGATAAGAAGTACGGGCGAAACTTTCAGCAGAATATGCCTAAATAATATTCGATTTTCCGAATATCCTCTGGCTTTCAAAACGTTTGTATAAGCGGATTTTTTTTCGGTCCCGGCCAATTGGTGGGCAAAAATAAAAAGCCTGGCAAATACTCTAGATCCCAATGCAATTCCAGGCAAGATCACGTAAGCTGTATTTCCAGGTTCATAACCTCCAGGAGGAAGCCATCCGAGTATTAGAAAAAAAAACACCAATAGAAATACGGAAACTACGAATACAGGAGTAGATAAGATGAGCTGGCTGATAAATCCGAAAACTTCTCCCAAGAAACCGAAACGTGGAAGTAAAGAAACCAAGGCCAGAAAAACGGAGAAGAATGTACCTGTTAAAACTGCAAATCCTGCTAAATGTAATGTGGGCCAAAATCTGGAGAGAATATGAGAAAGGACAGGATCTCCGGATTCAGTTTCTCCCATATCGAAACGAATAAGCCCTTTCCAGAACTGAAGATATTCTTTCGTAAAACTAGTATTAGTCGATATCTCCACTGAATCCTGGACTTGGATGCCTGAATCCGCCTCCAAAAATTCCTTATTTAGAGATCTGAGTTGGGAGAAAAATACTGAAATCGCGGAAAGAAAAACCGCAAAGATCAAAAAGCGTTTCGCTTCTTCTAACAAACTTCCACCCTCTCACGCGGAGAAAGCTTTCCGGATCTCTTCGAAATTTTTGGAAAGGATCAGTTTTTCGCGATCCTCTTTTACGTTGAGGGTTTTCGCGATCTGCGCCAGGGTTTTGATATGTTCTTGGAATTTGGATTTGGGAACGATTAGAAGAATAAAAATATGAACGGGAAGATGGTCGATTGCATCAAAATCGATTCCCTTTCGAGAGAGACCCATCACACATTTAAGCTCATCCACCAGATTGACCGAACAATGCGGGATTGCTACCCCGCTTCCGATACCTGTTGACATGGATTTTTCTCTCGCCATGAGAGATTCGTACACAAGATCCCTATCGTCTCTTGCGATTAGCGTAGAGTCGACGGCCTTTTGGAGAAGTTGATTGATCACTTCTTCCTTAGAGGAACCTTCTATTTCAAAAATTACAGTCTCTGGCTTAAGTAAAGCAAGGAGCTGGTTCATGCCTCTGTCCTATCTCCTAGGAAAATACGAATCAGGATGGATTCAATGAAAAAAAACGATGAGACCCACAGGAATGTAGGAACAAATACCGGGGGAAGGAAAAAAATTGCCAACCCAAGAGGCGCCAAACTCAAAAAAGAAAGAGGCAAAAGTGAGCCAGTATTTCTTCCCGGTAAATTTAGAAGTAAAATGAAGGAGAAAGTTCCGAGCCAAATCGGACCGGAGACCGTTTCCCAAGCTGGAATTTTGGCGATATGGATCCAAACGGATAAAAGGATAAAAAATCCGAGAGGTAAAAGAAGAGCCAAACTTCTTCTTAATAGTAAAGGTACTGCTAAAAGTATTCCGAATCCGCCGCAAGCTTCCAAAGAAGAGTAACGAAACGCAGGCAAGCTGCCTTCCGTAAAAAATCCGGGAGTATAAATATCAGGATAAGAAGATCCTCTAAACACGGAAGAAGGTTCTGAAGCCCAGCTGTCTATCCCGGGTAAAAAGTAGAATATTAGAAAAAGCAAAAATTGTAGTAATGCCAAAGGGAAACGGATCTTAAATCTCTGTTCCAACACCCACCAAAGACCTAATCCGATCCCTAAAGCAAGAACCGCGTGCAAAGAGTATCTTGGATCTCTGGGAAGAAGAAGTGCAAAACTCAAAGCATGATTCACCCAATACAATGGGTAGGACTTCCCACCGGTGAGAAGAAAGTAAGCTCCTGCTCCGAATAGAAGTCCGAAACCCGCTGGAATAATGGGATAATAAGATCCGCCGGACCCTAAAACCAAAAGCCCGATCGCCAAAATCGCAAAAAGTATATCAGGTAAAAGAAGATCCTTTCTTCTGAAAAAACCGTTTTGGGTGGAGAGAACATAACTAAAAGCCATGATTTGCCTCCTTCCAAGTCCTGATCTTAGTTCTTAAAGAAATGGTAGAAGGACAAAGAAATGTGCAGATCCCGCATTCCATACATAGAGAAGAATTAAAATTGCCGAAGCTGGAAACCAAGGCCATCGGATTTGCTTGTGTAGGGCAATTATAAGAACATTCTCCGCATTCTACGCATGGGAATTCCCTTCTTTGGGAATCATGTTTAGTCAGAAAGACTAAGGAATAATTCTGTCTGATATCCCAATAGAATCCCTTTTTGATATCTCTGACCGGATTTTTTTCATAAAAGGAATTTAGGGTAAAATTGGAATATTTGGGGCCGTATTCTTCAAATAAAAACTTTAAGCTCTGTCCGTTACGGATACGAACCGTAGAATCCGTCTTTCTAAGCCCTCCATTCTTTCCTAAAAAATAAAGAGCGATCTCTCTTTCTATAAAAGGGAAATCGGCAAATAAAGCTCTATAAAGATTATATAATGTTTCAGGACCTAAATATAAGATTTCTTTAATTTTAGAAAAAGGGATTTTTTCGGTCTGAGAAACGAAATATTCGGGAATTCCCCAAGGATATGCATAATTTTTAACGGGAGATCTCAAACCCGAAATATAATCCCGTATCTGAGCTTCCGGAAAAAGGATTTTTAAAACTTCCAAAAAACGAGTATGGCATTCAGAGTTCTTTCTTAACTCAGGAAGATAATCCACATCTTGCGTCCTCGTGAACGGAGCTAAGATAATTAGGGATGTTTTCTGTCTGGATTTAAAATAAGATAAAAGAGAATGTTCCGGAAAGTCCAGACTGACCAAACCAAGTCTGTCCATTGATTCCAACACTTCTTCTTTTTTGAGAGCTTTTGGGATCCAAGGTTTGGAACCTATGAAATTCCCGTCTTGAACGATACGGATCTTGGATCCTTCTTCGCTATGTTCTAAGGAAGCGATCCCATTTACAGGAGAAAGGACCGAACCTGAGGATTGTTTGTAGAGGGGATCTCCTACACTTACCCGGACTGGAAAATCCTTAAGTAATAAGGCGTCTTTATCCGGGAAGAGGGTGTAGGGTTCGTCCAGGACCGTCTTGCGATTTCCCGTTTCTTTTACGGTCCTGGGTTGGAGGAGGAACGGTTTTGAGAACAATGCCCTTTTTAGTTAGGCGACTTCACCATGTAGATTTCATCTTTAATGGGAAGTTCTTTCTTTAAATTTTTGATATAAGGAAGGATTTCTCCCATTGGCTCGTAGAATTCGCAATCAGTCTGCATACGGCGAGCCACTGTGAAGTATTTGTATAACTTCTCTTCGCCGGAACGTTTGGACCATTTTTTCTTGGTACATTTGACCCGGAGGATGTATTTGTCCGCCTCGGATTCATACTGTCTGACGGTTACACAATGCAGGCAGTTGGCGCAATAGACTTTCTCACTCATCGGTTATCCTGTTTCCTGGGGTATTTGACAGATTTAGGCGAGGGCACAGGGAGTCAACCCGTTTCCTCGCCTTTTGTATGGCGGAAGCTGTGTCAGGCTTCCTGAGGGATCTCTTCCTGAGCTGCGTTTCTTGCTTCTTTATATTTCCAAGTAAATTCTTGGAAAGATTTAAAAGCTACGAAGAAGAAACCGATCCCATAGATCAATAGGAAGCCCACGATATAAGGACGTCCCACTAAGAAAGATAGCACAACGGAAAACACACAATAACAACCTAGCAAGAACTCAAGAACTACATGGAAATCCAAAGGAACTGTGTATTTCAGCCTTTCTTTCAGAGAGTCCGAGTTGTTTTCGATTCTCAATTTAGGAGTTCTTTTGAAGGAGGATTGGATCCCCAAAACAGCCTCGAGCCAAGCTCTGGTGTTTACGATCGCGATCCCGGTTCCGATCATGATCAGGATTGGAAGATATAATAATCTCTTTTTCCAATCTTTGTATAATGTCTTCTGTGAGTATGCGTAGAAGAATAGAGGCCCAACTGATCCGATAGAAAGGATCGCTGCAGTTCCGGACAATACTTCCAACGGTAGATCGTAGAAGCTGAAACCTGACCAGTATTCCATTAATAATAACGGAGCGCTGAATAGAATGTTCACTATCATAAGAGGGTGAACGGAATAATTGATCAAGTGGGTCACAGCCTCAGCCTTGGTTTTCCAAGGTAGGTCCGCTTTCCAGATACGAGGAAGAAGTTTCACTGCAGTCTGGATGGAACCCTTGCACCAACGGAACTGTTGGGACTTGTATGCTGACATCATCGCAGGAATTTCTGCAGGACAAACCACATCTTTAAAATAACGGAACTTCCAGCCTCTTAGCTCTGCGCGGTAAGAAAGGTCGAAGTCTTCGGTAAGAGTATCATGCTCCCAACCGCCGGCATCCTCGATCGTTTTCTTTCTCCAAGTACCTGCAGTACCGTTGAAGTTCATCCAAAGTTTAGAACCGTTTCTTGCTACCTGCTCGATCATGAAGTGACCGTCGATACCGAAACTTTGAGCTTTGGTTAGAATATTATAATCCGCGTTGATATGTCCCCAACGTGCTTGTACCATTCCGATCTGAGGATCGTCAAAGTAAGCCATGGTTTTGAGAAGGAAGTCGGGATCCGGCATGAAGTCCGCATCGAAGATAGCGATATAATCCCCTTTGGAAACTCTCATCCCCTCGTCCAGGGCACCGGCCTTATGACCTACACGGTTGGTTCTGTGAAGGTGATGGATATCGAAACCTTGGGCCTTGTATTTTGCTACTAAGGACGCAGCTTTTTGGATGGTCTCGTCAGTAGAATCATCCAGAACTTGGATCTCTAATTTATCTTTAGGGTATTTTAGTGCAATTGTGGAGTCGATCAAACGATCTACTACGTAAAACTCGTTAAAAATAGGGAGTTGAACGGTAACTACTGGAAGGCTTGGATCGTCCAGAGAAAGGTTTCTGCTCGGGTCTGTATCACAATTGGTGTTGTACTTTTTGTACAGATACACCATGATATATGTGTGAATTCCAAAGAAAAATAATCCTAGAATATCCAGGGCGTAAATTCCCAAAAACAGAACGGTGACTACAGTGAGCATTTGGGACAAAAATTTTGGAAATACCTAAAAAGTCAATGGATTTTGCAGCGCAACATTCAAAGCCAACTTTTTCGCTCCTGAATTAAATTGACCCTCTTCCGGAAAAAATGGGCGAAACCCCTAAGGTCCCAACTTTGAGATCCGATATTCTAAATCGGATGGACCTTTAACCTCCCTGGTTAAAGCCAATCCACTGCGAATTTTCACTTTCTTGTAGAGGGGATGGACGAAACCGTCCCTTATTTTTTTGTAGGGGGAAGTCTCCCCCTCGCTCCAGCCGCGTCCCGCGTCTTCCGCTACCCCCTCTGATGCTCACGCAGAGTCGCAAAGACGCAAAGGGTTCAAAAAGACTTGTCTCTTGGACATAATCTACCTAATTTGCTCCCATGCGTTCGGCTATCTTAGGTTTAATTGCCGCATTTGCTTCCGTTCTATTAGCGATCTTATTGGAAGAAGCGCATTTTCTTTCCTTTCTCAAACTATCCGCGCTCGTATTGATCTTGGGTGGAACTGCGGGCGCGACGTTTGCAAGTTATACTCCGGAAGAATTTGCAAACTTGATCATTCACTTGAGAGAATCTCTTTTTCCTAAAAGAGAATTTTCCCTCTCAGACGTATTTTTGGACTTCGCAGAGAAGGCCCGCAAGAACGGACTATTATCGTTGGAAGACCAACTAGCAGGTGTACCTGATTCGTTCTTAAGAAAAGGGATCCAACTCATCGTGGACGGAACAGATCCAAGAGCAGTGGAAGAAATTTTATTCGAAGCAGCGGAAGGTTTGGAGAATAAGGAAACTCGTTCCGCAAAAATTTTAGAAACCGCGGGAGGATTTTCTCCTACCATCGGGATCATCGGAACTGTGATGGGACTCGTGAGTGTGCTGGAAAATTTGGGAGCCGGAACAAGAGCTCTTGGAGAAGGGATCGCCACTGCATTCATCGCAACTTTCTACGGGATCGCGTTTGCAAACTTAGCTTACTTTCCGTTGGCGAATAGACTTAGGACTTGGGCATTTTCTAGAGACAGAAGAAGACAGGCAATTATTAGAGGGATTATTTCTCTGCAAACAGGAGACAACAGAAGGATCCTTGTAGAGAGAATGGCGCCGTTTTTGTAGGAGGTCCTACAAGGGAAGGCGGCCCCCGCCCGAGTTCGGGCGGAGGAGGAGGGCCCGTGGGAGAAGCCTGGCTCCCTATATCACAAAATCCTAATTTTTACAATCAGTTTTTCAAGCGTGAAATTTTGTAGGAATTCCTACATATTAAAGCAAGATTATCAATTTATAATGAATTAGTTCCCTTCATTCTTTTCGCGGCTCTCTTCTGCCCATATTTTCTTTTCGCGAGCCTCGTCTATTAAATATGGTTCCTTGTATTTTCGAAAAGAGCCGAATTGAAACTTCCAGAACAAATCCAATCTCCTGGGATCGAAAATCTCTCCCCTTGTCAGTAAGTTCAAAGAATCATAATATTCTTTTAGTCTAGGGTCTTGGATCTTATTTTCTCCGGATCCTACGGACTCAAAATATCCTGCGGGTAAATGCCTGACCTTATGACCCACCCTCCCCTTTCCTTGGATCCTGGAAAGAAGAGGATCCCCTAATGCAATTATATCTATGATATACTGATCCGTAAGAAAAAATCCGACTACTCCTGTATTATATTTTATGAATACTTTCTGATCGGTCGGAGGGAAAAAAGGTCTTTTACTCGCCAGGTTGGAAAGAATAGAGCCGTCTCTATCGTACCAAGAGAGGCCGGTACTGACGTAATACCAAAACTTCTCGTCCGTAATCCCTATTTTATCTAAAACCCAAGGATTTTTACTCACTTGTTGTTTAACAGGATGAATAGGAGTAGAGAATAAAAGAATATTATAAAGAATTAAAGTAGATCCCAAGATATAGATCTCTTTTTTCTCTATATTTTCCAGGCGAACCAATGAGATCCCGAAAAGAAAGACCACATAAGTGAAAAATCTTCCGGCCATAAAGTCCCCGCCTACAAAGAGAATATATACTAAATATGGCAAAGAAAAGATCAAAGATATTAAAATAGAACTCGAATTCTTCCGCACAAATGCCCGAATAACCGCCACGATCGGAAGAAATACAAATGCTATTGAATCCCATTTCAGTTCATAAAGATAATATTGTAATCCCTGCGAAAGTATCTGGATAAATGGATCTTCTACATTCGTTTTGGAATAATACGTATTCGGCAAAAGAGAACCGTAGTACAAAGCGGAAAATAGAAACCAAAGAACCGCAGGCAAACTGCAAAGGAGGATCTTAGAACTTAAGGAAATATTAATTTTCCCCTTCTTCCAGTCCTGGACAAAAACGATCAGAAGCGGAATTATAAAGATTAGAATAAAATCGATCCTGGAGACTATACCAAGACTGGCAAGAAAGACCAGGCCGGGTAATTTGGGATCACCCTCTTCTTCTTTTTTAAAATATAAATAGAAGAAGATCGCTTCGATTAAATAGTTCAGAGAATTTTCCAGGCCTGAATAGGAATAATCTACGAAAGATCTGGAAGATAAAAGAAATCCGAATCCAAGCCAAAATGAAACTTTAGAAACTGAGATCTTTCTCAAAAAATAAAATGCGGAAAGTCCCCAAACAAATGAACTAAAAAAAGACCAGAATACTATATTCTGATACATATAATAAAAAGGAGAAAGAAGTAAGATCAAAAGTGGATTCGTAAATGCCTGCACACGTTCCGCCACATTCCAGCGTAAACCGAATCCGTTTACAAAATGATCTAAAACTCTAAAGCTGATAAACGAATCGTCGCTTAACCATGCGTTTTGGTAAGAAATATAGGAGAAGATAATAAGAACTAATACGGATTCTGCGTACGAAGATCTCGAGAGAATATTTCTCCACTTCATAGCTGAATATTCAGCGAACAAAGTCTTTAAAGATATCCGGAGGTAAAACTAATTCAATTTCGGAATTCTCGGACTTATCCTTATCCACAACATAATCGTCCGCTGGATATTTTCTAAACGAACCGAATTGATATTTCCAAAATAAGTCCCATCTTTTTCGATCCCAAATGGAACCTATAGTCAGAATTCGAATTCCTTCGTAATATTCTCGCAATGGCTCTTCTGTAATCATATTAGAATTTGATTCCAAACTTTCCATATAACCTTTTGGAAGCCATCTGATCTTATGACCGATCCGTCCCTTTCCTTTTAAGCGAGATAGTAAAGGATCGGGTAAGGCCCAGTGATCTACGATATGATATTTTGGCCCTAAAGAAAATCCGATAAAGCCGATATTGCTAATCCGCGGAATTCTTTCCTTCACAGTATAAATGGGAGATTTTTCTTTAAGCCTCTTAAGCAAAGATGCGAGCTCATTTCTTTTCTGAAATCCAGTTCTATGAAAATAGTAGCGCTTTTCGTCAACAATACCGTCACCATCCACATTCTGTACATAATCTAAAGGAGATTTAGGCATAGAATGTATCGGCGAAGGCAAAAATAATAAATTATAAAACAATAATAATCCGGCTACACCAATAACTTCTTTTTTACCAAATTCAGTAGCATTAGCTATGACTAATCCGAACATTAAAATAACGTAAGTAAAAAAACGTCCCGCCATAAAATCTCCGCCCACTAAAAGAATATAAATTAAATATGGGAGAGAAAAAAGAAAGCCGATCAGTAATCCGTTCTGTTTATTCTTAAAGAATAAAGTCAGAACAAACACAAATGGAAGAAAAATGAGTGAAATAGGATCCCAAATGATCTGATTATAGTAATACAAGAAACCTTGTTGAAAAACTTGACTTAAAGAATCCGTAATATTTGTTTTTGCATAATACGTATTCGGCAGTAGAGAACCGTAATAAACTGCAGCAAATAAAAACCACAAAATCAAGGGAATAGAAGCTAAAAAGGAAATTGTAACGGTTTTTTGAGTAATACGTCTTTCTTTCCACTCTTTCCAAAAACAATAAATAGATGGAATTACAAAAATTAAAACGAAATCCATCCTAGAGATAATAGCCAAGGACACCAAAAAAGTTAGGATGGGAAGTTTAGATTCTTTTTCGGACCTATAATCTTTCCAGAAAAAGTAAAAAAAAGCCGCTTGGATCAAGTAATTTAGAGAATTCTCTAATCCTGAATACATGTAGTCAAAAAAGGCCTTAGAAGAAAAAAGAAAAGCGACTGAGATTAGAAACGATGTCTTAGACCTGGCTATTTTTTTAAGAAATAATAAAGTCCCTATCCCGAAGAAAAATGAAGTTATAAAGGAAAGAGATGCTATATCGTTCCAAATAATATAAGGAAAAAGTAATAATAAAACTAAAAGAGGATTTGTAAATACTTGGACCCTGTCAGCAATATTCCAACGTAACCCATATCCGTTAGCAAAGTTATCCACTACCCTAAAGCTAATAAATGCATCATCAGATATCCATGCATGCTGGTAAGAAAGATAACAAAAAAAGATGATCGCTAAAATTAAGTCTGAATATCGAATAGAATTGATTCTTTCCAAAAATTTCACTAAATTATACTTCCTTTCTCTCTCCCATTCTGGAAAGAATTTCACGGATCTTATCTTCCGCACCTTCAGGAGTTAAAACTAAAAGAACATCTCCGTCTTCCATCTTGGTTTTACCGGTCGGGACCAAGTGAGAATCTCCCCTGTAAATCAAGGTGATCAAAGAGTTTTCCGGGAAATCCAATTCGTATACGAACTTACCTACCGATGCAGAACCGTACGGAACGATATACTCCAGTAGTTGGGTATCGCTCTTGTCCTTGTTCTCGAATTCGAATGGATAAGAAGCTCTTTGCTCCAAAGCTGCCTCGAGTCCTAAAATTCGGACTGCAAACGGGATCGTAGATCCTTGTAATAACAAAGAAGTTAATACGGTGAAGAAGACTATATGAAAGATCATCTCCGATTCAGGGAGTTGTTTTGCAAAAGGGAATGTCGCGAGAATGATCGGAGCAGCACCTCTTAATCCCACCCAAGAGACTAAAAGTTTTTCTCTCCAATCTACATTAAATCCAGTGAGAGCCAGGAACACTGCCGCGGGTCTCGCAATCACGGTTAGAAAAACGGAAAACGCGATTCCTAACGCGGCAACGGAAGGAATTTTAGAAGGAAATACCAGAAGTCCTAGGGTAAGGAACATCACGATCTGCATCAACCATGCAATCCCGTCCATAAAACGAACATTACTTCGTTTGTGAACGAAGGATCTATTTCCTATAATAATCCCTGCGATATATACCGCTAAGAACGGGTTCCCTCCGATCAAATCGGTTGCAGCATATACAAACAGAACGGAAGCTGAAAGTAATACCGGATACAAACCTTCATAATCCAGTTTGATACGGTTCATACCTCTATAGATCCAATATCCTAAAAGTAGACCTAAGATAATTCCTAAACTGAATTGTTGAAAGATAGTCCAGGCTAAAGCATCCCAAGAAGGAGAAGAAGTTCCCACAAATCCTAAAACGGAAGTGGTCAATAAAACAGCGAGTGGATCGTTACTTCCCGACTCCAATTCTAAAAGAGAAGTGAGTCCTTTTCTCATACCTATATTGCTGGTTCTAAGAACGTTGAATACAGCTGCAGCGTCGGTCGATGATACGATCGCACCCAAAAGAAATCCTATAATAGGATCGAACCCCATTACAAAAATTGCGAATACGGCTACGAACAAGCAGGTGAGAAGTACTCCCAATGTCCCGAGAGAAATTCCTTTCCCGAGTATGGGTTTTACCTTGACCCAGTCGGTCTCCAGACCTCCGGAGAATAAGATAAATGCTAGTGCAATGGAACCGACCTTGCGGGTCAGATCCGCGTCGTTAAACCAGATCTTTAGAATGCCGTCGGAACCTGCCAACATTCCGATCGTTAAGAATATAAGTAGAGAAGGAATTCCAAATTTTGTGGAAACGCGCAATAGACCTATGCTTAAGATGATAAGGCTCGAAAGAGCTAAAATTTGAAACTCGAAATTAAGAGCGTTCAATTCCACTACGATAGATTCTAATCCTTTGAAAATTATGCGATTTCTTTTTATATGAAAAAAACTATTTTCAAAACAAAAATCAAAACCATTGGACCCATTAGACTACGTCTGAGTTCAGTTCGTACAATAAATCTTCCAACTCTCTGGAGTCCGTGACTTCTACCAATCTGTCTTCTCCGAATTCGTCCGCCTCTATCTTCACGGCAAAGTATCCGAAACTTTCTTCTCCCTTTAAAAACCCTACATCCAGATTGATGAAGTCTGTTTCATCTTCGGAGGAAGGTATGAGTAAAAAATATTGGTGCTCGTCTAACTCTACTACTTCTCCCACAATAAAAGAATACGGATTTCCGTCCTCATCCAATAAGTGCAGAAGCTCGTCGCCCAGCTCCTCATGCTCCGTAGATTCGGTTTCCTTATCGTAAGATTCCAGCATAGAGTCTTTCCTTACCGTAAAGATCGGCCCAAAAAAGGATCCAGCTATGCCGTAAAAGGTGGACAAACTCGAAAATGCGTCATTTATAGGATGGAATTCCGTCATTTATGTATTCGAATCGCGTAATTTTCCCGATTTTTATTCTCTGCCTTCTATTCTTTTGGAATTGTGGAAGGGCAGATTATGATCTGGGAGAAATTCGAGAAGGTAAACTAGATCCAAAAACTTGGGACCCGAACAAAAAAATTCTTTCTCTAAGGGGAGAATGGGAATTGGTTCCGGGAAAATTTTTGGCTTCGGAACCTGAGTCCCAACAAATCCAAGAGAAAATTTACGCACCAGTTCCCCAGATCTGGAACGAATTTGCAAAAGAAGGTAAACTTTTATTTCCGAATGGAAAAGGTTTTGGGACCTATTCTCTTCAGATACAACTTCCTGAAAATTGCCCTGAGTTGATGTTAAAAGTTCCGGATCTAGGAACATCTTACTCAATTTACGCGGATGGAAAACTTTTAGAAACCGTTGGAAAAGTGGGAAAAACTCCGGAGACTTCGGTTCCGTTCCTGCAAACTTCACTGGTTCTTCTTCCCCAAAATCTGAAAAGATTGGATTTCGAGATCTCCAACTTCGCCCATATCAATGGAGGCCTTTGGTTTACTCCTGAGATAGGAATACCTTCTCTTATATTAAAAAAATTGCATTCTAGCCAAGCGGTGGATATTGCAAGTTCCGCTGCGGTTTTGGTGCTTGCGATCTATCAGATCATGGCTTTTATCAGAACAAGAGAAGAAAAAAGCCAATTGTATTTTGCGCTATTCTCCTTAGCTTCGGTATTCCGTTTTTTCCTGACCGGAAATAGATTATTCAATTATATATTCCCTGAGGTTCCTTGGGAGATCAGTTATAGATTAGAATATCTAAGCACCTATGTTCTATGTTCAGGATTTTTGTCCTATTCTGCCACTGCATTTAAACAGGATTTCCACCCAAAAACGGAAAAGATCTCTCTGATCGTGATGTTATTATTCGCAATTCCTACTCTGGTATTGCCTGCAGAATATTATGCAAGATTACTCTTCCCTTTCCAATTTACGATCCTAATAGGCGGGGCTTATACTTTATTGGGATGCGCCAGAGCGGTCATTCATGCAAGACCGGGTTCCAGATTTTTCTTAGTTGGGATCTCTTTTATAATCATCGCAGGAATAAACGATATTCTATCCTCTAATTATATATTAAATAACCATTATATATTAGCCCCGGCGATCTTTTTGTTCATATTCTTCCATAGTTTAGGATTTTCATTCTCCTTCTCCAGAGTTTTAAGAACTTCTATGGAAGCGGAGAAGGGGCTGCAGATCGCAAACCAGAACCTGAATGAACTCAAAACGGAACTGGAAAATAAGGTAGAGTCCAGAACAGTACAACTTACCGCCGCAAAGGAAAAAGCGGAATGGGAAGCGAAATACAGATACGATTTCTTGGCGATCATGAGTCATGAGATCCGCACTCCTTTGAACGGACTTTTGGGAACTTCTAATCTTCTTTCTGAAACTTCTTTGACCCAAGAGCAAAAAGAGTACGCGGAAATTATACAAGCATCCGGAGAGAACCTTCTCCATTTAGTGAACCAATTATTAGATCTTTCTAAAATAGAAAATCATCGTTTCGTGTTGGAGATCCTGCCTTTTGATCCTTTTGCGGTCCTGCAAAGAGCCTCCAGAGTGGTGAAAGCAAGAGCGGAAGAAAAAAGGGTCTTAGTAGATATATCTTATCCGGAACATCATCCCGGGATCTTTTTAGGGGACGAAGGAAGGATCCAACAAGTACTCTTAAATCTTTTGAGTAACGCGATCAAATTCACAGGCTCCGGAGGAAAGGTCTGCCTTGGAGTTCGTTTTTATGGAGAAGATCTTTTCTCCCGAGTATTGGAATTCTGGGTAGAAGATGACGGAGTAGGTATCGCAGAAGAACAAGCGGCAGTATTATTCGAACCTTTCGTGCAAGCGGACTCTTCCGTCGCTAGAAAATTCGGCGGAAGCGGACTCGGCCTGACCATTTCCAAAAAATTGGTAGAACTTATGGGAGGAAGTATCCGTATCACGAGTTCCCCGGGAAAGGGATCCAAATTTTCCTTCCTACTTCCATTCCCTCAAGAAGAACCTGAAAAACAAGAATTGGAAGAAGAGACAACTCCGCCTATCGTTCTACCTCCGCTCAAAATTTTACTCGTGGAAGACCAAGAATTTTCCAGGAGAGTTGCATTCGACATTCTCACTAAACTCGGGATGAAAGTACATTCTTTAGGAATGGGAAAAGATGCGCTCACTCAACTGGACAGAGAAAACTATGAGATCATACTTTTAGATATAGATCTTCCGGATATCAGCGGCTTAGAAGTTTCCAAAAAAATTAAGGAAACTTTCGCTCATCCTCCTTATTTGGTGGCTTGGACAGCGCACGCTTTACCGGGCTCGGAAGAATTTTTCGAAAGTTCAGGATTCGATTCTTATCTCAAAAAACCTTCTCTCAAAAGGGATTGGATCCTATTTTTAGAAAGATATGTACAGAGTAGACCTAAACCTGCGGACTAATTCATTCAAAATGCGTAATATATTCTTTTTTATTTTTATATTAATTGTTCTATTCGGATCTTACGACTGTAATTCCGGAGGAAAACAGGACTGCAGAAGAGCAACTCCAAGCGACAAAAAGACCTCAGAGATGCTGCAAACCGGTTGTTTGGCCGATCAGAACAATAAGACAGTCTGCGATCTATATCTTTTAGAAGCAGTATACCACACACATTGTTGGTGAGAAGATCAGAATTCTTCGAAAGGAAGTTTATTCTTTTTGGAATTATTGCAGTCTTTACAAGCAGGGACCAAATTCGCTTTGATAGACTTTCCACCTTTTGCCAAAGGAATCAGATGATCCATAGTGAGTTCGTCAGGTGGAAATTTTTTACCGCAGTAATGACAGATCCCGTCCGCTTTTTTCTTTCTCCACCAGGGAGTTTTGCGTAATTCTTTTGCGATCTGTCTTTGTTTTTTGATCTCGGATTCGCTGACCCAAAGCAGAGGCTCTTCCGAATATTCTCCTGGGCCGTTCATACTCAAGAATACTGGATCCAGTCGGAACCCGGACCGGACCAAGCCAAACGTAAGAAAGAAGATTTGGATTCGCAAGTGACTCCTTCTTTAATACCTGAAGCTGTGACTAAAACGGTATCTCCAGTTTTCAGATCCAGATCTTCTAATTTACATTCTCCACTCAATACCATCAAAACATGGAACACCGGCTCGGATGAAAAAGAAGGAAGAGAAAATTTCTTATTAGAATCTATCTCTAAAATTTCCATTCTGAACTTATCATTCGCAGTCAAAACGGAACGAGAGAATTCGAAAGAATCAATTTGTTTAGGAACAAGTCTGTCCTTAGGATCTGCGGAAGAAAAATCCAAAACATCCAACGCTTTTTTAAGATGTAACTCTCTTGGTCTTCCGTAATCATACACTCTATAAGTGGAATCGGAAGATTGTTGGACTTCCATCAAAAGAATTCCACCGCCTATTGCGTGAATCCTTCCCGGGTTCAGAAGAAAAGAATCCAGTTCCTTTACTTCTACTTCGTTTAAAATTTCCTCTACACGATTTGTCTGTACGTATTCGGAAAATTCTTCTTTATTCGTTTGTTTAGAAAATCCACAAACTAGTTTGGAGCCTTTGTCTGCTTGTAAAACTGTCCAAGCTTCTTTTTTGCCTGCACTTTCAGGATCAAACTTCTCCGCATATGCGTCATCCGGATGTACTTGTACTGATAATTTTTCTTTAGCATCGATCAATTTGATCAATAAAGGAAAACTTTGTCCTTTAAAAGGTTTTCCGAGAACTAAGTCTGGATCGGAAGTATATACCTCTCTGAAAGTTTTTCCGGAACATTCTCCGTTCGTAATTCTGGAAAGATCCGAACCGTAATCCGAAATCTCCCAAGACTCTCCAATATCACCCGAAGGGATGGATCGCCCCAATACGGTTTCTAATTTTCTACCGCCCCAGACTTTTTCCTTATAGATAGGCTCGAATTTGAAAACCTTCTGCATATATGCCTATTTTTTTTGACCCTGGAAGAGTTCAATTTTAACTTTTAAGATTCTCTTCTTGAAATGAGTAAATACGTCTGGGCGAAATCCGGATAAGTCCAAAGTATAGATCCTGCCGGGGATCAAACTCCCCGGTTCCGGACTCCATTTTAGGTATCTATAACTTTTATAGGATCCCTTTCCGCCGCAAGAAGCGCAGTTCAGATCGGAACCTCTACATTCCGGGCAAATGGATCTGACTACTAAAGGAATGGCTGCGAATATTCTACCCAATAACTCTTCCGGTTTGAGGCAGATCCGAATATCATGATAGATGCCGGTGTATTTTTTGCGATCCCTGCTTCTCATTCCGGCGCGAAGAAGGCCCCTTCTTGCAAATTCAACTGCTTGGGTAGCGAATAAGATCCTGGAAGGCGGAATAAGATATATTCCGTTTTTTGCATGTTCTTCCTTCTTTCGGATCTTAAATTCTTGATCGAAACGAGAACGTTCTTCCGGTTTGGAAAGTACCTGATACGATTCCAAAACTTTCAAGAATACTGGTTTGGAGCCTGTGAGCCGATTGTCCGGATGGAAAATTTTGGCGAGCTCCCTATATCTATGTTTGATAGATTCAAGGCTTGCACCGTAGTTCAGGCCCAGAACCCGATAATGATCTGTCCAGGCCGAACTCATGGTAAAATTTTAGACTCTAAAATCGGTTTAACGATTCGAATTATATTCCTGGTAGGAACCGCCGCCTTCCAAACCGTCCAGCATGGTATCCACATCCTTTCTGTCTGCTCGGATCGTTCCTTCCACATATTTGTCTATTGCTTGGACCACTTCTGCAAGATTGTCTCGATAGGAACGTACAAACTTGACTCTTTGGTACGGGCTTCTGATATTTCCTAGATTATATACTTCTTCTTTTGTTCCCGCATCCGTTTTTCTTTTTACGACTAAAACAATGCTAGAAATATCGGAGGCTATAACCTTCTCGTTTTTTAACTCTCCGATCTCGTCGTTGATCGGTCTGAGTTTAGTAACCAGTGATTTTCGGGTGATGAAGCGGACTCCATCTAGTTTTAGGGAACCTTCTCCCCCTGAAACTTTTAAATAAAACTTTTTATCTACTAAAAATCTGTCGCGGACCGGGAAGTTAAAATTTTCCATCGCAGGAACAAACTGGAAATACTCATTATCAATAATTTTTTTCCGACTGTTCAGGAAAGGGAGCATATCCTCGATCCTTTTATGGAAATCCTTGATATCTTTTGTGAGTCCTTCTATGTCACGGACCTGCAAAGGTTCGTAAGGAAGAATTTTGATCTGACCGTCCTTCTCGAAGTCCTGAGAAAATATTTCCCAACTGAATAAGAAGATCAAAAGAAGTAAGATGAACGGTTTCTTCATTCGTATGATTCCGGACGATTTCCTATAATTAGTGTCGTCCATTCCGTCAAAAAGCCCGGATTTTTCCTAAAAATTCGTTGAATTCCGGCCGGATTCTACGAAAAGGGAAGGGACGGATATGGAAATCAGCATTAGAAAATCCAGCGAAACAAATATAATCAGCCTCTCCGGGAGCCTGGACATCTATACGTCCATAGATCTCAAAAACTTTTTCGAACAGAACATTGATCGAACCAACAATAACGTTGTGATCAACCTGGAAAAGTTAAACTATATCGATTCCTCCGGGATCGGGATGTTGATTAAACAACTGAATTATGTCCAAGAATTGAGCGGAAAATTTTTCATCGCGAACATGAAACCTGCGATCGAAAAAGTTTTCAAAGTAGCGGGATTGACTTCTTATTTCCAAACTCTTTCAGAGTCCGAGTTCACTAGCCAGTTTCCCTGATCTTCATGGATATTCCGGGGCGGTGTAGGACAAAAACACGTCCCAAACTCCCCAAAACCTACCCTTTTCTCCCGCCAGCGGTGTAAGATTCAAATTCAGTCTGCCTTCTCTCAACTCGGACGGATCTACAGTGATATAGACTGGAGGAGTTACTGCATAGATGGACTTTGAGTATAAATTCGCGTCCGGAAAGCGGATCGTTCTTTTTAGGATCCCATTTGCGGAAATCCTGAGTTCCCTATCCGGCAAAATCGCCGCATTTTCCGTTTTGGAGAATAGTGTGAGATCAAAATAAACGTAGATAATGTCTTTTCTGTTCGGATCGGCGATGAGTAGGATATCCAACCCAGTTTCCGGGACCATTTTACATTGGTTATCGAATAGGCGTCCCGTCCCGGCGCCGGGAGCAGGATCCTTTCTATCCGGAGCCAATTTCAAACCGTTATGATAGGCCCATATCGAAAGTTCGGGAAAGGTTTTATAATCCTCGGAAATATAGTTTTCTCCCCCCATCGGTTTGGAGAAATTCTCAAAATTTTTCGTTTTCCGATTTTCCTGACCGATCGGACCCTGTCCGGCAGCGGCAAGAATTAAGAATAAGAGAATTGCAATTCGGCGCCAGTCCATCTTTTTAGAATATCGACCGTCCTTTGGAGAGAAACTTGAAAATTCTTAGAAGTCTGGAGAACTTAAAAAGCAACCTAAAGACTTCCACAGTCGTAACTTTGGGGAATTTTGACGGGATCCATCTGGGCCACCAGGCTCTTTTAGAAAGAACCAAGGAAATTTCCCTGGAAAAAGGTCTCCCCTCCTGCGTTATCACCTATCATCCCAACCCTGCTCTTGTTTTAGGAAAAGACAAGGACCTGGGAGGGATTACCACCCAAGCAGATAAGGAAAATTTAATAGAATCATACGGTATCGATTGGCTAGTCGTTGTCCCATTCACTTTGGAATTCGCCCAAATCGAGGCGGAAACCTTCTTAAAAGAAATCCTAATCAACGAACTAGGAGCAAAATCCATTCTGATAGGATTCAATCATTGTTTCGGAAAAGGTAGAAGAGGAGATTATGAACTTCTCAAAAAATACTCCTCCGAATACGGATACGATTTGGAAAAATTGGATCCCGTTTTTTTAGGCGCTACAAAACTTTCCAGCTCCTATATTCGCTCCTTATTGAGAGAAGGTAAGGTAGAAGAAGCGGAAGAATGCCTTGGAAGAGAATTCTCAGTTACCGGAACAGTCGTACAAGGCCACCAAAGAGGAAGAACGATCGGATTTCCTACTGCAAACGTGCAAGCATTGCCTGAGCTGATCCTTCCCGGTGTAGGAGTTTATGCGGGAAGGACCGAGGTAGAAGGCAAAACCTATCCTTCTATGATCAATATCGGGAACAATCCTACATTCGGTGACCAAGCAGTCACATTAGAAAGTCATATATTCGATTTTTCTGATGATATCTATGGGAAGAAGGTCCATGTGATCTTTACCAAAAAGATCAGAGAAGAGATCAAATTCCCGGGAGTAGACGCCCTGGTCTCTCAATTGAAGAAGGACGAGACTCTTTCCAGAAAAATACTGCAAGAAAGATAGTCGCTTCATATCAGGTTTTCTTAAAATTTAAATCCGCCGAATATAAGAATTCCTTTTCTTCCCAAAAGAATACCTTCCAAATCCTTTGGAGGAGTATATCGCAGGATATTTGCAAATAAATGAGTAGGAATATGATCCGCCCAATTCGGCACGGATTGAAAGAACGGATCCCAAGATAAGCCGCCCAAGCCCTCCTCTTCTACCAAAACGATCTCTTTCCCTGAAAACTCTTCGAACCAAGTTTTTAAAGAATGAAGTAAATTCGATTTATTTAAAATACTGGTCCCTTTCGGAAAATCTAAAAGGTATTTTTGAGAGTATTTTGTCCGGCAGGACTCGTTGGAACAGATAATATATCTGACTTCTTCCAAAAATGCAGCCCAATCTCTAAGCCTTCCTCTGGACTTGTACCATGGAGTTTTACTGGATACCCCGCATTCAGGGCAAATACATACCGGAGTAAGAGTTACTCCTTTAAAGGAAAGTATCGGAGCCTCTTTTGAAGGATAGGATATTGATTCTTGGATCAAATAATCGGAGCTAGGTTCCATCGTTCCTACCGGATCCAGTCCACTCATTCGATTTCCCTCTTAGGCCGCGACGGAGCGTTAGTCGCGTCAATTCTATATACAATGTCGTCTAACGCAATCTATTTTCTTAATAAACAAATCCTGTTTCCTGGATTTTAAACTCCGCAAAAACTGCGGTTTTCAGGCCTAAAAAAGGTCCGTCGACAAGTCATTCGGGATTGATTCCGAATTAGGACCCGGTTAGGATGCCTCGAAGCGTCAGGCCTATGAATTATTACCTTTTTCTGCCAATAAGCGCTCTAATCATAAATACTCTTCTTATTTCATATGTTTTCGCGAGAAGGTTCCGAAGTGCAGTTATCCGGGACTTTTTGCGATTCGTTCTATTCTTAAATCTTTGGCTGGTTTCTTATATTTTATATTGGAGCATGCTTCCCCCCGAATGGATGACTCCTATTTTTAAACTTTCTTGTTTTACCTGGATCCCTGTTGGCCTCTTATTCTTAGAAACAGTACATAGATTTTTAAACATTCGTTCGACAATCCTACTCCCATTCTTCCGTTTTTCCGTGGTTCTCACTATCTTCTTAACCGCATCTACGGATTGGATCATCAAAGGTTCTATTCTATATGATTGGGGTTACGAATTAGAACCGGGGATCTTATTCGTTCCATTTAGTACGATTGCGGTCAGTGGTCCTGCGATCTGGGGACTGTATCTTCTTTTAAAAGAAAGATTCAGGACAAAACAAAGAAAGATCAGACAACAATTGAATTTTTGGATCTGGGGCACCACGATCGCACTCGGGATCAGCGCTTATACCGAATTATTTAATCTGGACGAACAAGGTAGATTTTTATTCGTTCCATTAAGCCCTGCAGCGATCAGTATACAGGCATTTTTCATTTTTGTGGCGATCACACGTTACGGATTTTTAAATATCAGTTTAGAAAGGATCGCAGTCGAATTATTCCGAGACATTCACGATGGGATCGTTCTTACAAAAGAGAACCATGAGTTCTTTTTTGCGAACCAGGCAGCGATCGCGATCTTAGACGGTTCTCCATCCAGAGAAGGTCTGTTCAAACCTGAATGGCATTTTGCAAACTATAGACAAGAGCAGGATCATATTCCTAGAGACTATCAGTTAATAGGTAACTCGGTCTTACAATTCATAGAACTTACGGTTTCGGAGATCAGGATCACGGAGAATGAATCGGGAACTCTTTATCTTTTAAGAGATATCACTGAAAAAAAAGCAGCACAAGAGAAGATCCACCAATTATATTCACAAATCGTAAATGACCTAGAGATTGCTCGCGTTACTCAAGCTTCTATCATTACCCAAAAATTTCCGGACAAAGGTTCCTATAGGATACATTCTTTTTTCCAACCGATAGACAAGGTAGGCGGGGATATGTTGAGAGTGATTGAACATCCCGGAGAAAGGGTGGATATATTATTCGCGGATGTTTCAGGTCATGGGATCGCCTCAGCCATGGTGGGAGGAATGCTTTCCATCGCGTTCCAGATCGTATCGGATAAAAAACTTTCTCCCAAAGAAAGTTTGTCCGAGATCCACGAAATGCTTTCTAAGGTAGTATTGCATCATCATATCTCTGCAGTCTATGCCAGTTTTTATCCTCAGGAAAATAGAGTAAGATTCTCTTACGCGGGGCATCATCCTATGCTCGTTTTCAGAGAAGGTAAAATTTACCCTCTGGAAGGAGAAGGCAGGATCTTACTCGCCGTCAAAGAATTACATTTGAACGATTATCATTTCGACCTGCAAACTTCCGATAGATTATTATTCTATTCGGACGGTTTATACGAAGTGAAGAATGATCTGGGAGAAATTTTCGGTTACGAAGAATTCTTAGATTGGATCCAAGGAATGGCGGATAGGGACACCCGCTCTTTATTGGAAGCAGCTCACAGAAAAGCGTTGGAATTCGGGAATGGAAAACACAATGACGACTTGGCTATGTTGGCCTTGGAGATCGGACCATGAACCCGTATCTGATCCTTCCATTATTCGCATTATTCATCAATCTATGGCTGTTCACTTATGTTTTAGCTCTAAAAGGAAAACATAAAGTAGTTCATTTATATCTTTTGTATTCGGGCGCATTGAGCCTCTGGATCATTTCTATTATCCTATATTGGTCCTTCTTACCGTTCCATTGGATGATATGGATCTTTAAGATCAGCTCTATTTCCTGGTTATTGGTCGGTCCTTTATTTTTAGAGTTCGTATTCGCATTCTTATCAAAAAATCCGAATATAGTTCTATATCTTTTAAGAGGACTAGCTCTCGCAATCTTTCCGATCACGCTAACCACGGATTGGATCATAGTAGGAGTAGAAAGAAAATATTGGGGGGATATGCTTATACAAGGTCCTCTTTATGTATATGGGATCAATCTACTTACGGTTTCTCCTCCGGTATATGCTATCTTTCTTTTGATTTTCGAATCCAGGAAAGAAGAGATAGGATTCAGAAAACAATGTTACCTTTTGGCATTCGGAACATTCTTATCATCCGTGCTTGGATTTTTGACCACCGTACTTCCTAGGATCTTATCCAAAGGAGATCTAAACTATCCTCCTTTGAGCGGAAGTGTAAGTGTGATCCAATCCGCCTGCGTATTTATAGCGATCGCAAAATACGGATTTTTAGAGATCCGATTGGAAAAGATCGCACTCCAATTATATGCAAAGCTAAGAGAAGGTGTGATCCTATTATCCGCTTCGGATGACCTGTTATATTGGAACGAAAGTGCAAAAGAAATGTTAGGTTTTCCTAAAGCGACTCCCACACCCGAAAAGCTGGATCTAGGAAAATTTTTAGAAGGATTTACAAGAAGACCATTTTCCAGAATGGACTTCAAAAGAAAGTTTTCGGAAACAAAAAAGATCTCTTCCGAAGAAGATATGTTCCCCTCTTCCGATTCGGTTTATCTAGAAGTTTCCAAATCCGAAATCCCAATTTCAGGAAGAGACTTAGGCAAAGTGTACGTTCTTCGGGATATTACCGAAAAGAAAGAAGCTTCGGAAAGGATCAATATGCTCTACTCCAGGGTGATCCGAGATCTAGATATAGCAAGAGAAGTCCAAAACACGATCACTACTCGGGATTTTCCGAGCTCGGATAAGTTTAAGATATTCTCCTATTTCCGCCCTTACGATAGAGTAGGAGGAGATGTTCTGAATTGTTCCGAAAGTGCGGACGGAAGTCTGGAGATCCTATTCGCGGATGTTTCAGGACATGGGATCTCCTCTGCGATGGTAGCTGCAATGGCATCCATCTCATTTAACGTATTTTCCAGAAAAGGAAACAAACCTAAGGAAGGTTTATTATTCACGAATGATCTGCTTTCTTCCGTAGTGACACAACATTTTATATCCGCGGTTTTCCTTAAATACGACCCTAACACAAGAATATTAGAATATAGTTATGCAGGTCACCATGCTGGGCTTCTTCTTAGAGACGGACAAACCTTGGATTTACAAGGAAAAGGAGGGGTCTTACTCGCCGTAGGGACCCCTATCTTGGAGGATTTTCAGATACAACTAAAACCTGGAGACAGGGTATTATTATATTCCGACGGTTTATTCGAGGTCAGGGGATCTAAAGGAATTCCGATGGGAAATGCAACTCTTGTGGAAGCGGTAAAAAAACTTTCTTACCAGGATTCGGACAGCCTGATCCGCTCCTTAGTATCCTATTCGGAATCCTTCGGAGACGGGATCATGACGGACGATCTAACCTTATTCTGTTTAGAAATTAACGGTTAGCGCGACCCGCAAGCTACGCGGGCCAAAGAAAAAGCAGCTATAGTCGCTTGCGCAGATTTTTAGACTGCGAGAGAATCCGCCTGCTCTTTTACTTTTTCCAAGAATGGAAGAAATTCATCCAGAACAGCAGGGATCTCATACTCTATAATATCTCCTGCACGAATAATATCTTTTTCTTCCAAAGCCAAAGCAACGGAAGCAAGTGTATCGTTTAAGTCGTTTGTTTTTTCTTCAAAAGTCCTTTCTGCGATCTGGATCTTAGAGAAATCCATACCGGGAAGTTTTTGTCTTAAAGTGATAAACGAAGTCAGAAGAACATTGATCTGAGAAACGGATTGGGTAAGAAGATGTGTTGCCACCTCGTCTTTTCCGGCCTGATAACTCTCGTTTACTTTTACGAAACTTTCTTTTAAAGCGGGAACAGCCTTGATAAAAGTATCTAAAATTTCTCTCAAAGTGGGAAGTTCCAGATCCAGAACGGAAGCTCTTGCTACCAGATCCATCACGAATAATTTCAGATCTCTTAGATATTCCAAAAACTCTTCGATTGCAGTAGTCCCATCCAGTTTGGAAGAATTGCGGCTCAATTCATCCAGGATATCGCTTACTGTAGAACCTGTACCCATTGGTTTGATCTGATCGTATTTTAGTTTTAAAAGTTTACCTGCGGATTCCAAAAGACTACGGATCCATTCTATTCCGTCTCCTAGTTCCTTGGATTCTTTTTCAGTTAGAGAATCTCTGCCGAGCAAAGTAGTTCCTACCTTATCCACATAAGAATCCAACTCATGGAGAGAACTGATCAGAATATCCAGTTCTTCTCCTACAAAAAATTCCATCTTGGAAGCCTTTGAAATGGAAGAATCACGCATTGTGTTTTGGGTAAATTCCTCCCCGTCCACAACGCAGGATAATAAAAATTTGCCGTTAGTTTCCACCCAGCGACGTACCGCGTCGAAAACCTCTCCCAGGTTCTTTTCATTTTCGATGACGCTTTCCAATTTTTGCTCGTTTACGAATATTTCCACGGTGATTCCTCCGTTTATATTATAATTCCTTTATTTATCATCTCCGCCCTGTCCCCTATTGAGATTATTATTCAGATAGGAACCGACGGCCTTGTTTCTACCCACACCCTGCTCCATATATAGGAACTTCTCTTTGAGCTTTTTTTCGTAACTCATTAAGTGTGATTCGAAGTTTTTGATCTTCTTGTTATTATCGGAGACTTGCTCTTCTAATAATTTGATCTTGCTTGTAACCAGTCCGCCGGCGAACTGAGTATAAGGTTTCAAATGTTCTACCAGATTTACACCAACTCCGGTGTCCATTCTGGCATCTGAATTCGTATCCTGTGCGAATAAATGACGGACCGCGTCCGGGTTTTCCGCAAGTTTTGCCGCGAGTTTTGCCTCATCCAGAGCGAGAAAACCTTCCTGGATATCCGCCCATTTACTTCCCACTTCTCCCGTTGAAATCCCAACATCGGAAAGAGTTCTGATCTCTGAATTAGGATACGCAGGAAAAGAAGAAGTGGTCACTGTTTTCATACCCGCGACCAAACGGATGACAGAGTTTTCTCCGGCAAGAATACCTGTTTTAGTTTTTCCTTCCCAGAAGGATCTGGTAATGTCCGGATCTTCCAGTTTAGAATCGCTGATCCCACTCTCTCTGTTAACGGCAGTGGCGTCCTTAGAGTATTTTAGAACATTATTATATGCTTCTATAAATTCTTTGATCATTCGGATCCCTTTTGCGGAATCCACTTTGATATCTACTGTAGCCGGGCCACCTTCGCTCTTCTTGTTCAGGTTCAGAAGAACTCCATCCAACACGTCGGTCAGACCTTCGTTTTTAGGTCGAGTGATCTCGATTCCGTCCACTAAAAAGACCGCATCCTTAGCTTCTACAATCGTCTTTGCGGGTTTAGCTCCGTTGAACTCGGCGGGAAGAACAAATCTGAAATTAGAGAATTCCTTCTCCTTTCCGGTTTGGTTGATCACGATTACCTTATGGATCTTCTTTCCATCCATATTGGATTTAAAAGTAACTCGGACCCTTCCTTCTTTGTGATAGGCAGTTTCTAAAAATACTTTGTCCTGCTCGTCTTGGTCGTAGATCACACCCAAGGAGATTGTCTCTCCTTCTTCCAAAGGTTCGGAAAGAGTAGCCTCGATCCTTGCTCCCTTCTTCCCTTCTTTCGCATCCACATGAAATTGGAATGCTTGTTTGGAACTCAATTTGATCTTAGAAGGTTCTTTTTTTTCGGGATCTGCCGCGATAAATGTAGGCTTAGAATCCGCAGTCATACCGTATTTATCCGGTTGAAATGGATTCGTCTGGCTCGCTTCCCAAGGAAGATAAAAAGATTGAGGCGGGTCCTGAGGAAGCATTCCTCCTACAAGAGAAGCCGCCTTAAGAACTCCATTCGGGTCATCAAACTTTAATTGATTATCTTTACCGGATTGAGAAGCAGCTAACGTTAAAACCGTTTTATCCTGGTCTACTTTTACGATAGTAGGCTGAACGATCCCCGCAGCAGCGGTGCGGATCGTAAGATAAAGATCTCGGATAGTTCCGCCTTGGAACTCGATCTCCTTCTCTATCTCTCCTGAAAGTACTTTAAAAGTCCCTGCGGGTATCTTTCTCTCTGAATCGATAGGATCGCCTGAGATCTGATGAAATGTAGCAAGTTCTTTCACTTCTATCTTACGTTTTCCACTGCTTGCAGAACGCGCAGCGTCCCCGGTGATCACACCTTCCGGATCGGAAACGATCGACTTAGTTGCAAATGGCGCCGTGAAAGAAATAATTTCTCGTGTTTTGTTCTGGAGGTCTGTAGTGAGAGTTTTAAGATCGGACCATGCCTTGACCTGAGCCTGATTGAAACCGTTTTGTTTTTCCAAACGGCGAATCGGCTTTGCTTCCAGCTCTACCAGTTTTTTTACGATTTGGTTCGTATCCTGGCCGGAACTCAATCCCGGAATAGAGAATGCGGGCATAGTCCCCTCCTTCTAATTCCATCGACCGATTTCCTAAAAGTATAAGGACAAAAACGCTTTTTTTCGATTGTTTGGCCGCCTCCTCACTTCGTTCGGACCGGGCTGCTACGGGCTCGGGCATTCGCCCTCGTCACTTCGTGACAAGCCCTTCGCATCCCTGGCGGTTCCTAAATCTTAAACCGCTTGTCTAGCGGAAAGTTTTACCTTTAACTTCGCCTTCAGACCTTCCATATAACCGAGACTATCCAGATTATATTCATCCACATGAGAAAGTCGATCCGCTCTAAGCTCTTCCGGAATACGAAGCGTAGAACGATAGAATAGTAGACCGGAAAGAAGTCTGGCACTTGCCCATACGATCTCGTCCGCTGTTTCTTCTCTTTCCTCGGAAGTCGCAAGATCCTTATACATAGCGACAGATTCCTGGAAACCGTCCCAAACATCCGAAAGAACTTTGGTCTCTTCGGTAGGGAAATGAGTCCATTCGTTGTCTATATATTCTCTCAAGAAACCGTGACCGCTCATTCCTGTAACGATCCCACCTATACTCGCATTGACTTGGATTTGAGAAGTTCCGTCGTAGATGGTTGTGATCCGCGAGTCTCTATAAATTCTAGAGACATCATAATCTTCGGTGAAGCCTGCTCCTCCATGAAGTTGGACTGCGTCACCTGCAATCTTAACGCAGGACTCGGAACAATAAAACTTGGAAATAGGTGTGAGTATTCCGGCTAACTTTTCCCAATACTTCAGAACAACATCAGATTTCAGATCCCTTTCTGTGGCGCCCTTTTCTCTCAGATGATCTCCTCTGAAATAATATAGGTCCATTGCACGGGCGCCTTCCAACATTAAACAGCGCATCGCCATAGTTTCTCTTTCCATTCTGCGAAGGATTTTGCGAACTGCAGGAATTGTACCGATCGGTTTCCCGAATTGTATCCTTTCCGAAGTATATTTTTTAGTTTCGGCTAACGCCGCTTGTGCGATCCCTACTCCTTGTTGGGAAATTCCCATACGGGCACCGTTCAACATTCCCATCGTATGTTTGATAAGTCCGTGACCTTCTTCTCCGATCAAGATACCCGGAGTATTTTCTAAAACGATCTCACAAGTCGGAGAACAATGTAGCCCCATCTTCTTTTCTATTCCTGCAACTTGTACGTCTTTGGATTGAACCAAGAAGAAGGAAAGTCCTCTTGCTCCGCTTCCGGGATTTCCGGTTCGGGCTAAAAGAAGAAGGATCGCTGGAATTTCTCCAGTACCGCATCCTTGTGTGATAAATCTTTTGGTTCCGTTTAATAGATAAATATTTCCTTCTTTATGAGTGGCTTTAGTGCGAAGTCCAGGTAGATCGGAACCGTGATCTGGCTCCGTAAGTCCCATTGCACATGCAAATTCTCCCGCGGCTAAACGAGGCAACCATTCGTCTTTTAATTCTTCGCTTCCGTTCTTTTCTACGATCTCCGCTAAGTTCACACAACCTATGGAGATACAAACGGATGCATCCACTCTATATAATATTTCGCTAAAGAACGCTCTGACAGTCCAAGGAACTCCTAAACCGCCGTATTTTCTGGAAAAACCTGTAGGCTGCAATCCTGCATCTCTTGCTTTTCGGACGATCTCCAATAGTTTTTCCGGGAATACTACTTTTCCGTTCTCGAATTTTACTCCCACTTTATCCAGTTCGGCAACATAAGGAGCGATTTCCTTGCCCGCGAATTCTCCCACTGAATCCAGTAAGGTTTTATAATATTCTAATGCTTCTTCATGAGAAGAAGGTGCAGCAGAAAATCTTTCGTCTCCCGCCTTATATTTTGCGGCATCGGTAAATCCGCCCTCGTAGGAATCCACGATTTCCTTCCAATTGATAATATGATCGAAATGTAACCTTAGGTCGGATACATCGTTGAAGTAGTTGTTTTGCAGCATGATCAGAAGATTCCTTTAGGAGATAATAAAGTATCTTCTTAGAAAAGGAAAGGTCAATTCGTTTTCAAGATGGGAGCATTCGAATGAACCGGTGTTAGTTTGATGGGCAAAATATCAAAATAGGTTATGGCGATTCCTGAGGTGATTTTCGTAACGTTCGCTCTAATTCAAATTACAACAAACACGAACAGCTTCCATTAGTTTGTTCACGTCCCAAGGTTTTGGGATCACAGTATAAGTCCCTGCTTCTTTTTTAACCCTATCCACTGCGGCCGCATCCACATGTCCAGTGATCAGAATGGATCGGATCTTAGGATACTTTTGATGAACTAAAATTAAGAACTCATCCCCCTTAATCCCAGGCATCAACCAATCGGAAAGGATCAAGATCACGTTCACGCCTGCACTTACCAGATCATCTATAACTTCCATAGCTTCTTCCGCGTTTAAGGCGGTCTCGTATTGGAATAAATTTCCCAGCTGTTTCTTTAATTCCTTTTGTAAGGTGATTAAGATGATTGCTTCGTCATCCACACATAGGATCGCATTCTGTGATGTTTCAGTTTCCAATAGATTCCTCTTTTTTACGGTTCGCAGGTTTCAGCCAAACTTCGAACTTAGTGCGTCCAGGTTCCGTCTCAAACTCTATTTTTCCGCCCATCTTCTCCACGATCTTTTTACAGATATCCAGTCCAAGGCCGATACCTTCTCCCGGATTTTTAGTAGTGAAGAATGGATCGAAAATTTTGTCCTGTATCTCTTTCGGGATCCCGATACCGGAATCCGAGAAGGAGACTATAATCCAGGATTCTCTTTTCTCTATCGAAATTTCGATTTTACCCTTATAGTTCATGGCCTGCAATCCATTATTTAACAGATTGATCCACACTTGATTCAACTTGTCCGGATCTCCCAAACAAAGTTCATTAGTCCGATAATGTTTAACTACTTCTACCCCGTACTTGATCTTATTATGATATAGAGCGATGATCGTTTCCAGTTCCACCTCTACATCGACTGGAACAAGCTCCTCATCTCCGTTATGCGTTCCAGGGTTCAGATAATTTTTGAGAGCGTCCACAACGTAAGACGCCTTTCCTGTAGCGATGGAGATCACATTACTGAATCTCACGACGGAAGCAATAGAAGAGACCGCTTCCAGTATTTTCAGGGAATTTTCGGTCTTCAAAAGATCCGGAAGTTTTTCTCCTAATCTATGGATCCCTAATTCCAGGACCATATTCACCGCATTCTCCGGATCCGAAACGGAAGCCTCTTTGAATATACGCACAAGCTCCCTTCTCAGAGAACGATTCGGCAAGATCTCCGCTTGGGAAATTTCCTTTAAACTTTCATCCAACAGGAATTTGAAATGTTCAACTTCCGATTTGTTCAAGCTAAGAAGAAGGTCAGGTATATCCCTGATCTCTTCGTACAAAATATCCAAAATTGCACGATTCGAAGAAACGATCGCTCCCAAAGGAGTGTTTAGCTCATGGGTCATTCCGGCGGCAAGTTGTCCTAGGGCGGCTAATTTTTCGGAAAGAAGAAGTTGGCTTTGTGTTTCATTCAGCTCTTTGGAGATCTTTTTCTGATATTCCAAAGATTCTTTCAGATCTTCATTCGATCTTTTTAATTCTTCCGTTCTTTGATCGATCTTACGTTCCAGATTCGCATTTAGATCCAGAATAGTTTCTTCCGCTTCTTTACCCTTAGTGATATCGTTGGAGATACCGAAAATCTGTGTCGGCACTCCATCCTGATCCCTTTTATAGATCAATTCCCTGGAAACAAACCAACGCCATTTTTGGTCCTTATGGCGCATCCTATATTGGTGCTCTAATACATCCCTATCCAGTGCGTTTAAATATTTCGGAATGATCTTGGATAAATATTCCTGAAAATCGTCCGGATGCATCACGTCCTTTAGAAAAGAGTCCCCCATTTTCTGGATCTCTTCCACTGAATATCCCAATAACCTTTCTACGCCGATATTGCTGTATACGTTCCTTCTCTCTTTAATATCATAGATATATAATATATCCGGGCTGATATCCAAAATGGATTCTACAAATCTATTCCTTTCTAAGAACTTCTCTTCTATATTTTTACGCTCAGTGATATCTACCATCACTCCACGAAGCCATTTTTCCCGATTCCCCTCCGCAATTACTTTCACCATATCCCTGAGCCAAACGACAGTTCCGTCTTTTTTTAAGAACCTATATTCGAAATCGTGTGCTTCTAATTTTCCGGTACAGGCCACGCAATAATTTACCGCATAGTCCTTATCTTCCGGATGGATATGGTCCGCCCAAAATCCGGGGGTTTTCCATTCTTCTACGGAGTAACCTAGTAAATCCTCCGCTTGTTTACTCACAAATGTGAAATCAAAAGTGATAGCATCCGCTTCCCAAACTACGCCGGGCGTAGTGTCCACAAGATCTTTGTATTGTTCCTCGCTTGCCTTTGTTCTACGGAATGCTTCCTGTAATTGTTCCGCCATATGATTGAATGAAAATGCAAGAGTCCCGATCTCTTCTAATTTGCTGGAAGGGACCCTTTGGGAGAAGTCTCCCTCTGCCATAGCTCTAGTTGCCTGAGATATATTACGTATCGGTGATGTAACGATCCCTGCAAGAAATGCAGCGATCAAAAGAGAAAGTGTCAAAGCTACCGCGAACACTTTTGCAGACTCACTGTTACCAATCTGCACACCTTCCAAATAATAAGAAGCAGGCATTGCAGTGATCACTACCCAATCGTATTCTCCTGCATTGTCCCTGTAAGGAGTCACCTGAGTGAGCCAAGTCTCTCTGGAAACAGGTTTTGCATTTACAATATCAAACCTGAATTGAAATGCCATCTTGATCGAATACAGATCTCCGTAATCTTTAAGAACGGAAAGAACGGAATTTCGTATTACAGGATCCCCGCTCTCCGAGGCGGATCCGATATTGCTAAAACGCAAATCGGATGAAGCGATGATCCTAGTTTCTCTGTCTATAATAAAGGCCCTGCCATGTCTGGCTATATTCGTATTTTTTAATAAAAGAGAGATCTCTTCCGGTTTTTTCCGGATAGAATGAGCCAGATAATCGTCCAGCCTGAGATTGATATTCTCCGAGATCTCCTGATGTAATCTAGAAGCTAACTTTCCGGATGCAGCTTCCGAACTTCTTAAAGTTAAATAAGCGGTGGCAGCCACCATGATCAAAACCAAAAGAATGAATGGAGTAACTAAGAACATCCGGATAGGAAGACCTTGTCCCAAAGGAATTCCGTCTTTTCCGAATTTTTCTTCCTGCCAATACCATTCCTTATAACTTAAGATCAGTTCTCTTGTATGGCCAGGGATCTCCGCCCAAAACAATCCGTACTTCTTGGCGAGAGGTAACGCAATCAACATCGCAAAAGGAGCGACTACCCAAGTTACCCCGGTGGTAAAAAAAAGTGCAGGAGTGATATTCCGGTAAGAGATCTCTCTAGTGAATTGTTCCGAGCAGATATATCCCCAAAGTTGAGGTTCTATACTCATGAATATAATTACGAAAATGGAATATAATGCCCAGGTTTTCAGTTTTTTAAAATCCGGGTCTCTTCCGATCAACTGATAAGCCACCCAGAAACAGGCCGGATTGATAAAATAACCTAAAAGCCAATCGAATAAAAAATCGGGAGGAACTCCTTCTATCAGATCCGAAAGTCCGTAGGCAAAAGGAACCGCGAGAAGTGCGGGATAACCGAACAAAAGAATACAAAGAAAAACAGTCAGATCCTTTAAAGATTCAAAGGTCTGGGCCCCCGGGACCAAAACGATAAAAGAACCTATATAACCTGTGATAAAAATAAAAACGAATGTGAATGGAATGCTTAAAAAAGCCTGGGTATCCCAACTTTGTTTTCGGCGACCGAAACCGAATTTTCCTCCGGGATTAAAAGTAAAACCTCCGTAGGCGCAGATCATTAAAAAAATCCCGACTATATAGCCGAATCTGCCCCAAATGTCTATAAAGGACAAAGGGAGGGAGGCGAATAATTCTTCAAACCAGTAGACGATCGAATTCACGGAAGATTTTTCCTGCAAAATTCCCTTCCGACCAGGGAGAATTTCGGAGTGCCGGAAAATCTCATATTAAAGCGGAAGAAAGTCAATCCGGTTTAAAAAAAATTGAATAATTTGCAAACGGGAAGAATTCAAAAATCCTTCTTAAGGGATAGGGCCGGCTCCGTTCGTTTTAAGAATGTGTATGATTGTGAAGATGGTTCTCGCAATATTCCTTATCTTCACAATCCACACAATAACGGAATTCCAATTGAGGATCCGTGGCCTCGGTCGCTCCACAAACATAACATTTATGAACTGTGAATACCTCGGATTGTTTGGCTTTCCAAGTGGAAGTTTTGTGCTCCCGGATCTTGGTCCCTAAGATATCTCTTCCGAAAAACAATACCAAGCTTGAGAATCCGAAAAATAATCCGGCCCAAGGCAGGATAGAGTTGAACATTCTCATCTCGTCCCCTCTTTCCCAGAAAAGATACACGAATAAAGCAATGCCGATCCATTTCATTCGGATAGGAATGATAAAAAATTCCAAATTAGGCATTCGGATCGCGAGAGCCAACAAAAGACAATCGTAGATCATCTTAGTCTCGACAAACAACGGGTAATATAAGGAAAGAACCCCGCCTATCGTAATGAAGAACATTAGGGAAAACAAAAATAGATTAAATCGGAGAGAGCCCATGTCCTCTTCCAAAATTTTGCCGACTGAAAATACGAGATACGTATAGAAGATCAAAAAGATCCAAGGCATATAAGTCCCTGCCTGTATCTCCGCGGGAGAAAGCAGATGAAAAACGAATAATCCCGCATTCCACCATCTTCCTCCGTCCAACATGTCGGGAGTCAATACGCCGATCTTAGGATCGATCAATAAGGAGAATAAACTCACAAAAAATGTGATTGCGGCGAAATATCCGGCCGCGTTTTGGAACGAAATAATATCTATAAATTGGTTTCTTAATCTTCTCAATGGAATTCCTTAACAGGAGAATATTCAAAAAGTATAAATTATTTGACGTTGATAAATTCTAAAAATCCGCCGAATACGTATCCGTCTTTTTTCTTCCACTTCACTTTGACCCAACGGCCTTGTTTACCGTCTTGTATCTCTACTTCTCCGGTCTCGCCGAAAGTTTCCACAACGTCACCGTCAGGGACCAGGTCTATTTTTTTAGCTTCTATATTAGGAGAGATCCTTAAACGAAGACCTCCTCCAGCATGAACTTTCATGATCTTTTCGATCTTACGAGGTTCTACCTTTTCTACCGAGGCGCAGTTCCAAACTAAAAGAGAGATGAAAGTCAAAAAGAATGCAAAGATCCGTTTCATTTGTTTTCCCGAATATATTATCTTGATCTTGGATAAAAAGGATTCCAAGGAATATCCGTGACTCCGTAATCCAATCCACTTTGTAATAAAGCCGTAGAGATTTGGCTGCGATGATGGGTCTGATGATTGAAAAAATGAGTGACCAAAAGCCAGATCGGCAATGTAATCTCTTTTTTGTACATGTAACTGTAAAACTTCAGGTCTTGTGTAAGCCACTCTGAGGTTATGGTTTTTACCCATTCGGAAATCGTCGAATCTAATTCAGTTCTAAGTTTTTTGAGTTCTGTCAGATTGGAAAATTGCATCTCTTGGAAATCCAATTTTTGGATCGGCCTAGAATGAAACCTATCCAGCCAAGAAAGATCCATCATAATGATATGATTCCAGGTCTTTGCCATCGAACCGAAGAATAGTTTTTTATCTTCCTCCAATTCGCCCGATTTTAATTTTTCAGAAACATTTAATAAGGATTCGTTTTGCCAACGATTGTATTCTGCCAAAGCGACACAGTATTCCGGATCTATCATGCTGAAATTTTGAGCAATGATCTAAATAGGTCAATACATATTAAAATTTGAAAACAATCCATATCCCTTCAAAATAAAAAGGAAACCTATCAATTAGATTCGTGGTCCAATCTTAAATGTTTGCCCGGGCTTTCATAGGATCACTCGTATTCTGTTTTTCGTTGGCAGTATCCGCTAACGGAACAGTAATATCTTTTGCCGGGACAAAAAACCCCAAACAAAGTTTTCATTTAGAACTTTCTCATTCCGCTCTTTCTAACTTAGTAGTTTTAGAAAAAGAATCCGAAAGAATAGAGACAGAGGCAGTTTCTAAATACTGGAAAAGTTTAGGCCTATTCTCTTATTCGGAATCCATACTTTCTTTCTTAGATTCCGAGGCGCCCTTATATATCTCCGCATTCGATTCAAATTTATATACGATCAGACTCATCATTTAGTAACTTCTCCACATATATTTAATTTTTATAATATAGGAGAATTTTATGCGCAACGTATTCGCATACATAGCCGCGGCATCCGTCGTTTCAGTTTCCGCTCCAGCAGCGGCGGAATCTTCCGAGTTGAGATTATTTCAAAGACTCTCGGTATTTCATGAACAATTACTTTCCAGTGATGATAAAAGAACAAATCCGAAAGGGCTCTCGGGCATGATCCGCAGAGCAAAAGAAAGTTCCGGAGAAGAAAGGATTAAATACGCTAAGTCGTTGACCTTTGCAGAATTATTGGAAAAGGCAGGTTCGAGAGAAGAGCAGGAATTTTTATATTCGGAATTATGTTCTTCCTTAAAAGGAGTAGCGCCCAAGTTCGAATTCTATTCCTTCCTCTGTCCTAAAACCGGGAAGGTTTGGATCTCTAAAACAAATGAGGTCCGAAATCCTTATTTAATCGATGAAAGAGAAGCAGGAAAACTGATAAGTTAACAAAATCAGGAAGAAGCGGTTAGAGGGATCTTCCGCTTCTTTCCCCCTGAAAGCAGACTTGACTCTCGGCCCGTCCATTTTAAACCAGAAGAAAGTAGGACTAAATAAGTGGCCCAAAAGATAAAATCTCCCGAAACCCAGAACTTAGGAAGTGGAGGAAATGGAAACAAGGGACCGATCCATATCGGTAACTCCGATATCTTTTTTGACCGTGAACTTTCCTGGGTGGACTTTAACAAGCGGGTCTTAGAAGAAGCGAACGATCCTGAAAATCCTCTTCTGGAACGTCTGAAATTTTTATGTATTACTGAATCTAACCTGGACGAGTTCTATATGGTCCGAGTCGCAGGAGTAAGGAACCTACTAGCGGAAGGTAATGACGAAAAAAGCCTAAACGGGCAAAGAGCTTCCGAGATCTTAACCGAGTTGTCCAATAAGGTAAGAAATTTCGTAAATGTTCAATACGAAACCCTAACACATACTCTGGAACAAATGAAAGAGAATGGGATCCATCTCATCTTAAATCCGGATGAATTAAATAAAAACGAAATAGAAGACATCAAACATTATTATAAAGAAGATGTTTCTCCTATCTTAACTCCACTTTCTATAGATCCATCTCACCCGTTTCCTCATATACTTAATAAATCCTTAAACTTAGCGATCGTTCTTACCGCGGACGACGAAAAAACAGGACTTAAAAAAGATCTGTTTGCAGTAGTTCAAGTACCTTCGGTCTTACCGAGATTCCTGCAACTCAAGGGAGAAGGTAAAACCAGAAGATTTTTCCCTCTGGAAGAGATCATCAAACTTCATGTGGATGACCTATTCTATGGAATGACTGTAAAAGAAGTTTATCCTTTCAGGATCCTAAGGGATGCGGACATCTCTATAGACGAAGAAGCTTCCGTGAAGGACCTGCTCATTACTATGAAAAAAGAGATCCGAAACCGTATCTGGGGAGACGCGGTAAGGATGGACATCTACGAAGGAACTTCTTCTTTCGTACGAAATACCCTGAAAGAGCTTATGGAACTACAGGACCATGAAATTTTTGATGTATCTTCTATATTAAATATTAGTGATACAATGTATTTTTACGGACTAGAACATACTTCTAAATTCAAATATACATTCTTCCAACAGAAGACCACTTTAAAGTTCGAATCTCCCGAGAAAATTTTCGACGCAATCAAAAAGAAAGACAGATTATTACATCACCCTTATCAATCTTTCGGTGCAATCGAAGATCTGCTCAGGATTTCCAGCGAAGACCCTAAAGTTCTAGGGATCAAAATGACCCTATATCGTACGAGCGGGGATTCTCCTATTATCCAATATTTAGGCCAGGCCGCTGAAAACGGAAAACAGGTCACAGTACTTGTGGAGTTGAAAGCAAGATTCGACGAAGAACGAAATATCAAATGGGCCCAAAAACTGGAAGAAAGAGGAGTCCACGTAGTATACGGAGTGGTAGGACTTAAGATCCACAGCAAGATGCTCCTGATCGTAAGAAGAGAAGAAGAACATCTAGTACGTTACGTGCACCTTGGGACCGGAAATTATAACTCGACAACCAGTAAATATTATACGGACCTAAGCTTCTTTACGGTTAATAAAGATATTACGGAAGATGTTTCCACTATATTCAACACGATCACTAGTTATGCGAAGATGCCTTTCTTGCATAAGCTGGCTGCTTCTCCACATAACCTGAAAACCGTATTTTTAGCTTTGATCGAAAAAGAGACTGAAAACGCAAAGGCAGGGAAACCTGCACGTATCATTTTCAAAATGAACAGTTTAGTCGATCCTCATATTATATTAGCAATGTATAATGCGAGCCGTGCCGGAGTGATCATAGAGCTGATCATTCGAGGGATCTGCTGTTTAAAACCTGGACTTCCCGGGATCTCGGAAAATATCACGGTAATCTCCATCGTAGGCAGATTCTTAGAGCATACACGTATCTATTATTTCCTTTCAGGCGGAGAAGAAAGTATCTTCCTTGCTTCCGCAGACTGTATGCCTAGAAACTTCGAAAGAAGGATCGAGGTCTTATTTCCGATACTGGATACAAAGAACAAAGATAGGATCAAAAAGATCTTAGACGTTCAGATCAGGGACAACGTAAAAGCCAGACTACTTTCTTCCGACGGAGTGTATCGCAAAAGAGAAAGAGCCGAAGGTGAAAAACCTGTGGACAGCCAGATCGAAAGAATGAACTTCACGGAATAAATATGAGTATTAGCCAGGAAAATAAAAATAAACTCAAATCCCTATTGGGAGAAGACAGGGTTTTTTTCAAAGATGAAACCCAGATGGATCAGGCGACATTCCTTTCTTTCGGAACGGACAGAACAAAAGTATATGTTCCGGATTATGAAATTCTAACATTCCCCAAAAACACCCAAGAAGTTTCGGAAATCGTAAAATTCGCATTCGAGAATGATATCAAGATCGTTCCCTCCGGTGGAAGAACAGGCTATGCAGGCGGAGCAGTAGCTAAGTCCGGAGAAATAGTTATCTCTCTTACTAAGATGGATCAAGTTTTGGATTTCGATCCGTTCTTCGGATCCTTAACTGTGCAGGCCGGAATGATCACTAAAAATCTGCATAAAGAAGCGGAAGAAAGAGGTTTTTATTTCCCCGTGGATTTCGCAGCCACAGGCTCCTCTCATATAGGCGGAAATATCGCGACTAACGCAGGTGGAGTAAGGGTAGTCCACTACGGTCTGATCCGCCAATGGGTTTTGGGCCTAAAAGTAGTTACGGGAACGGGAGAAATCCTGGAATTTAACGGAGAGATCCTGAAAAATAATACCGGTTATGATCTTAAACATCTGTTCATAGGTTCGGAAGGGACATTGGGGATCATCACCGAATGTACCCTTAAACTTACCAAAAAGCCTGCAGACAATCGTATACTTTTCACGGCAGTCCCCGATTTTCCTTCTATATTAGAATTATTTAAAGAAACTCATAATATGTCTCTGCCGATTTTGGCATTCGAGTTTTTGACCAAATATTGTTTAGACAAGGTGATGGACCACTTGCATGTTCCTGATCCATTTTCAGAAGTGAGTCCATATTATGTTTTAATGGAATTCGAGATCACTGAAGAATCCGACGATGAGAAATTATTCTCCTTTTTAGAGACTATTATGGAAAAAGGTTATGTTTCCGACGGAAGCCTGGCTCAAAACTCCAGACAAGCGGAAACCTTCTGGAAATACAGAGAAGGGATCAGTGAATCCATCTCTATAGATTACACAGTCCACAAAAACGATATATCTCTTCCTCTTCGGAACATGAATCCTTTCCTGGAAGATATGCAAGCTTTGCTTTCTTCTAAATATCCAGGCTTTGAGATCGCACTTTTCGGTCATATAGGTGATGGGAACCTTCACTTGAATATAGTGAAACCTAAGGATCTTTCCGATGCGGAGTTTTTCTCTCAATGCAAGAAGGTAGATCCTTCTATGTTCGAACTATTACAAAAACATCATGGATCCATTAGTGCAGAACATGGGATCGGCCTCCTGAAAAAGGATTTTTTACATTTCTCTCGTTCTTCTGCCGAGATAGAAGTGATGAGAATGATCAAAAAATCTCTGGACCCGAAAAATCTTTTGAATCCGGGGAAGATACTCCCTTAAAGCCATGAAAAAGAAACTATCCGGTTTTTTTAGGTTTCTGACCGTAATTACCTGGATCGTATTTGCGGGCTTAAGTTATATAAGATCGGAACCTGAGGTCTGGATCCCGACTTATCTAACAGTGAGCCTTTTGTATTCTACGGAATGGTCTTCTTACTTTCACGATCAAGGCAGAAGGATCTTAGTCGCAGGTTTAGGAAAATCGATCGGTATAGGATATTTTGTTTGGGGATTTTATAATTTCTTAGATAATCCTAAACCGGATCTTGATTCGGAAGTTTTCAAAGACAGCATGGGACTCGCATTATCCTCCATCTGGCTCTTTTTATTACCTTTTTTTCAAGGAAGAAATCGGTCATGAAGATCGCATTTTTTTCCTTTATTGCCACTACAATATTAAAAATTATTTATATAACTGTTCGCTGGACTCGAATTAATGTCCCGGAAAAGTCAGAAGAGTTACTTCTCCAAAAAAAAGGATTCGTTCTATCACTTTGGCATAATCAAATCCCATTCGTTATAGATTTTACGTATAAATTTTATGTAAAACGTTACGACTTAGAAGTGATCCCAATGGCATCCCAATCCAAGGATGGAGAATTGGCCACAAGAGTGATCTCTCATTTTGGAATGAGACCAAAAAGAGGTTCCAGCAAAAGAGGAGGAGCCGCCGCATTAAAGGCCTTGGTGCAAGACGCGAAAAAAGGAAGTATCAGCTTGATCACTCCCGACGGTCCTACCGGCCCGGTTTATACTCTCAAACCCGGGATCATTCAGTTAGCTTCTATGACAGGGTTCCCTATATTATCCTATTACGCTAAATATGATCATTATACGATCGTACAAAGCTGGGACAGAACTCCGGTCCCTAAACTATTCTCTAAAGCGGAGTTTTTTATTTCAGAACCATTTTACGTCCCAAAACTGAGCGGAAATGACGAACTGGAAGTATGGAGAAAAAAATTCGAAACGTTTATGCTGGATCAAGTAGGGATTTCCCAGCAAGAGGCGGAAAATTTAAGGGAAGAAGTTCGACTGGCATCGGACGCGAAGCGAAAAGAAAAGTATAAGTAGAATTAATATTTTCCGATCAAGCCGCTCTTAATCTGTAAAAACTCCAATGAACTATAAAGATCCTGGACATCAAAAGATATAACGCCTTCCCGTTTTGGTTAGATTCCACCGCAGATTCGAAAGCGGAGATCAATTCTCTTAAAATTTCTCTTTCTCCTAGATCAGAGATCAATTCCAAATCGACAGAAGATAAATTTTCATCCTCGGGAAATTTGAGATCATTGGATTCTAGAAGTATTTCTAAAAGTTTTTCCGCTTCTATAAGTATGGATTCTACGGTTTTATCCGGCTCTTCAGGTCCGTTTAATAAGGAATATATTCCGTCAGACAATTCTAAGATCAAACCGCCGATTGCGGAATCATCTCCGTTCTCGAATGTACGATTGACTTCGTCTAATTTTTCTCTCAATAAAGATCTTACTTGAGAGAAGGAGTTTGCAGCATATCGCATTTCTCCTTCGTCCATGGATTCTTCAAAACCCTGCAACCAATCAGGTCCAGTAGGCTCAAAGTCGTCCCAATCCGCCCATAATGACTCGCAAGCCAGAAAGACTTGATCCGTAGTACTTCCAACATGTTTATAAGTGGATACTACCGCAGCGAGACGAGCGAGAGCTTCGGACCATTCCGTTTCTCGGATCTCCATCATGCCATATACCATACACTAGTAACAATTCGATGAAAACAAGTTTCCTTATTATTTTAAATCAACTAAGTTTTTATTACAAACTCCTATAAAACTAATCTTTCCATGTCGTAAAAACTAATGTGTACTGTCACAGTAAAATTAGATACTTTGGCTTAGTGAAATTTTCAGAAACGAGAATACTTACGAACCAGATCCACTCTTGAATTCACCTGCAATTTTTTGAAGATACTTTTGATCTGAATTCTAACCGTACCTTCTTTCGTTCCAAAGTTACGCGCTATTTCCTTTGTTCTATAACCGTTTATAATGTGATTCAAAATTTCTTTTTCTCTAGGAGTTAAAGAATGTGTCTCCTTGGTTGGAGGTTTTCTGAAAAAGGAGATCACTTTAGCGGCAGCACCAGGAGAAAGTATTCCTCCTTCTCTCATTACCATTCTCGCTACTTCTTTTATATCTTTCAGATCTTTTTTAAGAACGAATCCGACCGCACCGGCCTGCATTGCTTGCATCAAAGCATCGTCGGTATCTAACGTGGAAAGCATAATATACTTAGGATCATTATCAAAATCGGATCTTTCTTTTATATAATCGATCCCGGACTTACCAGGAAGAACGATATCCATAAATACAAGATCGAATTTATCCCGGTGGTTTTGTGATAAGTCTTCGGTAGAGGAGAATACTTCTACTTGATCAACTTCTTCCATCACTGAGAGAGTGTTTGCACAGTTCTGAGCAAACTCGGGATTGTCTTCAACTATAGCAATTTTTACTTTTTCCATTTTCACCCGCCAATCGGCTCCTTGTATTACGGTTTTTTGATTCTAATTTCTATATTCGTTTTTCAAAAAACTCGGACGATGGTGGGAAAATTTTTTTAGATTTTATAAAATATGGTCCAGATCAAGATTCGATCCTTGTTTTCCGGAACAATATTATGCGAAATTTTTTCACATTTTTTTTATTTTGTGTGTCTGTCTTATATATTTCTGAGATAAAATTTCAGATGAGAGAAATAGATAAAAAACGTATTATGTTTTATTTATAAATAATTTATTTCCAAATCATCTAAAATTCGTTTAACAAACAGACTCCCCTGTTCAAGGGAATGATCCAAACAGATATAGATCCTCAAAGCCAAGAATTGATCTTCTCCGCGACTTCTCTAGGTCTTTCCATGTGGAGAGCATGTTTTGCATTTGGGATCCAGACCAGTTTACTCTTCTTTAAATATGAATGTAATTTTTTCACCATAGGAGGATCCGTGATCGGATCTTCTGTCCCGGATATGATCAGAGATTTTTGAGAAACTGCGGAAAGTTTTTTACCTAGAAAAATCTCTTTCTCTCTGTCCAAAGTATTCTCCGTTAAAAACTTGTGAGCTAAATTATTCCACTGACTGAGCAGGGCCTTTTTGGCGATACCGCCCAATTCCGGGACATTCTCCTGATACAATGCGGTAAGAAGCCTTTCTATCTCTTCCGTTTTGGAAGGAAAAAGTAACTTCCTCATTTCGTCTCTTTGTGGATGAGGGATCCCTCCCGGCGCAAGAAGCACAAGTCTTTGGACCCTCTTTTCTTTTTCGGAATCACGGATTGCGATCATCATCGCGATCAAAGATCCCATAGAATGTCCGGCCAAAACTACGTCGTTTAACGCGAGTTTGCGGATCGAATTGTAAAGAAGGTCGGCAAATACATCTACCTGATACAAATATTTCACTTTAGGAAGAGGACTTAACCCGAAACCGGGAATGTCCGGGACCAAAAGATTGAAGTCATTTCGTAAAAAGGGAGCCAGTCTCCTGAAACCTGTGGCAGAATCCAGAAGTCCATGGATGAAAAAAAGAGTTTTGTTCGATCCTTGGGCAGAAGGTCTCTTCAAGAAGAAAATTTTGTGTCCACCGAGGTCAAGCTGCAGACGCTGAAATCCCAGCTCCTTCTCCATAAACTTAATTTTTTGCCTGGTATAATTTCGAAGAAAAAGTTCGTATACAAAATCCATAGATTGGGTCAATGATTCCCTCTCTAGTCGAATCTAGCAAGGAATCCAAATCAATTTTACGATGCGGAATTCCGATATTATATACAATTCATGAAGAATCGGGAATTAGTTCTACTCTTAGAAAAGGCCTTCTTTCCCGCCCAGGAAGGAATTCTGATCTTAGAGCCTGGGAGCTATAGTATACTCGGTTCGAATCCTAAGGCATGCTCTATCTTAGGTTATGATCCGGACGAACTAAAAACTCTTAGTCTAAGCAATTTACTCGCTCGTCCTGACAGCATCGGAAATTACGGAGGCGGAGCAGAAGAATTAGGCATCTCTCTTCTTTGGAATTTGAGAAAGCGTAACGGATCACTTCTTCTTGCAGACTTTACGATCAACGCATTCTCGGAAACTCCTAATTCACCTTTAATTTTTCATATCTACCAAAGATCGGAGATCAGAGAGATAGAACTCAGATTGTATTATCTGCAGAGTATCTTAAGGACTCTTAGACTTTTAAAATTAAATCTTAGATCTTTACGCTTAAGTTCCGAGAGTACTCTTTTCCAAAAGATCTGCGATACTCTCAAAGAAAATCCTCATTATAGTTTGGTTTGGGGTTTTTATAGAAGAGAAGATGGAACGGATCAAATACTGATCCAATCAGACTTGGATTCTAAATGGAGAAAAAATTTAGAAACCGCTTGGGAAGAAAAAAAATCCAAATCTCCTTTTGAAACTCTTTTAGACGGCAAAGAACAATTCCATATTTATGAATTCGGCTCTAATGTTTATCCTGAATGGGAAGAAGCATTAGTAGCAAAAGATTTCAGAAGATCCTTAAGTCTGATCATTCGAGAAGAAGGTAAAATTATAGGCGGTATACAGATCATCTCCAGGGAGAATATGGCATTCGATTCCGGAGAGAACTATCTGTATTTCGAGATAGTGGAAGATCTTCTTTCTTCTCTTCAATATTTAAGGATAGAAAAACAAAGAAGAGAGACCGCAAAGATCCTGCAATTCCAAGGCGCACTCTTGAATTCTTTGGAAGTCCCGCTTTTATCCACTGACGACGAAGGATTTATCACTTATGTGAATAATAATATCAGCTCTCTATTAGGAATTTCTAAAGAAGAGATTATCGGGGTCCAAGTAAGAGAACTTCTAAAATTAGAACCGGAAGCTATGGATATGATCCTTTTAGGCTCTAGGGCGGAGACAAGGATCACGATCCGAGGCAGGCACGAGGTCCCGTTCTTATTGGCTTCTTCTTCCCTGAAAGATGATTACGGTAATAGGATCGGGACCATCTTACTTCTTTTGGATATTTCGGAACAGAAGAAGAATGAAGAGTTGATCCGCGCTTCCGAAATGAAACTCCGGAACTTATTCGCCTCCATGAACAATGGGATCGTAATTTTAGATCCTCAGGGAAAAGTTTTGGAAGTAGCTCCTATTCTGAAATTTTACTTATTCCAATTTTTGAATGTGGATGTAGACGATGAATTCCCTTCTCTTTTTCCGGAAGAAGCTCAAAAAGGGATCTTGGTCAAATTGGAAGAATGTATCCGCACTCAAAGAGCGGCCTATTTGGACTTTTCCATGGTATTATTAGGAGAAGAGGAAAATTACTTTTCCATAAAGTTCCTTCCGCTCAAAAAATACCAAGATTTCCCTGTCGCGGCTATGTTAATTTTCTCCGATGTAACCCAAACCAAGGTTTTGGACAGACAATTATATGAGACCGCAAAATTCGCATCTATCGGAGAGATCGCGGCGGGTATCGCTCACGAAGTAAATAATCCCCTTCAATCCAGTTTATTATATTTAGAAGATCTTTTAGAACACGAAGATCCGGATCCGATCGAAAGAAAAAAAGTTTATAAAAGAATAGAAGGCGCTGCCTTACGGATCAGAGACCTGATCAAAGGTCTTTTGGATCTGGGAAGAAGGGCCCCGAGAAAGAAAGAATTGGTATCTCCTTATTTCATTCTTCTGAGAGCCTGCGAGCTGATCGAAGTTAGTTGTAAAAAGAATGGAATCGAATTGAAACGGGTTACTAATCCTGAACTTCCTCAGATCCATGTCGCTTGGCAGGAAATCGAACAAGTATTGATCAACTGTCTAGTAAATGCAGTTAACGCGATTTCCGAAATGGAACATAAACCGGCGATCCCATTGATACAAGTTTCCGCACGAAAAGAATTATATTTGAACGGAGAGATGGTGAGTTTTACCATTCAAGATAACGGTCCAGGAATGAACGCCGAAGTCGCAGAAAAGGCATTTCTACCTTTATATACGACTAGGAGAACTAAGCAAGGGACTGGACTTGGATTGACTATCTCTCAACGTATCATTACTGATCACGGCGGGACTATACAGTTGGAATCCAATCCGGGACAAGGTACCAAGGTTACCGTCCGAGTGCCTGTAGGAAAGGTATGATGAACTTATTCTGTAAAACTTTATGACGAGGGAAAAAAGTCCCAACGTATTGATCATTGACGACGAAGCGGAAATCAGGACCGCTTTAGAGCGTGTCATCTCAAGAGAAGGTTATCATGTTTTTCTTGCGGAAAATTTCGAATCCGCAATGACAATCGTTAGGGATCATGCGGTAGATATAGTAATTTCCGATATTCTAATGGGCGGCAAAGACGGGATCGAAGTCGCGAGAGAAATTAAAAAATACAATTCTAATATTCCGGTCATATTAATAACAGGAAACCCTCAACTTCATACTGCGGAAGAAGCTCTTCGGAACAGAGTATTCGATTATATTTCCAAACCAGTCAGCAGGCAGAATATCTTAACTGCATTGGAGAACGCCCGCAAAGAAAAAGAAGATAGGGACAGAAAATCTAAAAAGATCATAAAAGCAGTCCGTGAAAAGACCCATTTCGCGCAACAATCCAAAGATCTAAATTATCGTAATAGTTTAATTTTAGAAACTACCGGAGACTGCGTAATCACCCTAGACGAGGATTTACTTATCCGAGGCGCAAACGAAGCCACGATCCGAAATTTCGGGTATGATGAAAACGAGATTGTTGGGCAAAAGATCACACTTTTGATCTCTGATGAGAATACAGGCGCATATCTGGAAAGAATCGCTCATTTGATGAGCCGTAAATCGGATCATAATATCGCCAGATTACATAACGCGGAACTGATCAGCAGAAGCGGAGAAAAATTCAATTTCGATATTTCAGTATGTAGGTACGAACTAAACGGTAAAACGTATTATACCGGTATAGCAAGAGATATTACCCAAAAAAATATCATCTCCGAAAAGCTGATCGATGCGGAAAGAAGAGCGTTCTTAACTACGATCGCTTCTAGTATCGGCCATGAGATCAATAATGCACTCACTGCCATACAAGGTTTTATAGAAGTGGCAAGACTTCCAGATGCGGATGAACCCATCAAAGATAAGGCAATTTCAGTTACTTGGAATCAGATCACAAAATTAAAGAACCTGACTTTCAACCTATTACAGCTAGGAAAACCGGGAGATTCAGGCAGAGACAAAGAAGATCTGGATCTAAACGAAGTAGTCGAATCCGTCATAGAAGTTTTCAGAAAGACCACTCGTTTAAAATATTGTGAGATTGTATTCGATAGAAGTCCTGAAAAAACGTCTGTACATTCTAACGCGGACCAATTGAGCCTTTTATTCTCTAATATCTTTTTAAATTCTGCGGACGCTACGGAGAATAAAGGAAGAATAGAGATCTCCGTGGGAGAAAAAAATCATCATCCTATGGTTAAGATCAGGGATAACGGGGTCGGGATGAGCAAAGATATTTTGAATAAGATCTTTCAACCTTACTTCACCACTAAAAAGACCGGCCAAGGTACAGGACTCGGGATGTTCGTTGCAAAAGAGATAGCTGACGTATTCGGGATACGAATAGAAATCGATTCAGAGCCGGAAAAAGGCACCGAATTCCGCTTGGTCTTTCCGGACAAATTGTAGAACTAGCCATACGCGGCTATGAACGAAGTTTTAAGTGAGATAGATTTTCGCTTCCTTGCGATAGACGGAAAGTTTCCTGAAAAAATAGACTCACTCAATCCGGAAGCTTCCGCACGAAGATATTACCGTGCAACGTATCCTGACGGCGCCACAAAGATCTTATGCAAAGACCAAGTCTTTCAGCATGACTTTCAAGAAGTGGGACATTTTTTAGAACACCACGGCTTCAAGGTCCCTAAAATATATAAAACAGATGTATTCAATAAACTTATGCTCCTTTCCGACGAAGGAGATTCCGATCTAAGTTCCATCCAAGATGATGCGGAATACAGGACCTTCTTAGTAAAATCTTTGGAATTATTGGTCTCTCTTCAGAAAACCAGACCGGAACCTCCTGTTTCCGTTCGTGAATTCGATTATGAAAAGTTGAATTTCGAGAATAAGTTTACATTTTCTTCATATACTAATTTCTCAGAGATGTTCAAACTCAAAACCAAACTCAGACCGGAAGTTGTTTTTTTCTTGGAGGAGGCATCCGGGTTTTTAGCGGAATATAAGGAGAAGGTATTCTGCCACCGGGACTTTCATGCTAGAAATATCATGCTCTCCCCTACTAGAGAGTTGACCCTGATCGATTTCCAAGATGCAAGAATGGGAACCCCATTTTATGATATTTCCAGTCTGTTATATGATGCGTATAGACCGATCCCGTTTGCGATGAGACAGGGGCTTTTTCTTCTCTTCTTAAAACTAAGCGATAATAGATTCAAAAAACCAAGGGAATGTTATTATCTACAATGTTTACAGAGATCTTATAAGGCGCTCGGTTCTTATTTTATGTTGGTAGCGGAGAAAAAACAGGACAAATACAGGCAAAGTGTATTAAACTGTTTGGATAATCTTTTAGAGATCGTGCAAGTGGGACTTTTCCCGGACCAATTATTCTTATTCTTTCATTTATTGAAAAAAGAATTATCCGAGAATACTTTATTTTTGGAAAAACTCTAGAATGAAAGCATTCTTTCCATGCGCGGGTTTCGGCACCAGGATGGGAGAATGGACCAAGTTTCTTCCTAAACCTCTTTTAAAAATCAATAATATTCCTCTCATCTATTATTCTCTATTTCACGCTAGATCCTGGGGAGTAAATGACGGGATCTTAAACCTGCATTATTTCGGCGAAAAAATACAGAAAGAGTTAAAAGGTTTTAATGATTTTCAACTACACTTCTCTTCAGAAACTCCAGAAATCTTAGGGACCGGCGGAGGAATTCGCACTGGAATCGAAAGATTCTGGAATTTGCAAAATGACTTTTTAGTTTTAAATCCGGATTTTATCCTTTTCCCGGAATCAGAGTTTAGTCCTTGGCCAAACGAGAAGGACAAAGAGAAATTCGATTGTATATTATATTTATCTAAAATTCCCGAAAATACAAATTATACGGGACTTAGCCTAAAAGAAGATCTAGTCGGATTCGAAGCTGGAGGATATTTTTATCTTGGACTTTCCTGGATGAAGGCAGAATGTCTTTCCGATCTAGAACCGAACAAACCATATGATCTAGCGGATACATTTCGCAAACTTTCTTCTCAGAATCGTCTGGGTGGAAAAATTTTCCCGGGTACATTTTTGGATCTGGGGGAAAAAAAGTTTTACGAGAAATATAAGGACACTGATTTTTCGGATCGGCTTTCGAACGATTGGGTCGAATTTAGAAATAGAATTTCTTCTTAAACTTTTTCTAAGCCCCAAGTTAATACTTCTAACTTTTTAGAAAAATGATATTGGTTCATTCTTTTTTCACACAGAGGCACAAAGGATCAGAGTTTGGCACGTTATTAAACCCTCTGTGAACTCGGCGGTCTCTGCGTGAACCAAATCTTTGCGCCTTCGCGGCTCTGCGTGAGCAAAATCAAAGAACAAAATCGGGTCCGGGGTTCCGAACAAAAAATTTCCCCGGAGAGGGGGTAGCGGAAGACGCGTTTACGCGGCTGAAGCGAGGGGGATACTTCCCCCTACTCCAACATCCGGTCAGTGAATGCCTTGTAGGAGTTCCTACATCACGATATCGCGGTCCATAACTGAATTTCCAAAATCTAGACCGGGGTCAGGGGTCCCGAAAATGCAAAAATAGTTTAGATCCGTACACCCCAAAATGCAAACTGGGACCCTCTAACAGATATGCGCGATTTTAAAGTACTAGTCACAGAAGCTTCCAAAGGAGAAGAACCGGCTTGGACGGAGTTGATGACCCGTTTCGAAAAATACGTCAGTAGTCAGGCTATCAAAAGGATCCGGGACCAATCCAAGGCAGAGGATCTGAGCCAAGAAGTATTTTTAGAAGCTTGGAAAGTTCTTCCTACGCTGCGGCAGCCGGAGGCATTTCCGTTCTTACTCAGAAGGTTGGTGCTGAAACATTCGGATCGTATCTTAAGAAAAAAAGATCTGCTCGGGACTGAATTAAATCCTGAGATCACTAAGGCGGCTCCACGTTCTGGAGATACTTGGAGAACGGAAGTTTTAGAAGCGTTGGATGAACTTCCTAACGAAGAGAAACAACTTCTAAACCTGAGATATTTCGGTGAGATGAGCTACGAAGAGATCACCGAAAAAACGGGGATCCCGATCGGTAATTTGAAAAACCGTTTGAGAAGAAGCAGAGAATTATTACGCAGACAACTTTTGAATAAATCGGACAGAAAAGATTGGTTGGAAGTCCTACATGGACCTATGGCGATCGCTTCCTGATTGGAGAATAGAATGACAGATACTTTAGTAGAACCGATCCAATTTCCCGGGCTCCGTTTGGAGGACAACCAGCTCAAAGAAAGGAAAATTTTTCTTTGGGGACAGGTGGATGATCCTTCTGCGAAACATGTAGTGGAACGTTTATTATATCTTTCTAATCAAGATCCTGAAAAGGATATCACTCTTGTGATCAATAGTCCCGGAGGCGCGAACACTTCCGGTATGTCTATTTTGGATACAATGGATCTGATCCCGAACGATGTAAGCACCGTATGTATGGGACTCGCTGCAAGTTTTGGAGCACTACTTCTTCTTTCGGGAACAAAAGGGAAAAGATTCGCATTCCCTCACAGCAGGATCATGTTACACCAACCTCATGTTCCAGGAACGTATCAGGCAAAGGCGACCGATATCGGGATTTTTGCTTCTATGATAGAAAGGGATAAGAAGGAGATCAATCGTATCGTTTCCGAAAGAACAGGACAACCATTGGAAGTCGTGGAAAGAGATACCGATAGAGATCTATGGCTCACTCCGACTGAGGCACAAATTTACGGTGTGATAGACGGTATTTTGGAGAATTGGAAATAATATTAAGTTTGTTTAGACCTGAGGTTTTCCTAGTCTAAATAAAAGATTCCCCCTGACTGTAGGCCATTCTTCTTTCGTAATGCTGTAAACGACGGTATCTCTTAGGGTGCCGTTTTTACTGATACGATGGTTTCTTAAGATCCCGTCCAGTTTTGCTCCCAATCTTTCAATGGCTTTTCTAGACGATAAATTCATAAAATGGGTCCTGAATTCGACGGCGATACAGCCCAAAGTTTCGAAAGCATGCTCCAATAACAAAAGTTTACATTCAGTATTCACGAAAGTTTTTTGGACCGATTTAGGATACCAAGTCGCTCCGATCTCCAATCTTCGGGCATCCTTTTCTATATTCAAATATCTTGTAGTCCCTAAAAGTTTCGAATTTTCCTTTCTGATGACCGCAAACGGAAGAGAGAATCCCGCCTCTTGTTCTTCGAGTGCTTTTTGGATCCAGGCACTCATTCTTTCCGGTTCCGGAATATTCGTGTACCATAACTCCCAGAGTTTTCCGTCGTGGAGAGCTTCCGTCAAGGCGTCAGTATGTTCTAAGCCAAGAGGGACAAGTTCCACACGATCTCCGGAAAGAGTTATAGGTTTAGGTGGATAATAAGTAGAATGTATCATAATTTTATAATATAATTGGAATTGTCGGCCCGATCTACAACTTCAAATAGCCGGACAAACACCAGGCGCAAACTTCTTCCGTAAACGGAAGGTCTTTCGCTTTTGCGACCACGTCTGCAGGAACCGTATGGAAGAAAATCCTATCGTCCACGGTTCTTCCGCATATTTTACAGACTGAAATTTTCCAAGGAGAAATGGTTTCTCCATCCTTCTCCGCTTGGGAATGGAAGCGAAAAGGCCGAACATCTTCGTCATTTTCCAACTTGGTCCTAAGAGAAAGATATTCGTCACCAAAACCGATCTCTAATCGGAAGACATGCTCTCCTTCCACAGTATCGAATCTAAGAAGATTCGGATCCAAACCTATTTCCTTAAATTGTAATATAGCTAATGCTATCCCGATCTCTCTTCCTTCTTCATCGAAAGGATAATCTTCGTAGTATTCCGAAAGATCTTGGTAGGACTTTGCTCTGGAAAGATATTCAGTTAATGCTTCTTCCGCTTCCGAAGTGATCGGAGCTAAATTTGCGATCTCTAAGGAAACTCCGGAACCGGAGTGGTGGATCGTGGTCCTAAGTACGGAACCTTCTTCTTTTAATCTATTCCTTAATTTTAACGGGTCCGAGAAGTCCCAGTTTGTTTCGAATTCCGCTTCTCTTTCGGTGAATGATTCGGAGCTAAGAGGATCCCAGCCCTTCTCCATATAGTAGGAATTCCTACAATTCTCTTTGAAGGCCATTTCTAATAGGGAATAAATGAGAGAAAGAGAAGGAGGAAGAATATCCGTCTTTTGGTAATATTCCAAACAGAACCGTAGATAATTCTCCACGTTGGATTTATAATATTGGGAAAGTACCACTCCATGAAGGACGATCTTTTTTCCGAGTTCCATTCCTCGGATCAAACGTTCCTTTTTGGCTAATTCTATTTCCATCCGCTTACGGAGTTCTGGCTCCCCGCAAAAGTATCGGGAGATTAGGGTCTCTGTCTGCCTTTTTTTATAGATCTGGGATTGAAAAAGAAACCGGCCCCAGGCAATAGGTTTGGCCCAAAACCTGGGACCGGTTAAATTGGTGCTATATTGGATGGGAAAATATTACGATGTGATCTCCAAAAATTCTATTTTGAGCGCGAAACTATACGACGCTTAGCTGAAGAAAGCAGAGTACGGCTAGAGCCATGCCAGGCTTCCGAAGCTTTAGATTAGGAGATAGATGGTGGAGGAATATTCAGCAGATGCTGGGATAATAATTTATTGTGTTGGAATTGAAACCTATCCTGGCGGGAAGGGTTTGAGTCAGAGAGACCTGGAGTGTTTATCTCAGAAGTTAAAGAATCTCCCCAAACCGTTTCCGATGGATCGGAGGTTTCGGCGAGATCGCTTAATTCTTCTATATCGGTCTCTTGTCCGATGATTATTTGTGATTGGTCGGACTTCTTCCCGGGATAAGGGCTGTTGGATGGTCCTGAATGGATAAAGAATAATAGAGTAAATAAGGCTAAGGAAGCCGAAACGAACCTTAGTTTTTTTCCTCTTAAGACCATACTGAATCTAATCCGAAACCTGAACGAATCTCTGTCAAGCTTTTAGAAAAACCTTTTCGAAATGATAAGCGAAAAAGGATCTTTTTGCTTAGACTCCTTTTTTGCGAAGAATCTCTCTTAAATTTTCAAAACCCGGTTTTCCAAGTAATGCGAACATATTTTTCTTATAAGCCTCTACTCCAGGCTGATCGAATGGGTTTACACCCAATACATTCCCGGAAACCCCGCAGGCTAATTCAAAAAAATACATAATATGGCCTAAACTTTTAGGTCCAGTATCCGGAAACAAAATCTCCAAACATGGTATCCCGCCTTCCGAATGTGCTACTAAAGTGCCAAGAAAAGCCTGTAAGTTTACTTCCTCCAAGTTTTTGCTCGCTAGGAAATTCAGTCCATCCAGATCATCTGTATCCTTTGGAACCAAAACCTTAGCTTCGCTATTCTTGGTATAAAGTACGGTTTCGAAAATATTACGCTCTCCCTCTTGCAGATATTGCCCGAGAGAATGCAGGTCAGTCGTTAGTTCTACGGAAGCAGGGAAAATCCCCTTACCTTGTTTGCCCTCGCTCTCTCCAAACAATTGTTTCCACCATTCGGTAAGAGTACGGATAGAAGGATTATAATTCGCCATCACTTCTATCTTCTTTCCGGATCTATAAAATAGATTTCTGTAAGCGGAATAAACACATGCAGGGTTTTTAAGCGGAGAAGTTTCCGAGATCAGAAAATCGGCAGCTTCGGAGAACCCTTCCCAAAAAGAAAAAATATCCACTCCAGCGGCAGCAATCGGGAAAAGTCCGACAGGCGTCAGAACCGAATATCTCCCACCTACGTTATCCGGAATTGAGAAGGTCGTAAATCCTAACTCATCCGACATTTTTCGTAATGCACCTTTGGAGCTGTCTGTGGTTGCGACTATTCTATCTTTTGCTTTTGCCCCGTATTTTTTTTTGGCAAGATCCCAAAGTAAACGAAATGCCAAAGCAGGCTCGGTAGTAGTTCCGGACTTGGAAACGACATTGATCGAAAATTCTTTGTTCTCTAAATATGTTAAAAGTTCCGAATGATAACGTGCATCTAAATGATGTCCCGCATATAGGATCTCGGGTGATCCTAAACCTGGAGTTTTAAAATAAGATTTGGAAGCCTCTATGACCGCCTTGGCTCCTAAATAGGAACCTCCGATCCCGATCACAACTATTGTCTCCGATTGTTTTCTGAATCTTTGCGCTTCTGAATGAATTTTTTCTAATTCAGATTTTTGGATCTCATTAGGAAGTCTGACCCAGCCTAAAAATTCGGAACCCGGGGATTTTCCGGAGAGAAGATTTTGTAATGCTAGACCGGACTCTTTTAATAAGAGCTCATAGGTTTTGGGATCTGCAAACTCCGAGGCAAATCTATCGTTTATTTCTAAAGAAAAGGCCATCGGTATTCCTCAAAATCGGACATCCGAGACAAATTACTTATGTTAATTGGAATAGCAAGGAAAAACGAAATAATTCAATGTTCTAATTTTCCAAAATCCCTTGTAAGTATTTAGTCTTAGATTTTATTTTCCAGAATGACTCTTTCTATCCGAGAGAATCTTTCTTCTTCTCTATCCGATATTTTTCCGGGCGCGTCTAGCCTCGGTCCAATTCGTTTTTTCTCCGCTCCAGGCAGGGTAAATATCATCGGAGAACATGTGGATTATGCAGGCGGTCTAGTATTTCCCGCGGCAATCGATTTCAGAACCAACTTTGCGATCCGAACAAATGGACTCGGGACTTTCAGATTGTACTCCTTAGATTTCCAGTCCGAATTTGTAACAAAAGATGTAATCTACTCCGAAGAAAAACCTTGGGCAAATTATATCCTAGGAGTCGTATCGGAGGCTCGTTCATTAGGTTTAAGGGTAGAAGGATTCGATCTTGCATTTACAGGAAACATTCCCCAAGGAGCCGGACTTTCTTCTTCGGCCGCCGTAGAAGTTGGGGTAGCATTTGCACTTTCCAAAATTTTCGACTGGGACATTACAAAAGAAAAGATCGCTCTACTCGCTCAAGCAGCAGAGAATCATTTTGTAGGAGTCAATTGTGGGATCATGGACCAGTTCGTGATCGCGGTAGCCAAACCTTCTTCTTGTATCTCTTTAAATACGGAAAGTTTGGAATATTCTTACCATAGTTTGGATCTTCCGGGTTATGAATTCTATCTGATCGATTCTAATGTAAAACATAGCCTAAAAGAAAGTGAATACAACGACAGAAGAAAGGAAGTAGAATCTGCGACTTCAAAATGTAATAAACTTTCTCCCGAAGTGAAGACCTTAAGCCAGGCAGACTTCTTTCTAATTGAAAAAGCAGGACTGACTCCTTCCGAATTCAAAAGAGCCGTTCATATTCTGGGAGAAAGATCCAGAGCCCAAAACGTTATCCGCTCCTTAAAGGATAAAAATGCGAAAGAAGTCGGAGAGGAACTCTTCTCTTGCCATGAATCACTTTCTAAAAACTTTCAAGTCTCCTGTGAAGAGACGGATTTTATTGTGGAATGGTTCCGTTCTGAAAATGTATTAGGTGCCAGAATGATAGGAGGAGGATTCGGAGGTTGTGTACTAGTCCTAGACAAAGAAGGTAGATCTTCTTACTTATTCTCCAAATTGGAAAAGGAGTATTCCCAAAAATTCGGACTAAATGCAAAGATCTATAAATTCTCTATCTCTGAAGGAGTAAGAGAAGACTCTTAGATCGTTGAAAAAACGGGATAAAATCCTTGCAGAAACGGCTAGTAATTCGATAGTCTTCGCAATCGGTAAAAATAAGCGACCAATCACTATGGCAGATACTCCTTGGAACCTGGACAGTAAAGACTTCGATCATGATGCACCCGAGTTAGGTGTATTTCTAGATCAGGACAATATTCCGGATGGTCTTCCCAAGGAAGCAGTGGTTGTAAAAATTTCCGGCGAGATCAATTTATACTCTGCCCAGATCATGAAAGAAAGATTCTTTCATCTACTCGATCGTGGATTCATTTACCTTCTAGTGAATATGGAAAATGTGAAGTATATAGATTCTTCCGGACTGGGAGTTTTTATGGCGACACATTCCAGACTAGTCAAAAGCGGCAAGGGTGGCATCGCGGTATTCTCCCCTTCTTCTCAAGTGAATAAAATTTTAGAACTTACTAAATTAAAAAGTCTGATCCGAGTAGGAAGCACTTCCAAAGAGGCTTGGAAACTTTTAGCGCCTTGATCCGTTTCGGATGAACGATTCCCAAAAATTCAAAAAACATATAGAGACATTACTTCATTGCAGACTTTGTCCTGACATGGTCGGCAATCCTGTGCAAGGTGGTATTCCCGGCGCAAAAATTATGAGTATAGGTCAGGCTCCAGGTATCCACGAAGAAAAATTCGGAAGACCATTCGCATACACAGCAGGCAAAACTTTATTCAAATGGTTTTTATCCATAGGAATAGAAGAAGAAGTCTACAGATCTAAAGTAAATATGGCCGCGGTTTGCAGATGTTTTCCAGGCAAAGCAAAAAGTGGAGATAGAAAACCGAATCCTTCCGAAGTAGAAAATTGTTCCAGGTATATACGCTTCGAAGTGGAATTCAATCGACCTGAACTCATCATTCCAATAGGAAAACTCGCAATCGATCAATTGGTGGAAGATAAAAAATACAAGCTAGACGAGATCATAGGTAAAAAATTCAAAAAAAACTATTATGGAGTGGAACTGGATTGGATCCCTTTGCCTCATCCTTCCGGCTTAAATGTTTGGAATCATTCTCCAGAAGCTAAAATACTGATCGCAAAATCATTGGATCTGATCCGAAAACATCCCTCGATCAAAAGAGAATTCTTTTCTAAAAATTAGAATCTAATCCTAGGTTCGCATTTTGGCGAAACCATTGTTTCGGACTAAAGCCTGTTTTCTTCTTAAATTCTCGTATAAAATGTGCCTGGTCATAATAACCTGCCTCTAAAGCCAGTTCGGTCAGGCTGGAAGAAGAATTATAAAATCTGAATATATTTCCGAAACGAACAAGTCCTGCGTATTCCTTAGGACTTAAACCCACTCTGGATCTGAAACCTCTTTCTAAACTGCTTTGGCTCACACCCAAGTCAGAGGCCAAACCTTTGATCCCGATCTCTCCTAAAGAGCCTTTGATCCGCAAAATCGCCTGGGGCAAAAACTTTTCCTTCTCTTCTTTTAAAGGAAGAAGGCGCCGAAATTTCTCCAAGGTCAGAGAGGCCTCCTGCCCTTTCCAATCCGCTTCTTCGCAGTCTGCAATCAATCCGGAGATTGCCTCTTTAGAAAACAGATCCTCTAAAGACAAACTGGAGTCGCTGATCTGATCCATCGGCACAGGGATCATCCTGGAAAGAAGTAAGGGAGAAATATAAACTAAAAGTGATTTTGTATTCTTTTCGGAGATGAATGTCCTGGGACCTCTTAAGATCCCGGTGATCCCCGCCTTAGAAAGAGTTTTGGATTGTTTGCCGGAACCTAAAGAAATTCTTCCTTTGGTTTGGACTCCAATTACACATTCTTCTCCCGGAAGAACTGTATAAGTATCGGGAGATTCTTTATGGCTCCAGGAAATTCGGATCAAATCAGACAAGCTGTTTGTCCTTCCAGAACCACCATTTCATTTTTTCCGGTTCAGGATTAGAAGTCCCGGAGACGTATACCGCACAACGAAATACATACAGCATACATGGATCTACTTTAGTACCTTGGTATTCACAAATTTTTTCGTATAATTTTTCAGGATCTAGTTTTGCAAGTTCTACCTTACTGCGAACTCCTAAATTCCAAAGATCTTCGGCAATTACTTTGCCCACTCCGGGAAGAGTGCGAAATTCTTTTAATACCTCGGATTTATCCGACTTCATAAAAAGATCTTATAGGAAGTCGGTCCAAAAATCAAGTGAGTTAATTGGTTTATAATAAACCGATACCGCAGTTCAGGAGAAGGTTTTTAACATTTCCTCGAATCTATTTTTGATCGGAGTCGGAACATTTGGGATCAGATATTTTGCCCAAATTTTGAATTCATCCCCACCCAAAGAACCCAAGATCTCTTTTTGGTGATCCTCCAATTCCGTATCCGAAAAGAACAAATGTAATCTAATCTGGGTTTCCTCTTCTTCTCTAGTCATATGAGAGAAATAATCAGTTTGGAAACGAATTAGTTTTGTATAAAATTCTTCGGAGATGATAGGTACCTGTTCAATATCTTCTTTGATCCGATCTAAGATAGATCCCAATTCTTCTATCTTCTCTTCCAGATATTTATGTTCTTCTTTGTCTTTATGAGAAGTTTGTGGATCTTTTTTTTCTAAATGTTTCAAGCTTACCGCTTCCTCATCTCTTGCGTGGATCTTTAACATTTGAAAAACTTCTTTTCCTAATTCGAAAAGTTCCTGAACTTCGGACGCGCTTTGGTAATCAGTCCTGCCTGCTTCTTGTACTAATTTCGAGATCCCATAACGGATGGCTTTATGAGGGAAATCGTATACTTTTTTACGGTTGTTCTGCATTTCATTCTCCAGTAATGGAGAGATCCTAACCGTAAACTCTTTGGAAAAATTGTATAAAATCGTCAGGATTTGAGTTTTATACAGGGGATCTGAAAATTTGAAAAAATTGCGGATGGATCAAAGTATTGTATAAATCGGATTATCTATTATAAATTCTACTTCTCCGAATAACCCAAAACTTCCCAACACCAGCGTTTTTCTAAAACTCTATCCGCAAATGTTACGGATTCAGGATCTGCATTTTCTTTTAGGATTTTCCAGGCGCTTAAGTTTTCATTTTTAGAAATGATCCTTGCTCCCGGAAATTCTCCTCCGAGTTCCGCCGATTTTTGAACTGCTTCTTCCCATTCCATTTCTTGAAAAACAGGAATATATTCCCTGATCTCCGAAACCCATTCCAATGGAAAAGAAACCCCATGAGGAAGAATAAGAACGATCCTATGAAGCATATTCTCTCCTCTATGAGCGAGTGTGCGAGAAAGATAGGATGCAGGGACCCTGGAAAATTCTTCCATGATCTCGGTAATCAATTCCGGATCAAAAGAAGTTTTCGGATATAAAACAATATCGGTGACCGCAAAGGGATCTTTAATAAATCTATAATTCAATCTATCAAAGAATTCTTTTTTAGATTTTTCTAAATTATCGCCTCTCCACCAAACAGAAACATGTCTCGCGCCTGAGATGGAAAAATTTTCTAATCCGAATTTTTCGGTAAGTCCTGGAGAAAAGGAAAACGTATCTAAAACGGCAGGATCAGGATCGGATAATAGACTTCGAGGAGTTTCGTCCAACCTTCTATCCAATCTATCTTCTGAACGGAATAATGTAGAGCTAAGAGCTTCCGGACTAAAATTAGGAGTTCGGATCACTCTATAAGGAGGTTTAGGGAGATAAACCAAACCTTCCGACTCTGCATCTTTTCTCATTGCAGTTCCAGGCAAAATGGATAATGGGAATACTTGCACCCATTCTCCCAGCCCATGCCCGTAAAAAAATTCTATTCCTTCCATCACATCGTCCGGAGTATCTCCAGGAAGTCCGATGATCAGATCTAATAAGAGTTCAATTCCTCTATCCGCCAACATTCTTGCGGCCTCGGCTACTTTCTCAGGACTTCCAAAACGTTTTACACGCTTTAAGGTTTCCTTATTGATGGATTGCATTCCGAGTTCTATTCTATTAAAACCTGCTAACGCAAGTTTGTCCGCGATCTTCTCCGTAATTCCTTCGGACCTTAATTCTCCGAACATTGTCATAGATCTATCCGAGTTCACATCTATGATCGCGTCTAAAAATTCCTCGAAGCCGGGTCTATGATTGAATGTCGGATCTAAGAATACTAATTCTTTGGCGCCTTTGTCTTTTAAGTTAGAGAGAAGTTTGATCGTCTCCGGTATATCCAAAGTTCTTAATACATTACTGCTCTTCGGATAAAAACAATAAGTACATTGGGATCTACATCCTCTTACGGTTTCCAAATAGGTGGATCTTGCCGGATCCACAGGCACAAACCCCTGCAGATAAGGAGAAGGATAACTAGTCAGCGGAAAGGAAGCATTTTCCTCTTTGGAAAACATTCCCATCTTTCCATCTAGTTCTCTGACTGCGATATTAGGTAATTTCCTGGGATCTTCTTTTTTAAGAAGTGTGTCCATTAGAGCGAAAAATGTATGCTCTGCTTCTCCCGAGACTGCTATATCATAGCCTGTTTCGGAAAGAACGAACGGATTGTCCGGATTTACTTCGGGTCCACCTATGAGTATCTTAGTGGACGGCGATCTTTTTTTTACTTCTTTAGCGAGATGAAGACTTCTTTCCGTATTCCAAAGATAAAGTGAGAAGCCCAAGAACTCAGGTTCATCTTTAGCGATCCTGTCCGCTAGTTGGCTATCACCTTCTTTATCGGTAATATCAGGATCTAAAACTTCCAGCTCCAGGCCTTTCTTTTCCAGGCCGTTCTCCCGTGCGGAAACAGCCAGACAGCCTGCGGCCAAAGGAACATTTCCGGTAGCGGCAAAGGCCGTAGGAGGAGGAACAGGCAATTGTACTAGTTTTAACTTTGCCATAAGAAGTCTTGGTTACAAAACTTTAGACTTCTCCGGTTTCTACAATCCGGAAATAGAAGCTGGGTGAATATTCACTTCGCAGTCAATCAGCCATTCAACCGGGAATCAATGAAACCTTTAAAAACCTTAGATTTGCCTGAGTTGGATTTCGAAAGAAAAGGAAGAGTACTATAGATGCTTCTAAGTATGATCTATAGTCAGGCGAAATCTCAATTTTCAAGATAGGATTCTTGCCGGGCGCAGTTATGACAGGAGGACAAACGATATTTTGATACACTGTATATCCTACCGTTACTTCTTCGGAGTGACATACTACTCCGGAAGATAAGCCTAGTCCGGTAATATCAAAACTTATATTTGTTTTGATATTTTCCCAATTACCTCCTCTTAATCTTAGAGAACCATTATACTTGCCTGGAGATAAAGGGACTTTTACGCCTTCCTGCGAAACTTCTAATATTTTATTCCTAACTTCATTTAAGGAAGTATTCGATCCTTGATCATTCAACTGAAATAGATCTACTAAAAGAGATCCATAATTCTCGGAAGAATTGTCGGAGAGTGAGATCGTAAGGTGAGATGGGACGGCATTGTTCGAGAAGAATTGATCTTTTAAATATTCATTCTTTGCACAAGAAAGGAATACGACAACAAATGTTAGTATTAGTTTAGATAGGAGCCAATTCATACACAACTTCAGCAGGAACGAACATCGGACCCAAGATAATCTTATCGATAACATCTCCTCCACTTCCTGGTTTCTCTAGATCTTTTTTACCTAAATATTTAAGCTGGATCTTATGGATTTGATTTGTATTCTTAAAGCCATTGCAAAGAAATTTCGGAAAACCTTCCACAGATACGCCGGACATCGCACAATTTGTAGAAGATGAAATTTTATTCTGGTCGGTAAAATACGCGGAGGCATCAGCAGAAGACCAGATGCCTACATGTTGAAATAAAATTTTAGCAATAATCGGTTCCTGTGCAGGAATACTGATTCGAATAGATTCCTTAGTAGTAAGAGTATAATTTAAAATAATCGGATCCAATTCGCAGTTTTGTTCCAATTTATTCAGATCGCTTCCAATGCAAAATCGTTTGATTTTTACACTCGCATCCGGTAAATGATCACCATGAGAAACGGAAATCTCGACAATGATTTTTTTTCTTCCAATTTCTTGCTCTGAATAATTTTTAATGTATTGATCATTAACACAGGCAGAACTTAAGAAAAAGATTAATGCGTAAGTCCCAATTTTAATTACAGTCATAAAATTTCTATAATTCATATTGATTAAAGAATACCATTAACCTTAATACAAAACCAAATCACCTATTTGGCGGAATGTATTCCATATCCAAATGTGTAAGCTGAGAAGGAGAAGAAATTAAACCTAAGGAGAAGATCGCTACTAATATCGATTCGGTCTTCCAAGTTTCTTGTTTACTTGTTACTTTTATTTTAACTTTCGTGGTTTTACCCGGCTTAATTTCAAGCTTCGGGCAATCAAATCTATTATACGGAAGAAAATCACTCTGAACGAAAGAAATCAAACATTTAGGTTGGGTGGGTATCCCAAAACCAAAGTAGGTGACAAAGGAGTAGTCAGAATTACCGGAATTCTCCCTAACAGTTAAACGAGCAGAATAATTACCTTCAGGAATAGACATTTCGATCTGATCATTCCTGTTTAAATTATATTGCCATACTAGCTCAATGCCCTCGCAGGAAGCACGAGGATCTTTTATTTCTTTTTCATTTAAGCAAAAATGTCGTATTCTAATTTTAGAAAGATCTTTACCAGAATCATCCACCCAAGAGATCAATAATTTTCCTTTCTCTTTGTTTGATAACTCAGGGTATTCCTTTTCTAAAACACTCAAACAAGAGGTTAATGATAAGGTTAAGATTAGAATTACTGTTCGTATTTTCATCTAGCTCCACGGAAGTTATTCATTTTTGATTTGAAATAGCCAAGAAAAAATCCAAATATTTTATGGTGGAGCCAATTCATACACAACTTCAGCAGGAATAAACATCGGACCCAAGATAATCTTATCGATAACATCCCCTCCACTTCCTGGTTTCTCTAGATCTTTTTTACCCAAATATTTAAGCTGGATCTTATGGATTTGATTTGTATTCTTAAAACCATTGCAAAGAAATTTCGGGAATCCTTCCACAGATACGCCGGACATCGCGCAATTTGTAGAAGATGAAATTTTATTCTGGTCGGTAAAATATGCTGCAGCTTTAGCCGATTCCCAATGACCTACATGTTGAAATAAAATTTTAGCAACAATCGGTTGCTGTGCAGGAATACTGATTCGAATAGGTTCCTTAGTAGTAATAGTGTAATTTAAAATAATCGGATCCAATTCGCAGTTTTGTTCCAATTTATTCAGATCGCTTCCAATGCAAAATCGCCTTATCATCACACTTTTATCCGGTAAATGATCACCATGAGAAACGGAGATCTCAACAATGATTTTTTTCCTTCCAATTTCTTGCTCTGAATAATTCTTAATGTATTGATCATTAACGCAGCTATAGAAAAGAATAATGCCCAATATCCAAGGCCAGGCTTTAATCACAATCATAGAACTCCTGCCCTCCAACCATACAGGCTCCCGGTGAAAGCCCGTATTTTTTATACATATACATTGTCATGATATTTCTAAAAATCGGATTCTCATCAAAACCCCATTGATTATAGACAACTAACAATCCGACCAGACCTATGGGACTAAGCTTTTCATATATTCCAAAGCCTCTAGTTTCATAACTTGACCAAATCGCTAAATCAACTCCTAAGCTGAAACCAAAAGTATAAATATTAAATCCTCTGAAAATCCAATCTTTTCCCAAGTCTCCAATTAACCAACTCATTCCACCGGAAGCAAATGTTCCCAAAACTCTATCAGCCAATCTTGACCATCTATCACCATCAGTATGCCGTTTTCCAAGAACCTCTTGTTCGAACGCTTCTCCAATTCTTCTGGCCGTTTGATCCACACCTCTTGCGGCAGCTTTAAAGCCTCTATCAATTCCTCTCATGGCCCTTCTAAAACCATCATCCACCCTTCGGAAATGAGTTTTTACACCATGATCTAAAGCGGTTAAATAGCTTCTTACACTATGATCTATTTCTCGTGCATATCCTCTTAAGCTATGATCGATCGTTCTTAATGGACCTCTTATTGCGTGATCTATTCTGCGGAAATGTCCCCTCCATTGATGATCTATATTATGCATGTATTGTTTAAATGAATGATCCACCTCTCGGAAAAAACTTCTCCACATATGATCGACACTTCTGCCCGCATAGGCCATGGCTCCGTTTGCATGATGGAACATTGTTTTCAATATTTCATTAAACATGTGAACATATTCGTTATGCCCGCCAGGATCTCGAAAGTTTACCGGATTCCCGCTTACATACATATAGCGGTTCATTCCCTGTGATTTCGCGGAAGCGATCACAGAATCAGGTTGTAAAAATCTTCCGATTTTCGGATCGAAGAACCTTGCTTTATAATAGTACAAAGACGATTCTCTATCTTCTTGTTGTCCCGTATATTTGTAGCGGAAGATATCTGGTCCCGAGGAATTAGTTCGATCTATTTCGCCGTAAGGCTTGTATGAAATTAAACTAGCTCCACCAAGATCTCCTCCTGTCAGAATACTTCCTTCTCCATTAGAAACCATTGAAATAGAACCTAAATGGTCGGGATGGAAGAATATCATTCCGGGTATTGGAGTTCCTCCTACGGAACCGGAGCCTCCTCCAGATCCATTACCTGGTGAATCAATTGAAGGAGTCCCGTCGGTATTTCCGACTGGAATTAAAGCCCAAGGAGGAATACCTTCTTCACCTTGATTCGGAATAAATATCCCACAATTATTAACTGTAGAAAAGATCATCATTGTTAATACGATAGGAGCGACTGAAGATAGACGAAGACTTGATAATTCTCTGATCTTCTCTTTATTCTTCCAGAGCCAATAGTATGCGGTGATCAGTATGAATGTCCAAACTAACAAATCGTAACGAAGGGAAAGTTTCCCACTATAATCATACATAAAAGTATGAAAGCCTGCTTTGCTTATACCTACTAACTTATCAAACCCCGGCTTCCAATTTGCTTTTGCTAAAATATTCGGATTAGATACTTCTGCTGCAGAAATTAGATTAGCATCTTGTCTAGCTAACTGAGAAACTAAATCCCCGGAAAGTCCTCTTATATACAGAGTATGAGTATCCGGCTGACCTGGTTTACGAACAACCTCATAGCTTGGATCCGGATAATATTCAATGGATGCATCTGCGTCCCTTACTTTTTTAATTCTAGCCCCATCAAAGCCGTAGGTCATTCGAATACGATCCCCGCCGCCATAAGGCTGAATATCTATTAGCTTGCCGAATGCATCGTAAGTTAGAGCATCTCCTCCTCTATCTACTATGTTTCCGGAATTGTCATAGCTATAAGTAGTAGTTCCTGCTAAAGAGGAATTTGCCGAAGTAATTCTATACGGTTTTGAAGCATCCGAATAGCTTAAGGTCGAATCACCTTTTTGTTTTAAGTTTCCTCTTGAATCATAAGTATAATTCTCTACACCGTATTTTCCTGTTGCAGATACCAAACGATTTGAGGAATCAAATTGGAAATTTTGGGTTCTGTCCGGCCGAAGTAGATCGGTTATTTTTTGGATATTATCTTTCGAATCATATTCATATGTTAGATTCTGAGATAGAGAGCCATTCTTCAAAGTAGTTTTAAGTCCGGTAGGACGTTTTAAGATAGGATCAAATGTAATATCTGTTTGAATCCCGTTCCCTAAAGTTCTTAACACTCTATAGTTTCCGGAAATTCCTGGAAACGGACCCTCATATTTTACAACAGGATGGTTATAACTTCCTAAGTCCGGCATATCCATAGTTATTCCGGTCATAATGCCCATTTCAGAATAAAAATAATGACTTACACTTCCATCAGGATAAGTAAAGTCCAACAGCCTGTCTTGATTATCATACGTATATCGGAATACGAAAGTTAAATCGTCGATTGCTCTAACTTTTCGAATAATATTCCCTTTAATATCATATTCCAGGTTCGTAGTTCCGGAGCCATCACTAATAGAAGCCGGTCTCCCTATACCGTTTGAAGAAGTATCATATGTATATAAAATCTGGGTCTCACTTCCGTCGGTATATGTACGAGTGATCCGGTTCATATTATCGTATTCGTTTCGAATCGATCTACCCCGAGCATCCACTGTTCGAATCAAATTTCCTTCGGAATCATATTCATGAGAAGAAAGTCCGGTAGAAGTATCGGAGATTGTTTTCTTGTTTCCGAATAAATCGTAAGTGAAGCTTGTCTCTCCTTGAGCGGGATCGAGGATCTTAGTCAGGCGATTTGCTTCATCATATTCGTAAGAAATGGCAACACCGTTGGAGCTTTTAGAAATTGTATTACCAAAGGTATCTTTAGTTTCAATTTCAGTGCTTAAAGTTTCCGATCCTTTCTTAATGATCGAAGTCGTAGTTAGACCGTTGTACGTTACGTTCACGGTTTTCCCATCTGGAGAAGAGATTAAACTAGCTCTTCCTTCGGGACCTGAATATTCATAAGTTACCCAATCGCTCGGTGTTATATTCTGGATAAATGGAACGGACTGTCTTTGAAGTTTTCCATCCGCTCTGTATTCTGCTTCTTCAACCAAGAGAGATCCCTGGATCGAAGTACTTTCCTTTCTGCGTACATTACCGAATACATTGATGTATTCTTTATAACGAAGCTCTCCATAGGAATCGTCTCTTACAGATTTTTGAGTATATTCCTCATTTGGTTTTCCTGTGTTTCCATATTCATATTCTTCCGACCAATCGGATTCACCGGGTTTTATCTTCCGCAAAATTCGTCCATATGCATCAAATTCTCGGGTCTCAACGCCTCCATTTGTATTGGTTACTTTTGTTTCCAATCCATATATAGATTCATATTCCATAGAAGTAACATGACCTAAAGGGTTAGTAGTCTTGGTAACAAATGTAGAAGTAGACGAGTCATACTCTACATTCGTCTCTCTCCCTTTTGAGTCTGTCACTGTGATAGGATTTCCATAAGTATCATAGATAAAAGTTCGAGTTCTTGCTACCGATGTATTCGGAAATTCCGTGATTGTCCTAAGCTCTTTATCATCATACGTATATACCTTACTATCCGTAAGAACACCATTGTGTTCCGTTTTATCCGATACAGGTTGGTTCAAAACCCAATTATTCGTATCGCAGGAATAAACTTGAGTCCGAGTAATCGTTCCGGAAGTTCCTATTTCACTGCTAACTCGAGGATTCCCGCATGGATCATAGGTATAAGTGGAGGAAGAAGAAGCTACTTGAACTCCTCCTAAATACGTTGTCTCGGATGAAGCACTCAGACGGCTATAAGGGAAAGAATTGAAACTAGCCGACTCGTATGCATAAGTCTTTTGTGTAACTGTACTTTCCTGTGCTCCATTAATGTATCTCATCTCCTCCGAGATCTTGTTTCCAGAAAATAAATACGAAGATTGATTATAGGCTTCAATAGTCTTTATGTTCGTTCTCGAATTTGTAGTAGTAATTTTGGAAAAGCCTAAATATCCGCCTGAATACGGATCTCCGATCGCGATTTTCCCATTTTCATAAATATAAGAGATCGTTTCTGATACCGAATCGCTTATTTTATTGGTTATAGAAGAAACGATTAAGTCTCCTCCGTTATCTGCAATGATAGGATAGGAATTGCTCGAAGGTAAAATTAGATTAGAGACACTCGGATCATTCCTACGGACATATGAGATGCTGCTCTCTAATCCATATGCTCCGGTAATTTTAGTAAGAATGTTACCAGGTAATCCTGTTTTAGAGATATAGGCCTCCCAACCGCCAGTTATACTATTATCAGGAATTTTATAAACTATTAGATCTAAACGACCGTCAGAGTTTAAATCTACCAGATCAAACTCATCCGAAGCCGCTATAGTTTTTACGGGACTTGACAGTATTTTTGTCCCATCTGATAAGAAAATCCTAATATTTGAACCGTCTCCAGCGATAAAGTCGTCGTAACCGTCTCCGTTTATATCCGCAAATCTATACCCTTTAAACTTATTTCCTTCATTATTAAATGTTAAACCTGGAACACTGACCGTTGTGGGACTCGTTGAAAAGGAATCGAATTGGTTCCAATAGATCTCAAGGGTATCATTTTTATAAGTTATAAAATCTAGTAATCCGTCCCCATTCGGATCTCCCCAGAATCTAGTCGATAAGCTGCCCGCATCAGGATTAAAATTAGCAGATTGACCATTATTTCCAACCGTATAAGTGTTTAATATCAGGCTGTTTAAATCGGAACTGAACCGGTATACTTCAATTCCATTTGAAGAATTGTATCTTACAAATTCAGGTATTCCGTCAGAATTTATATCAAAGAACTCTCCGGGATTAGAAGTTACGCCAGGAACTGAGTATACTTTCTCATTTGTAAAGTTAGACCCGTTAGAAAATCGAACCCTAATTTCATCGGATCCGGTGACGCGAAGATGGTCGGATCTTCCGTCTTGGTTCAAATCATAAAGCCAACTTAAGGTGTAAAATTGGGGAACATCTATTAAATATGTGGGGGAATCTACGGAGTATGAAAAATCGTTTATAGGAAGTATGAATTTTGTCCCATCAGAAAAAAAGATCTTTAGATTAGATCCACTAGAAATACTTAAATCTGATTTTACATTTCCATCTATATCACCAAAGGAAACACTTCTAAGCGTATTGAAATTCGTCCCCTCTGCCTGCGGATCAATCAAGCTATTACTAAGAACAAAATCACCTGTTTTTTGATTCGATAAAATTCCAATTTTTACTGTTCCGTCCTGGTCACCATAAAGACGGATATAGTCTGGATATCCGTCTCCATTTACATCTCCCCATGCACCTAATGATCGAGGAGATTTAATTCCATTATTACAGGGATCAAAGTATGCCTCAACATAAAGCTTACACGCTAAGAACCAGGTAGCTTTTGTATTCTCACATGCAGTATAGGCTGCAGGCTCCGCTGCTAAATAGGAACAATCTGTAGTCCCGAATACAGTACAAGCATAAGCGCCTTCCACACAGCGTGTTTTATCATACATGGGAGTTCGAGACCAAAATTTCAGCTGTTTACCCGCAATGTCCCAATCCGTATTTCGATCCAGAGAATAATTTCCATATGCGGAATATTGGAAGTTAACCGGTATAAAAGCTCCCGATCCGAATTGAGGATGAGACTCTTCCCGATCTATCGATACTAGTTTTTTTCTTCCTTGCTCGCCGGACTCATAACCAAAAGAATAGGAGCGTATTTGTGACCCATCGATCAAGATCTGAATTTCAGAAAGTAGTTTGCTGCCTGCGACTTGTAATCCCCCGGAATAAGACATAACGTTAGAGCCGGAATCATCATACGCAAACGAAATCGTTTTATTTTGGTAGGTAATGGTCTGAGGATAGAGTCTTTTCACATTCGGAACATAGGTAAAGTTGTAAACATTCCCGAATCGATCCTCAGCTTTACGCAAACCCCAAATAACTGGAACTCCATTTACACTTGTCAGAACCGAATCCGATGAGCCTCCGAAAGTATAAATATTTCCTGAAGGATCTTTTACTGTCCAAGTGCAAGAAGAGTCATTACAACCTGCTTGTTTTTGAAATCTAAAAAAACTTTCGGGCTTGGATCTATATTCTGTCCCATTTCCACTAACATCAATAAGGCGACCGGCCAAATCGCTTGTAAAAATGTCATTCGAGCCGTAAGTCATTCCGGAAGAAGCTTCTCTGTATATTCCGGAAAACCCTGAAAGAGACCAACCTTCGCCGAGTAATCCTTCTCCCGATCCGCCTGAATACGAAATGTTTAAACTTGGTCCCCAATCTTTACGAGCAGGAGGCAATTCAATCGGAAAGCTTGCTCCGATTTTTCCTCGGAAATCTACATCCAAAACAGGCAAATCGATTGGAATCTCAGATTCTTGCGTTAGGCTTCGTAGTGCAGAAGAAAAATATCTAGAAAGCGGCGCAAAGGAGAAACCTAACGTAGTCCCCGCTACAAAAAGCATTATTACCCCAAATTGGATATATTTCTTTTTTATAATCATCCTTAAACACCCTTTTCCACTTATAAAATTCCTTAAAAAAACATTGCATTATAAGGAAATTCTAAAATTTGTTTATTTGTTGGAATAAAAACGAAACATTTCCAATATTGTGTCAAGTGAATTTGTCAAAATGAAAATTGATCCACGTCATCCGCTCATATCTGCGCTCTTTTTATATTTTAAAAATAATCTAAAACTTCATCTAATGTACGGAACGTTCATTCCGCTTTTATACGCTTGCTCATACATACCTGTTTCTGGCTGGGGAACGGTTACGGGCGCAGAAGCAAAAAGGAAATTAGAAGCAGCAATATCTTCACAGGCGTCGATTGCGACTTTTCTGAATCTTTCCGGAATAAGTAGCGGTGGAACTTGTGGAAGCGGTGCGATTAATCAAAATCTATCTGAGAATGAATCTAACGGTAATGACACTTTTCAGGAAGCGTATCTATCCAGCCAAAATAAAGTATTAGTTCCTGGAATTAACGGATCGACAATTACTTATACGGGAATGATTGATTCAGATAATGAATATGATTTTATTTATGTATATAGTAATCAATTTTCATTATTCGATATTTCTAAAACAATAGGAACAGCCTCTTGCGGAATATTTTACGGCTTAGTTTATCACAATAATAACACAACGGAAGATGCCGGATTCGGCTCTCCCGTCACTCTCGGATCAGCTTTCATGGGTTCCGATCCTACTTCAAGTAGCGGTAATGATGAAATTTTCATTAGATGCACAGGCACAACCGGGCAGACATATGCAATTTTAGTCACGGATAAAACGCCAATCCCTCCTAGTGCTCCGGATATTTCCAGTTCCTCAAACTTGTCCGATAATTCTTTTTTGGCGAGTTACATCTTCTTTAGCACGGAACATATAGATTCTTCTAAAACATATACTGAAGAATCCGTAGATTCCTGTCTTTCAGAGATAAAGAAAAAAGGCCCAATGATCACATTATATAATGCAGAAGCAAAACGCCAAGCAACACAGTGCGGCAAAGAAACTGTTACTATAGATAGAAACATCATGCTTGGCAATGCCTGTAAATTGGAACAAGCAAAAGTGATCCAACTTGGTGATATAGGATTTCCCTAAAGGCTGATATTTGATGCGAATTATTTTCTACCTGCTTCTATTTATCCTCACTTCTTATCAAATCACAGCGGCAGAACTACTCTTAAAGAATGGGAACTCATTCTTATTAGATGTAGTTCATGAAGATGAACGAAATGTCCAAGTAAACTGGAAAGGGCGAGTTTATACTATTCCAAAGAAGGAAATTCAGAAATTAGATTATTCTAAAAAAGGAAGTCAATCTTCTCATCGCTACTCTACATTTGTGCTAAAAGATGGAAGTAAAATCCGAGGGGTAATCGCAGAAGAAAGGGATAAAGGTTATACGATCAGAACCGATGTCGGCTTCTTAGAAATAGATAAATCACAAATCCAAGACCTGGATAATGGAGGAAATTCTTCTCCGGATCTTCCTAATGAATATTTAACTGAATCAACCAAACAACCTGAAACTATCTTTGGAGGAAGTTTTAGTTTTTTAGCAAATACTTCTCCGATTACACCTGCTCACAGTGTGACTGGAGGCGCGGGATTTTTCGTAGAACCAGCTTATTTATTTTTATCTGAAAAATATCAAGTTGGATTTAAGGTCGAGTATCTTGTTTCACCTGGAACTTCTAACTATTCCTTTCTAAACGCTTATTCTTATCTTAAAAAAGATTTTGGTACGGGGGATTCGAAGAACTGGTATGGAATTTTAGGAGCAGGATTTGGCTCTGTTAGATACCGAAGAGGAGAAACACAAGTCTCCGGAGTAGATCCAATCGGTTATCTAGAGCTTGGATACCAAGGATGGAAGTTAGGAAACTTGGTTCTCCGATCAGGACTCAGAGCTAACTGTTATTTTGAATCGAGAGGAACAGTCTGTATGGGCGGATTAGAAATTTCCTTAGGGTACAGAATATGAATAGTTGGCTGCGAAGTTTTTTCTTTATCTTTATCCTATTTTCATTCTGGTACTGCGATACTTCTCCTTTGAATGAAGGAGGCGGATTAGAAAATGTTTCTGTAAAGTTTTTTCACCTTTCAAATGGATCGAAACAAGTGCAATTCACTTGGACTTGCTCCGAATCAGCAGAAGGATATATTCTTTATTCCAATGGTAGCGGCTCTCAGAATATTATAATCAGCCCGAGAGAAGGAAAAACCCATTTACTTCCTATAACAAACCTTACTCCAAACTCAGAATACACAGCATATTTAGGATGTGGAAAACCGGAAGATAGAAGAATGATGATGGTTCCTTTCAAAACTTGGATTAGCGATGATCCGATTAAGACGAGAGGTATTTGGTTAATAGGCGGAGTTGGAGCGGATAGTAATCCGGTCGCACAAGTAGACCTTTATGATCCTGTAGAAAACCGCTGGTATCCTTCTATTACAAAAGTTCCGACTCCTAGAACATTTGCTTCAGTAGTAAATTTTAAAGGAAAAATTTTCGTAATCGGAGGTTTAACAAAATCCGGGTCAACTTTTTCGGTTTCGGCCGTAGTTGAAGCTTACGATCCATTTACGGGAGCTTGGACAACCTATAATTCTGCCCCGGACGCGATTCACAGCGGAATTCCAGCTACCGTTGGAAATGAAATTTTTATCATCGCAAATGCGTTAGATACTAATGTAACTGTAGGATACCCGACGAGTCGTGTTTACAAATTTTTCCCAGAAATAGGAACACAAGGAACTTGGTCCCCTCTCTTTACTTCCTTAACTCAAATTCTTCCTAGAGTTGATATGGGAGGTTGTGGGATCAATGGTAGTATTTTCTATACTGGAGGACGATTGGCATCAGACGGTTCCGCTTCATCGTTTAACTCCGATGCTTATATCCCCGCTTCAAACTCAACCACTTCTATTGGAGAGCCGTCTATTAATACATCCGCTCGTCACGGGATGGGATCTGCTTGTTATCGTCCAATTCCGAGTGATCCAAATCCTGGAGATGGTCCCGGAGTCTTGATTGTAGGAGGTTCTACTGCCGGTAATTTATTCCAACCTGTCACACAAGTTACGCCGACAAATCTTTATGATTTTTATAGACTGGGAACGAGTTCTGCGAACTTTCAAGCAGGTCCTGTATTGCCCGCGGCCACATATTTTCCCGCAGTAGAAATTTCTTATGATCTTCGAACGGCTCTCGTTTTCGGTGGAGCTACTGCTTTAAATATCCCAAGTAAATCAGTTTATTCGATCGATTTGGGAAATCCGGTTGCAGGACCTTGGACAAGTATTACTTCAGAAATGCCGGTCGCAAGATATGGTCATTCGGCCGTAATAATAAGCAGGTAAAAGTATGGGAAAAGCATATAGAACAGTCCTTTTCATCCTACTTTCTTTATCTTCTAGTAATATATTTTCAGAATCAGCTGAAACAAATTATTCCCAGATCCGTGAATTAATTAATCGAAGCAAAATAGTTGAAGCTCAAGAAGCCCTTAAACCGCTATTAGAGTCGGAGCCAGATAATCCTACACTGAATCTTTATCAAACAGAGATTTGGATCATCCAAGGCGAAGAAAATTACGATTCTGGAAATTTAAAGACAGCATTTGAATACTTTACAAAAGCTCAAACTACCTGGGCAAGCCATCCAACTATTCGAAATAGAATAGCGGAACTTCAAGGAAAGAAGCTTGTAGATCGACCTAAAGCTGACTTCAGAAATAAAACCGGGCGATCCTTCTCGGAACCTCAGAATAAAAACACATTAATCGTATTAGCTGATCCAGAAATATTAGAATTAACAAATCAACTTAAGGACGGGCTCAGGTCCAGGATAGCCGAACTAGAACAAAGAACCGTAGGCACTGATACAAAGGTGGAACTTTTCAACACTCTTCAAAAATGGATTCTATCACTATTTGGGATCTCAATTTTGACTAATTTATTTCTATCCGTTTTATTATTTAGAAAAAGATAAATGAAATACTTCATATCGGATCCAAAATCTCCATCCGAGTCCGAATACAAGGTTTCGCAAACGTTCGATCCAAATTCTAAGAAATATTTTCTTTGAGAAAAACATACGCGAGAAAGTTCGATATAACCGATCGGAATATATGTATCATTCTCGAATTTAAACGAAATTGTGCCTAAATTATTTCGTTCCAATATCTTCTCATCGTGGTAAACGAACTGATCCAAAGAACAATTGAAACAAAATATGATCGGAACAGCTTTGATCAAAATATGGAAAAACTTCATTCGCCCCCGATCATAATTAGTTCATAATACATTATGAATAACGAATATATCTGAAATTTAAAGATCCATGCACGATCAACCTTCGGTCTCAGCTCTTTTAGGAGCGTGTTTTTTACATTCCTGAAGATCGGAAAACTTCTCCTTGGAAAGTTCGCATTGTACTTGGAGTAAACTTTTATTCTCCACACAACTTTTGATGATCGCTTCGCTGGTTTCAGGCTTTAGCACCGATCTTAACATCAACGCCTGCACACCTTTTTCCATTGTTTCGTCGTTTGCAATCAATTTGGAAATATGGATCTGTGCATCAGAACATTCTTCCAAATTCGGTTTCGTTCTGCTGCAATCCGACAAGAAGAATGCACCACATAAAAGAAAAGCGGACGTTATCCGCCCGCTTTTCTCGAAACCGAAAGAAAGTTTTACTTTCTTATTTTTCAGTGTCATCAACGGCAGCAGCCGCTTCTACACGTTTACGAAGTTCTCTTACGTAGTTCTTGTCAGCTCCAGTAAGTTTCATTGCTTCTTCGTAAAGCTTGATCGCTTTCTCAAAGTCACCTGCTTGGAAGTAGTAAGTTCCTAGGTTTGTTTTTGCTCCCCAAGACTTTCCACCAGCTTTTTTATCCGCTTTTTCCCAGTTCTCTTTCGCTTTTTTGAAGCTAGGAGTTTCTCCGGTAATCTCTTGGTATCCGTCGTCAAGGTATCCTGCAACTTCAGGATCTTCGTCGTCTTTGAATACTTTGATATACTCGGTTTTAACTTTTGGAGAAAGTCTGTCTTTGATGTAAAGAGCGGCTTCGTCTAAAGCTTTTCCGAAAGAGTCAAGAACGGAAGGGCAATCTAAGTTACCGACTCCTGCATCAACTTTAGCAGGGTTAGAAACTACGGCTTTTTTAACTTCTCCAGTTTCTACTTTGATCAAAGTAGCATCTAGAGGGATCAACATATAACGGATACCGGTTTGTTTGCTAACGGATCCGCCTCCGGTATCAACATTTTTTCCAGTTGCGATAGAAGCGATTGCTCCCACACCTTTCAATGCAGCCGCGCCATAATCTACCATCATCTCGCTTCCACACTCAGTGTATGGTTTTTGATAACCGATATGAAGAATTGCCTCAGCACCTAATTGGTTTCCGAGTTTCACACGGCTTTTAGTAATTCCGGTAAGAGTTAAAGAAGCCTCGTTGATAGAGTCGGCTCTTTTGCTAAGGTCGATCAGTTTGTAATAAGTTTCCTTGTCGAAAGCTTCGAAAACTTTAGAAGGCATTTGATCGATAAAGCTGGAACCTGCTCCGAAAACTGTTTCCCAAAGACTTTTTTGGGGTTTTTCGACTGCTAAACCTACGTTGCGGATAGAGCCTAAGAATTTTTGAAGCTGGCGTCCCTCTTTTGATTTAGGAAAAACAGGGTATTCGACTTCAACTTTTTCGCCGCAGTTGGAAACCGAAAGTGCCAATGCCCCAGCGAGGAGCAGAGCAGAAATTTTTTTCATTGGGTTAATACCAATCCTTTATGGATGATTTTTAGGAATAACTTCGTATTTGTCGCGGTATTTCTTTTTCTGTCAATTTATTTTAAGAACCCGTCGGTTAGCCGGAAAAAAACGGATTATAAACACTTGCAAAACCTAGTTCTTCTCGCAATTTTACATTTAGGTTGCCGGACTCCGAGATCTAGGAGTCGAAATTAAAAAAGAGATAGAACCGCCTAAACTGGCCGGGGGGCCTAATGAAAACCATAGAGGATATTCGAAAATCCCTGGAATCCACTTACATGGAACATGAGATAGAGGAAAAACTTCCTCTCATCCAGGAGATCAACCGTCTCAAAAAAGAAAAAAACGCAGTACTTTTAGGACATAATTATATGACTCCGGACGTTTTTCACGGAGTTTCGGACATACTTGGGGATTCACTTTATTTGAGTAAGGCTGCTGCAGAAACGGATGCAGACATTATTCTTTTTAACGGGGTCCATTTTATGGCGGAGACTGCGAAGCTTATGTCTCCGGAGAAGAAGGTGCTCATCGCTGATCTAAAAGCAGGTTGTTCTCTCGCGGAAAGTATTACGAGAGAAGATGTTAAAAAACTAAAAAGCCAATATCCTGGAGTTCCAGTAGTGACCTATGTCAATTGCACTGCAGAAGTCAAAGCTGAGACCGATATTTGCTGCACTTCTGCAAACGCTGTCCAGATCGTAAATTCCTTGGATAGTGATACCGTTATTTTTCTTCCCGATGAATATCTTGCGGGGAATGTGCAAAAACAAACCAATAAAAAGATCATCTCCTTTCCCGGACGTTGTATGGTACATGAGATGTACACTGCGGAGGATATTCTTTCCGTCAGAAGACAATGGCCCGGGGTCACAGTAATCTCTCACCCTGAATGTAACACGGACGTGGTAGAAGTTTCCGACTTCGCAGGATCTACCTCTCAGATGTCCAAGTATATCCGTGACTCGGGAGCTAAGGATGTGTTCTTAGTTACGGAATGTTCTATGGGAGATAATCTAAGATCCGAGTTCCCTGATAGACAATTTGTTTCTTCCTGCAGGACCTGCCCTCATATGAAACGAATCACATTAGAAAAAATTAAAGATGCACTTCTATACGAACAATTCGAGATCAAGTTAGATCCTGAGATCGTGGAAAAAGGAAGAATGGCAGTCCAAAAAATGCTGGAAGTGAGTTACAAGTAACTTAAATGTTCAGAATAGGACAAGGACTAGACTTCCACAGACTGGAAACAAACGAAACCCGCCCGTTAATTTTGGGCGGGGCTGTAATCGATTCGGAATACGCGCTCATCGGTCATTCGGATGCGGATATCGTAATACACGCGTTAGCCGATGCGATCTTAGGAGCTATGGGCCTCGGAGATATAGGGCAATATTTTCCGGATACAGATCCTTCTCTCAAAAATATGGACTCCAAATTGATTTTGCAAAAAACTTTAGATCTTGCTAAAGAGAAAAATTTCAGTCTGGTGAATATCGACTGTACTCTGATCGGAGAAAGACCTAAAATTGCCCCGCATAGGATCAAGATACAATCTTCTCTTTCTAATCTATTAGGACTTCCCGAGGATTGTGTTTCCGTGAAAGCGACTACTACCGAAAAAATGGGAGCCTTGGGCAGAACCGAAGGATTGGGCGCAAGTTGCGTGGTACTTTTGCAGAAAAATTAAAACCTTCTCATAAAATCGCGATCAAATGGACCGCAGTTTTATTCGTATTCATTACGATATTCTTATATATTCTAAAAGATCCGTATTTAGAAACTTCTTCTTATCTATTGAGAAGAGAAGTAATGGAAGAATTACCGCTCGGAAGTTCTAAAAGAAGAGTAATGGATTATATCAAAAGAAAAAATCTTGATCTGGTCGGTTTTCATCAGGGACAATTTCCGGATGATCCGGAATATGTTTCAGATATCATGGTATTCACCAAAAAAGGAACAGTCCAATCCAACGCATTCCATTGGATCCCGACTGAGAATAGTTATACTGAAGTTAATTTGGGAATGTATGTGAATTTGAAAGAATTCAGATTTGGGAAAAAACCTTTTCCGGTCAGAGTGAGATTATACTTTTTATTTTCGAATCAACAATTAGTGCAGATCAGAGTGATCAAAAAGTCTTTTCCATTTTAGCGGAACTTCTCCATTAAGATTGCGTCTTCTCCCGGACCATAATAAGATTTCCTTCTTCCTGATTCCATAAAACCTAATTTAGTATATAAAGAAATAGCGGAAGTATTCAAATTAGAAGCTTCTAAAATAACTTTTGGAAAAAGATCACATAAAGTTTTTAAAACGGACTCGGCTTCTCCTTTTTTACGTTTTTCGGGAAGTATTCCTATTCGTAATAATTCCGAAAAATCAATTAGATCCATATAAAATATGAAGCCTGTATCTTCTTTGATCCAAGCAGGATGATTTTCGATATGACTTTGGACGGAATAATTGGACCAGGAAGAATTTCCAAAAACCGTTTTTTCCATTTGGATCAGAATTTGTAAATCTTCAGACCGGACCATTCTCCAACCTTGGGGAAGATCATTTTTTTTTCTTAGACCCAATCCATTTTCTCCTTGCGTGAGGCGGGATCTTCCATACTAATTAGCGGTCGCTTTGCGAAAGCAATTTTCGATCAAACTCGAGGAGAAAATTTTTATGCAAACAATCGGGAAATATGTATATGCTGTCCCGTTCCTACTTTTTGGGATCAATCACTTCATAGCCGGAAGCCAAATGGGCGGAATGGTCCCTGTTCCGGGCGGAGTTATTTGGATCTATGTAACAGGAGCAGCAATGATCGCAGCTTCGGTCAGCATTTTTATAAATAAAAAAACCAAACTCGCGATGATCCTATTAGCCGTACTTTTAGGAATTTACATTGTTCTTCTACACTTACCGGGAGCAATCAAAGGAGATATGTCCTCCACTATCAATACCTTGAAAGATCTGGGTCTTTTAGGTGGAGCTTTAGTAATCGCTGGAATTTCCAGAGACAACGCTTAATTTCAAAAGGGAGAAGGATCTATACCTTCTCCCTTCCCTCTTAATTTTCCTTTTTTCTTTTCAAAAAAATACTATTTTCAGGATTTTCCGTGGACCATTCGTATAGTTCTCGGACATGGTATTTCATATACGATTTCTTCCCGAGGTGGAATCAAATGAGGATTATACTCCTTCTTCTTTTTGTATTTCTGATTTCCGATTGTAAGAACCTAAGTAAATTTTCAGGAAAGAATACAAAACCTCCTACAGTCGAGGATCTGGAAGCTTGGAAACGCCGTTTGAATATGGATGAATCCGAGATCATTGAATTAGAGAAGAAGATCCGAGAAATGGCTTCCAAGACAAGATCTGCAGGTGCTCTTAGCTGGAAGATCGCTCAAGGATATATGAAGATCGGTGATTACGATCTAGCATCCAAATATTATAATAAAGCAATCCAGGAAGAAGGTTCCGGAAAAACGGAAGTGATCGGCGCCGATGTTCATTTTTTTGAATCTTCTCTACCATACTTTGATAAGGCACAACTTCTAATGCCTGTGGACCAGCAGCTTCTATTTGAAACTGCATTGTCTTATGCAAACGCTTCCAAGGACAGGGGCTGGGAACCTAAACGAAGACAGATCGCGATCGAGATATTCCAGTCACTTTCCAGACAGGACACGAGAGATTCTAGATTTCCATACCAATTGGCTTTGATCTATTTTGATTCTTCCATGGCGGATTCTTCTTGGGAAGGGATCAATGCGGGTTTCCAAGACCAGGAAAAGGCATTCACCCTTCTGGATTCTATCCTAAAAAAAGAACCTCGCAATGTTCCTGTGTTATTTGCAAAAGGGAATTTTCTGTATAGATCCGGAAAGGCGCAAGAAGCAAAAGATATCTATTTACATTTAAAAAATACGATAGAAGGTCTGAAAAAAGACGGATTCATAAAAGAAGATCTGAAAGAGAACGAATCTTATAAAAACGTAATTAATAATCTGAATAAAATGGAATCTTCCGAGAATTAATCGGGGATCCTATATGGATTTTCTTTCCCTTTCTTCTCCAAGCTTATATAAAATCCTAACCAGATCCGGATTTTTACCCCAGAGCCTCTCTAAATCGGAGGTTCTGGAAAAACTGCAAAAAATACTTCCAAAGGATCTAAAAGAGAAGGCGGAATTCGATTCTAAATATTATTCTTCTTCTTTAAAAAAGCTTGGAGCGGAGATCGTTTCTTATTTTGATCCGGAATATCCTTCTCTCCTCAAAGAAATTTATGATCCTCCCCCGAATTTATTCTGCTTCGGCAATGTTTCTCTTCTAAAACTTTCTTATCTAGCTGTAGTCGGAACCAGAAAAGTTTCCCCAATCACATTATATTATTCTAAACTAATTCCGGATTTCCTAAGCTCTCTCGGATTAGACGGTATTGTTTCCGGTTTAGCATTAGGAGTGGATAAGGCGGCGATGCTGCAAGCTTTGGACCAAGAGATCCCGGTAATTGGAGTCATGGGAACCGGTCCTGAAAAAGAATATCCTTACGAAAACAGGAATTTGTACAAAAGAATGAAATCTTCCGTCAACGGTATAGTGATCACTGAATGTCCTCCTGGTTTTGAAGTCAGAAAATATGCATTTCCAAAAAGAAACAGGATTATCACAGGGATCTCACCTTCTCTTTTAGTAATGGAAGCACCTTCTAAAAGTGGAGCATTATCTTCAGCATCAAATGCAATTTCCCAAGACAGAGATATTTTTGTTTTTGATCATCCATTACAGACCCAAAACCAAGGTGGAAAAAAATTACTCTCTGAAGGGGCAAATCCTGTCTCATTTGATAATTGTCAAAAGTATGGAGAGAGAATTTTTCATTTGGAAGAAATTCTCCCTTCTAACTTCGAAGAAGTTCCCGGAATGCTTGCTCGATTGGGAAAAAACAAATTGAATGGTAATTGGATCGATCTAGGAAACGGTTTCATTCGATCCGTTCAACAAATAGAAAAAGGAATCTAACTTGTCTCTTTGGAATCGGTATAAGTCCGAACTATCCGAACAATCTCCCGCTTGGTCCTTAGGATTTTTCAGATTCGGGTTCGGTATTCTTTTATTTTTTATCTCAGCTCGTTATCTTCAGTATGGTTGGGTGCAAAAATATTTTTTAGAACCTGGTTTTCATTTTAAACATTTTGGATTTTTCTGGGTAGGAGTCATTCCAGGACCTTTATTATATTCTGTTTTTATAATATTATGTATTGCAGCGATCTTTGTCTCCTTAGGGGTCCTCTATAGAACCTCAATTTTTATCTATTGGGTGGGGTTTACTTATTTTAATCTTTTAGATGTTTCCACTTACCTGAATCACTATTATTTAATTTTCCTATTACTCTTTCTTTTGTTTTGGATCCCTGCAGATCGTTGTTTTTCTTTATCTCACTTTTTGGAAGCTTATCGAAACGGAAGATGGAGCATTCCTAAAATCCCGAATTGGTCCTTATGGATCCTAAGATTTCAAATCGGTTGCGTATATTTTTTCGGAGGTTTAGCAAAATTAGTTCCGGACTGGTTATTTTCCGCTCAACCTCTCAGGATTTGGTTAGTACGAAATACTGATTTTCCGGTGATCGGTGGATTTTTTTCTTATCCGATCGCAGGTTATGTTTTCAGTTATGCGGGATTACTTTTCGACCTATTCGTTCCATTTTGTCTTCTGAAAAAAAATCTGAGACCTTGGGCATATAGTTTTGTTTTGGTCTTTCATATTTTGACTTGGAGACTTTTTCCGATAGGAATGTTTCCTTGGATCATGATCTTCTCCACTTTAATATTTTTTCCTCCAACCTGGCCCGTTCAAGCGAGAGGATTTTTAAAAAGAAGGGGGATTTTCCCTTATGGAGAACTGAGGAACTTATTCAAAACTGCTTGGAATAAACTTCCGGTACCCTTCCGTTTTCTTTCCGCAAAATTTTTGCTTATACTTTTACGCACTTTAGAAAAACCGAATGTATGGGGAAAAAATTTCGAGATCAGATTAGAGGGATTTACCTCTCGTTTTGTCTCCAGATTCGGAATTTCGGCGGCGACCTTATATGTTTTGATCCAGATACTTTTTCCTCTTAGGCATTTTTTATATCCTGGGAATCATCTATGGACGGAACAAGGTTTTAGATTCGCATGGCATATCATGCTCATCCAGAAGAATGGGATCGCAAGCTTCCAAGTGGTTAATTTGCGAACGGGAGAGATACAATACGTCTTGCCCGAGTCTTATTTGAACGAAGTCCAAAAAACAATGATGAGCACTCAACCGGATCTGATCCTGCAATTCGCTCATTTCTTAGGAGATAGAGAAAAGAAAAGAACCGGCGATGATGTCGCAGTCTATGCGGAAGTAAGAGTCTCCTTAAACGGCAAAAAAAGCCTCCCATTTATCGATCCGAATCGGGACTTGATGAAGGTGAAGGATGATTTTTTGCATAAGGACTGGATCCTTCCGGACTTTAAATAATATTCCTGCGGAGGTGAAGTTAGTCACCACGACCGGAGATTCTTTGATACATTTTTTATCGGCCCATTCTACAATACCGAGACAGTAATCGTATATTGCAGGCCTTTGCGCATTTTAAACGGGAATAATTTCGGTCAATAGCGACATAAGAGATCGATTCCTGAAATTTATAACGTTAACCGAAATTCGTTCTAATATCGAATCTGTTCCAGTTATCATCGAGCGTGGAAACAATATTTGTATCTGTGTAAAATCCGGGTCAAAGAGTTTAGTAAATTAACTTGGAAAAGGTACAGATATGTTCTGTTTTGAGTCTTCAAATGTAATCGCACGTTTACTTACTTATTTTTGATCTATATTTTAAAGTTGCTAGTCGGATTTTCCGATTTTTCAGAGTAAACATTCCTAGAAGTAAATAGCAGAAAATGCTTTCGGAAAGTTTTCACCTACTCAAGTGATACTTTCCGATAATTAAAACAAGTTCTGCATACTCAAAGATTCTCCAAGCTTCTTCCTTGGTTTATGTAAGCATTTACTTACAAAACTAACCCATATTATTTATTTTTTCTTGAAATAGTCGTTAGATCTATATCGTCCGATAGAATTAGGTCGATAGTAAAATCTACAGCGAAAGTCGAACTAAAGAGATATATATGAGCTCCGGAATCAACCCCACCAAAAAATTCTACGCCGCGTTGGCGTGTTCCTTTCTTCTTTTCCAAGGATGCGTCGCCTGGCCTTTATTAACAGGAGCTGTCGGGCTCGCGGCAGGAAAAAAAGGAGGAGGCGGATTATTCTTCCTTCCCGGCGGAGGAACTCCTACATTAAGTAGAGTAGAGATCTCTTCTCCGAATTCCAGTTTTGCAAAAACTACAAGCATGTCATTGGTGGCGACTGCTGCGTATTCTAACGGAACTCATAAAGATATTACTGCGGATGCCGTATGGAGCACCAGCGATCCTAATATTATTTCTATGGCTGCGGGTGGGCAAGCCACAGGAACAGGAGTGGGAGCTGCAGATATCAGCATCACTTATGAGAACAAAACCGCACAAATTTCTCTTTCAGTTACCTCCGCTCCTTTGAACACAATTTCTATTTCTTGCGTGAATCAAACGGATAGTTTGCCTAAAGGGATCACTAGACAATGTACTTTAACGGGTAATTTCGCGGACGGCTCTAACCAAGACTTGACTAATGATCCGAATACCGTATGGAGCACAGTAAGTTCCGCTATTGCAACTATTGATTCTACAGGACTTGTGACTGCGATAGATGCCGGCACTACTTCGATCAAAGCTTCTTATAATTCATTAAATGCTTCTAATTTATCTTTAACTGTTAGTTCTGCCGCTTTAGTTTCTATCGCGGTAACTCCTACTAATAAGTCTTTGGCATTGGGAAAAAATCAGCAATACACTGCGACTGGAACTTATTCGGACAATTCTAACCAAGACATTACAAATTCAGTAACTTGGAATTCTTCGGATACGGCAGTCGCTACTATCAGCAATACTGCCGGATCCAAAGGATTTTTATCCACAGAAGATATGGGGACTTCTACCATTACTGCGACTCTGAATTCTATCGGAGGAAACACTGATGTTACTGTGACTGCTGCGGTATTGGAAAGTATTTCCATCACTCCTCCTACCCCAAGTACCCCTAAGGGAAGAACCTTAAATTTAGTTGCTACAGGTATTTTCTCGGATGGTCATAATGAGAACATCACAGACCAAGTAACTTGGTCCAGTGAAGACACTTCTATCGCAACCGTGGATAACGGTTCAGGATTTGAAGGTAGAGCTTCCGGGATAGCAGTCGGAACAGTGGACATCACTGCGGAAATAGGCGGGATAGAAGAAACAGTATCCTTCTCCGTAACTGCCGCTGAATTGGAGTCCATCCAATTGACTGCGGATGACTCTTCTATCGCAAAAGGAACAAGTACTACTATCTTAGCGACAGGTGTTTACTCCGACGGAACTTCTCAAAACATTACCGGTTCCGTTTCCTGGAGCAGCTCTTTAACATCCGTACTACAACTGGGAACTTTAACTGCTACTCCTAAAAAACAAGTGAATTCTCCGAATAACGGAACGCTCGGAACTTCTACAATCACCGCAACTTCAGGAAGTATCAGCGGCACTGTGGATATTACCGTTACTGCCGCCAAATTGGTTTCCATCGCAGTAACTCCTACAAATCCAAGCGTAGCGAAAGGATTAACCAAAGATTTTACCGCAACTGGAACTTATACGGACAGTTCTACTCAGAACTTGACTACATCCGTTACCTGGGCTTCTTCTGATACAAGCAAGGCAACTATCAGCAATGCTTCCGGAACGGAAGGTAAAGCTAGTGCCGCTGCGGTTGGAACTACGAATATCACTGCGACTTTAGGAACGATTACTTCTCCTTCTACCACACTGACTGTGACCGCTGCGGTTTTACAATCGATTACGATCACTCCTTCTAACCCAAGTGTAGCAAAAGGAAGATCCGAAAATTTAAGTGCGACAGGAACTTACTCTGATAATTCCACTCAGGATCTTACAACTTCAGTTACTTGGTCAAGCTCCAGTAACTCGACTGTGGGTGTGAGTAACGCAAACGGGACTAAAGGAAAAGCGACAGGTGTTGCTGTTGGAACAGCGACAATCACCGCGACTTCAGGCTCCGTATCTAACTCGATCACATTTACGGTAACTTCTGCGGTTCTGGATTCTCTTGAGGTCCATATTATGGATTCTTCTATCGCAAAAGGAACTTCTACACTTGCAGAAGCGACAGGAACCTACTCTGATGGAAGCACTCAGGATATCACTGACCAAGTGGTTTGGGATAGTTCTCAGACTTCTATCATCCAATTAGGAGCTTTGACTGCCGCACCTAAAAAGACATTAACTTCTCCTAATAATGGTTCTTTAGGAACATCTAATATTTCCGCTACCTTGGGAAGTATCAGCGGAAGCGCAAATCTGACTGTGACTGCTGCGACATTGGTTTCTATCCAAGTGGATCCTACTAATCCAAGTGTCGCTAAAGGTCTGACCCAAAACTTTACTGCGACCGGGACTTATACGGATGCAAGCACTCAGGATCTTACAACTTCGGTTACCTGGGTATCTTCCAGCACAAGCAAGGCTACGATCAGTAATGCTGCGGGAAGTAAAGGTCTGGCAACTACTCTTGCAACGGGGACCACAAATATCACTGCGACTTTAGGTTCGGTGACTTCTCCTGCGAGCGTATTGACTGTGACTGCTGCGGCTCTTACAAGTATTACGATCGCTCCTTCTCCTACTTTAAGTATAGCGAAGGGACGCACTCAAAACTTCACTGCGACCGGACATTATACCGACAGTTCCACTTCGGATCTGACGACTCAGGTGACTTGGAGTTCCTTCGATCAAACTAAAGCAACTGTTAGCAATACCTCCGGAACGAACGGTAAACTGACCGCTCTCCAAGAAGGAAGTACTCAGATTTCCGCAAGTTATAACTCAATAACCAGCACGGATACTGTGGTAACAGTAACAGCCGCCGTCTTGGATAGTATCTCAATCACTCCAACTAACTCAAGTTTGGCGAAAGGATATACTACTCCATTCACTGCAAACGGTGTGTATTCGGATGCTACCACATTGGATATTACCGCTCAAGTGACCTGGGCTTCTTCCAATACTTCTTCTTCTACGATCAGTAATGCGAATGGAAACCAAGGTGTGGCAACTGCGGTTGCGGTCGGAACAAGCACGATCTCGGCTACTTTAGGTTCCATATCCTCTTCTACCAACTTCACTGTTACGGCCGCGGTATTAGTTTCTATCGCGGTGTCTCCTACGAATAGTAATGTGTATACGACCCAGACTAAGGACTTCACTGCAACTGGAACTTATTCCGACTCGACGACTCAGAACTTGACCACATCCGTTACCTGGGCTTCTTCAGATACAAGCAAGGCTACGATTAGTAACGCTTCCGGAACGGAAGGTAAGGCAACCGGCGTTGCGGCAGGAACTGTTACTATCTCCGCAACCAGCGGTTCAGTGAGTGGAAACACTCAATTGACCGTTGTGTTCTTGGATACTACTCCTCCGACTGTATCTAACGTGGTCTCTTTGGGCCCGACTACGGTAAGGGTGACATTCTCCGAATCCGTGAATACAACTCAGGCAACCACTGCTGCTAATTATAAATTAGCTCTTACCTCTGCTGTAAGCGGTGCTTGTTCGGATAATAGCAACTTCTCCTCTACTTCTAATATCCCTGTTTCTTCGGTAAGCGGAAGTGGTGCGATCTATACCCTGACCTTGGCTTCTTCTCAAACTTCCGGAACAAACTATACAGTGATCGTGAATAAGAGCGGTATCCAAGATCTTTCCGGAGTTCCGAACAATTTAGGTTGTGCGAACTATGGAGACTTCGTTGGACAAGAGCAGTTGAAGGTAAGCTCCGCTTCCTGCGCAAGCACAAGCACCGTGATCATCAACTTCTCCAAACCGATCAAATCGGGTAATAATGTAAGCGGCTCCGCAGAATGTAGCAGCACTTCAGAATGCGGAAACCGTTACGCATTCGTAGGAACCACAGATTTAGGAACGATTAGTTCCGCTAAAATTTTGGATGGTGTTGTCTGCGGCGGAGCGACTGCGGACTCTGCAAAAGTTTGTGTGACCCATAGCTTATTACAAACCGGAGCACAATATTCTATCATAGCTGCAAATAACGTGAACGGGGACGGATTCGATAATACCTCTTGGGGATCCATTCGTGATTCAGGCGATTCAGAGAATGTCCAATCTTCTCCGAGGGACAGGGCTTCCTTCCTAGGTTGTGGAACTTCTCCTGTAAACTTTGGGGACGGACCTATTTCCATCGACCCGAACGGTTCTACATTCGGTTATTTGGCGGATTTTAACAGCAAGATCTATACAGGTCCGAACAACGCAGGCAACGGAGCATTACGTTTCGCTTATGATGGAGCAAACCCTGAATCCGTTCAGTTCTCCTTTACTAAGGATACAATACAGCTTAGCGGGCAAGACTCTACTTATACAAGTTCCAGCACTGCTACAACGAGAGAAAACGGCATTGCAGTTCCGCCTTACGTAACCTTAGGGCACTCCGGTTGTACCCAAAATGACGCTACACTTGCAAATGGTTGTGGTCCGGATAATGAAAGTGGTCGAGGAATTTTCACAACAGGTTCCTTATCAAGTAACCCATATATCTTTATCGCCGCAGCAAGAACAATTCCTGATGGAAGTGGAAACTATCTATTCGATTATATCTACTATTCGAACGATACCTCCACCAACCTGAATTACAAATACATCGATATGGGAACGATTACCGGAACCGCGACTGCGGGAACTTCTTCCATTACCGTTATGAATGATAGGGTCTTTGCAGGTTTTGCAAAACCTAGCAATAGCGGCGGATTAGGAAGCGGATTAAACGCTCCCGACTTCGGATTTATCAGCTTCAATTCCTCGGATACAGGATCAGGGACCACAGGATTCTGTGCCCCAGGTTCTAATTGTGACGCAACCGACGGAACAAATGGAAGAAGGATACGTATCGATTATATGCCTTACTTCGGAGGACCATCTAACGGTGGAACGGGAAGCGTAAATTCAAGTCCGAACTGGGCATATTATATAGGTGTGGATTCCTCCATCGTATTCAAGAACAGGATCTATGCTGCAAATGGCGGCCTACATGCAGTAGGACATAACGGATCTATCATCCGTTCCACTTCTTCCAGTCCTACTGCCGCTTGTTCTACCAAGAACACTTGCACGGATTGGACAGAAGTAGGACCAAGAACCAATACGAAATGGCATAATAGCACTACGAACAATTGGTTCTCTTTGGAACTTGCAAAATTTTACGATCTGATCCCTGCCGACAGAGCATTCTCTCAGTTTGCCGAATTTAACGATAAACTCTATGTGACACGGACCATCTGTATCCAAGGAACCCAAGCAAGCGCTATCCGCACTGCCGCAGGAACAGTTGCAGGATGTACTGACGGAACAGATACGAACCGCAGAGCACAACTTTGGAAATGTGATCCTACTCTTACAGCAGGCAACACAGAATGTGATGCAGGCGACTGGACTGTAGTGGGAGACGATGGGAACGGAATCACCAACTTCGGGGATTCCACCAATAAGACGATCACCATGGTGGCTAAAAACGGATCTTATCTATATGTAGGATTCGATAACCCGAACGGTATCCGTATCTATCGCACGAATACCGCAAACCCAGGATCCGCTTCGAATGTGTGGACACAAGTTGCGGGAGGTGGACTCACAGACGCAGCCAACGTGCAGCAGATCTTCTCCGCTGTGTCCGTCAATACCGGCGGGGTTTATTATCTCTATGTGAGTGTTGGTAAAAACAATACTCCAGTGAGAGTATACAGACAACAGAACTTATGAGAAAGATCTTAAATCTCTGTTTTGTATCCGGCTTATTTTCTCTGGTCTTTCTTTATAATTGTAAGGAAGACCGGAGACACGAGCCTTTACGTTTCGAAAAAGTCACCAAGGCCGAAGCCTCCGCTTTCCAGGCTCAGGTGGACGGGACCATTCTGGAAGGTTCTTGGGAATATAGATTTAGGATAAAACAAGCGGATAGAGTTTCTCTTATAGTGGAAGTTCTAACGGATAAACCCGATCTGGGAGTTTTATTATCCAGAAAAGGGATCTTATTCGACTCAAAGATCAAATGTGGAGAGAAGATCAGCCAACTTTCTCCCTGCAAACTTGAAATCAACAATCCAGAAAAAGGAGATTATTCCTTGGTGTTAAACCATACTTCTTCCGATCCATCGGAAGTTCTTTCTTATAGAATATTTGCCGCGGTGCACGGCCCAGGTTATGCCTCGGTAATTTGGGAGGAAGAAGTTGCGCGCAGATAAAATCCTACCCATACTCGTAATCGTATTCTTAAGTTTAGGATTCGGAGAATCTTGCAGGCATGCAATGGTCCGCTATCCACAAGCTCCTCCGGAAGCATGCAGGATCTATCCAACCTCAAGGGAATGTAAACGTGCCTTGGATCTAAGATCGGCTCAAGCGGAACAAGGGGGAGAAGTTCATAAGGTCCAGCATACCTACTACTTCTTCGGACTTTATCCTGGAAATCTGGTATTAGACACTTCTAAGTACTGCGCAGAAGGACCTAGATCGGTTCATCAATACACAAGTTTCTGGAACGGATTCTGGGAGCAGATCACTCTTGCGATCTATTCCCCCCAAACAGTGGAGATAGAATGTTACAAATAGTCAAAATCCTGATCTTAGTTTTGGTTCTAGGATTTTCTGCAGGCTGCCATACAACCACCGTAGTCCATAAAAGTGGAGAAACTCCGTATGCGCTTGCAAAGGAAACTCCGGGTCCGGACAAAAAAGCAAAACAAGGAAGTACAGTTTTCGGGATCTATTCTACCACCGCTCCTATGGAAGCAAGCTGCGATAGGAACCATCCGGAAGTGATCATAAAGACCGGTTTTGTGGACCTGGTCATTCATACACTGATCGGTCCCTTCTATACTACCAAAACAGTAGAAGTGTACTGCAAACCGTAAATTGCTGGTCAAGCGCCTAGGATCTTCCAGAATAATCGAATGCCTAACTGGGCCTTCGATTATCTAGTTTTACCCCTCGGAATTTATTTAGCCAGAATGACGGACGTAAGCATAGGTACAGTCCGTATCATTCTAATCTCCAGAGAAAGAAAGATCCTGGCAGCAATGCTTGGCTTTGTAGAAGTGCTTCTCTGGTTGATCGTAATCACTCAGATCATGAGAAACCTAAGCAATGTATTCTGCTATATAGCGTACGCAGGTGGATTTGCTACAGGCACTTTTCTAGGAATGGTGGTCGAAGAAAAACTCGCCCTAGGACATTCACTCATCCGCATCATCGTTCCGGAAAAAGGAGAAGAGATCGTCCAAAACCTGGCCCAAGCAGGCTACCGCAGCACCACACTGGAAGCGCAAGGAGCCAGAGGACCGGTTAAAGTCATTCTATCCTTATTAAGAAGAAAGGATATACCCATTGTGCTTGGAATACTAAAGGATACTGCACCCGGTGCCTTTTATACGATTGAGAATGCTCGTAAGACAAGCGACCCGGAACTATGGAAGACTTCCGGACAGGAAGGAGAGAGTTTTGCCCGCATCCTATGGAGAAGGCAATCCAGGATCAGGAAATGATCCTGGATTCAAAAACAAATAAGTCCCTTAGGCAGGGACTTTTACTAAGATCTTCTTGATTTCCTTATGCATAAAGGTTGGGAAATTAAGATTGTACTGAGGTAGTAGAACTTTCCAATCATCCTTACGAATGAATTTACGGCAGTTGGAAGACCCGCAGGCACATTCAAAAGTCTGGTCAAAGTTCACCACGAAGTTACCGTAGTCTATGTTCAGCTCTTCCCCAACTTCTATATCCCTTTTGGCTATAATATTGTCCATTTGATCGTACCACATGTTCGGATCGCAGGAATGGTTCATAAAGTTGGAGTGATTGATAACAAATTCAGGTCCGGAAGGGCCGGTGACTAGGCCGAAGTCTACGTCATAGCCGTATTTCATGAAGATTTCCTTCTCCTCTTCAGGAAGCTCATCTGCTTCCGAGACGGAGAGTACTTTCCATCCGAATTCCTCATCTTCGATCCACTCGCTATAGCTGAACAGTAAAGTTCCCTTAGCGATTGGTTGAGAGGCGAAGATTCCGTTTTCCCCGAACTTGTTCGTGCGTCTTTCGATCATGCAAGATCAACCTGCTCTTCCCCATTAGGGGCAAAATTTTTATCAGTCAAGACCGAGATCGAAAAAACTTCAATTAAAAATATGAAATACCCCCTAGCTCGGCCCCTAAAAAAGAAAGACCGGTCCTGACGGGTCTTAATCATAATTGGAAAAAAATTTCAAACGCCTCGATCAGGAAGAAGATCGGAGATCAGTTCGTAGGTCCAGTCCCCGTACGGATCCTCATCCTTCTTCTCACTCTTGAGAGACCTCCAGCTCTTTCCCTTTCTTTCCATGACTAAAGAAGAAATTTTGAATAGAGATGTACGGCCGCTTGCCTCTTCCAATCTGGAACTGTCCCTTCCTATTTCTAGAAAACAAGTCAGAGGAAAAATCCTGCTCCAATTTTCCCCCAAACCTAGGATGGCTTCTTCTAGATCTTCCGAGTTTGAACCTAGAGCGAGTCGAGTAGCGTCCACAAAGATGGGAAGTTCTCTCCCGGCATGACCAAGGGTACCGGACCGGATCTCTTTGCAGAAGTGAATCGCTTGGGAAAAATTTTCCGCAAAGCCTAAGACTGCGGAAGAATGATGATTGGAAATTCTGGAGATCATTTTTCCGAAACTGAGTCCATCTTCGAGACCCAAACTTCCTTTCGGAAGGATAAGTATAGGTCGAACGTCTTTGCGGACCAAACGAAACAGGTACTTAACTAATGCGAAGGATTTATTTCTAGTCGGCTGGAACAAAGTCAGGAACATGTCTTCTTCTTATGTCGAACCAAACTTATCTTTCGTTTAGTATAATTTATAATAAAGAAGAAATTCTATGTCGCATAAACGAATGCAATTTTTGTAAAATTCAAGAAAAGGAAAAACGCTTGAGTACATTATGCGGATATGTAAGTTTCGGATTTGTTTTATTGGGGAGGTACTGCGTTATGAGTGGTAAAAGATTTCTTTCTAAGAATGATCATCAAAGGATCCTTTCCACCCTTGAAGTTTCCGCCCAAGCAGCAGCAGTCCAGCCAAGTATCTTAGAAATTATACGTAAGACGCTATCTAAAGCCAAAAAAATAGATCAGAACCAAGTCCCCCAAGATCTGATCACTATGAATTCCAAATTCGTGCTCAAAGACCTGGGCAACGCAGAAGCATTCCAATTTACTCTAGTATACCCTGACGATTATACTGAAAATGCCCCTGCGAACGGCAAACTTTCCTTATTCTCCGCTCATGGTTCCGCAGTTTTAGGCGCTAGAGTGGGAGAAGTAGTCCGTTGGGAGATCAACGGAATGGACAAATACCTAAGAGTCCAAGAACTACTTTACCAACCGGCTGCTATTTAGGATAACCGTACAATCCTCCAAGTTCCTTGGAGAGAATGTCCTTATAATCCACCTCGCTGATCTGTCCGTTTCGGATATCGTAAACCCAACCGTGTATCTCCGGAAACCCATACTTAGCCAAAGCATTCTGTATCATTCCGGTCTTGTATAAGTTCACTACCTGCTCTGCGACATTCAGGTGGATCAGTCTTTCTTCTCTTTTGTCTTCGGGAAGAGCATCCAATTCATCTCTATGTTTTAGATACACATCCTTAATATGAGTGATCCAGTTGTCTATTAGACCTGTGGCCTTTCCTTGCAAAGCCGCCCTCACCCCGCCGCAGCCAATATGTCCGCAAACAATGATATGTTTTACGTTCAATGCATCTATCGCATACTGGACCACGCTGAATAGGGACATATCGTCCACGGAAACCACGTTAGCAATATTCCTGGTTACGAAAATTTCCCCGGGATTTGTTTTAGTGATCACATTTACAGGAACCCTAGAGTCGCTGCATCCGATGAATAATGTTTGAGGAGCCTGGCCTTCCGCGTTTCTTGCAAAAAACTCAGGATCTTCCGAAGTCTTCTCCTCTACCCATTCTTGGTTATTCTTCAATAATTTTTGATAAGACTCGCTCATTTCTTTTTTCAAGGATTCGATATCATTTTCCATATTCGGTATCCCTCCTAGGATCACCGTTATCCCTTTACGGTGGGCATTTTTTCTGAATTCGTGGATCAGCTCTTTAATATCCTGATCCATATGAAGTGTTCTAGTTCCGTCTATCTCCAAGGTGATCCCGGAAGGTTGACTTTCTAAAACAGTCTTGATCTTTGCCTTATGGAAGAAGCCTAAGTTTTCCCCTAGAATAATCCTTCTAAACTTACCATGACGTTCTTCTCTATAGATCGCAGTCCTATGATCTTCGTATAGAACGAAAACCAAAGATACCAATATACCGCAGAATGTTCCGATCAGAACATTTGTGAAGAATGTGACGACTACGGTGGCCAAAAACGGCAGGAACTGAGAATACCCTTTTTGGAACATCAACTTGAACATCGCAGGTTTTGCGAGTTTAAGACCCGTAAAAGTTAAGATCGCAGCAAGGGAGGCCAAAGGAATGGTATTCATAAATTTAGGAAAAAGTAATACACTGATCCCTATCCAAGCCCCGTGAAAGATCGCGGAAAATTTGGTCTTTGCACCGGAAGAAGCGTTTACCGAACCTCTGACCACAACACTTGTGATCGGGATCCCTCCCGCGAGCCCGCAGGCCATATTTCCCAAACCTTGTGCGATCAATTCCTGGGACATTGGAGTTTTACGATTCTCTTCGTCTAGTTTATCCACCACTTCGACGGAAAGTAAGGACTCTAAAGAAGAAGCAAACGCGATCGTCAATGCCAAGGTCCATACAGTGCCCTGGTCCCAATAAGAGAAGTTCGGAAAGTCCAAATGAGCAAATAATTCGGAAGGATTTTTAAAAACCGGAAGAGTAACCAAGTGGTCCTGGCTTAAAGCTCCTCCGGGAAGAAGATGACCTAAAAGTAAATTCGCACCTGTTCCTAGAATGATCGCCGCTAAAGATGCGGGAATATATTTGAATTTTTTAGCGAAGTATCTATCCCAGACCCAGAAGGACAGAAGAGAAATAATCCCGATCGTCAATACATTACTTTGTAAATTCCGAAAGGCATGCACAAGTAGCATGAGTGAGTTTGTTTCTTTTGCTTCATGAGGATCGTGATAGGATTCGTTCACGTCTTCTTTGGTGATATCGAATTCTTCTACTCCGAATTCCTCCACATCGTAACCGATCAAGTGAGGCAGTTGTTTGATGACTAAAAGTAAACCGATCGCGACGGACATTCCGACTACTGTTGCAGAAGGAAGATAAGCGGATAATGCCCCTGTTCTCAATATCCCAAGCAAAGTTTGGATCATTCCCGCAATTAGAAGTGCGAGAAGGAATGCTTCGAAATTCCCCAGGTCGCTTATACCTGAAAGAACGATCGCAGTCAAACTTGCCGTGGGCCCTGAGACACTTAAGGCGGATTTACTGAAGGTTCCTACTACGATCCCGCCTATAAAACCGGAGATAATCCCAGAAAATAAGGGAGCACCGGACGCATGAGCAATCCCCAAACAAAGAGGAATAGCTACTAGAAAAACTGCGATACTTGAGGAAAGATCGTAAGGAAGATTGGAAAGAAATTGTTTTGTCTTTAAATTCAATTGATACTCGTACGGGCGGGAATATTCTATTAAGAATTAAAACCCAGAATTGGAAACGGTTGATAAATCCGTAACTTTTTCCGACGTCAGTCGAAAGCATCTAATAGACTCCATTAAACGAGATTCGTCTCTCGTTACCAGGATTTTTTGAAAAAAATCAAAATACGAACAAGTGATCAGCAAGAATAGATAGATTAAAAATTCATAAAAAAACGAAACAATGAGGAACCTAATGAGAACGAATTTGTTCAAACTTATAAGATTAGAATCCATACTTATAATATTCGTAATATTTAGTTTTTCGAATATTCTTTATTCCAAAGATACTCCCAAAACAGAAACAGCCATTTTTGCAGGCGGATGTTTCTGGTGTATGGAAGGACCTTTTGAAAAACTGCCGGGCGTCATATCCGTAATCTCAGGTTACACCGGCGGAAAAGAAATCAACCCCACTTACGAAGATGTAGGATACGGGAGAACAGGACATAGGGAATCAGTCCTGATCACATACGATCCTAAAAAAATCGATTATGCAAAACTTTTGGACACGTATTGGAGACAGATAGATCCAACGGATTCAGGGGGACAATTCGCAGATAGAGGCAACCAATACAAAGCAGCCATCTATTATAAGAATGAGGTGCAAAGAAAATTGGCCCAGGAGTTTAAGGATAAAATAGGAGCTTCTAAAAAATTCTCCTCTCCTATCGCGGTAGAAATATTACAAGCATCAGAATTTTATCCTGCAGAGGAATATCACCAGGACTATTATAAAAAGAACCCTGCGCATTATAAACAATACAGAAAGGGTTCCGGAAGAGAAGATTATGTGATCAAAACCTGGGGAGAAAAGTCGCAGAGATAGAAAAGTCACAAAGATATTTGCACGCAGAGTCGCCGAGCCGCAGAGAGATTTTTTAAACGCGTTACCTCAGCGTCTTCGCGCCTCTGCGTGAGAAAATCCTGCGACTCTTAGAAACTCGGTGTCTCTTACAAACTCTGCGTCTTATTCCCCGAGTAGACGGAATAAATAGATCGTAAGTCTCTGAAGCTTATCTCGCTCCGGGCCTGGGATCTCTTTTTCTAGATCGATAGTTTTTCTATAAATCGATTTAAGATGGTTTTTCATAGTCCCTGGATGGATACCCAAGTCTTCGCTGATACGACTCTTATCCTTACCGGAAGCGATTCCCGCACAGATCTCTGTTTCTTTTTTGGTGAGTTTAGTTTTATCTCTTAAAATTCCGATAAGGGCTTCTCTATCCATACCTTCGTATTTTCTGAAAGTATCGGATGGAGATTTTGCAAAATCCGAATTATTCTTTGCTTCTCCGGATTCTGAAAGTTCAGGATTCGCAAGTATAGTGCTTAAGAAGCTGGAAACTTCTCCATTACGATCTTTGATAGGAAGAACATTTTGTTTCCAATCTTTTACGAAACTATTTTTGAGATTCGAATTAGAGATAGAGACCGAACCTTGCAAAACGGATTCCCAAAACTCGTCATAAAAAGTTTTGGATGCCCCCGCTCCGGATTGGAATGCTTTAGGGGTTTTTCCTATGAGTTCATTCTCTTTTAAGCCGGAAATTTTTTCGAATTGTTTATTCACCGCAAGGATCACACCTTCCTTATCGGTTAAGAACATTCCGTTCTGGGATTGTTGGAACGCTTTGTATAAGGCTTCCTTCTTCCCCGCCTCCGATTCTTTATCTTCCGTAAATACGAATAGATAAGATTTCTCCGGCATTAGATAAGCATGTTGTTTTGTTTGAAGGAAACTTCCGTCCTTCTTCATTAAATGAAGTCCTCTTCCTTCAAACTCTCCGGACTTGCTTACATTAGGTAGTATAACTGTTTCGAAATATTTTTGATCCGTCTCGGAAAGAAGATCTGTAATACTCATACTCTTAGCGGATTCTATCGAGGCGATACTAAGTATCTTCCTTCCATTCTCGTTAATATGAAGGATCCTTCCGCTCGAATCGCAAATTAACAAAATATCGGGCATACTTTCTTGTGTTTGAATAATTTCTTTAACGTTTTCCAAGCTTAGATCCATCCGATTTGTTTTGTATCTAAGAAACCGCTCGATTCTTTTCGAAAGGATTTCTCTCTTATTAATAACTTAAGACATGGATTTTCAAAAAAATCCTACAAACCATTCCTAGAATACTAAGAAGACACCTCGCTGTTAAATGAAGACCTCTAACTTTCCTAGGATTATGTGCACTTGATCATGAAAATTCCGGAAGCTAATTGTTGCAAAAGAAAGTCAAACTAGTCCAAGCCTCTGTATCGATCTCTACAAGTTACTAATTCGAAAGGATTACTTTCTTGCAGAATCATCCCGCCTTAGGAGATCTTAAGTTATGAGCGATCTGAAACTTGTAATAGGAAATAAAAACATCTCCTCCTGGTCTTTCCGTCCATGGATCCTACTCACTCAATTCGAAATTCCTTTCGAAGAGATCTCCTTAAAACTATTCACACCTGAATACGCAGCCATAATCGATAAGTACTCACCTTCTAAAAAAGTCCCTGTCTTAAACGACGGAGACCTAAGAGTCTGGGACAGTCTTAGCATCGCGGAATATTTGGCAGAAAAATATGCGGAGAAGGGACTCTGGCCCAAGGATCAAATCGCAAGAGCCAAGGCAAGATCCGTAACTGCGGAAATGCATTCAGGATTCACAGGCCTAAGATCCAATCTAAGCATGAATTTTCATGGCAGAAAGTCCGACTTCTCCGTTCCGGAAGATGCAAAGAAGGACATAGATAGGATCCAAACTCTTTGGGAAGAATGTTTGAGCTCCTACGGAGGACCTTTCTTATTCGGTAAAAACTTCTCCATTGCTGATGCATTCTATGCCCCGGTTGTTTCCAGATTCATAACATACGGAGTAAAACTCGGGCCTAAAGCAAGCGGGTATGTGGAGACAATCTCCAGTTTACCTTCTTACAAATCTTGGGGAGAAGGAGCTAAATTAGAGATCAACTAAGCAAGATCATTTTGTAGGACCTCCAACGAAATGCAAACATAATTTTGCTTGTTTTTTGTTTAGTAATTCTTAAGATTCAAACGTATGAATTCTAAGAAAAGAGGAACAGAAGAACTCCCTCCCAGTAGATTTGATAAGACCCAAAGAGAAGTCTGGCTAGAAGATAGGATAGATCTAGGAGAGGACACCTCTCCTTCTACCCAATTCTTTTGGGAAGATTCCAAATCAGTCCTGACTCGAAACAAATCACCTGATATTCCATTCGATGCAAGTATCAATCCTTATAGAGGCTGCGAGCATGGATGTATTTATTGTTTCGCAAGACCGAATCATTCGTATGTGGATCTTTCACCAGGACTGGATTTCGAAACTAAAATATTCGTAAAAAAGGACCCAGCTAAACTTTTAGCGGAAGAATTAAGAAAGAAAAAGCAGGCAGTCTCACCTATCACGATAGGAACGGCCACAGATCCTTATCAACCTGGAGAAAGGACCTATAAAAACACAAGATCACTCTTAGAAGTGATGTTGGAATTCAAACAACCTACTGCAATCATCACTAAGTCCTCTCTTATACAAAGAGATATAGACATTCTTTCCGAAATGGGAAAATTAGGAATTTTGAAAGTATTTCTTTCTATCACCACTTTGGACAAAGAGCTTTGGTCCAAATTAGAACCTAGGGCCCCTGCTCCCGCAAGAAGAATGGAAACTCTTCGCAAACTCACAGATGTTGGAATTCCAACAGGGGTATTATTTGCTCCTGTAATTCCTTTTATAAACGATTTCGAAATGGAATATCTATTGGAACAGGCATCTTTATCAGGTGCAGAAGCTGCCGGAATGGTATTCGTGAGACTTCCATTCGAAGTAGCGCCTTTATTCGAAGATTGGCTTACCAGACATTTCCCTCTCAAAAAAGAAAAAGTCCTGAAAATAATCTCGGAAGCAAGAGGAGGTAAATTATACAAAGCAACCTGGGGAGAAAGAATGAAAGGAGAAGGAAATTATGCGGAACTTCTCCAAAAAAGATTTTCGATCTGCATCAAAAGGTTCGGGCTCACAAAAAGAAGAGAATTGAGGACCGATCTATTTGCAGTTCCTTCTCGTTATCTTCTGAAAAAGAAAAAACATGAGGAATTCCTACCGGGCCTATTTCCGGAATAAGGACTGTAACGAAGACCACAGCCATTACGTTCGTTCGAAATAGTAGAAAGAAAGAAGCAGATTGGATAGAAATTTCCTTCCCCATTTTTCAGACAGATCGGATATTTACCGAATGAATTGGGAACAAAACTACCATCTGGAAGACGGAACCTTCGTAGGAGCAGGCGACGTATCCATCTATTATAGAGCCTACCGCGCAAAAGACGCAAACAATCCTAGAACCTTAGTGGTCCATCACGGGATCGGAGAACACGGAAAAAGATACGACAACCTACTCGAAGCTCTTTCCGGAAAAGGATATAATGTTTATCTAATAGATGCCCGCGGCCACGGAAAATCAGGTGGAAGCAGAGGTGTAGTCACTCATTTTAACCAATTTTTAGCGGACCTGGACAGACTGATCAGCATTGCAAAACAAAAAGAAGGAGTGAAACAAGTCACTCTAATGGGACACTCCATGGGAGCATTGATCTCATTATTTTACGCCGGAGAACCTTCCCACCAAGCAAGTTTAGACAGACTTGTTCTGAGCGGATTGCCTATCTCAGTAAAAACGGATTTAGTAATGAATATCAAAAAAGGCGCAGGAAGTTTACTCGCAGGAGCATTCCCCACTCTTACTGTTCCAACCGGATTAGATGTAAACGCATTATCCAGAGACAAGTCAGTTGTGGAAGCTTACAAAAAAGATCCTTTAGTTCACGGTTCTGTTGGAGCCTACTTAGGAGACTTCCTTTTGAATTCCAAAGAAAAAGCTTTAGAAAAAGCGGCTCGTATCAACTTCCCGGTTTATCTATTCCATGGAAAAGAAGATTCGATCGCACTTTCCGTAGGAACGGAAGAAGCGTTCAAAGTCATTCCTTCTTCAGACAAGTCCATGAAAATTTATGACGGCTTGTATCATGAAACCATGAATGAACTTCCAGCGGACAAGGCAAAGGTTTTGGGAGATTTAGTGAACTGGTTACAGACTCATTGAGATAAGGGGAGGTTTCTCCCCTTTTTGAGGTCGGCGAGAAGTCTGCTTTAAATTGCCGGGATTCAGATATACAGTGTGTGTGCATGGGCGAACGCGCGGCCATTGCGTTGCTTTTTAGGTGGATAGGCGAACCGACGGCAATGCGTTACCTTTCGGACGGATATGCGAATCGACGCCCATAAACAATTCTTGCGCGCATAGGCGAACTAACGCCTGTTCGCAACCAATCAGCATAGGCGAATGTTCGCAAAACAATCCATTATGCGCCATGTCCGACAACAAATTCTATAAATATTCCAAAGGCCCAGAAATGTCATTACTCGATTCGTATAGAAGAAATTTGCAAAACAAACGAGAAGAGCTAACTAGGCTTCAATCTAATAAGGCAAATGAATCAAAAAAAATTCCTGAGTTAAGTTCGAAAATACAAAGGGTAACAGACAGTATTAGTAGGACTAATTCTGCAAGTACTATTAGGTCCAAATATTCAGAAATAGAACGTTACCAAAGAGAGAAGACGAATGTTGAGAAAAAAATATCGGCTATTGAAACAGCGATAGCTAAAAAGCAGAAGGAGATTGTTGATGAAGATAAGAAAATAGCAAGAGAAGAAGAAAATGAATATAAGAAGCGATCTAAAGAAATGGAGAAAACTAAACTCGCATATAATCAGAAAATTACTCAAATCGATAAAACTTTGAGTAAACATAACCAGCTTCACGCTGCTACACAAGCATCTCTTCTTCGATTGCAAGATCTACCGGATAAGATTATAGTCTTATTTTTAGCCGCTAATCCAATAGATCAAGAGCAATTGAGATTAGATGAAGAAGCTAGAAGTATAACAGAAATGATTCAAAAATCAAAGCATCGAGATTCCGTTAAATTCGAATCCCGTTGGGCTATTCGCCCAATGGATCTACTACAAGCTATTAACGAGTTTAGTCCAACAATAGTCCATTTCAGTGGGCATGGATCTAATCAAGATGAAATTGTATTTCAGGACTCAAATGGAAATACAAAATTAGTAAGTAAGGAGGCGCTTGTCCAAACGATGATGGCGTCTTCCGAGACGATCAGATTAGTTTTCTTTAACACTTGCTATTCAAGAAATCAAGCGGAGAGTGTCGTAAAATATGTTGATGCTGCTATTGGAATGAATACAAGTATAGGCGATGAAGCGGCTAGGATATTTTCATCTCAGTTTTATTCTTCCATAGGTTTTGGCTTGTCCGTGAAAAAATCATTCGATCAGGCCAAAGCTCTCCTGATGATGGAAGGAATACCTGAGGAGAATACACCAGAGTTATTTGTTCATGAAGGTGTAAACTCTGAAGAATTAGTAATTGTAAAACCTACTTGAATATAAATAACATTAAATAAAGATTATTGGTATAAATAAAACACAACAATCAAGAAAACAATGAAAAATTGTTTTCTTGTTTTAGAAGTCTGCTTTAAATCAAAGAACGAATGAAATAACGCAGGGAAAAAATATGATACAACAAAAAATCACCCCTTGTTTGTGGGTAGAAAAAGACGCAAAAGCCGTAGTCGAATACTACCTATCTATATTTAAGGATGGTAAATTAAAAGATTATCGCTTATTTACCAAAATGCCAAAAGACGGCAACCCTGATAGTGATGATTTATCAGGCGAATTCGAAACAGCTGTAATGGAATTAGCAGGTGTTGAATTTAGTATATTAGCGGCAGGTCCATTATTTAAATTTAATGAAGCAATATCTCTTGTAATTAATTGCAAAGACCAAGCTGAAGTAGATTACTATTGGGATGCCTTAACTACTAATGGTGGTGAGGAAGGACCTTGCGGTTGGTGTAAAGATAAGTACGGTTTATCTTGGCAGGTAGTTCCGACCGAGTATTTTGACCTCATTCATAATAGCGATCCTGTAATAAGCAGAAAAGCAATGATGAACACATTTAAACAAAAGAAATTAATAATTTCAGAGTTAAAGTAAAATAAAAAGAATAACCGGCGGGGAAACTACACATAGCTTTCGGTATTTCCGCGTCGCTCGATACTTCGCCATACAACAATTAAGACAATATGGAAAAGATAGATCTATTTATTGATAAAGTACATAAATTTGCTTCGAGTATAGAAGCAATAGAAGGTATTGCAATAGCCGGATCATTCATTTCCAAGGAACTTGATGAATACTCCGATATTGATTTTGTCATAGTCTTAAAAGATGGAATTCAATATCAGAAAAATAAGATGCTCGATTTCGCAAATAATTTCGGGACCTTACTATCAGCGTTTACCGGCGAACATGTCGGAGAGAGAAGGCTCTTAATTTGCCTGTATGAGGATCCATTCCTTCATGTTGATTTCAAATTTATCCAGCTTTCAGAATTGAATAACCGAATCGAAAACCCTGTCTTTATCTATAAGAATAATGAACAGATCCCTTTGATCCTCGAATCGACAAAGGCAGAATGGCCAAATCCGGATTTCCAATGGATTGAAGATAGATTTTGGGTTTGGATACATTACGCCGGAACTAAATTAGGAAGAGGAGAGTATTTTGAGACGATCGATTTTTTATCATTCCTCAGAAATACGGTTTTAGGTCCTCTTCTTCATCTTAAAAATAAATCTCTTCCTCGAGGAGTCAGGAAATTAGAATTCATTATCGATCCAAACGATCTTGAAAAACTAAAATTAACAATTCCAGGTTACGATTTTAAATCGATTAAAGACAGCATACTGAACTCAGTTAAGCTGTATAAAGAATTAAGATCAGCACTTTATAATTCTGAAATCAAAAACTTATCCGAAGCTGAGAATTACGCTTTGGATTATTTGAATAATATCGTTAGTAGATAAATATTAAAAGTTTGCCGACCGAAGCGTGCGAAAGCACCGTCAATTATGCGTAGTGGCTCTTTTAGTAAATTTTTAGTTTAATACTCTTACTCATTAACTTAAAATGTTTGTCCAATGTAAAAAGCACTGCCTTATTTTGAACCACATTCTGAGCAATTATCAAATCTGGAATTCCAACCTTATTAATTCCATTTTTAAGATTTGAAGTTTGATATTCAATGATCTGTTCCCAATCAATATCTAATGGAAATCGTTCAATAGCCTCTAAAGAAGCAATTATCTTTGATTGCTTTCGTAGTTTAAGAAAAGGAATTAATTCCGCCAAAATGAGATCATTAGTATAAATATTTTCTCTATCAATCAATTCGTCAACTTCCTTCGAAATTGATGAATTATTATGCCTGAAATATTCAACCCATACTGACGAATCTAATAGAATGCGATTCATCGTTTCCGTAAATCATCTAAATTAATCTCGAGATTAACGGATCCTTTATACTTTTTGAGATCTTTTAACTTTTCTCTTCTAATTAAAGAAGTAAGTCCCTCTTTTATTACATCAGTCTTAGTTTTTAAATGAGTTAACCTCATTGCTTCTAAAAACAATTCTTCAGGAATATCTACGGTAGTTCTCACAATATGCATAAAATGACTAATTTATATGCATTGTCAAATCTTATTTTAATAAACTATCTATATTGCTACTTTCCTAAAAAATGAACTTAGTTCGATATTATGAATTTTGCCATTTCGCCTAAACGACCAAGGTGTTCCGACGTTTACGACGGCACGAGTTTGCTCTGCAAGCGCAGTGATGGACGCGAATGTGGCGTAGCCCGAGCGAGTGGTCGCGCTAGCGATCCACGAACGGAGTGGAAGCACCGATAGTTAGGCGATGCGACCGCCTCTACTTGTAACTATCTTTTCTTTGATCTACATCAACGAAAATAATTAATAGTTCCTTATCTTTTATCAAATAGAATAAACGATACTTACCAATGCGATATCTGTAAAGACCATCAAATTCGCCCTTTAGCTTTTTAACATTAGGACCAAAGAATGGATTCTTTTTAAGAATCGGATATACATAATCTGTTAGCTTCTTTTGAAGATGTGAGAATTGACGATCTTTAAGTTTACTTTGAAATTGCTCGGTTTCCGCTATTTTATATTCAGCGGACAACTTTATACTTTCCTTGAGCTACTTCTTTCATACCTTTTTTCAAGGATGTGATTAATTGCTTATCTGAAAGAATTTCATCCATCTCCTCATCAGATGCATAAAACTCATTCGTAAGATACTGAATTGCTGCATTTTCTACGAAATTCGAAATCGTACGTCTTTCTCCGTCAGCGGCTTTCTTAAATATATCGTAAATCGGGTCTTCAATTCGCAATGTGATTGTCTTGGACATACTAATTATACCTGCAATTTTATTCAATATATAGCATAATAATTCATATGTCAAATTGCTTTTTAAGGTTTTCCGGAGCTAATTTCCAAATAATTCTCATTTTAAGAAATATTTGCGGTCGTTTCGCATAACGACCAAGGTGTTCCGACGTTCCGCGAGTGCGTAAGCACTTGGCACGAAGCTTGCTTTGCAAGATGAGTGACAAAGCGGAATGTGGCGAAGCCTGGAGCGAGGGTGCGAAGCATCCCGAAGCGCAACGCCAGAGGCGATAGTTATGCGTAGTGTCTGGCTCTATTTGTCTATTTTCCTTATTAATCGAGAGACAAAATCTACAGATCTCAAAATATCTCGATTTGAAATCGATGATCTCTCTTTGTCAGCATTTGGAACTGTTACTGTCGTCTGTAAATATTTGAGAATGTCTTCCCCTTTATTAATCGTTTTATCAGTAAACATATTAAAAATAATCAGATTATGCTCACGTTCTCTCTTTATAGCTTCAAAATAACGAAAATCGTCCATCGTATTCCTGTGCTGATTAAGAAAGTATATGGCAATAGCCTCTATAAAGATAAATGGTATTACTCTATATGTCAAAATACTCGCTATCTTCGAAGCCGTAAAATCCCCAGTATATATATATCTTGCGCCGAAAAAATTAAAAACAGCAACCCAAATATACTTATACTCATACCGCCCCATAAATACGCGCCGGCCCTCTTAAAAATCCATTCTGAAAGATACTTCGATTCCTTTGCCACGTTATACAACAGTGAATCTTTATATTTTACATCAAGAGTAACAAAGTCATTTCCAATGGCCTTATAGATAGATTTACCTCCTTTCAGAAGACTTTGTATTTGATCACCTAATGCTGCAAATGGAGGATTCGCAAAAGTAAAGAATGAAAAAAGAGGAAAGAACAGGACCGCTATGTTCGTAGTCCATTTAACTAATGTTAAATAGTTTGATGTATAACCAAAATTAACCAATAATCTTTCTGCATAGGTAAACGAAAGGATGTTCAAGATAAGCCAAAATAGGATCTCTAACCAAAATTTAACTCGCAAAAGTCTTTGCTGAGCAGCTACCTGCTTTTTTATTTCTGGATCTACTTCATATTGAACCATTTTCTTTTCCTATTAATTTCCAGACATTACGCATAACGACCAAGCCTAGCCGACGTTTGCGATGGCACGAGTTTGCTCTGCAAACGAAGTGACAGACGCAAATGTGCCGCAAGGCCGGAGCGAGGGTGCGAAAGCAGCCCGAAGCGCAGCGGCTGAGGCGGTAGTTATGCGTAGTGGTCAAATCTCTTAAGGATATCTTTCCATAAGGGATTTGACCCATATAACTGATTCTTCAATAGCACCATCAAGCTTCGTTTCAAATCCCTCAGACATCAAATAATGCTGATGTTCTAAATTGAAACGTAACCTATAACCCTTTTCATTCGTTTCAGAATGAGGTATGTTTTCGAGTGCCCCGACTGATAAATCGAACAATTTTAAAAGAGGAGCAATTGGATCATCTTTCTTATCAAATTCAGTCAAGGCGATAAGAAGCCAACTTAATACGGAATAGTTCGACATCTATTTCTATTTCAAAATACTGAATTAATAACCTGATTTTAGGATTTCATATACTTATTAAAATTATTAATATAGTCATCTATATTTTCTGTTAACATTTTTTTGTATTCTTCTACAAAATATTCTAATATCTCTGGCTTATCATTCGAAAGATCTTGTTCATCACTCGCGGCACACGCAGCAACCCAAGCATTAAACCGCGCCGCAGAATATAAAAGAGATGCACTCACCTTTCCCCGTCCTAAACCTGCCTCTATTTGTCGATTCGCTAAACCTATATGTTCATCTGCTCTCTTAAAAAACTCTGAGTCTATTTCATCCATTTTGATGATTCTTTGTTTCCGTCTCTATTTTTGAATTTAATGATCAGTATTTTTTGCTATTTCGCCTAACGACCACATGGGCGAACGTGCGCCTATTCACTGCGTTTCAAATGCATATACGAATCAACGCCTATGCACCGCCCCAAGTCGGGATAGGCGAACATTCACCCATCCGCCTCAACCAGTCGGCATCTTCTCAAACGCCTTCAACCCAAGATCAATCTTGTCCCAGGCCAACCCACAAACTTTATAAGTAAGCACATGGGGAGCAAATCGGCCAGGCTCATCTAAACTTCCTGCATGAACTGCGATCATATCCGGCATTGCAGCAAAGCGAAGATAAACAGGAGTCCCGCATGTTGGGCAGAAGGAATGGATCTTCATATTACCGCTGTCACCTGCGACTTCCCAATGAGTTGCCTCCCCTGTAATTTCCATCTCTGCTCTAGCAGGAAAAGTTAGATAGGATCCATGCCCAGTGCCGCTTCTAAGTTGGCAGTCACGACACTGACAATGGTTTTGAAAGACTGGTTCATGTTTGGTGGAATAGCGGATCGCTCCGCAAGCGCATCCGCCGGTATAAGGTTTGGTCATGAGAGACTTCCGCTCGAAACCGATTTAGGCTTAGCAAATACATCTATACCCTTGCCTGTTTCCAATAAAGATTTCAGACTGGAAAGAACGATCGGCCAACCTTGCTGTATCCCTTTAGCCATTCCACTTCCTGCTTCAAGTTCATCATGAGTGACAGTCAACTTTACCATATCATTATATTCTTCTATACTGAAAGTTACTCGACTATAACTATCCGGATCGGCAGCATTTGCAGGGCTCGCCCAAGAGATAACTAAACGAGTCGGCGGGACAACTTCCACAACCTTACCTACAATATTCACTGTACGATCGTTTGCACGTACATGCTCCCAGGAAGCTCCCGGCGTCCAGTCGGAGATATTCTCATGCCCCCAATAGAGTCGAGTGATCTCAGGTTTCATGATTGCTTCGAAAACTTTTTCCGGTGTCGAGCGGATATAGGTCACATAAACAAAGCTAGTCTTTTCTTTACTCATTATTCTCTCCTTCAAGTTCCTTCTTCAGGTCATGCAGCAGGCTAAGTCTCTGGTGTTCGAATTTTCGAACCCAGCGTTCATAGACCTCATGCAACGGCACAGGATTAATGAAATGTAACTTCTCCCGGCCGCGCCAAACCGTGCTTATCAGATTGGCCGCCTCAAGGATCCCGATATGTTGCGTAGTCGATTGGCGGGCCATATCCAAATGCTCGCAAAGTTGGCCCAATGTTTGGCCGTTCTTCTCATATAAAAGATCGAGAAGTTTTCTGCGTGTAGGGTCTCCCAGCGCCTTAAAAACATTATCAGCGTCCATTCGTTGCGTTTGTAAGAAAATAATATGCAGGCATTTGCCTGCATGTCAATTAGAATATTGAAAAAATTACCGGAGAGTAAATAAATAAATGGATCGACCACCCAAGTAAATATGGGGCCTATACTAGCCAAATGGAGGATCCGAGAAAATGGCAGTGAAACGAATGGATAATGTCGGTATTGTTGTGGAAGACCTTCCGGCTACGATCGCAATATTCAAAGAGATAGGCTTAGAGTTAGAAGGCCAAATGAGAGTAGAAGGATCCTGGGCGGACCATGTTGTAGGACTTGAAGGAATGCAAGTCGATATGGCAATGATGAAAACACCGGATGGACACAGTCGATTGGAATTGTCTAAGTTTATCAGACCAAAGGTAATAAGCAGAGAACCGAAAAATGCTCCTTCCAACACTTTAGGTTATCTTCGAGTAATGTTTGCAGTAGATGATATCAAGGATACAGTGACTCGACTCGAAAAACATGGAGTGAAACTAGTCGGTAAGTTAGAACAGTATGAAGATAGTTACCTTCTATGTTATTTGAGAACCCCCGAAGGATTCATTATCGCACTGGCAGAGGAATTGAAATAGATCTTTTATTGTTAAACGAAATTTGCTTAATCGATAAGGCACTGAAATCAAATGGAAAATCATAGAATCTTTACCACATCCTTCTCAAGTGTTTATCCTATGTATGTTCAAAAGGCGGAACGAAAAGGACGAACAAAGGCAGAAGTAGATAAAATCATTTTTTGGCTCACTGGATACGATCCTAAAAGTTTTCAAAAACAACTTAAGAATGAAGTGAATTTCGAAGAATTTTTCGATCAGGCTCCTCATCTCAATGATAATGTTTCTCTGATCAAAGGTGTTGTCTGCGGTGTTCGCGTGGAAAATGTAGAAAATAAACTTATGCAGAAGATCCGTTATCTAGATAAGTTGATCGATGAACTGGCCAAAGGAAAGGCCATGGAAAAAATATTAAGAGGATCAGTTTAGCGAATCATTTTGTTTGGAATGGTAGAAGGCCATAATTAGTCGGGTCCTCAGCTGGCGAGTTTCGCTGCATGGGCGAACATGCGCCCATGCACAAATGCAACCAGGCCCCGTAAATGGGCCGTACATGATATACCTTAGATCTAAACTGCTGCAAGCTCCAATAATAACTTATCGAGTGCTTCGCATAATGCCACCCATCCATCCATTGCGCCTCTTTCCAACTCACGAGCTTCTGAAGAAGCAAATCTGTATACATGAGTCATAAGAGTTAGTTCTCCTTCAGTTGTGAAGGTACGAGACTCGGTAGTAGCATCCGGATTTTCCGGAGCATCCGGATCGAACGTTGACAAGTCAGTTGCAAAATTTTCAGTATTCGCAACTTTCTCGGATATGATTACATCTGTAAATGTTCCATAAAGACCCATTTTGGCTCCTTTCGGGTCCGCATAAACATACAGATATTTACCGCCGACCTTAAGATCGTTCTTAATGGTTTCAAGAGTCCAGCCTTCCGGACCAGTTAGCCAACGACGCATTAACTCGGGTTTAGTAAAACAATCGAATACCAATTTGCGTGGTGCGGCGAAGTAACGTGTTGCGACAAGTTCTCTATCGCCTCGAAGTTCTACCTTCAATTCTTTTTGATCTGCTCTCATTTCTATTCGTCTCCTATTGTCTGCATCGTCTTCAATTCTTCGAGTAGCCCATCGAGCACTTGGTAGCGCTCTTCCCATATCTTGCGATACTTCTCAATCCAGTCCGTGGCCTTTTTAAGCGGTGCAGTTTCAAGTCTGCGCGGCCGTTCCTGTGCGCGGATCGTGGTCGAGATAAGACCTGCTTCCTCCAAAACTTTGAGATGCCGAGAAATAGCCGGCTGGCTCATTTTGAAGGGTTTAGCAAGCTCCATGACCGTTGAATCGCTCTTAGCCAGACGCATGAGTATCGCGCGGCGAGTCGGGTCAGCGAGTGCGGCAAAGGTAGAGTCGAGATTTTGCATAGTTACTTAATTATATAATCATATAGTTATATAAAGAAATAAAGTCAAGCTTTTTATACTTTTTAAGGAAAAACTAAATCAGTGAGAAAATTTGCGCCCTACCGCCAAAACGGGCTCTTTCAGGTATGTTTTTTATAGTTAAGTCGAAGCCCTTCTTGTATAGCGTGGAATCAAAACACTTTAGCAAACTCATCGTTTGCTTCATCTGCCGATCAACTTTTAGCAACATCCAGATTTAGGAGCACAGCATGAACTACTTGTACCGGAGATTTGTATCTTAGGTTTTGTAGAAGAACTACCGCAGGAGTCACTTGCTAAACATGCGGCCTGTTTGTTCTTTAAAATGAAGTGTGTTCCGTTGAAATCTAAATCGTATTTTCCGATCGTATCTACTTGATACTCGACTTCGATCTTTGCGTCCTCGATTCCCAATTTTTCTTCGGATAATTTGACGATACTTAAGAGTTTTTTAGGTTTTAATCTATGATCGTGATCATTTGCATTCCATAGCTGAAAATTGACAACTTTCTCGTCTCGGATAGTTCCACCACAATCAATGAAATGTTTTGTGATAAAGCCGATCTCCGTAACATGGAAATGTTCCGGCACAAATGCGCCGTTTTCCAATTGAAATTCGATATTAGTCAGATTCGGTAAAATATTTTTGATTTCCGATAGTTTCATAATTAACCGTAATAGGGAGTTTTATTATAATTACTATATTGCAATATTACGATTAATGTCAATTGAATTTTAACAACAATTTTTGCTATCTAGGTTTTGGGCAAAAAAATGCCCGAAATAATCTCGAATCTCTCCCCAAGATTTTTCGTTAATGCAATAACATACCGCAGGACCGTCGATTGTCCCTTTGATAATATCAACTTCTTTCAAAGCCTTTAGATGTTGAGATACTGTTGCTTGGGCTAAATTGAGCTCTTCCACTAAATCTCCACAAATACAGGCTTTTCTTTTGATAATCGCTTCCAAAATTGCAATTCTGGCAGGGTGACCGAGAGCTTTTGCATAAGATGCAATACGATTCTGTTTTTTGTTGAATAACTCTGTCTTAGTAACACCCATACCACAAATGGAAATCGAGCTTTCGATTTTTCAATGAGATTATTCTCGGCTTCCTACGAAAAACTGCAAAACGGATTTATACATTAACGCGCCAGGTCCTGTAACTGTTTTACCTTCTGGTCCTTCTCCGGAGACTCATAAGCTTTTAAAGAGAAAGTATTCAGATTATATTCCTTAGTAGTATAGTTGTCCCTATTATAAGGACCGACTAATTCTTTATCAGGCTCTGTGGTTTTTGCTGCCAGGATCCTTCTCATTCCTTCTTCCCCTTGCCCGAACCAATCCGGATCCACTGCAAGATTTACCCTATGACCTCTTAATTGGGTCAAAGCATAAGGCCCCTCGTATCCACTTTCTCGGATCAATTTACCGAAAAATAGAAACTCCACCTCTTGCCTTCCTGCATTCAATTTGCCGTCAAAGCTTGCCCAAGCGATCGGGTCCCCGTTTCCAGAATTTACAAGGTTGGCTTCTAAATGATAGGTACCTGCTTTGAATACATTCACTCCGGTCTTTACACTCAAAGAACCGTCTCTCGGAACATCCAAGAAGTATCCGCTCCATTCTGCGGGTTGGTAGGGAGAAGAGAAGAAGGAGGACAGAACTTTACCCTGCTTCTTCTCCTTTGCGTATTCGAACTCCACTTCCATGAACATGTCTCCCCAGTCCTTGTAAGTGGGTCTCCATTCGAATGTAAAAACATTGTCCTTAGCGTGAGCATCCCCGTCTATTCCCTTGTCATTTCCGTCGGGAGGAAGGGCTACGAATTTGTTGCCATCGAACTCTTTCCATAGTTTTACATTACGAATATTTAATGGAACTTTCTCGAAATTGCTCGTATTAAAACATTCTAAGGTGATATGAAGAGGATCTTTCACACCTATCGCTGCCCATTGTAAAGGTTGTAATTTGCAGGAATATCCGTTTGGTTTTTTATCCTCGGGCTTATCCACCATCGCAATTGGAGAAAGTTGGATAAAATATGGATTTGTTAGGTCTTCGTTGTATTTGGTCAAAGGTCTTGAGTTAGGCGGATATTCGGACCATTCTAAATAATCTTTTAAAACTTTTTCAGGAGGAATGGACTCATCCAAACTTCCTAAAAAGTCCGGATTGTCCGATGCAGAACCACCACCAGGAGGACTCCCTTTCGCCATCCATTCCGCTTTCGCTTTTTTCTCTTCTTCTGATAGAAACCAACCGTTCTCTTCAGCCTCATCCCTTAATAGATAGAAAACCAAGGCGGCTGCAATCGCAAGGCCGAGGTAGATAAAAATTTTTTTTTGACTCATCTCTAATTTTTCAATGCCCAGTACAGGCTCACCTATATACGAAATGCGAGGCCTTTCTCAACCTTTATTTTAAGGATCTTTAAAGGAGAAATTCGATAATCCTTTTGGACTAATTTTATTAGAACAGATTCTTTTCGGTCTTATTGTTTGGTTTGCCAATCTTCTTATTTCTTACTTACAAATCATCGTAACAATTGTTTGGAAATAAATTGTAACTAACACTGCACGGTATTGTAGCGTACGTTATATATTATAATTTAATAATACAGTTATCTATTTGTATTCATTTTTACATTCTACCCGTTATGTTAAAAAAAGTCCAATCACTTGACGTAAGAGACCACTTACCCCATACTTGTAGACCGGGAAAATCAAAAGCTATGGTTTTGGTTTTCCCAAAAGATCGGAGAATAGAGAAGATGAAAAATTGGAAAAGTATGGTATTGGGATGTGTTTTCGCATCGTTATTTGTTGGGTCGCTTTCTGCGCAAACCTATACGGTTTTCATTCACGGAAAGTCTGGCAGCAACCACAACGGAGTGGGAACTACTGACGTGAATAATTATTGGGGAAGTGCACCGAACTCTGTGTCCGGAAGCAAAATTTTCGTTGGTTACGACGGAACTTCTGACCCAAGAAATTATGGATCGGCAAGAGCTCAGACCAATATCACTACAGGCTTGAATACATATTGCAAGGGTTCTAACTCCTGCAAGATCGTATGTCATAGCGCTGGTTGTTATGCGATTGAGTATTGGTTATCTAACTTAGGTGGAACCACTTCTAGCAAAGGTTATAACGTAACTAAAGTTACTGCATTAGCTTCTGCATCCGGTGGATCCGAGCTTGCTTCCGCTCTGAATGGTGTTACATTCGGATTCGGCGGTAACGCAATGGATAAATCCCTGATCGTTGGAACTGCTCGCGGCGCTTACAACCACAACAACACTGCAGGTATCACTGTATACCAAGTACCAGGTTATAAAGGTATGGCTGGTGCATCCCTGATTCTTCCGGGCGAGGACGATTACGCAGTCGCTTTCCATTCTTCCTGTGCTTATAACAAGTCGGGCGGAGTTAGCGTTTGCCAATCATCGTTGACTCAGAGCGAAGGTATTTGGCCGTTCAACTCGAACGTAACCTATACTCAGTTCCAAGGTCACACGAGAGCTCCTTCCGTAGGATCCTCCGGATTATACTTGAACCACAGTGAATTGAAAAACGAAGGCTGGAGATAATCCAATCCAAAATAGCGCGTCGAAAAACCGGCGCGCTATCGTTTATGAAAATTTTAACCGTTTTACTCCCCTTATTAATCTTCCACTGCTCACAAATACAATGGAGACCCGCAAGCCTTGCGGTCGAAAGAGGCTGGTCTGAGACCGGCAAAAATATAGTTCAAACTGAAGTGATCTACGAGGAGAAGGATGCATGGAATCCTTTGAATGGAACCACTCACAAAAAGAATTACAGAACTAAATTCAGGATTTATGAAATATCAGGACCCGGTAACGATTCCGGAGATCCCCCCATTTATTCTTACGAAGTTGGATCTTGGACATTGCCGGGATCGGTCTATTTTCATTCCGCAACCAACCGATTATTTTGGATCCAAGGCACAAATGACGAATACGGCGGATCGATTCGTTTTCCTGCAGTTTGGTCCCCGAAAGGATTTCATTCTTTCGAACCTAAAAATTTCCAAAAAGAAAACCAAACTATCTTTCAATTCGTACCTTCTCCAGACGGAGGAAAAGCGGCAATTATATTAGGAAAATTGAAATCTGATCTGGAGATAGAATCTCCCATGCTGATCATAGCGGATGTAAACGGACAATCTTCTTCTTACGATAGATCTTATTTCGAATTTCCTTTGGCTAAATGGGAAGAAACTCCCGAGTTCAGGATACGTTGGTCGGAGAATTCGAACCTTCTTTACGTTCGAGTACAAGACCAAGTTTTTAAAACGAATGAAAAATCTAAAAAATTAGAAGAAGCAAAAGAGTTTCCGGTTTGTTTTTATCCTGCTTCTAGTTTCGGACCTGTGGGAATCAGTCCCGGAGGAAGAGGTGGAGATTCGGATATCGCAAGGGATATGGAACCTCCTCCATTTAAACGTTATAAGGACAAACCCTTGGTCAAAAGTTTAAATCAGACCAAGGATTGCAGCCAATAGGCTTCGATTATTTTTCGGAAGCCTTAGTTTTTCTCATTTCTCTAATATACTCTATCACCGCAGGCATTACTGAAATGACAATGATCGCTAGAATAACGATCTTGAAGTTCCTTTGAACGAACTCCAGGTTCCCGAATTTATAACCGCCGAATAAGAAAATAGCGATCCAAACCACTCCGCCGACTATATTATACAAAATGAATTTAGTATAAGTCATACTTCCGATCCCAGCTACGAAAGGAGCGAACGTCCTAACGATAGGGATAAATCTTGCAATGATGATCGTTTTTCCACCGTATTCTTCGTAGAATTGGTGAGCCTTTTCCAGGTGTTTTTTATTTAAGAAAGGGACCTTTTCCTTTGCAAGGATCTTCTCCCCTGCCAAATGACCGATCGCATAATTGACTGTATCACCTAGGATCGCGGCAATAATAAGAAGTACGAGTAAGGTAGTAAGATCCAAACTCCCTCTGGCTGCAAATGCGCCCAAAGCAAAGAGCAAGCTATCTCCCGGAAGTATAGGAGTTACAACAAGACCGGTTTCACAAAAGATGATCAAGAATAGGATCAGATAGATCCAAGTGCCGTAAGCGATGATCAATGCATCCAAATGATTTTCAAGATGCAAGAAGAAGTCTAAAAGATATTTGATAGTTTCCAATTTAAGCTCCGAGAGTCAGATTCAAGGGTCCAGCGGGGAAGTCAAATGTTAGAGCGTACTTCCGGGAATAGACCTGCTTGGTCCGGACCCTGTTTATAAATTTTTGTAGGATAATTTAAACGGATTTTTCCGGAGGAAACTCCTCTTTTGTCGGGTCTGATCCTGGCATCGAATTCTACAGGATCACCCTGTTTCAGATTTTGTTTTCTGAAACGAAAAGAATAATAAAAGTCCTGAGCATAGATAACCTTTCTGCCTGAAACCAGCAGTTTTATGTCTTTGATCAAGATCCTTGCTTTTTCCGGATTGGGATCCGTCGAAATAGATTCCACAATCCCTCTGAATCTGGTCCTGATCTTAGGCAAGTTTTGGAGATCTTCTTCCATACCCTGAATCCGTTAGACCAATTCAAATCAAAAGAACAGTTTCGTACATTCGTTTTTCATTGTCGCCCATTCCGATTTTGAGCGATCGGGAAACGTTCCTAATCCGAACCTGGTCCAACTATACACAGGTCCTACGGAGATTTATATGACCAGGTTTCAATTATTAACAAAAAGTTTGAGTTTGTCTGCCCTTCTTTCCTTGAGCTTGCTCGCGGGAACAGGTTGTTACACGAACATTCGGCCGGGAGAAGCAGGACTCAGATATCATCCTTTGACAAGCGGGTTACAAAAGGACCTATTGACGAATGCAATTTATTTCTACGCTCCATGGAACGATGTGGTATTGTACCAAACCCAATGGACCTCCTACAAAGAAAAGGTGGATGTACTTACCAGGGATGATTTGACCATTAATGTAGTGGCAGCAGTTATCCTAAGACCAGTACCTGGAGAAATTTATAATCTTCAAATAGAGATTGGTCCGGATTATTACGAAAAAGTGGTACGCCCTCAATTCAGGACATCTGTTCGTAACGCATTATCCGCTTATAGTATGATCAAAATTTCTAAAGAAACACCTAAGGTATCTCAGGATATCCGCCAAGCCTTGGGAGAAAAATTAAGAGGAAAACATGTAGAAATAGATGATGTGATCATAGACGATATAGAATACAGCCGTCCCATCCTAACTGCGATCGAAGGTAAACTTACCAAAGAGCAAGAGCAGGAACAGATGAAATTCGAGATTAATATAGCGAAGAAGGACGCGGAAATCACTGTGATCCACGCAGAAGCTAAAGCAAAATCCACGGTGATTGAAGCGGAAGGGACCGCACAAGCAACCGTGATCGAAGCACAAGCAAGAGCTAAAGCCCAGAAGATGATCGCTGCTCAGTTGACAAAACAATATATCCAGCTAAAAGCTTTCGAAAATCCTAATACAAAACTTCTATTCGTTCCGACAGGGAAAGATTCTCTTCCTATGATCATAAATACTCCTTCGGACGGTCCTAAGGCTATAGATCTTCCTCCTGCAGTGGATAAATAAAGAAGAAGGTCCGCTCGCCCAAAAAAATACGCGCGCCGAATAAAATTTGGGAAACGGTCCTGTATGGACCTTTCCCAATTCAGCCAAGCCCAACAAGAGATCATACAAGATCGGTCTAGATTTTTACAAGTAATCGCCGCAGCAGGTTCCGGAAAAACCAGCACCTTAGTAGGAGTAGTACAAAACGAACTCTCTCAAGGTACAAGTGGAGAAGAAATACTGGTCTTAAGTTTTACCCGAAAAGCTGCAGGTGAGATCAGAGAAAGAATTAAAACGAAAACTAATATAGACTCGGTAAGAGTTCATACATTCCATGCATTCTGCCTGAGAGCCTTGATCACCTGGCATCCTGATTTTAAAAACAGGAGACCTTCTATCCTTACTTCTACGGAAAAGAATTTATTTTTTAGAGAATGGTTCCGCAAAGAATCGGATCTCATAGGTGGAATTCCGTACGAGCTGCTGATCGGAGGTTCCGCATTACCTTCTAATTTTCCTCAAACTTGGAAAAGCCCATTATTAGAAGATTATAAAAACTTCAAACGTAAAGAAGGAAAACTGGATCTGGACGATTTAGTCACAATGTTTTTAGATTCTTTAGAGACTGGAGGCTCTTGGACTGAAATCCCGAAGAGAAGTTTAAAAAGGATCTTAGTGGACGAATTCCAAGACACAGACCCGGAACAACTTAGATTTTTAAAATTACTATCGGAACGATCCAAAATCCTGGTAGTTGGAGATGATAGTCAGAGCATTTATTCATTCAGGGGTACCGATTTAAGTAATTTTTTGGATTTCCCTAAGATGTTCCAACCTTGCACCAGAAAATTCCTGAACACGAATTATAGATCTCTGCCAAAGATCGTGGAGACTTCTTCCATACCTATCTCCAAAAATAAGAACAAAATTGAGAAGAATGTAATCGCCCATCGTAAAGGAAAAGCTCTCGTTTCCAGGATCAAAATAGATAAGATCCAGGAATTATTTCCTTCTTTGGGAGAATTGTATAAACGAAGCGGAGGAGAATTAAAAATATTATGCCGTTCTAATCATAGGATCAGAGAATATTTGCATGCGGGAGTTCCACCGGAGTTATTACTTACGATCCATTCTGCAAAAGGTTTAGAATTTCATACTGTGATCGTGGACTTGGCCGACGGCTGGAATCTCAGGAAAGATTCTCCGGAAAGGATCAGGGAAGAAGAACATAGAGTTCTATATGTTGCGCTTTCCAGAGCCAAGGATTGTCTCATTATCTTAGGTAAAAAGACAGGCTCAGGCAGAGAAACCGCCGAAGACTTATTTTTCTCTTATTTTAAGAGAGAACTTCAGCTATTCAAATCTTGAAACGGAAATTTATTTTAGATCCTGATATTTTTCTGCAACAAAGCGAACATGGTTCGCTCTCATCTAACAATCCGTTAATAAAAACCTCCTATTCAGGAAACATAGGATAAAAAGATGAAAAAGAATACAGAACTGAAAGAAACTCTTGGAAGTGTAAGGGAGATCATCTCCGATAGCAGCTTCGACAATCCTAGTTATCTAGGGATCGCTTATTTTATCCGGGACCTTTTCTTCTTCTCGGTCACCATGTTCCTGCTCTGGAACGTTGAAACTTGGTATTATCTTCCTTTTCTTTGGGTATTTGCGGGTTTAAGCATCGCTTCTCTTTTTATTATAGGCCATGACGCATGTCACGGAGCCTTATTCAAAAGTGAAAGACTCGCTTATTGGATCGGACAGATCGCAATGCTTCCTTCATTGCATGCTTATAATCAATGGGGATACGGACATAATAGGGTCCATCACGGTCATACGATCAAGATCAAAGGTGATTTCGTATGGCATCCTGTAACTCCTGAACAATATAAAAATTTTGGAATATTCAGAAAGGCATTTCATAGACTTTCCTGGTCCGCATTAGGAGGAGGGATCTATTATCTGGTGGAGATCTGGCTGAAAGGTATGGTCCTTTTCACAGCTCCTATGAAAGAAGCTCTCAGAGATAAATTACTTATGCTCACCTTTGCATTCGGTTCCGGAGCGGCGGTTTTCTATTTCGGAGGAAACACTCCTAACGGATTTGATCTTGGGTTAGGGACATGGTTTTTCCTAAAAGTGTGGCTTCTTCCTTTTATCTCTTGGAATTATTTTATCGGAATTACCGTATATGTGCATCATATCCGTCCTGAAGTCCCTTGGAAAGAAGCGGACGAATGGACCCCATTTTACGGACAAATGAGAGGAACCGTAAATTATCATGTGCCTAAGTTCCTGAACTTTTTTATGCATAATATTTTCATCCACTCCCCTCATCATGTTCATATGAAAATTCCTTTCTATAAATTGGGCCAAGCTTTGGAAGAGATCAAAGTACATTACGGAGCTTATGTGGTGGAAAGAAAATCAGTTTGGAAAGACTATATGGAGTCCACATCCAAATGTAAACTTATGGATCCGGACACTAAAAGATGGATGACCTATTCCGAAGCATTCAACGATGAGGATGAGTCGGAGCCTGAATTAGAAGCGGCCACTTAAAAATTTCCATTTAATTCGATTGGGAATTGATTTTTAAAGTAAGCCGGCAAGTCTGATTTTCAGAATGAAGTTTTTCCTGATCGAATTAGAATATTTAGTACCACTCGAAAAATTAGACCAAGCGGTCCCGGCTCATAGAGAGTTTTTACAAACCTTATATGATATTGGGACCCTTCTTCTTTCCGGACCGAAAGAACCAAGAAACGGCGGAATGATCATCGCAAAATCCATCTCTTTGGAAAAGATCAGCGAAACAATGAAAGGAGATCCTTTCGCAAAACTAGGTTATGCAAATTATAAATACACCGAGTTCCATCCGGTAAAACACCAGACATTCCTAAAAAGCTGGATCGAAGGCTGAAGAAAAAAACCGCCTCCCGACTCCTTTCGGAGCGCGGGAAGCGGGGAGCAAAGTGATTGGATGGGTGCTAGATAGTTATCAGAGCCGCGTTTGCAAGCTCGTATCCGCCTGTTTGGTCCGGATGAAAATCTTTTTTGAAATATAGAAGCGCCGCGCTGAAAAGTTGAGGATATAAGATCCTTCCTATTTTGCGTGCGGACTTCATGTCTTGGAAATATTTGCGGAATCCCACTTTCTTATCAGTGAGTAAGAACCAATGCTGCAGACTTAAAGCATATCCCCAGAACATGAAGGATGCCACTATGAATCCCATGATCCTTAGGAAATGACTTTTGGAAACCGTCTGAAGAACATCATACGCAACCGATTTATGCTCTATCTCTTCGCAGGCATGCCAAAGAAGAAGGCTTCTCATCTCTCCGTATGCATCATCATGAAAATTATTGCGGATAGAAATTTCAGCCATACTAGCCGTATAATGTTCCAAACCTGCAGTCACTGCGAGTTTCAGTTTTTTACCGAAGAAAAATTCAAACACAGGTAAGAAGAAACTAAAAGCAGTCCATTTATAGACCTTCTCCATAAGAGTGATAGGTCTTCCTTGTCCTTTTAAGATCTCTAGGATCTTTTCGTGTTCTTTTCCGTGTTGTACTTCTTGCCCTATAAATGACTTCACTCTAGAAGAAAGACCTGGATCTTTTACTTGGTCCGCAAAAGCTTTTACACTCTTGATAAAAAATCTTTCTCCTTCCGGAAATAGGATATGATACGCATTCACTGTGTGGGTCATGAACGAGTTATTTGCGATATAATGGTCCGGTAAATTTTCCAGACCTTCGAAATTCATCTTACGAACTGTAGGAGAATTTGCATCTATTGATTTTAGATTTCCTTTCTTAGTTTGATTACTCATTGTATTCTCCTCTTAAATAGTCGCTAATGCAGCGTTAGCCAGGTCGTAACCGCCGGTTTGGTTGGGATGGAAACCGGGTTTGAAATATAAGAATGCCAGTTTTCCAACTTCTATAACCACTAATCTTGCGTAAGAACGAGCAGAAATAAGATCAGAAAAATATCTTTTGAATCCTATATTAGGATCTGCAAAGATAAACATATGCTGAAGAGTGAATGCATATCCCCAGAACATGATGGAAGCTACGATAAAACCGAAAGTTCTTAAAATATAATTTTTGGAAACTGTTTGGAGAACATCATAAGCAACGGACTTATGCTCTATCTCTTCACATGCATGCCAAAGAAGTAGATTTCTCATTTCTCCTTCTGCTTGTTCATGGAGTCCGAATCTTAGAGTAACTTCTCCCAAGGAAGCGGTGTAATGTTCCAAACCTGCGGTCACTGCAAGTTTCAACTTTTTACCGAAGATAAATTCTAAAACAGGCCAGAAAAATCCGTAAGCAGTCTTATTATAAAAATTTAGGATCCTAGAGACCGGGCGTCCTTGTTTTTCCAACATCTCAAGCGCTTTCTCATGCTCTTTTCCGTGTTGTACTTCTTGTCCTATAAAACCTTTAATACTATTTTGTAATGCAGGATCCTTTACTTGATCCGCGAAAGCTTTTACACTTTTAATAAAAAATCTTTCTCCTTCCGGAAAGATCACATGGTATGCGTTTACCGTATGGGTTAGGAAAGAATTTCCCGCCACGTAATAATCAGATAATTGGTCCAACCCTTCGAAGTCCATTTTACGAACGCTTGGAGAATCACCATTGATCGGTTTAATAGTCCGTTCTTTTTTTTCTGCCTTCACTGACATTTCTATCTCCCCTGTTTTTTTCGGGTTTCGTGAGGCTTACTATAAACCTTTCCAAACGGATCCGCCCGCCGATCCCGGAAAACCCTTGCCGATTTCGAAATCGGCCAGAAAAAGAAGGAATTTTCTTCCAGAAAGTTCTTTTTATAACACCTGTTTAACAAAAAAACCTCGGCCAAGCGGGTAAATTTCAGCAAAAGCGGACCTTCTTCTTTTTTTAAAAATGAAGAGATGAGTATTATTTTGGGGAAGATGGAAACTTCTTCTTGGAAGCTTTAGGAATAACAAAGGCTTTACGCTGAGCTTTGGGCCTAAATACTGACGATTACCGGGGGATTAGCTCAGCTGGTTAGAGCGCTACCTTGACATGGTAGAGGTCACTGGTTCGATCCCAGTATCTCCCAGGGTTTACTCACACCCTTCTTCCCAGAACCCCTAAAAACAAAAAAGCCCCCGAACTCGGAGGCTTTTCACTCTTAACAGTATAAGAAAAAGATCAGTCTTTCAAGAAAAGAGGAAGATTCGCAGGCATCTTGAATCCTGTCACACTTGCCAGGTCCTTTTTGATCTGCTCTCTTACCATTTTATCATGCTCGACGAGTAACGCTTCTCTGAGTGAATATTCTCCAGCTTTCAGGTCCACTTCTCCCACTGCGATAGAAGCTCTATAACGGACCATTGGAGATTCGTCTTTTAAGAATGCGCATAGATCATAGAACTTTTGGTTTGCGATACGATTGATGTATACGATCGCGTTTAGGATCGCAACTTTCGCAAATGGATTTTTTTCCTTATCGATCGCGGAACTCAATTGGGAAAGTGTTTCCTTACGGTTTAGATTTTTCAATCCGTCCGCCGCAGAAGCTCTTACGTAAAAATTCGGATGGTTGAGAGCGTTTACGATCGCTTCTTGGTTTTCCTTTGTATAAGGAAGAAGTCCCACATTTCGGATCAATTCTCCCGTTGCGATCACCATATTATATCCATCCGGTGAACTGAATGCAGGATAATCACTTTCTTGAACGGTTGCGGAGATCTTTTTAAATTCTTCCACCATTCCTGGTCCTGCGATATCGGACTCCATTGCTCCCAATGCTTGTGCGATCGTGAATTTTAAGGTAGGGGAATTTTCCTCCGACTTAGGAACATTCGCATTTCCTTTTAAAGCCTTCAGAAGAGGGCGAACGGCCAGTTTGCTGCTTACGAATTTTAGATAATCCGCTGCCTGGATCCTTTCTTCCAGGTTCCCGCTCTGCAATTTTTCGACTTGGTCGTAAAATAGTTGGTCCAACTTCTCATAGATTTGTTCCTTTGCGGAGATCTGAGCAGTTAGTGATAATATGATTCCGAGGATTAGGATTCTTACGGTCGACATGGGTTCCCCCTATGTTGTTTATCGGATTTGGTAAGGTCGATCTTAACTTTAGGAGGCCGCAAATCCCTTAGAGGGGCTCGGTTTCCTTGACTCTTTCCGCAATCTTGCGAATTTTCTCCGATAGATCCTCGACAGCCAATTCCTTTTCGCCGCCTTCTTCCAATTCTCGACCCACTTTTTTGAGGTCTTCCTGGATCTGTTCGCTGTTTTCGCTGGCCCTTTGTGCCAAATGGGTGAGTAGGTCTTCTCGGTAACTTTTCACTTCTTCCAATCGAAGTTCGCCCAAGGCCACCATACTCTGCAGGATCCTGTCCATTTTTTCCTTGGTTAGATAGGCAAGACCTATCCCTCCCAGGACCAAACGGCCGAATAATGCACTGATATCTTTACCGGTTTCCCGGATCAGGGCGGAAAGCATATAATTGGAGAATTCTTCGTTTCTTTGACCCAAACTTACTTTAAGAAAGGTCTGGCCTAGGATCTTAGGAGTGATGTCCTGACCGCTCATATTATCGATCACTTTGATCTCTTCGCCTGCGATGATCATCTCGGCGACATCTTCTAGAGTAATCGTTTTACTGGTTTCGGGATCGTACAACCTTCTGTTTGCGTATCTTTTCAGAACTTTCATTCTTGGTTTTGCTCGTAATCAACGCTTTCAGGACAAGCCCGCATAAGCAGTTCGCCCGAATGGCAAACTTGTTTTTCTTTCCGATTCCCCTTTCTAGTTGCGGGTTTTCCGCAATGCACCAATTCTAGGATCGGACGAAAATCCCCAAGGTCAAGGAAAAAACCCTTCCTTTGCAAAGAGATGAACTTACTATCCGATGCCTTACTTCTCCACCGACTCAGCTCGGATGAACAAGAGTTCCTAGTCGCTTTGTTAAAGTGGAAAGGGATAGATCATCTTGAGTGGGTAAGAAGTTCCGGGTTCCCCTCTTCCACTAAAGAAGTTTTAGTTTGGAAGAAGGATGCGAGTCCTGAGGATGTCCGCTCCGCTCATGATTGGTCCAGAGAAGTTTCCCTGATCGGAAGATTCGATTCGGAAGAAAAGAATTCGTTTATCAGAGCAGGAGCGACTCGGATCTATGATCTGAATTCTTTTGCGCTGGAAGAATTCCCATTCTTCAAATTTTCAAAACCTTTACATCCGGAGATGGTTGTACTCACCCAAAGTTCGGATCTTTTTTCTAAATACAGATCTCTTCTCAGAGCCTGCGGCTCAAATGCTCATTGGTGCAAGGATATATTAGGACTTCCTAATATGTTAAAAGAGACCAAGCCGGGAGTTCTGGTCTTGGATTCGGAATCATTTTCTATCAGAGAACTTGTTCCTAAGATGAAAGGTCTTTTAGGAACTCCTTATTTTCCTCTTAGCTTTTGTTTGATAGATTTTAATAAGGAAAATGTGTACCAAAATTTGGCTACGGGCCTAAAGGACATCGCAAAGGCGTTTTTTGAACCTAAGGACCTTCTACTTTTTTTAAGGGACAGACTGGCGCTTGCCGCCCCTCCTAAGGATTCATTTTTCCAAGCAATCGATTGGTCCGGAAGTCCCAGAAATATCAGAGAATACGAGTTTCCGAATGTTCCGGATGGAATGTTAGAAAGAGCGGAAGCCGCCTATTTGTACAGGATCCGCCGTTTATTTTTATGGATGGGAGAAGGAGCCAATCGAGGAACTGAGATCTCCGCTTAAGCTCCCGCCTCTGATTGTAATTTATCAAACACCTGCAAGAATAGATCTACAGGTTGAGCGCCTGAAACCGCATATTTCTCGTTAAAAATATAAAAAGGCACACCGGTTACTCCCAGCATTTTACCTTCATTTTCTTCCGTTTCTATTTGGGAAAGAAGAGAAGGGTCTTTGCGGACTTCTTCTAATTCTGATGTAGGAACTCCAACTTGAGTTAGGCTTTCTTGGATAATAGAATCATCCGAAAGATTTTTTCCTTCCGAGAAGAACTTTCGGAAGAATACTTCTGCAAGCTCCGCTTCTTTCCCGTAATTTCTGGCCTTACGAATGAGAGCGTGTAATAGAAAAGTATTCGGCTGGTGGCCTTGCAAAATATTAGAAAATTCTAATCCATCTTCTTTTGCGATATCCGAAACTCTTTGGGTCATCATTTTTACCCGGTCCAAGGAACCGAATTTTCGGACCATATGAGCTTCCCTATCTTCTCCCTGTTCGGGTAGATCAGGATTTAATTGGAAAGGTTTCCACTCTACGATGATCTTGTCTTCAGGATGATTTGATTCCCAAGATTCTATCGCCTTCTCTAATCTTTTTTTACCTATATAGCACCAAGGACAAACTACGTCCGAATAAATTGAGATACTAGTTTCCAATGCCTTCTCCTGTAATTCTTAGACTTACAGGGCTGTCTAAAATCGCATTCTTTTTTTGGCGGGAAGAAGATGAATTATTGTTCGTCCAGAAGTTCTGCCGCTTCTATTTCTTCCAAACCGCGATTCGGAAATGCCTGCTCATAGAATAATGCGGCAAATAGATCGAAGTCCTCGTCTGCCGGTAGATTTTTTTTCTCCCAGTATTCGTTCCTTCTTTTGATCAGTATGGAGATTGTCTCGTCTTCAAGTGAGAATTCTTTTCCGCCTCTGTTCATTCTGCGGATCAGCCAATTCAGATTATGGATAAAAAAATTCCCTGTGAACTCTAGGGTAGATAGAGAAGGTTCTCTTTTCATTAGATTTTCAGTATGATAAAGAGGAACTCTTAAGTAATAAGGATCTTTGGTTTGTTGGTACTGTTTGAATCCGTTGGAAATGGATTCGAAGAACGGCCAAGAATTCGTGTAAGAAGTTCGGATCAGCTTTTCTTTTTCAGGATGAAGCCTTGCTATATCCACAAGATCCACAAACTGATCGTTCTTCAGTGCTTCTCTTAAAATTGAATCCAATGGAGAAGGTCTTGCTTCCGAATTTACAAGATAAACGTAAAGATATTTGATCTCGTAGGCAAATCTGGATTCTCTCGGGATATAATACTCTATCCAAATAGGTTCTTTATAATAATTTACTAATTCTTCTTCCGGTAAGTCAGGAGTGACGCTAAGTGATTTTAATTTTTTGACGTCGTCTGTGATTACTTTTTGGCCGTGAACCCGAGTCCTGGAACGTTTGATCTGTTTCAGTTCCGTTTTGTTTAGGAGTGGTTTCGGTTTGTACGAGTCCATCGGATTGATTATCGGAAAGGAGAGGCCTGAAATTCAAAGTTGCGAAGTAAGATAGGTATTTTTAGACGATCAGGACCATAAAATTCTTGCCCAGACCAGCCTTAGGAACATTCCCAAAGGACTCATAATTCCGGATTCTGCGAATCTTACCCTTCCTTCTCCATCCAAAATATAAAAACTAGGATAACCTCTGATCCCCCAATCTCTGAGTAACATCGGATTCCCTACGATCACAGGAAAATCCACAGCTTGTTTTTCTAGATAGTCTTTGAGAGCGGAGGAATTTTCTCCTTCTTCTACACTGATGAATGCGAAATGATTTTCGTCTTTGAGTGTGGATGCATACCACTTAACCAGAGGAAGATTCGTATTACAGACTCCGCACCAGGTCGCCCAAAAATATACTACTGTGGTCTTGCCTTTTATATTCGCCTTTTCACCTATAGGAGTTCTGAATTCTTTTCCATCCAAACTTACCACAGGTTCCGTGTCCAAGGCTCTAAACCAGGCCAGAAAAAAAGTCGCGGAAAGCAGAAGGGCCAATGCTCCTCCATACTGAAATCCCGCTTTTACATTTTTGTTCATGCCTTAGTTAGACCTAGACTATAAGTGAAAAGGAAGACTTTGTCCCGAACCTGAATACATTATCCAAACAACCAGTAAAAGCCATAAAAATCCCGCCACAAGGACACCCCAGTCCGTCAAAATCGCCTTAGTCGGATTGTGGCCCATGTTCTTGATATAAATAATGTACAAAGATCTAAAGATCGCATAAACTACGATCGGGATCGTATACACCATTTTATCCGTGCCTAAATTTTCGATAGTATGAGTGCTTGTAACATACATAACGTAGGTAACCAGGGTCATGGTTGCGACAATCCCCATCATCAAGTCTAGAAAGTTAACGGAGTATTCTTCCAAGATCTTTCTGTGGCCTTTGGCTCCTTCTTCCAAGATGATAAGCTCTCCTCTTCTTTTTCCGAAGCCCCAATAAAGAGCTAACATGAACGTACATAGAAGTAACCAAGAAGAGAAACTCACTCCAACAACGATGGAACCTGCGATCGCTCTCACTACGAATCCGAAAGAAATGCTCATCACATCTAGGATGACCATATGTTTTAAGAAGCGGCTATAAACTATATTAAAGATCAGATAACCCGCGACCCAATAGAAGAAATCAGGCTGCAGTTTGAAGGAAAACACCAGGGTTATAGAAAGTAAAACTGCTGTAAGTAAAAGTGCTATAGTAGGAGAGATCGCTCCGGAAGCTAAGGGTCTGTGTTTTTTTTCAGGATGAAGTGCGTCTTCTTTTCTATCCAGAAAATCGTTTATAACGTATTGGCAGCTTGCGGTAAGTGAAAATAGAAAAAACGCGTAAATCGCTCTTTCTACCGATTCCAGATCTCCTAATTTTTTCCCGAATATGATCCCAGCAAATAGGATAATATTTTTGATCCATTGGTGGGGTCTTAAAAGTTTTATATAGGAAAATAACATTCTCTCTCCAGAAATCAGTTCGCTTTAGGGGCCAGATTGATCTGAAACAGAAGGCTTGCAAGGGAATTTTGGCTCTAAAATGGGAGGAGATTTCTCAGGATTTGGGCAGGCGATCGGCTTTCGTTCCACAAGAGACAAAAACAAAAAACTAGTCTGAAAGGATTAAAATCCGGATACTCATATTTTAATTTTAAGCTTTACGATTACTCATTGTTAGCTTATCAAATTTCCACTATGAACAGCAGGAAAATCACATACAAGATCGTAGAAAGTAAGGAACCTCTAACACAAGACGCATTCGATCCGTTAGGAGCAATAGGTTTTGAACTCATTACAGTAGTTCATGATCTAAAAATGGATCGTTATATTTATTATTTCAAGTTGGCAGAAGCTCACCAACTCTCTTGAAAGTAGATTATCCTACTTGGATCTTGACTCCGTCGTCCTGGGCGCCTAAGGTGCCTAATCCGGAATGACCTGTAAATGCGATCAGTAGAGTGAATACTCCTACTCTTCCCACATACATAATACAAGGATATAAAAACTTTTCCACTCCGGTGATATAAGGAGTTAATCCTTTTGTTAATCCAACCGTTCCGAATGCGGACATGACTTCGAAAAATATTTCCTCTATTCCATGTCTATGTCCGTTTGCGATCGTGATCAACAACATAAAGAATACTATGGAGATCGTTGCTAAAAAATAGATCCGAGTAGAGATCGCGATCGAATTTTTAGAAACTTCTTCTCCCATAATGGTCACTCTTGCCTGAGGGCTGATCACATTCCTTAAATACATTAATAGAATCACAAAGGTTGTGATCTTGATACCGCCCGCGGCACCTTGAGGACCGCCTCCCACGAACATCAAAGAACAAAGAAGAACGTATGTCGGGCTTCTCATTTCAGAAAGATCGAATGTATTAAATCCTGCAGTTCTAGAGGATACGGAAAGGAAGAAGGAGTTGAATAGTTTGTCTACGAAGTCGAATTTTCCTATCGTTTCAGGATTGTCCCATTCCGACAATAGCACCCCGATCCCGCCCACATGGACCAATATTATGGTTCCATAAAGTAGAAGTTTCATCTGGATCCTATTTGCTTCTCCTTTGAGAGCCTTTCTGTAAAGAGCAAGCCTTTCCTCCGCCCAGAAAGACATACGGATCAGTATAAGATAGATCCAAGAAGGTTCTTTACCTTCTTCTAATGCTCTGGACATTAGATAAGTTTCCATGACTACTTCTACCCTATGCATTACGTTCCTGAATGCTTCGAGTAATGTTTTTTCAAAGAATAAGATGACCGGGAAGCCAATACCTCCCATCACCACCAAACTTTCTACCACCAAAAGAGAAAGAGGCTCTTTAGATAAGAACGTAAGATCGTCTACTATGGAAAATCCCGCGTTATTGAATGCGGAAACTGAAGTAAATAAACTTAAGAAAACTCTATTCGGATCTCCAGGCAATCCGTTTAGATCTTCCGGCATTGCCCAATACAATAAAAATGCGCCCAACAATTCTATCGAAACGGATATATTCAAAATAGATAATAAGATCCTTCGAACATAAGGAGCGTTTGTGCTCTTTCCATCCGCAGATTCGTGAGAGTCGATCGCCTCGAATACGAATGCGGCAATTCGAGTACTTCTGGAAAGTCCTCGAACCACTAAGATCCCTACAAGAACCGTAAATGTGATGATCCCCAATCCACCGATCTGGAATAAGAACATGATAATGACTTGGGTGGAGAATGCTAACTCACTGATGGTAACAGTGGTCAAACCAGTTACGCAGATGGATGAAGCGGCCAGATAGAATGAATCCGCGTAAGAGATCCTGCCTTCCTCCGAAGCAAAGATCATAAAGGACCCAACCAAGATCGCTCCTGCAAATGCTAGACAAAGGATCCTTGCTACCGATAATAGCAAAAACGCCCTGGCGATTCGGTTTACGTTTCGTTTGAGGAACTTAAATGAGCCCATGTATAAGGGCAAAACTACCCCTTCCAGAAACTATTTTGACCCTGGCAAACCCGGGCAATGAATTTCCTAGTCTTAGAAACAAACGTGGATCGGTTCCGAAATCAGAATAAAACTGTAATCTATATTTTATCTAAGAACAGGTTATACAAGCCAGGATCGGCAATCCATTCTTGGAAACGATCTTTACAAACGCGGCCCTTTCCGAAAATTGGTAAGAATTAGGGTTCCTTTACCTAGGGAACCCAGTCAGATTAGTATCCACGTAAGGTTTTTATTCTACTCTCTGAAAGGGTATAGTGAAGTTTTCCGTGTGAACTTTTAAAGAGGACTCTAATGAGCACTGCAGTTGCGGACTTCAAACCCACCGAAAAACTCCTAAAAACTAGGAACATCGGTATTTCCGCCCATATCGATTCAGGGAAAACCACTCTGACCGAGAGGATTCTATTCTATACTAACCGTATCCATGCGATCCACGAAGTTCGTGGTAAAGATGGAGTCGGTGCGAAAATGGACAGTATGGAATTGGAGCGCGAGAGAGGGATCACCATCCAATCCGCAGCTACCTACTGCCAGTGGAAAGGCCATACTATTAACATTATCGATACTCCGGGCCACGTGGACTTTACCGTTGAGGTAGAGCGTTCCTTACGGGTTCTGGATTCCGCTATCTTAGTTCTTTGCGGAGTTTCCGGGGTTCAATCTCAGTCCATCACTGTGGACAGACAGATGCGTCGTTATAATGTTCCTCGTGTAGCTTTTATTAATAAGCTAGACCGTACAGGAGCGAACCCTTTCCGCGTGATCGACCAATTACGCGAGAAGTTAAAACATAACGCTGTTCCAGTTCAAATACCAATCGGTCTCGAAGGAGACTTAGTAGGGATCGTGGATCTAGTGATCATGAAAGCCGTTTATTTCGAAGGAAAAGACGGAATGGAAATCACTGAAAAAGAGATTCCTGCTGAATTACAAGAACTTGCTCAGAAGAAGAGAGAAGAACTCTTAGACGCAGCTTCTATGTTCTCGGACGAATTGACTGAAGCTATGCTGGAGGGAGAACCTACAGTAGAGCAGATCAAAACTGCGATCCGTAACGGAGCGATCTCTTTAAAACTGACCCCGGTTTTTATGGGTTCCGCTTTCAAGAACAAAGGAGTTCAAAAACTTCTGGATGGAGTTTTGGATTACCTAGCTTCTCCTGTGGACGTTGTTAACTCCGCTCTGGACGTTAAAAACGAATCCGAGAAAGTCGTATTACCTTCTGATAAGGACAAACCGCTCGTTTGCCTCGCGTTCAAACTCGAGGACGGACGTTACGGTCAGTTGACCTATGTTCGCGTCTACCAGGGAAAGATCCAAAAGGGTATGACCATCTACAACATGTCGAACAACAAGAAACATAACGTTGGTCGTCTATGTCGTATGCACTCAGACGAGATGGAAGATATCGACTATGCAGAAGCCGGTGATATCATCGCATTATTCGGTATCGATTGTGCTTCCGGGGATACTTTTACCGACGGAAAAATGAACGTTTCCATGGAATCCATGTTCGTTCCTGCTCCGGTAATCTCTCTTACAATCGAAGCTAAAGAATCTAAACACCTGAACAACCTTGCAAAAGCTCTCAACCGCTTTACCAAGGAAGATCCTACGTTCCAAACTCACGTAGACCAAGAATCCGGACAAACCATCATCAAAGGGATGGGAGAACTTCACCTCGAAGTTTATATCGAAAGGATGAAAAGGGAATACGGAGTGGAGCTGATCACCGGTGCTCCTCAGGTTGCGTATCGTGAAACTATCACAAGCCGCGCGGACTTCGACTATACCCACAAAAAACAAACGGGTGGTCAAGGTCAGTTCGGTCGTGTTGCCGGATTCATCGAGCCGATCCCATTGGAAGAAGATAAGAATTACGAATTCGTAAACAGCGTAGTGGGTGGAGCGATCCCTCGCGAATTTATCTCTTCCGTAGATAAAGGATTCAAGAGTTGTTTGGATCGTGGAAGTATGATCGGATTCCCTATCATCGGGGTAAAACTGACCATCAACGACGGTTCTTACCACGATGTGGACTCTTCCGATATGGCATTCCAGATCGCAGGACGCTATGCATTCCGCCAAGGTTTCAGCAAAGCAAATCCTCAGATCCTCGAGCCTATCATGAGAGTAGAAGTTGACGGTCCTGCGGAATTCCAAGGTCCAATCCTTGCTTCCCTGAACCAAAGACGAGGAATGATCTTAAACACCACGGAGCAAGACGGATATTGCAAAGTGGAAGCGGAAGTTCCTCTTTCCGACATGTTCGGGTATTCTACTGTGATCCGTTCTTCTACCCAAGGAAAAGCGGAGTTCTCCATGGAATTCTCTCGTTACGCTCCTGTTCCAAGAAACGTAGCGGAAGAATTGATGAAAAAGTACAAACCGAATTCCAAAGAAGAAGATTGATCTTTCAGAACATTCTATTTTTGGAAAAAAGGGAGCCAATCCGGCTCCCTTTTCTTTTTGGTGGAGAACAAAATTTGCCGATATTTTAGAGTATGCGGGAGTTCCATTTCATTCGTCTGATATGTTTCGGAATGTTCCTCATTTCTTTTCCTTCTCAAATCAATTCCGCAGGAACCCAATTAAAGATCCATACTGTCCAATCCAAGGAGACTGCATTTTCTATCTCCCAAAAATACAAATTGGATTGGAGAATGCTCCTAGAATGGAACGGTAAAAAAGAGAATGAAGGTTTGAAGGTGGGAGAAAAACTGAAAATCCCCCAAAACCTGTCCCATTCTTCTAAGATCGAAAAAAATTTGCCTGAGGACGTATCTTCTTCCGGAAGTCCTAAATTCCATTCTCCATTAAAAGTGCTTCCTCCTGTTTCACTTCCTTATTCTAATCTATCTTATTATCCGAACAAGGGAGTTCTGTTCAAGGCAAGCAGACATAAGGATGTACATCCGATCCGGTCCGGTAAAGTAGTTGTACTGGACCAAATGGACGGTTACCGGAAATATATTATTTTAGAGCATAAAGGCGGATACTCCAGCGTGTATGCAAATCTCAGATCCGTTTCCGTCAAAGAAGGCGAAACGGTAAAAGCGGGAGATTCCTTAGGTGAATTGGAAGAAGGTAAAGGACTTTATTTCCAGATCAACCAAGGCACCAAAGCAGTGGATCCGATCCCACTTTTGAAATACTGATCGCGGCTATTAAGTATATTAGGTTTTTGCACTTAAATGGAATGGGAAATCGTAAATTCTAAGGCCGTTACTCCTCAAGGGGTAATGGAGAATGCAACTATCCGTATCAAGGATGGAAGGATCTCTTCTATCTCTTCGGGCATTCCTAAAGATGTTCTACCTATCCGTATCAATCTAAGAGGGAATTTCGTTTATCCAGGACTGATCAATGCCCACGACCATCTTCTCGGGACGTATCTTCCTAAGGTTGGAACAAACCGTCCTTATTTGAATTGGCTTCCTTGGGACAATGATCTCAAATCTTCCGTTGTATATGCGGAAAGACAACAGCTCGAGCCGGAGCAGCTATATCTATTAGGTTCCTATAAAAATCTGATCAGCGGAGTGACTTCCGTTTTGGATCATATTCCCCACTTCGTCCAAAAACCTTTTTTGGACAGATCTCCGGTTCGTATCCTGGAACGTTTTACTCTTTCTCATAGTATCTGTTCTTATTCTCTCGGCTGGGGAGATGGTCCTCAGATAGAATATGCAAGAGCAAAAGAAGGGAATCTTCCTTTCGTAACCCATATCTCCGAAGGGTTCGACGAAGAATCCAAAAACGCCCTAAAAGAATTAAACTCTCTGGGTTGTTTGGGAGAAAACACAGTACTCGTTCATGGGATCGCATTCGATGGAGAAGATATCAAAACGGTTTCCAAAACAAAGGCAAACTTGGTTTGGTGTCCCGAATCCAATCTGTTCATGTTCGGCAGAACCGCACCTATCCGGGAAATCCTGGAAGCAGGGATCAACGTGAGTTTGGGCACGGATTCTCCGATGTCGGGATCCATAAATATTTTCCAAGAGATCAAATCCGCCCGAGAATTTTTTGCCAAAGAATATGGAAAAGAATTGGATCCTAAAATTGTTTTTAAGATGGTCACTGAAAATCCAGCAAAGGCTCTTCGGGTAGAGAACGATCTGGGCAAATTGGAAATCGGAAAAAAGGCGGATCTTTTAGTTCTTTCTTCCGAAAAAGAAGACGCTTACCAAACACTTTGTTCTGCGGATCTTAAGTCCGTACGTTTGGTGGTGAAAGATGGGAAACCTTCCTACGGCGACCTTTCTTTGAAAGATTTTTTTGACGAAACTGGTGTAACAGGGCGCGAAATTAAGATCGCCGGAACCGATAAATACCTTGCAGGAGACCCCCTAGGGTTGCTAGAATCGGTCACCCGGGCCCTTGGTTACAAAAAGGATTTGGCATTTTTTCCTGTCGGGTGAGATTTAGAGTGGAAGGTAACGGTCTTGGCTGGGCCCATAATCCGAACTTATAAAGGCGGTTCTATTATTTACTTCGAGAAAGATCGATCGGAGGATATCTATGTCCTCAGACAAGGTCGAGTCGTTCTTACGTACACCGCGATCGATTCCGGTTACGAAGTAAAAGAAGACGTACGACTGGGAGAATTTTTCGGAGTCAAATCCGCACTCGGAAAGTATCCTAGAGAAGAGACCGCCCAAGTTGTAGGCGGAGCAACCGTCTTAGTTTTCAAACTTTCAGACTTCGAAACATTCGTAGCGGAAAAGACCCATCTCATCTTAAAGATGATGAAGGTATTCTCCAGCCAATTGCGACTCGTTCACAAAAAATTGAGAGAGATCTTGGGTCAGGCAGAAGCTAGAAACCCTGCATTCGAGCTCATGAACGTAGCCGAAGTATTTTATAAAAACAATAACTTCGAACACGCTGCTTACGGATTCGGAAAATACCTAGAACATTATCCTAGCGGACCTTATGCAGGAAGAGCGACCGAGCTACAAGATCTAGCAAGAAAGGGAACACCCTACCCTATCAATATGCCTCCTCTGGTTTACGACGCTGCTTCTACCAGAGCGCCTATGTCCCAAGAAAATCTGCAGAATATTATGAAACCTGCCGCTGAGAAAACGAATCTAGGTGCCGGCACGGACAATACGATTACTTCTCTCTATAACCGTGCTCATACATTCTTGAACGTAGGAAAATTCGAAGAAGCGGCAGCAATCTTCAAAGATCTAATGGTCCGCACTGATTTCAAATACGATAGCGAGAAGAAGCTTGTGGACAATGCACTTTTCCAAATGGGAGTTTGTTTCCTAAAGCTGAACAATTTGGATACGGCTAGCAATACCTTCTCCGCTTATATTAAAAAGCATCCATCCGGAGAATCTGTAAAAGAGTCTTTATTTCATTTGGCAGAGATCGCGGAACAACAAGGGGATCGTCAAAGAGCAGGAATGTTATTCGGCAAGGTAGCATTACTTCCTCCGGAAAGAGACAGTCTCTCCCAGAAGGCTCGCCAAAAAGCCAAGGAGCTCAGCGCCTAAATGGATTTAATGCTCGAGTCGATGTTCTCAAAGTTCGGAAAAACTTTCGAACCGAACCAGATCATATTCTGCGAAAACGAACCAGGAAACGATTTCTTTCTGATCCAAGCCGGAAAGGTAAAGATCACTAAAACCGTGGGGAATTCCATCAAGACCTTAGATATCTTAGAACAAGGAGATATCTTCGGAGAGATGGCGATCTTAGAAGAACAACCCAGAAGTGCGACCGCGATCGCGATCTCAGAAGTAAAAGTTCTCAACTTCAATAGGGCAAACTTCGAACTATTGATGACCAAGAACCCTACACTTGCGCTCAAGATCCTCACAATATTCTCCGTCAGGATTTACGACGCAAAACGAAGATTACTCATCCTATTACTGGATGATATCATCGGAAAAGTAGCCGACGTATTCTTAATGTTGTATGAAAAGATGCATACACATACAGAATTCAAAGAGGTAGTGCTCAACGTTACCGTCGAAGACGTAGCAGATTGGTGCGCCCAACCGGTGGGAGAAGTCCAGAAGGTAGTGAACCAATTCGCTAAAAGCGGTAAAATCGAGATATACTCCGACAAAATCGTAATTCACAATATTAACGACTTCCAGAGAATAGTCTCCCAGAAGCGCAAACCTTCTTAATCGAATACTCGCGTTCTAAAGATAAAGGTCCCGTAGCTCAGGTGGACAGAGCAGAAGTTTCCTAAACTTTTGGTCGGAGGTTCGAATCCTCTCGGGGCCACCATCAAATCATGGCAGATTCCCAAGACAACGTTCTGAACCTACTCAAAAAATCGGAAGAATTTCTAAAAAAGAAAAACATACCTTCCGCAAGATTGGACGCAGAGTTATTACTCGCAGACCTACTCAAGATCCAAAGGGTCAAACTCTATATAGATTTTGAAAGACCACTTTCCTTATCCGAAAAAGACGAATACAGAGAAAGGATCGTCCAAAGATCCAAATTCAGGCCTACTGCTTATATCATTGGGAAGAAGGCATTCTTCGATTCTGAATTCCATGTAAACGAATCTGTACTTATCCCAAGACCGGAAACGGAAGAACTAGTCGCCTGGGTATTAGAAGAATATCCCAATAAAGAAAACAACCTGCAAGTATTGGACCTATGTTCCGGAAGCGGATGTATCGGGATCAGCCTAGCCAAGGCCAGAAAAGAATGGAATGTATCCTTCACAGACGCATCCGAAACAGCCTTAGAAATCAACAAAAAGAACATTCAAGAAATCTTAAATACAGAAAGAAGTTTCGAAATTTATCAAGGAGATCTATTCTCTTCTATCCCGAGTGAAACCAAATTCGACCTGATCGTCTCTAATCCGCCTTATATCCCTGAAGCAGATAAATCTACAATCATGCCTGACGTGTTAGAATACGAACCTCATCTTGCATTATTTGTATCTGACTTTCAGGGATTTCACACTAAGATCTTAACAGAAGCAAAATCAAAACTACAACCGGAAGGTAGATTGTATTTAGAGACTCATCCGAGATACTCCGCTTGGTTAAAAGAAACTGCACTATCTCTCGGCTATGCAGAGGCGGATCTGAAAAAGGATCTTTCCGGTAGAGATAGTTTTGTTAGATTAAAGATTTAGAATTAACACGCGAAAATGCTGAACATCAACGTTTCGGTTGCGCTCCCCTCACTCCGAGATCGCCTTCAACTGATTCCCAGGATCGAAAATCGTACATTCTATTCCCTTCGTTTTCAGAACAGGCTGCAAAAATAACTCATCCTCACTCAGGGTCCAGGCTTTACGAATTCTCAATTTATCCAGAGCCAACTCATAATGATTTCCGATCGTAACTCCTGTCTTGCGCATTTGGATTTTTAAGATCGCGAGTATGACTTCTTTTGCATCCAGCCCGGGAGTATAACATTGAGCAGTAACTCTATTTAATATCTCTTCGTCTTTTTGGGGAATGTCCAGAGTGATCGCGTGTAAGATCCTCCATTCGGTTAGATTTTGAGAGATCTGGTTCTTTCTTTCTAAAAATGCGAAGATATGTTTTGGATCTGCTTGGTAAATATTTAAGTACAGCTCCTCGTTTATGATATGAGTACGAATCAGTTTTATAGATTGAATTGGATGATGATAGACCAGTCCGGTATACGAATTGGAGCCGGGCGGCAGAAGATCCGGATGTTTAAAACTTAAGTATCCTCCAAAAACCCATCCTTCTCCTTCTTCACTTTTGATCTTGTACCAATAGTTTTCGAATCCGTCTATATGGGCCAACCTTTGGTCCTTCTCCAGGATCTTTACTTCACCTTTATAGGGAACTGTTCCCGTCTTTTCGGAAGAAAGTTTTGGAGCGGAACGTATCCTAAGTCCTGCGCCGTTATTTACGTATGCGGATTGATAATTAGAAAAACATCCTAATAAGAATGTCATGTAAAATGTTACAGCGAAGTATTTTAGAGATCTAATCATAAGACGCACCGATTAGATATACACTTTTAAGATCAGATCGTCTAACAAAAAACAGACGATATTAAGTCCTGAAATAAAAATGGGGCCGGTAAATCCACCGACCCCGAAGCTAGTTTCGACTCGTATTGGGGAAGAATTAAATCGCTGAGCTTCCTCTTTCTCCGGTGCGAATACGGATCACGTCTTCGAGAGGAAGAATTAAAATTTTTCCGTCTCCGATCTTTCCGTCACCGGTTTTGGCAGCTTTCAAGATTGCATCAACGGTAGGTTTTACGAACTCGTCGTTTACCGCGATCTCCAATCTTACTTTTCTCAGAAGGTTTACTTGGTATTCATGTCCGCGGAATACTTCAGTCTTACCTTTTTGCTGCCCGTAGCCTTGCACGTCGCTTACGGTAAGTCTGTAAATTTCATTCTTAGTAAGCTCCGCTTTAACCTCTTCCAGTTTATGGGGCTGGATAATTGCTACGATTAATTTCATATGCTCTCCTTTACTTAATGTATAAATTCAAGGTTATATAATATAACCTTTTTCTCCATGAATCTCGGAATCGAGTCCAGCAATTTCTTTCTCTTCGGAAATTCTGAATCCGATCGTTTTATCGATAATGAACACTAAGATCAGGGATATGATGAAGGAATAAGCTCCTGTCGCGATCACACTGATTAGCTGAACAATGATCTGGTCTCCGCGAGTCACTCCCTCCGGAATGTAAACTGCAAGCGCAAATACTCCGGTGAGAATCGCTCCGATAGCTCCACCAACGCCGTGAATCCCGAAAGCGTCCAGAGAGTCGTCATATCCAAGTTTACCTTTTAGAAGGATAGCTCCATAACAGATAGGAGATACGATTGCTCCCATGATCAATGCGCCGGAAGCGTCCACAAATCCTGCAGCAGGAGTGATCACAACCAGACCTGCAACGATCCCGGAAGCTGCTCCCAGAGCGGTGGCTTTCTTAGTATGAAGATATTCGATCAGTAACCAAACTGCGCCTGCAGTAGCAGGGGCGACTAAGGTCACCAAAAACGCTCTAGCGGTTTGTCCGTTGGTAGCAAGACCGGAACCTGCGTTAAATCCGAACCATCCGAACCAGAGGAAGCCGGCACCGATAAGGGTGTAGGTCAAGTTGTTCGGAGCGATAAGTGCAGGACCTTCACCTTTACGTTTTCCTAATACGATTGCTGCGGCAAGACCTGCAATACCTGAAAGTAAGTGAACCACTGTTCCACCTGCAAAATCAAGTGCGGTCTTTTTGAATAACCATCCGTCTGCGGACCAGACCCAGTGTGCGACCGGATCATAAACCAAAGTGGCCCATGCTAGAATGAATACGATATAACCTGAAAGTTTCACTCTTTCCGCGATTGCACCGGAAATTAGAGCAGGAGTGATCAACGCAAACATTCCTTGGAACAGGAAGTGTATGAATTTCGGAATTGTTCCTTCCAACGTATCATCCGTGATCCCGTTCAAAAGAACCAATTGGAAATCCCCTACAAAAGGATTGTCTCCTGAAAATGCAAGGCTGTATCCGAAGATAGTCCACTGAAGAGTGAGAACTAAAATCGCGACAAAACTGTGCATCATTGTGGACAGAACGTTCTTAGATCTTACGATACCGCCGTAGAACAGCGCGAGTCCTGGGATCATAAAGAACACGAAAGCGGTAGCAACGATCATCCATGCGGTATCCCCTTTGTCCAAAGTGGGAGCTGCAGGTGCGGCTTCTGGTGCTGGTGTAGCGTCTTGACCCCAGATCAGTACTGGAGCGATTAGGATCAAGAGCGCGATAAGTTTTTGGGCAATTTTCATTTTCTCAAATCTCATCTCGAAAATATGTTTAATCCAATTAATGCAAGAAGAGTACCTGAGTTAAAAATTAGTCCAAAAAAAGATTAAAAAAACAGAATAGGAATCCTAGAGGCCTGAAAAGTGGTTTTGTCTAGCAAAAAGCTCCCGAATTTTTATCTTAGGCAGATTTTTCCCTAGTTCTGGAAGAAATTTCCCAGATCCAGCCTAGCAGTTTGCGTACTTAATAGGCAGATTTTTGGGATCTGCCGGAAAAATAAAATTTTAGAAGTGAAAACTATACTTAGGTATCAATCTTCCGGAGGAAAATTACATCCGGAAGATTGCGTAAGAAGGTTCAATACCTTTAGGAGAAAGGTCAGAATACAACGCCAAACCTAAAGCTTCTCTAGTACGGGCAGGATCTAAGACTCCATCGTCCCAAAGTCTTGCGGTAGAATAGATACAAGAAGAACGATTATCATAATCTTCTAATATAGGTCTTTTGAATTCGGCCTGTTCCGCTTCGGAGAGAGATTTTCCCTCCTTCTCCAATTGTTCCTGTTTTACGGTAAGAAGAACATTTGCTGCCTGTTCTCCTCCCATTACGGAAATCCTAGCGTTCGGCCACATCCAAAGGAATCTAGGACCGAATGCACGACCGCACATTCCGTAATTTCCGGCTCCATAAGAGCCTCCGATCACCACAGTATATTTTGGAACCACGGAAGTAGAGACTGCATTTACCATTTTGGCGCCGTCTTTAGCGATCCCTGAATTTTCATACTTCTTCCCTACCATAAAACCTGTGATGTTTTGGAGGAAGAGTAAAGGTATCTCTCTTTGGTTACAAAGCTGGATGAAATGAGCCGCCTTCAAAGAACTCTCGGAAAATAGAACTCCATTATTTGCGATAATACCTACAGTCTTTCCGTAAAGATTCGCAAAACCCGTGACTATGGTAGTTCCATAATATTTTTTGAATTCTTGGAATCTGGAGCCGTCTACCACTCTCGCGATCACTTCTCTCACATCATAAGGTTTACGAATATCTTTTTGGATGATCCCGTAAATTTCCTCGGAAGGATAAAGAGGTTCTTCGTAAGATATTTGTTCTTCTAACTTTTTGGCTCTTGCTCCTAGACTGGAAACGATATGTCTAGCGATCTCGAGTGCATGCGGATCATTCTCCGCATAATGGTCGGTAACTCCTGAGATCCTGCAATGAACATCAGCACCGCCTAATTCTTCCGGAGTAACAATTTCTCCAGTTGCCGCTTTTACAAGTGGAGGCCCACCTAAGAAGATGGTTCCGTTTCCTTTTACGATCACAGATTCGTCCGACATCGCAGGAATGTATGCACCACCTGCGGTACAACTTCCCATTACGACGGAGATCTGAGGGATCCCCGCTCTGGAAAGATTTGCTTGGTTATAAAAGATCCTACCGAAATGCCATTTATCAGGAAATACATCATCCTGCATCGGAAGGAATGCTCCGCCAGAATCCACAAGATACACGCAAGGAAGACGATTTTCTAATGCGATCTCTTGTGCACGGATATGTTTTTTTACAGTGAGTGGATAATAAGTCCCACCTTTTACGGTTGCATCGTTTGCAACGATCACACAAGGAGTTCCTGAAATTTTACCGATCCCGGTTACAATACCTGCAGAAGGAACATCGTCAGTGTAAACCTTCTCCCCGGCCAAAGCGGAGAATTCCAAGAAAGGAGTATTTGGATCTATCAGACCTTGTATCCTTTCTCTCGCGGTGAGCTTTCCTCTGCTCTTATGCTTCTGGATGGATTTTTCTCCTCCGCCTTGTCCGGCTTTTTGGAGAAGTTTACGTAAATCAGCGACCTTCTCTGAAAGGTCTTTGAAATTCTCTTTATATTCAGGGGAAGACGTACTAATACGCGATTCCAAAACTTCCATGGGGCCTCCGGTCCTTTTTTATTTCCGGACCTTGGTTTCGTATAAAATTCTGATAAGTTCCGATTCGGAATGAGAAAGTTCTCTGTTCCTTCTTGCCATAATCTTGCGTGAATCACGAAGGAATAGATCTAAGATATAAGGTTGTCCATCGGCCCATAAGAATGGAGGAAGATATCCGCTCGCCTTGGAAGAAACCACATTACATCCGAAGTCTATCACAGTTCCTGTGTTCAACATCACTCCGATGCCTATCTTGGAAAAATCCCCAATAATAGAACCGAATTTGATGGAACCTGTTGTGATCTCGGTATGTTCTTCTCTGATCTTGACCACGCCGTAGTTATTTTTTAGATCGGAAGTGGTGGATAATGCACCTAGATTGACCCAACTTCCCACCACAGAATGTCCTAGGAACCCTTCGTGATGTTTATTCGTAAAATCTAATATAATACTGTCGCCTACTTCTCCGCCTATCCTGCACACATTCCCGATGGAAGTATTCCCGGTGATGCGGGCATTGTCCACATGAGTGCCTTGGCCTATGTATAAGGGACCTTCTAAAAAGCTGAAAGAAGTTACTTTTACATCCTTGTCTATGATCACAGGTCCCGAAGTTACGTCTATGACCACACCAGGATAAATTTTAGCGGAAGGATGGATATGAAGGTGTTTGGATTTTCCCACTACTTGGAAATCACCTGACTTTACCTTGAGCTTGCGTGCCCATTTGCGTAGGTCCTTATGATTTTCCAAGTCCTGGTCTATATTTTTGCCGACTGAATCCAAGGATTTCCAAGGTAGAAATTCCTCAGGGCGGATGATCAGGTCTACATCCTTGCCGTCGTACTCTGAAATTTTAGGATTTCTTTCGAAGAATGTTTTTTCGAATGCAGGACTTGCGTGGGAATACAGTATCTTAGCGTCAGGATACTGCTCTTTTAAACGTTGGAGTGGAGTCAAAACCCCGTCTCGAATCTCGGAGAAAGACCGAATCCTGGTTAAAGCTCCCAAACCGGGAGGAGTTTCCCTCTCATCGATCCAAATTCTCTGAATTCTGCCCACTACACTACTCCACTGTGACGGACTTCGCTAGGTTTCTAGGCTGGTCCGGAGGACAACCCCTAGCCACGGCAGAATAATAGGCTAGAAGTTGGAGAGGAAGAACATTCAGGATCGGACTTAAAATTTCCGGACAGTCCGGAACTTCAAAACAGTAGTCTGAAAGCTCTTTTGCCTCCTTATCCCCTTCGGTTACGATGGAGATCATGATCCCATTTCTGGCCTTGATTTCCTGGATATTAGAAAGCATTTTGCTGTAAATTTCGGATTTGGTCGCAATACATACAACCGGCACTTCGTTCGTGATCAGTGCGATCGGTCCGTGTTTGAATTCCCCGCCCGCGTAACCGGAAGCGTGGATATAAGAGACCTCTTTTAATTTCAGAGCGCCTTCTAACGCAACCGGATGGTTATAGGTCCTGCCTAAGAAAACAAAATCCTTGGTTTTAGTAAAATCCGCTGCCCAGTTTTCCAGGATATGTGCCTGAGCCAAAATTCTTTCCATTTTGCCGGGCAAAAGTCGGATCTCTTCTAAGAGTGTTTTCAATTCTTCGTCGGAAACGATCCATTTCAAACGAGCTACGTATAATGAAAAAAGAAGAAGGTTGATTACCTGTGCAGTGAACGCCTTTGTACTCGCGACACCGATCTCAGGACCTGCATCCGTTCTGATGAATGAATCGGATTCTCTTGCGATCGTTGAGTTCACATTATTCACCAAAGAAAGAACTTTGATGAACTTTGCTTTCGCTTCTAAAAGAGAAGCAAGAGTATCCGCAGTTTCTCCGGACTGAGAAATTCCTACGATGAGTGTGTCACCTTCGACCACAGGGTTTCTATAACGGAACTCAGAAGAAGTTTCCGTATCAGTTTGGATCTTTGCGAAATTTTCCAGATAATGTTTTCCAAGCATACCTGCGTAATAGCTGGTTCCTGCAGCTTGGATGATAATACGGTTTACCTTGGACATCATTTCTCTAGAGATCGTACTTTCAGGGAATTCAATCTCACCGCTCTCGGAAATACGGGATTGGATGATCCTACGGAAGATACCGGGTTGTTCGTGGATCTCCTTGATCATAAAATGAGGATAACCGCCTTTATCCACGTCCTCGAATTTAATATCTTGGGTCTTAAATTCGAATTCCTTTTCGGAACCGTCGAATCCGTAGATCTTACATTCGGTTTTTGTAAAATATCCCCATTCCTTGGAGTTGATATAATAAACTTCTCTACAGTTCCTAGTCAGAGGGGAAATATCGGAAGCTAAGTAATATTCTTCTTTTCCTTTTCCTAAAAGTAAAGGTGCTCCGTCTTGCGCGAAATACACTCTGTCCGGCTCGTTATCGAATACGACTGCAACCGCCCATTTACCGTGAACTCTATTAAATAATTCTAAAAAAGCTTCCTTATTGGATTTGCCTCTTTTTCTGCTCTCGGCTAAAAGATTAGGAATGACTTCCGTATCCGTCATACTATGGAATACGAAACCTTTTTGTTTGAGCTCTTGTCTTAGCTCGGAATAATTTTCTATAATTCCGTTATGAACTACCGCTACGGTAGATTTGGAATCGGTATGAGGGTGAGCGTTGATCTGGTTCGGCTCTCCGTGAGTCGCCCAGCGGGTATGACCGATCCCGACATTGCCTCGGATCGGATGTTCCTTTAGGTAATTTTCCAAATCCTTAATTTTGCCTTTTTGTTTGCGGACTTGGATCTCTCCTCTGTCTAGGACCGCGATCCCGGCCGAATCGTATCCACGATACTCCAAACCGATGAGCCCTACTATGAGTACGGATTCTACGTTCTTATCGCCAGCGTATCCTACGATTCCACACATATATTATGAATTCTCCATGATCTTTCCGGCTTTATTTAAAAGGGATTCCAGATCCTTTTTGGTTCTGGCCTCTCCAATCAACCGGAGGATCGGCTCGGTATTCGAAGGTCGAATATGTATCCAAGAGTCCTGATTTGCTAAACGTAAACCGTCTCTCGAATCTTCTTTATATTCGGAGAAGGCGCTGCGAAACTTAGAATAAATCTGCTCCGTCTTCTGACCCGCGATCTTGTAGGCGATCTTGCGCATATGGACCGCAGGAAGACTACCTATCACAGTTTCAGCATCTTCCCCCTTTAGGGCAAGCAGATTCAGTATATGGGCCACCCCGGAAAGAGAGTCTCTTCCGAAAGAAGGGATCGCCGGATCGATGACTCCTCCGTTTCCTTCTCCGCCGAAAACAGACTTACGGTGTATCATTTCTGCCACAACGTTCGCTTCTCCCACCTTAGAGCGATAAGTCGGAATTCCAACAGAGTCCGCGACCCAATCGTTCACAAAACTAGTGGAGAGGTTTACGGTGATGGATGCCTTCTTCGGAATAGAGTTAGAAGCAAGGTAGGACATAAAGCTGAGAGGAAGAGTTAATTCTTCCGAGATAGCTCCCTTTTTAGGAGATAGAACTACGAGCCTGTCCGCGTCAGGATCCAAAGCAAAACCGATATCCGCCTTGGATTTTTTGATCAGACGGGAAGATTGTTTGAGCGCATCAGGAGTAGGTTCCGGTGGACGAGGAAATGTTCCATCAGGAGTACAATGCTGTAAAATGACCTTACAACCCAAGCGACTTAACAATTCGGGTAAAACGAAGCTTCCCCCGCCGTTCACCGCATCCAAAAATACGGTGAACTTCTTACGTTTGATCGCAGAAACATTCACTCTTGCCAAAACGGAATCAATATGAGCTTGGATCCTGTCGGTTCCATCTTCTACATCGGTATTGGGTTTGAATTGGAAAGGTTTATAATCTTCTTTTCGGACCAGATCTAAAAGACCTTCTAAGTCTTGCGCGTTGGTAAAAAATCCGCCGGGCCCTATGAACTTAAATGCATTCCAGATAACTGGATTATGAGATGCGGAGATCATGATCCCGCCTGCAGCATTTGACTGAGCCACCACTGCCTTGACGGTAGGAGTAGGAACAATCCCCAAACGGATCACATTTTTGCCCATGCCTAGCATGATCCCGATCGCGATATTTTCTATATAAGCACCGCTAGGACGGGAATCTCTTCCGATGACTACGGTATTTCCTTTGAGTCTAGACCCAAAGGCCATGAGTGAATGGAAAATTACGTCGGGACTTAATCCGGTGGGAATGATTCCCCGGATTCCGGACACTGAAACCATCAAATCCGGGTGTTGGAAGACCGGTTTTTGAGGATTTAGAGCCATGATTCCGAGGAATGTTTTTTAAATTGGGATGAGAACATGGGCGATGACAGGATCGAACTGCCGACATCCTCCTTGTAAGGGAGGCGCTCTCCCAGCTGAGCTAATCGCCCGTTATGAAAACGGTTATTATGCGGTTGCAGCCTGATTGATACGCAATGCCATCCGACTCTTTTTGCGGTCTGCATTTTTAGAGTGGATCAGGTTGGTTTTCGCAGCTTTGTCCAGAAGAGAAGAATATTGTCCGAACAAAGATTTTAAGGAGTCTTTCTCTCCGTCTTGGAGCGCTTTTAGGATCTTTTTAGCTTGGGTCCTAAGGCGATTCCTGTTTTGAGAATTTGCCGCATTTCTGCGTTTCGTTCTACGGATATCTTTTTCTGAAGATTTAATATTCGCCAAGGATCTCTACTTCCTATTCAGGGATTGAGCCCAGATTTTCGTACCTAGGCAGCCTGTCAACGAGCTTTTATATCTTTTGTTCAAGTGTAGGGGCGACTCGCTCGCTTTGCGATCGATCGCGCTCTACGCTCCAATCCGCTACGCGGGATTTCCGCTGCGATCGCTGTCGCGTAAAGATCCGCCCAAGTCTCGGCGGATAAGAAGAAAGGCCACTATCCTCTCTGAGTGCGGACTTCGAATTTGACGATTGCGTTATTTGCCATCCGGAATTTGCGTTAAACCTGACTTATACCTTAAACGAGGTATGTTTGAAATAAATTTACTAAACTAAAGTCGAGGAAAAAATTTTGCTATGCTTCGAAGGATTTTACTTCTATTTTTTGTAATCCGAAAGATTGGAAATTAATTATACGTCCTATAAGCAGACCCAGGACGCCTTCAAATGATATCTAGACAAGCACAAGACTATATCATTGTAAACTCGATCGACGAGATCGATCCTAATAAACTTTCTTTGGCTCAATTGGGAACCAAGTATTTGGACAGGAACGGAAACCGTTATGCTGTTCGTTTCAATAAAGAAAGTAGAAAGGCAGAGATCATTCGTATCACTCTTCAAAAAGCTTCCGAAGCAGAAGCGAATAAACCTAAACTAGGCAGAGTAAATCCTAAGTCTGGATCCAATCCTTTAGATCTAGAGAAATTATCCAATCTTCTTAAAAGTACAAAACATCCAAGCGCCGACTGGGTAGAAAACCTGGCGGAAAAAACAAAACATACTAAGCCAAGCTCCGCAAATTCGGAAAAACCCGCTTACACTCCGGGCACTCAAAAAGAATTAGATATTTCTAGTTCAGAAGGCCCGGATCTATCCGCAAGAATGAACTCCGTTCAAAATGATATATTCGATCTTTCTAAAGTGGATCTGAATATTTCGGATGCAGGACTTTCTTCTAACGCAGGAAAAGAAGATATTCCGGTTTTTATAGAGAATATAGAAGCAGGCTCCAATAGAGAAACGAAATATATCGAAGATAGCGTGCAGCAATTCCAGAGGATCAAAGAAAGAATTGAATCCGTACTGAATAATATTCGAAATTCCAAAATTTTCGAAGCGACCGGGGATCCTTCCGAGAACAAAAACATAGTGGGAAATCTATCAAGAGAATTCGATATAGAATTCTTCCAGAAATTGGATAAGATATTAAATTATCATAAAGAGCTGACTTCTTACCCTAGATCCATTACCTATTATATAGCAAAGTACGAGTCTCATCGTAAACAGGCATTGCAGTCCAAAACTTCCGACGTGGAAAAACTAAAACTAGTGATCCGTTGGGAAATGCAGGAACTTCTCCTAGATCTGACCAGAAAACTCAAAAAAATGGTCCTAAATGCATTGAACGTACTAAATACTAAAAACGAAAACCACCTAAAACAAGTAGCCTATAACCAACAACAGATGTATAAGGATGCCAGAAGCGCCCTATTATATTGTTCGGAAGACATAGGTGGACTACTTATCTCCTTGCAAAAATGGGCCGATAGCGAAGGATAGAAACCTTTTGCATGGCACTTAGCGATCAAGAGATAAAAACAATCGTAGAAAAACTCCGAACCGAATACCGGGAAGGGGCCAAACAAAGTCCTAAAATTTTCGACGGCAAAGGTTTCGAGGATCGTTATATCCAAACCCTAAAACATAGGGGAAACCTGGACAATTTCCTGAAAGACGAAGTGGACTTTCTGGAAAAGATCAAAACTAAACATAAAGAACTTACGGAAAGAAGGAACGCCTCCAAGGGAGAAACGATCAATCGTATCCTGGACGAACAAGAGGAAAAACTTTCCAAATACCAAAGGGTGGATTTCCATCCGTTAGCCAGACCGGAAATGAGATATTTTTACGGGGCTATGACTGCATTTGCAGAAACCGACCTTCCTGTACTGATCCATATATTCAGAGGAACTCCCGAATATTCCGCCTTCCAAGATAGTATCTCCATGATCGAAAGGGTCGGTGTCACTAAAAGAGGGATGCCTTCTCTTCGTATCTCCGAACATATTAAGGCATTATTAGATGCGAACGGAAATCAATCCGCAATGGAAAGGGATTCCCAGACCATTCTGAAAGAAGTATGTATCGCGCTCGCAGGGCTTAGAAAGACCGCATTGGAATGTGTGGAGAAAAACAGGGTCAGCGACAGAATGACCGTACAAGTCAGCGATAGAGACTATCCGAAAGCTTCGGAAGCATATAAGAATTTACTTTTCGGCATCGCATTGGAAAAAATAATCGTTAAAGCCGAAAATATCATCCGGGATTTCCGGATGAGCGACTTAGTCGGTCTGGACGCTAAATGAAACTTTCCATTGTAATTCCCTGTTATAACGAAAAACAGACCATCAAAAACATTTTAGAAACCGTAAAGAAGGTCCCATACAAGGATAAAGAAATCATCCTTGTGGACGATTTTTCCACGGACGGAACGAGGGAACTCCTACAAACCGCTCCTTTTAAGAAGTTGGTGGACCAACTCGTATTCCACGAGAAAAACCAGGGAAAAGGTGCAGCACTCCGGACCGGATTCAAAGCTGCCAAAGGCGATATAGTCATCGTACAAGACGCGGACCTGGAATATGATCCGTTTGAAATTCCGGATGTAATCGATCCGATCTACAAAGGAAAGGCTGACGTTGTTTTCGGAAGCAGATTCATGGGGGGAAGGGCCCATAGAGTCGTATACTACTGGCATAGACTCGGAAATTTATTCCTAACTACTCTCTCTAATATGTTCACTAATATTAATCTGACTGATATGGAAACTTGTTACAAAGCATTCCGTAGAGAAGTGATCCAAGGAATAGATATTAAAGAGAATCGTTTCGGATTCGAACCTGAGATCACTGCAAAGATCGCAAAGATCCCGGACATTCGTATTTTCGAGGTGGGGATCTCTTATTATGGACGCACTTACGCAGAAGGTAAAAAGATAGGTTGGAAAGACGGCTTCAGAGCCATCTACTGTATCCTAAGATACAATCTATTTTCTTAATATTCCATTCGGATCTTTGGGAATTTCGTATTCTCGATATTCCCAAAGACCTTTCGTTCTCACTTCCTTTTCCTTCCAAGCATGACCGAATAATTCCAGCCAAACAGGACGGATCGCCGCCTCTGCCAATACTTTCATTCTGTATTTATGCATTAGAATATTATTCGATTCAGGAAGTTTTGCCGCATATTCCACCACAGCGTCGGAATAGGAAATAAATCCTACCTTTTCTCCGGGATGTTTTTTAGAAAGGAAAGACACGATAGTATCCATACCTTGCGCAGAAGTTTCATTATGAATACATAATACTCTTTTCTGGAAATAAGAAGGTCCTATAGACCCACAAAGAACATCGTCCAAAAACAATAAACTAGAAGCCTGGGAGTCCACATAAATAGATCGAATGGATCTGATCTCTTTGGAACTTCTTTGGTAATTTACGAATCCAGCGAGAGTCATTCCGAAAGAATAAATTACTAAAATAGAAAACGTTAAGTTTTTACCAGATTTTCCCAGTTTTAATTCCAAAACCTCCGTCACTTCTTTCAAAACCAAAACGAATGGGATCAATGCAAGCCCTACATATCTTGGTCCCCAATTGGAAACACCATCATTCGGAGCCAGGAATGCGATCAGAATGATAAACACATAAGCGCTGATCCCTAAATGATAGAAAGAAGCTTGGATCTTTCCTTCTTTGGCTTTTTTACCGAAAAAATAAACTAAAGGAAGAAGTATCGGTAAATAGACCAAAAGTCCTGGCATTGAATATGTTCCGATCAGAATAGTGAATGCTCTAGAAAGAACTGTTCCTTGGTCTTCTCCAGTATTAAAATTTTGGAAATATCTAGGACCGATTGGATGTTGGTAATCCAATGTATGGAATAAAAATAGTAAAAGTACTACTACTGAAAAAGATACGGAGAACCAAAAAGATTTTTTCCACCAATCTTTCCCGAAATCGATCCAACCTGCAGACCAGAATACCACAAAGAAGATCAGAACTTCTAATCTTAGCCAAACACCAAGCCCTAGAGCGATCCCTCCGATGAGCTTATTCGAAATTTTATCTTCAGTCTTATAAAAGAAAGTGAGTCCGAGTAATTCTAAAAGAAGAAGAGGAGGATGTTCCGAAAGTTCGGGCCCCATCAAAAAGATATATGTTCCGAAAAAAGTGAAAGCGAGCCAGAACCAGGAAAGATCCCAGAACCTTCTCAAAATATAAGCAGAGATAAGATTAAAGACTCCCATCAAGATGGAAACGATCGGAACCCAGCCAAAAACTAAAAAAGGCGCGATTAGAAGTGTGAGAAAGATCGGATATTGACCGATCATTCTATCTCCGATCTGAAAAACCATCGGTGCTTTCCAAAGAAAATAACTGTAAGTCGGATCCAGATCCAGGGAAGGATAGATTAGATTTTCGGTGCTGAAACCGGATTGGAACATGGAATATGCTTGGTGATATTTCAAGAACTGATCCGAAAAAAGTGCCTCCCAAGGTTTTAATAAAATTAGGATCCCGAAATAAATTGCGCTAAATAGAAAGAACCCTTTTGAAATTCCAGTTGTTTTCATGATCGAAGGCAAGCATCCCCCACCCCCTAATTTATGAAACGAATTCTTGCCGGTACAAACACCTGCACTTTCGTTTTTCGAAATAAATTTTGTATTTTTACTTGTAATTTTGATAATTACACCGGGAGATCAGTCTAAAATCCAAACATTCTCAAAGGAGAAAATCACTCGTGAAAACGAAACTTTATCTGATCCCTAGCCTTCTGGTGCTTTTAACTTTCGGCAGCCTTCAAGCCGGAAATTTCAAATTAGATAACGCTCATACAGGCGTTGGCTTCAAGATCAAACACCTCACCATTTCTAACGTATCCGGAAGTTTTAAAGACTTCAGCGGAAAATTCGCATACGACGAAGCTACCGGCACTCTTACCGACCTAGACGTAACCATCAAAGCTGCTTCTATTCACACTAACGATGAAAAAAGAGACGGACACTTGAAAGGAAAAGATTTTTTCAATGTAGACGATCATCCTTCTCTTACTTTCAAAGCAAAAAAAGCTACCGTTAAAAAAGGCGGAGTTTCTAAGATCCAAGGAGAATTGACTATTAAAGGAGTGACTAAACCGGTTACTCTTGAAGTTAAATTTACCGGTTCTGCAAAAGACCCGTGGGGGAACACTCACCTAGGTTTCGAAGCTGAAACAAAGATCAAAAGAGCAGACTTCGATATCGCTTGGAACAAACCTTTGGAAAAAGGCGGACTTTTGATCGGAGAAGAAGTTTCTATCCGTATCGAAGGCGAAGCACTTCCAGAATAATCCATATTGTTCAATCGGGGCTTTCGAAAGAAGGTCCCGATATTTCATCTTTTATTTTTCCTCTGTAACCATCCAATCCATCCAACGAAATAAAAACAGATCGAATGACAAATCCGATCTAGACCGATTCGTCTGGAGAAACGAAAACATGAACGATCTGACTAAAAGTATGATCATAGGCGCAGCTCTTACCGGCTTATTTACCACAGGAGTTATGGCGGAAAAGAAAGAAGCAAAAACGGAAGAACCTAAGGGGGAATGCCACGGGATCAATTCTTGTAAAGGAACCGGAGACTGCGGAGGAAAAGGTCATAGCTGTGCCGGAAAAAATTCCTGCAAAGGAGAAGGCTGGATCTCTCTTACTAAAAAAGAATGTGATTCTAAAAAAGGTACATTCAAGAGCTAACTTGAATTACCAAACCGTTTCCGGTCATCCCCGATAGGAATTCCGAAATAGATCCGAGTCCTTTCGGGGGATTTCCCGCAATTTCCAAAGACTCTAAAATAGTTTTTCCTTCCTGCAAACTTTTACCAAAAATCCATTCCCATTCTTCTAGTTCGGATACGAATAGATCCGATCCCTTTTTTCCTAAGACCAGATATTGTTTTCTTTCGTTTAAATATTTCGGAAGTTCTTCCTGATCTTCCGTTTTCCAAAGATCATAAACCGGATAAGAATATTCTAAAAATAGGATAGAGTTATGAAATGTAACTTTTAGGTCTTCTACTTCTCCCTGCGCGAGATCATTTGGCAGATCTTCTTTAGTATTTTTAGGAAGATGGAATATTTTAAAAACTTGATATTCAAAATCCGCGATTTCACTCAGTACGGAATGTTCCTGAAAATTCTCTCTTAAAAAATCGGGGAATTTTTCTCCATAATCGGATAAATTATAAGAATGTGATGGATTCTCCTGAATAAAGTTCCTTGCTGTTTCGAAAAAGTCTTCGTCTCCTAGGACTCGCCAGACTGTCTCATATTTTTCCCCGAGTGCATCCGTAAATCTGGCACTATAAGCGTTTTGATAAACTGCAATTGCTGAATCAGTGTCCAATTTTCCGCCAGGCAGTATATGGTCTGACAATAGCGGACCTTCTTCTTTTCCTAAAAGTACACTCGAAAAAAGTTTTCTGAATTCTTCCGGTCTCATTTTGTCAAAGATCCCAGGATAAATTTTGCTTTGAGTGCTTCTTCTTCCATTTCCGGAAAGCTGGGAATGTCCTCATCCCATTCCAATAGGATCGGAATTCCACGGATCCGATCTGAAAAAGAAGAAAATAGATCCCAAACTTCTTTTGCAACCGGTCTAGAGTGAGTATCGAATAAAAATTCTCCGGTATCCGTGTGTCCAGCAATATGGATCTGGCCGACATTCTCCCAAGGAATCGAACTTAGATATTCTGATGCGGAAAATCCGTGATTGATCGAATTTACATATATATTATTAATATCTAATAAGATCCCGCATCCGCTTTTTTTGGAAAGTTCGGAAATAAATTCCCATTCGGACATTTCGCTCTGAGGAAAGCTCAAGTACGTGGAAACGTTCTCCAGTAAGATCCTTCTTCCTAAAATTTCTTGGACTTGTTCGGCTCTTTCTATAGCAAATTCCAAAAATTCTTTTGTGAATGGAAAAGGTAATAGATCATGCAGATAATTTCCGGATTGTTCTGTCCAACAAAGATGATCCGAAACCAAAAATGGATCTATTCTTTGGATCAATTCCTTCCATCTTTGTATATATTTTTTATCAGGGAAGGTACCTCCCAGAATGGACAAAGAAACTCCGTGTAAGGCCACAGGAAAATTTTTGCGGACGGACTCCAACATTTCCAAGGGACGGCCTTGGGTATCCATATAATTTTCAGTGATTGCTTCGAACCAAGAAATTCTGACAGGTTCTCCCTTTCTTAAATAAGGATAATGTTCTTTTCTGAGCCCTACTCCTATGGAAGACATATATTCTCCGATGTAACCTATTTCGATTCGATCCGAAGAAGGATACATGAACAAGTCGTATTTTTTACCGATCTTATTTTTACTTCTTTTGGACTGCGGAAGCAGACAACTTGTGGAGCCTGTTTTTAAACCGGATGGAAAAACCGCAATCAACGGTTACGATCCGGTTTCTTATTTTACAGAATCCAAACCTAAGGAAGGAAATCCTAAATTCAGTTTTCGCTGGAAAGGTGCAGACTGGAGATTCTCTTCGCAAAAAAATCTGGAATCCTTTAAGAAGTCTCCTGAAAATTTCGCTCCTCAATATGGAGGTTATTGCGCTTACGCAATGAGAGACGGAGAAGCTTATGAAACGGATCCTAAGGCTTGGAAAATTGTATCCGGCAAATTATATCTGAACTATAACGAAAAGGTCCACGGTTTCTGGGAAAGAGATGTTCCCGGAAATATTAACAAAGCGGACAACCAGTGGAAGATCCTGCCTAGAAAGGAAACAAATCCTTAATTAACGGTCTTTCATTATTAAAAAATTATAGGAAGCGATGATCTTTTGTGTCATTTCCAGTCCGTCTTTGTTTACGTCCGGATGGTATTTTTTGATCATCTCTTTGTATTTGTTTTTTAATTCCGCTTTCGAATAATCTTCGGAGAGTCCTAAAAATTCTCGATGCTCTCGAGTCTCCGCATCTTCGTCCTCGTAAAATGATCTAGAGGAGAATTTTCTGCGGAAGTTTGATTTTTTCTTTTTAGTCTTTTCTTTTTCTTCTTCCCTGAATCTTCCGAAAATTTCATAATACGCCCGGTCTCTATATTCCGAAGTGATGGTCCGGATCGGAAATAACTTTGTGTTTAAGATCTGAAAGAAATAACTTCTTAAGAATACGTCGGCTCCATAATCCCCGGAAAAACCCTTTTTTTCCAAAAATTCGGTAATCCCATTGTCCACTAATCTTTGTACATCGAATTTATCATCGAAGTAAGAATCGAATGCGTCTTCGAATTTTTTGGTGGAAGAGATGAGTAAAAGTAAAAGTTCCTTATCCAGATCATGTCTTTCTAATTTGGAAAGAACGATCTCTTTTAAATAAGCGCGGAATTCATCCAGATAAACATCGTCAAAATATACTCCGGCTTTTGCGAATTCGTAGGAGAGGCCTTCGATCTTTAGGACCTTCTCCAATAATAAGATCAGAAGATCCGCGTTATCTTGGGTAAATCCTTGGGAACCTTTGGAAGAATATTCCCTTTCTCCTCTGAGAGTATATAGGAGTTTAAAATAATCCTCTCGCCGGATCTCCAAAATTTCGATCAGTTTTTCGGAGGAAATGAACCACTCACAATCATTACTCCCGGACTGTAATTCGAAAATTACGTCTTCTAAGGATGATTTGACCTGATCGAAACTGCGGGCGTTCAAAGTGAGAACCTATACTTAGACCCTCTGCCCGTAACTGAGTTTGTCTATTCATTTTCCCGAGAAAAAAGATTTGATCCGGACCGCATAAAACGAGATTTTTCCCACATGTTACCCCTTCTCGCGGTTTTCGGTTGTTTCACTCTTTATTTTTTAGGTTATAAGTTTTACTCCGGATTTTTATCCAAGTCCATCTTCCAACTCAAAGACACTGTAGGTGATACCCCTGCTCATAAGTTGAATGACGGGGTGGATTATCTTCCGACAAAACCTGCAGTTTTATTCGGACACCATTATGCTTCCATCGCGGGACTCGCTCCTATCTTAGGACCTGCAGTTGCAGTGATCTGGGGATGGCTGCCTGCAATGCTTTGGGTGGTATTCGGAGGAATTTTTATAGGTTGTGTCCATGATTTCGGAGCAATCGTAGTTTCGGTCCGTAACCAAGGTAAATCGATCGGGCAAGTGGCTCAGGACCTTTTAGGACCAAGGGCCAGAAGTTTATTTCATGCGATCATTTTTTTCTTAGTCGCTCTGGCAATGGGTGTGTTCGTGATCGTTCTTGCGGAAATGTTCTCAGCGGATCCTAAATTAAAACAGGTACCGGTTACTCCGCCTCCACAAATCGAACAAACACAAATTAGTCCGAGCATCAAGGATCATGTCCATCCTTCAGAAGTCAGAGTAGAAACCCCGTCTTCTCCTATCAAACTCAGAAGTCATTTCCCGGAAGCTGTGATCCCTACTGCAGGGATCATGGTGTTTGCGATCTTGGTAGGATGGCTTCATTATAAAAAAGGAATGAAGCTTGGACCTCTCACATTCGCATCCGTGGCACTTACTTTAGTAGTCATGGTGCTCGGGATGAACGACTCCATTCTAACCTGGATAGGTTTGAACGATATAGACAAATCCCCGGGAGTTCCGATCTGGAAAATTATACTTCTTGCATATGCTTTCTTGGCGTCCGTAACTCCGGTTTGGCTGCTTCTCCAAAGCAGGGACTATATCAATTCCTTCTTATTATATCTGGGAATTATCGCGATCTATTTCGGTTTCGTAAAAGGAAGTCTTCTCGGAGAATTTTCTTCCTTTAATGCGGAAGCGATCCGCACTGAAAAAGTGGATATGGATATTATTCCATTCGTATTCATCACGATCGCATGTGGAGCCGTTTCCGGTTTCCATGCTTTGGTAAGTTCAGGAACCACTGCAAAACAATTGGATAGAGAAATAGATGCAAGAGTGATAGGATACGGTGGAATGATCGGCGAGTCCCTTTTGGGTCTTACATCCGTAGTCGCATGCACGATCGGATTTGCATCCGCAGGAGAATGGTCTTCTTTTTATAAATCCTGGTCTGGTATCCAAGGTCTGGCACCTTCCGTGGGAGCTTATATCTATGGAACGGGGAGATTTATCTCTCAGCTCGGTTTTGACGAAGGTTTTGCCCAAGGTTTTATCGCGCTTGTAGTAGTAAGTTTCGCTTTAACCTCATTGGATTCGGCAACCAGATTATTAAGATATAATATAGAAGAGATCGCAGAAAGTTTCGGATCGGAGGCGATCCGAAAAACTTTAGGAAATCGTTATGTTTCCAGTATTATTGCATGTGTAGCGATCGGATTTTTTGCATTCTTACAGATCGACCAAGGAGGCAAAAAGACCACTGCAGGTTTGGCACTTTGGAAACTATTCGGGACAACAAATCAGTTATTAGCCGGTTTAGCTTTGCTTGTAATCACGATCTATCTATTGTATTCTAAGAAAAAGACCTGGATCAGTTTTATACCGATGATATTCGTATTAGGCGCAACACTTTGGGCAATGGTGATCAACTTCTACGATTTCTTATTCTCCAAATCCCCTAGTTATTTACTCGCGGCAGTCGGAGGAGTTTTGATCTTTCTAACCGTTTGGTTATTATTAGAAGCGGTCCTGGCTTGGAGAAGGTTTTCTAAAGCATGAAATTTTGCAGCGTTTGCGGCTCTGAAGTAGTCCAAAAAATCCCGGAAGGAGACAGTCTCACAAGATATGTTTGTGAGAATTGCGGGACCATACATTACCAAAATCCAAAGGTAATCGTCGGGACCATTCCCATCTGGGAAGGAAAAATACTACTCTGCAAACGTGCGATCGAACCTAGGAAAGGATACTGGACCCTGCCCGCGGGATTTTTAGAGAACAGAGAAACGGTAGAGGAAGGCGCTGCAAGAGAAACTTCGGAAGAAGCGAACGCAAAGATAGATATCGTCAGACTTCATTCCGTATACAGCATTCCTCATATCAGCCAGGTGTACATGTTCTTTCTTGCAAACTTGATCGATGGAGTTTTTTCGGAAAGTCCTGAATCGGAAGAGGTAAAACTATTCTCTCCGGAAGAAATTCCTTGGGAAGAGATTGCATTTGCCTCCGTCACGTTTGCATTAAAACGTTATACCGAAAGATCGGAACCTTCCAACACGGGAACTCATATGGGTTCGATCCGTAATAGAAAACTAGAGGATAAAACATAAGTGCATTTTTTCTCGGAAGGAATTTTCTAGTAGCATGTTCGGAAAATTTTTTCCTTTTTTAGGTTTTCTGGGAGTTCTATTCTCCTTTTCGATTTCCGCAAATTCTCTTATCAGCACTGAATCCGGCTCCTTCTCTCCGAACTGGGACGGGGTCTCCGATATTCTCAGATTCAAGATACAAACTTCTTCTTTGCCAAAATTACAAGACTGGGAGCTTACAATCAGAAGCGCCTCAGGAGAAACCGTTCGAAAATTCGAAGCAGGAAAGATCCGCAAAAAAGGATTCACATTATTTTCAGACGAGAATGAATTCGCAGCAGAAGATATTTATCTGCCTTCTATCCTGGAATGGGACGGGGAGAATGAGAACGGAACTCCTGTTGGCGACGGATATTATACTTATCAGTTATTTTTACTGACCGCAAACAAGGAAAGAATACTCTCCGAAGAGTCCACATTTTACTTGGATGCAAGACCTCCCAAAGTAGAGACAAATTGTAAAACCAAGTTATTATTAAGCGAAGACAGGAATTTATCCAAGATCATCATACAACAAAAAACCTCCGGAGAATCCGCAGACATATTCATCGGAGAATTTTTAGACTTCGAAGGAAGGTCCTTAAAAGCTTATACTTGGAGAAATAGAGAAGTTCCTTATCAACTCGTATGGGATGGGACCGATTCCAATGGCAGATCCGTTCCCCCCGGTTTATATACTTACAAACTCACAGGAAGAGATCCTGCAGGTAACGAATCCATAGACAAGATCGAAAATCTTACGGTTAAAAATGAATCTTCAGGAGTGGATCTAAATGTAGAAGGAGATCTATTTCCTTCCGATCCGAACAATCCATTAAATCGTATTAAATTTTCCTCATACGTTTCTTCTAAACTGAAATCGGATTCTTATGAGCTGGAAATTTTTAAGAATGAAGCAAAAGAGGATAATCTAGTCTTCTCCCAAAAATCATTGGGAGAACCTCCTGCGGAACTCGTCTGGGAACCTAAAAATAAGGAAAACAAACATTTAGGTCCGGGAACTTATCTATACCGTCTAACGATTTATAATAGATACGATAAGTACGTTAGCGTCCCTAAAAAATTCCAACTTTCAGACCAGAGACCAAAATTCTCCTACGATGTTTCTCCAGGAGGATTCACACCTGATGGAGATTGGCAAAAAGACTTAGTCGAGATCCGTCTAAGATCCAAGGGACTTCCGATCGTATCCTGGAAGATCAATATTATGGAATCCTATTACGATGGGGACAAACAAGAAGAAAGGATCGTCCGAAGCTGGAACGGAACCGGGAACGGGCCTGATAAATTGATCTGGTACGGACTGGACGATCAGGGCAGAAGGATCGGATCTCTCGCTGAACTTAGATTTGTTCTTTCTTACAAAGACGTATTCGGCGGAGAAGAAGAATTAGAATTAGGAGATATCAAAACAGATATCCTAGTCGTAAAGGAAAAAGAAGGATTCAGATTCTCCGTCCCGAATCGTATTTACGAAGACAAATGGTGGACTCTACCTTCTAAACTAAAATCAGTCTTAAGTAAATTTCCAGGATACAAAGCGGAATTACAGATCCATACTTCTCATAGAGGAGATGACGAATACAATCTAAGAGCTTCCGAAGAGAAGGCTAAAAAAGTATTCCAATCCTTATTCGGAAAAGATTATGAATTCGGAAGATATAGATACAGAGGTTATGGAGAAACATTACCTTTGATCCCAGGCAACGGAGCATACGAAGTGGATCGGAACGAAAGAGTGGATTTCTTCCTAAGCGTAGGAAAATAAAATGTGCACTTCATTGATCTATAGAGATCCAAGCAAAGGAATACTTGGAGTAGGATTTAACAGGGACGAATCCACCAAAAGAAAACCTTCTCTCTCCCCTCAACTGCTAGAATCAAATTCAGGAAAAGCGATCGCACCGATCGACGGAGAAGCAGGCGGCACCTGGATCGGAGTCACACAAAGAGGAGAGATTATCTGCCTAGTAAACTACTACGAAGCCACCTTAAAATTGCTCCGCAATCCTGTAAGCAGAGGACTACTAGTTCGCTCTATTCTACTCGGAGAAAGAACTCCTGAATCTTATACGGACTCTGAGTTGGAAAAATATTATCCATTCAAATTATTCAAAGCAAACAAGGAGAAGACTGAAATATTTATCTGGGACGGAAAATCTTACCAAACGGAAACGGATTCCGAAACATTTGCGGTCTTCGGAAGTTCCTTTACTCAAGGACCCAAGGCCCAAGTCGCACGACGGGAAACCTTCGACGCGAATTTTCGTCCTTCTTCTCTTCCGGATGCCACGGGATTTACAAATATAGCAAAGTCATTCTTATCTTCTCATCTACCCGAGCAAGGCGCTCTATCGCCTTGTATGCACAGAAGAGACGCACATTCCGTGTCCAGAACGGTAATCGTTTTGGATGGAGCTTCTGTTTATTTCTCTTACAAGAATTCTCAGCCTTGCGAAGACGGACCTGAAGAAGATTACAATTTCACTTTGACTGAATTTCGAACTTCTGCATGATTGTCGTATGGCGGGCACTAATTCCCTTTTCGACGATAAATACGAATACCGGGACCCTTCTCAACAGAAGAGGAAGAACGCTCGCGTAAAGATCACCATCGACGGTGATTTTATAGTCAAAGGCAAAACCCAAAGATTTCCGGTATTCATTGTTGATATAGGAACTGGAGGAGCCGGCCTTGAGACCCGCACTTCCGTTTTCGAAGGAGACAGGATCATCCTGTTTGGAAATATAAACGGTAAAAATATGGAACTAGAGTCGGAAGTGATCCGAGTCTCCGGAAAAAAAGCGAACGTAATCTTCATCAACCTTTCAGAAGAAGACAAGGATCTTATCCAAGACCTGATCCATAAAAAGTTCTTCGACAAAGACAAAAAACCTTTATCCTGAAAAAAATCACCAAAGCAGTCTGGATCCTTTCTTTCATCAGTCTTTTCACTGATGTCTCCAGCGAGATGTTATATCCTATCATGCCTCTTTATTTAAAGAGTATAGGATTCTCCGTGGTCCTTATCGGAGTCTTAGAAGGATTTGCGGAAGCGATCGCAGGACTTAGCAAAGGTTATTTCGGAAAACTTTCAGACCAAAACGGCAAGAGAGTTCCATTCGTTCAGTTCGGATATTTATTAAGTGCAGTTTCTAAACCGATCATGGGATTTTTCACATTCCCACTTTGGATCTTCTTATCCAGGACAATGGATCGATTGGGAAAAGGGATCAGAACAGGTGCAAGAGACGCATTACTTTCCGACGAAGCAACACCTGAAACCAAAGGTACTGTTTTCGGATTCCATCGTTCCATGGATACTTTAGGTGCGGTGCTCGGCCCGACATTCGCATTAGTATTTTTGCATTTTTATCCGGAGAATTATTCCATTCTATTTTTTATCGCTGCGATCCCGGGACTTTCCGCATTTCTGATCTCGGGTCTTCTAAAAGAAAATAAGAAAGAAAAACTTATAATACAAGAAAGATCGAACTTTCTATCTCATTTTATCTATTGGAAGAATGCACCGATCTCTTATAAAAAACTAGTGATCGGCCTTTTGGCTTTTGGGCTGATCAATAGTTCGGATCTTTTTCTTCTTTTAATGGTAAAAGCGAAAGGTTTAGAAGATTCCCAGGTGATTGGAATATACATATTTTATAATTTAGTGTATGCCTTATTTTCTCTTCCTGCAGGGATCTTAGCGGACAAAATAGGGCTCAAACCCACATTGGTCTTCGGGTTATTTGCATTTGCTTCCGTATACGGAGGAATGGCATTTGCAGAAAATACGATCCATTTCTATTCCTTATTTTTCATATACGGGATCTATGCTGCCAGCACGGAAGGTATTTCCAAGGCGTTGATCACGAATATTATTCCTAAAACGGATTCCGCTTCCGCCATCGGGACATTTGCTGGTTTGAATAGTATTGCCGCTTTGATCGCAAGTAATCTTGGCGGATTGATCTGGTTTTATTCAGGACCTAAAAGTATGTTCCTTATCTCGGCTCTGGTCTCTATATTTGTATCATTCTATTTTATCCGACTTTCCTTAAACAAGTTAGAAGCGTAAAAACAGCTTATTCTCCTTCTAACTCTTCTAAGATAGGACAGTCCGGTCTATGATCTCCATGGCAATGTTTTGCCAAATGACTGAGAGTATCGCACATAGATTGTAATTCCAAAATTTTGGCCTGCATTTCTTTTACATGTGATAAGGCCAGGGATTTCACCTGAGCACTTGCCCTGGATTTATTCTTCCAAAGCCCCAATAGTTGTTTGATCTCAGGCAAAGAAAATCCTAGACCTCTTGCTCTTTTGATAAATCTCAATGTATGTATGTCTTTTTCCGAATACAGTCTATATCCTGAATCTGCGCGAATGGGCTTGGACACTAATCCGATAGATTCATAATGTCGGACTAATTTCGGGTTTACCCCGGACAATTTGGCGACTTCTCCGATATTCATAAAATCATAACCTTCCAATGATTAGAAGGTTAGAAAAGACCATTTTTTCTGAAAAACCGGATTTTTTTCGAATTTGGGCCTTGACCTTCCCACTATTGGAAGGTTGACAATAGGATTATAGACCAAGGAGAATTAAAATGTACGAGATCAAATTATCAGGAATGACCTGCGATCATTGCGTAAGGACAGTATCTAAAACAATCCAATCTTTCGATCCGGAGTCTAAACCTGTAGTAGACCTAAACTCCCAGACCGCACGTTTCGAGACCAAAAAGGATATTTCCTCTCTTCCTAAAATATTAGAAGAAGAAGGTTATCCTGTGGTTTCCATCAACCAGGAGTAAAGTGATGAACACAGAAATTAGAGAAGAAGTCAAAACCTTCTCCACCGACGATAAAACATCAGAGATCACTTTGGATCTTTTCGGAATGACCTGTGCTAACTGTGCAAGAAGAATAGAAACAGGCTTAAACAAAGTCCCAGGTGTAGAAGAGGCTCGGGTCAATTTCGGAAGAGAGACCGCATTCGTAAGATTCAATGAGTCCGTAAATTCTTCGGAACTATTTTCTAAAGTAGAATCATTAGGTTATTCCGCAAAAGAGCATTCAGAAAATAATTATAAAGAAACGGAAGAGCTGCATAGAAAAGAAAGATCCAAATTAAGATCTAGATTTCTGATCTCTCTCGTATTTGCGGCTCCTTTATTCTATTCGATGGTTTCCCATTTTTCATTTTTGGGGTTCCTGCCGAATCCGAAAGCTCTCATGCATCCTTGGGTACAATTTGTATTAGCATTCCCAGTACAATTCTGGATCGGATTTCCATTTTATAAAAGTGCATTTAGGGCCATCAAGAACGGAAGTGCAAACATGGATGTATTGGTTGCCTTAGGGACCACTGCAGCATTCGGATACAGCTTTATACTTTCCCTATTACAAGGGCTCCAACAAGGAGATCTATTCTTCTCCTCTTTCTGGGCAGAAGGCGCGCATATACATTCACTTCCGCCTTTATACTACGAAACATCCGCAGTATTACTTTCTTTTATACTCGCAGGAAAATGGATGGAAGCGGAAGCGAAAGGAAAAAGTTCTTCCGCAATCCAAACCCTACTGGAATTAAAACCGGAAACGGCCCGTATCAAAAAAGAAGAAGTTTGGTCCGAGATCCCGACTGAGTACGTAAAAAAAGGGGATATCCTGCAAGTCAGACCGGGAGAAAAATTTCCGGTAGATGGGATCGTGACGGAAGGTTTCAGCTCGGTAGACGAATCCATGTTAACAGGAGAAAGTCTTCCTCTAGACAAAAAGAAAGACAGCCAGGTATTCGGAGGAACAGTCAACGGAAACGGAAACCTAATCGTACAAGCAACCTCTGTCGGTTCCGAAACGGTACTCGCATCCATCATCAAAACAGTGGAAGAAGCCCAAAGTTCTAAGGCTCCCATCCAAAAGATCGCGGATAAAATTTCCGCAGTATTCGTTCCTGCTGTGATCCTGATCTCTTTATTTAACTTTTTATTATGGTTCTTCTTTTTAGAAGCAGGAGAATTAGGTTCCGCTTTGGAAAAATCGATCGCTATCTTAGTGATCGCATGTCCTTGTGCCTTAGGTCTTGCCACTCCTATCTCAATTTTAGTAGGAACAGGAAAAGCGGCAAGCCAAGGGATCTTATTCAGAAATTCGGAAGTTTTAGAAACCACCGCTTCTCTCAATCTGATCGCATTCGATAAAACCGGAACCATTACCCAAGGAAATCCTTCCGTAACAGAATATAAATTCGTAGGGAAAGAATCGGATCTACTTTCTTCTTCCGCGTCCGCAGAATCCGCGTCTTCTCACCCATTAGGAAAAGCGATCGTTTCTTTTGTAAGATCAAAAGGCCATTCTATACTTTCTCCTGAAAATTTACAGACTGTTCCCGGACTTGGGATCACTGCTAAAGTAAACCAAAACGAGATCAAGATAGGAAAGTTGGAATTTTTCGAAGAGAAAGAAAGTTTACCTAAAGATCTATTAGAAATCTCTAATTCTTGGGAGAAGGCAGGCAAAACTGTAGTTTGGGCAAGATCGGAGAATGAGAAAAATGCCAACTCTAATAGAGGCATAGCAGTCGACAGTAATACAGTAACCGTTAGCTCCACCGCGGATCTTACTGTTGGCACCGATGTTGGAACTCCAACATGGATCATTTTCGCAATTGAAGATACGATCCGACAAAATGCAAAATCCGCATTAGAAAAATTAGATTCTCTAGGGATCGAAACCTTACTCTTAACCGGAGACCATTTGTCCGTAGCGGAAAATATTTCCTCTAAAGTCGGGATCAAAAATGTGCATGCGTCTCTTCTTCCCAAAGACAAAGCTGAGATACTTTCCGACCTACAATCCAAGGGGAAAACGGTGGGAATGACAGGAGACGGGATCAACGACTCACCTGCATTGGCAAAGGCGGATGTAGGATTTGCAATGGGTACGGGAACAGGAGTCGCAATCGAAACCGCAGGAGTGGTTTTGGTAAAAGGAGATCTGGAAAAAATTGCGGAAGCGATCCTAATCGCAAAGGCAACGACCAGAAATATCAGACAAAATTTTTTCTGGGCATTAGCCTATAACACTCTTGGGATCCCGATCGCAGCGGCAGGACTATTAGCTCCTTGGATTGCAGGCGCTATGATGGCATTTAGTTCCGTTTCCGTGGTCCTAAATGCACTCCGACTTAGGAAAAGGACATAAAACAAAAAATCGTTCAGTAAAATTTATCCTATAACGGGGTTCAATTTGGACCCCTCTTATTTCCGAAAATCCTAATATGGGATCGAAAAGAAATTTTATATATATCAGTCTTCTTTTCGCATTTTTAGTTCTTCCTTTCGAGCAGACAAAAGCGGACTTGGACAGTAACAGAGCGACAGCTTTAGTCCGAGTAGAAAGAGGATTAAAACAAAACGAATTTCATTTAAAAGCTATCAATAGTACGATCTCCAATTATGGAACGGAAGAAGATAAGGCATTATTCCGCAGATGTTTGCAGCATCATATAGAAACATTCACTTTGTATTTACAATTCGACCTTGCACATTCTTACGATGAAATGCGCCAAACCCAAAGATTATTAGTGATATTATATGCGAAGGTTGTAGAAGCATCCGCCGCAAGTGTGAGAAGAGAATTGGATTTTTTATCCAAATATGCACTCAGAACAAAAGACGCGGAAGCAAGACATCATTTGGAAATGGGCTATAGAGAATACGGAGCCTCCAACCAAAAGAAAACGATCGCAGACAATACAAGACCTTATTTACCCGGGATCAAGACCCAATACCTGTATGAGGCTCTGAAATTATTAAAACAATCCAGGGAATACGTCATTCTTCTTTCCCTAAAATTTCTTTCCGACTTCGAACCGGATCTCCAAACCACGGAATTCGAGGAAATTTATAATGAGATCAACCGCGCAATGTTCAGCAAGGCGGACTATTATAATCGGATCCATTTCGATAACCATTTTCATATTTTCAATTCCCCGAATCTATACGAAGCTACTTGGGAAAATCCAGGCCTGCAGGAATTGGAAAAAGCTTTGGGAGATATAGACCCCGCCAGCGATCGGGCAAGAAGAATGGCGAAACGCTCCGTCATCCCTTAAAAATTCAGGAAATTTCTTTCGGCCCCTTAAAACCAGGATTGACAGAGTATCCTCCCGAAGTTATCACCTTTCTTTGTGTCCGAACTAAGTTGTCCTAATTGCGGAGCCCCAGTCCCCATCATCAATAAGGCTTCCGTTTATGCGGTTTGCTCCAGCTGCAAAACTCTCTCCCTTAAAAAAGACGTGAATCTGGAAAAGATAGGCACAGCGGGAGAACTCTCTGACGACCATTCCATCATACAACTCGGGACCCAGGGTAATTACAAAGGTATTCCTTTCAGAGTCATAGGAAGGATCCAACTTAAATTCGAATTAGGCTTCTGGAACGAATGGCATCTCATGGAAGGAGACGGAAGTTCCGCCTGGTTGGGAGAAGCACAAGGTTCTTATTATTATACAAAACTAAATGTCGGAATTCCAACAGACAAGATCCCGAGCTTAGAAGGAGACGAAGATCCGATCGTAATCGCATCCGGCAGAAGAGAAAAGATCACTCCGGGAGACAGTTTTTACTTAGGAGAAAACTGGACCCTAAAAGAGATCATGAAAGCTACCTGCATAGGTGGAGAAGGTGAACTCCCCATCGGATTCCAAACAGGATACGAAGCAGTCTTATTGGATCTTGCAAGTGAAGACGGATTGTTCGGAACCTTGGACTATTCCGAATCTCCCGCATTATTATTCTCCGGAAATTTTTCTACATTAGAAGAATTGAATTTAACCGGACTCAGACAAGAAGAAGTAGCATACAACCAAGCACAAATCCCTGCGAAATCGATCGAATGCAAAGGTTGTGGGGCTTCTCTCAATCAATTCAGTCCTGATTTTTCCAAATCCTTGGCTTGCGAATATTGCGGATCCGTAATGGATACTGAAAGCCCGGACTTAAAGATCATCGCTAAATTCGATCAGGTTTCCAGAGATAATGTTCTTCTTCCTTTGGGAACTCCTATCAAGCTGCCGGATCTTCCTGAATCCAAGGTAATCGGAGTATTACGAAAATCCACTGAAGTGGATGATGAGACTTATACTTGGACGGATTATCTTCTCAGATACAGAGGAGGATACGCTTGGTTGAATGAAAATGGGGACAATTGGACCTATTTCGAACCTTTGCAAGGAGTTCCTAAATGGGCTCCCGGACTAAAACGTATCTTCCAGAAAAGATCCTATAAGTGGTTCGCGAACACTGATGCACAAACGGATTTCGCATTGGGCGAATTCTATTGGAAAGTTTCGGCCGGGGAGAAGGCTTACATGGAGGATTTTATTTCTCCTCCTTATATGATCTCTTCCGAAAGAACGGATAAGGAAATTTTCTGGTCCAAGGGAGTATTTATCCCTTTCGATACGATGAAGTCTTCCGTTCCATTGGACACCGCTTCTAAATTAAGAAAACCTGAAATAGTCGGAGTATGCGAACCGAATCCGTTCAAGAGCAGATTAAAACGAAATCTATGGGTGGCCGCGGCACTCACCGCCGTATTTTTCGTGTTCCAAGTTTACGGATGTATCAAGGCTAAAAACCAAGTAGTATACCAAGGAAAATTCAGATACGTCCAAACTTCCGTGCCGAATACGGATATCGGCAGTACTAATTTTAGAGATAATTCTTTCGTAACGGATGTATTCGAACTAAAAGGTTCTGCAAACGAGAATGTGGAGATCCAGATCGAAGCTCCTAACCTGGACAATAAGTATCTATACTTCTCCGCTGCGCTGATCAATGAAGATACGGATACCGCTTACGATACTTCCATAGAGACCAGTTATTATCATGGAGTAGACGATGGAGAATCTTGGTCGGAAGGATCCAAATCCGATTCTAAATCTTTAGCGGAGATCCCTCCAGGAAGATATTATCTTAGATTAGAAAGCCAATCCGACTTTCCTGTGGGCTGGGGCTCCGAATACAGCGTGAAAATAGTAAGAGATGTGATGAGTCCCGCTCCATTCTTCTTATTTTCTATCTTCTTATGGCTCCCTTTGATCTATACTTTTTTTAGAAGTTATTCATTCGAATCCAAAAGAGTTTAAGGATCTATTATGTGGAATTTTTTAAAAGGTCTTGTTTATCCATTCTTCGCAGCGTCTTTAGGACTTGGTTTTTTTTCGGAATACACAAAAGGCGGAGCCACCACTGATTTCGAAGAAGTAAATCAGGTCCCTAAAACCGTCAGACAGAATCCTGGGATCTATCGCTCTCATTACGCATGGTTCACCAGAAATTTCCCGGGGGGAAAATAAACTGCAGAGAGCCTTATTAATCTCCGTCTTAATCCTTTCTTCCTGCGGTCTAGTATATGAACTACTAGCAGGCACCGTAGCAAGCTACTTGCTTGGAGAAACAGTTACCCAATTTTCATTAGTCATCGGAGTTTATTTATTCTCCATGGGGATCGGAAGCTGGCTTTCCAGATACCTAATAGAAGATCTAATCCCTAAATTTTTGGATGTGGAACTCGCATTAGGATTATTAGGCGGATTCAGTGCAGCAATCCTGTTCTTAAGTTTTGGACAAACTAGAATTTTCCAAATCCCGCTATTCAGTATCGTAGTAGCCGTCGGGACCCTTGTAGGAATGGAGATACCGCTACTTCTCCGGATCCTAAAAAATAAATTAGGATTTCGTGATATGGTTTCCAAGGTGCTCAGCTTGGATTACGCAGGTGCACTTTTGGCCTCCTTGGCATTTCCGATCTTTTTCGCTCCTAAATTGGGAATGGTGAGAACATCTTTCTTTTTCGGACTATTGAATGCTGGAACTGCTTTATGGGGCACATTCGTTCTTCCATTATCCGAAAAACACAAAAACCTATTGAGAGCAAAATCCGCTTTAGTACTGACTCTATTAGGTCTCGGCTTTGCATTTTCGGAGATGATCACTTATTATAGTGAAGAAAATCTATTTTCAGACGAGATCATATATTCCAAACAAACCAATTTCCAAAAGATCATTGTCACCAGATATAAAAGTGAACTCAGACTTTTTTTGAACGGACATTTACAATTCAGTTCCAGAGACGAGTATAGATACCACGAAACATTGGCACATCCGGCACTTCTCTCCCATCCGAATCCGAAAAGAGTATTGGTTTTAGGAGGAGGAGACGGTCTAGCAGTTAGAGAGATCTTAAAACATCCAAGTGTGGAATCCATCACTTTGGTGGATCTTGATCCTGAGATGACACGCATCTTCTCGGAACAACCCATCCTGACGGAGATCAACGGATCTAGTTTAAAAAATCCTAAAGTAAAAGTACAGAACGCGGACGCATTTTTATGGTTAGAAGAATCAAGTTCCGTATTCGATGTGGTACTGATAGATTTTCCGGATCCAAGTAACTTCTCCATCGGGAAATTATACAGCACCGCATTTTACAGAAGTTTAAGAAGAAGGCTAAACGAATTTTCTATCGTAGAGATACAATCCACTTCTCCTCTATTCGCCAGAATGTCCTTTTGGTGTGTAGAAGCCACTCTCAAGGAATCCGGATTTAATACCAGGGCATTGCATGTATATGTTCCTTCTTTCGGAGAATGGGGATTTATTTTAGGAAGTGTTGGAAACTTAAGAGGATACAGAAAAGATCTTCCTGCAGGATTAAAATTCCTGAATGAAACGGAACTCAGATCTATTTCGGAATTTCCACAAGATATGTCCAAGGTACCTACGGAACCGAATCGATTGGATAACCAAAGCCTTGTACGTTATTACGACCAAGAGTGGAATCGTATCTTAGATTAAAAGATCCCGAACTTCTACCTTTTCATAGGTTCCCAAAATTTCAAAGGTGTATTGATTTTTCTAAACTAGGATTCTTTTCTAAAAAAACGGAAAGAACTTCCCTAAACTTATTAAGACTTAAAAATAGAGGAAAAAGAGGACTTTCTTAGATGAACCGTAAACTTAAAAGTATCTGCATCGTTTTATTATTCTTACTAGGCGTTTCTACTTCCTACGCACAATCCGGGACAACAGAAACCACGTTACACGATTTCATGGAAGATTATACCAAACCTGCTTCCAAAAAAGCTAAAAAAGGTGATAAGGCGGCTCTCGAAAGGATCTTAAAAGAAGTTCCGAACTGGGCCTTGGACGAACAAAAAGCAAAATGGAAAGAGATCACTGACACCGCTCTTGCTTCCGGAGATCTGGAATCATCCTGCAAAAACTGTCATAAAGAATATAAAAAAGAATATAAGAAGAGCTACAGAAAACGTCCTATCCAAGTTTCAAACGAGCTGATCAGCTTTTTGAAAAGCTCGAAGTAATTTCCTTAATCCCGCTCTCATCGGGGATCGGCAAATAATCCAGGACGAGAAAAGTTAGATCGTCTTCGAAATGTTTTCGATTCCCCGTAAAACTTCTCACAGTAGCAAACAGATCCTCACCGAGTTTTTCCCCGGGCGATTGCATATGATCGCTTAATAATTTATAAAATCTCTGGAACCCGAAAATTTCTCCACTTTTACTTCTGGCTTCCGTGATCCCATCGGTATAAACGATCAAACGATCTCCAGGTTTCATTTGGAATTCAACCACGGAGTTTTTTAGATTCGGATCCATTCCCATGATCCAGCCGGGTAAAAATATTTCCTTGGTCTCTCCTGATTCTTTATCTATTGCAACAATCGGAGGATGCCCCGCGTTAGAATAAGTCACCTTTCCATTTGCAGGATCGATTATAAGATAGGCCGCGGTAATAAAATGTTTTCCATACTTACCGCTTAAAGATCTATTAATACTTCTTAAAACTTCTGCAGGATCTTCATTCTTTCTGGATTCAATGGAGAATGCCAACTTGACCATGGAAGAAATGATCGCGGCAGGAACACCATGACCGGAAACATCTGATAAAAAGATACCTAACTTGCCGGATTCCAAATATTGGAAATCGTAGAAGTCTCCGCCCACTGAGCTGGCGAACTCCCCTCTTACCGAAAGTTTTAGATTTTTTACTTCAGGCAGGCGATCGGGAAGAATGGACTCTTGTAATTCTCTCGCAATCTTAAGCTCCTGCTCTATCTCGGTTAACTTCAATTGGCTTTCGTAATTTTCCAATCGAGCCTGAAGAGAATCCTTCTCTAATGTTTTGATCCTATCCGCCAAAGCAAAAGAAAGAAGTGTCATCTCTACCAAAGAACCGAATTGAGCGGACCAATGAGTGAGTTCCGTATCCTGGATAATGGATAAGTTCCTCAGAGCAGTTATCAGAACAAAAAGGATCAGAACAGACCAGGCCAATAGGAAATAACGGGCAGGTCGATATCCCCTTCTCAGACGGATCGCAGCGGAATAGATCACCAAAACCGCAGCCAGGAAAGGATACCAAGACACAGCCCAGATCATCGGCCCGTAAATACTGGAGAATAAAGAAGCGATAAATCCTAAAATCGCAAATGCAGACAATATTAAGAATGCGTAATTCTTCCAGCCGGTCTCTCTTTCCATATGTAAGAAGGAACGAGTGAATAAAAGAGAGAATGCAACCGACAAGAACGCAAAACCTGTCAGATAATCATTCCAAGAAGTTGCAGGAGCCGGGATCAGATACTGAGCGCCGACTCCAGTGACTGCCATCTGCCAAAGTCCATAGAACAATAAATACAAAACATAGAAGAAATAACTGGAGTCCTTTACCACAAATGCAAGGAATCCGTTATACACTAGCATGATCCCGATCGCTCCAAAGAAAATCCCTAAGAACAAATTCTCCATTTGGATATGAGCAGCGAATTCTTTAGGAGCCCAGGCTTGGAAATTCAGGACCAGAGATCTTCTAGTAGAAGCGTGGATTAAAAATTCTTCCTGTTTATTGGGAGGAGTTTCTATTAAGAATGCAGGTTGGATATAGGACATCCTCATATCCCTGGAAAGTTCGGACCAGGCCCATCCTTGCGGTCCCGATACTCTTTTGAAGACAGTAAGGTTTTCCATTCCCGGGTTATTCAAAACTAAATACCAGGAGATTGTTCCTTCTTTAGGAGGAGCTTGTATCTTGAACTTTATTAAAAACTGATCATCGGTGAAACTGAAAGATAAACTGTCTTTATCCATTCTAGTCCAGTCACCTGTTTCCAAATCGGTAGGAGTTTTCACTTCTCCCGGACGGATCTTACGGATAAAAGTAAATTTATTTATGGGAGTTCCGGACATAGAACCGGAGATCGGAAAAACAGGAACATCTTCCTGAGAGTATAGAGAACCTATACCTAGGATGAGGATCAGCAGAATGAAGCTGATATTCCGAATTTTTCGGAAAATATTCACCAAAATCTCCCTAACCGGGAAGACTTTTTGCCCCGGCCAATTTACAAATATAATGAAAATGTTCTTCGCTGACCGGTTGGATGGAAAGTCTACCACCCGGCTGCAAAAGCACCATTCCTTTTAGTTGCCCGTGGGATCTTAATTCTTCTAGCGAAATTGGGCGAGAAAATTTTTCCTTAAATTTCACATCCACCATGAACCAGGTCGGTTTTTGTGGATCACTTTTTGGATCATAATACTTATGTTTCTTATCAAAAGCAAAATGATCCGGATAACCTTCTTTGACTACTTCCGCAAGTCCTGCTACATGAGGAGGTTTAGTACTGCTATGGTAGAATAGGATGAGATCCTTTTTTTTGATTTCATCCCTTAGGTAATTTCTCGCTCCGTAACCTCTGACTCCCTCCCAAGGCGCTGTTTTGCCGGGAGAAGAAGCCAAAGTGTCTATGGAAAAAACGTCGGGCTCGGTCTTAAAAAGCCAGAATTTCATTCAATGCCGGTAGAATATGCGGGTTTATTAGGAATTTCTCCCGCCTTCTCCTTTTTGCTAGAACGTTCAGTTTTCTTTTTAGTTTCTTCGTGAGCAGGATGAACGATCGCCATCAACTCATCGTGAGAAACCGTTTCTTTTGCAAGAAGTGCCTTAGCAAGATTTTCGAACTTGGTGGAGTTCTTACGGACCAGTTCTCTTCCCTTATCTAGGCAGGTCTGAACGATCCCTCTGATCTCTTTGTCGATCATTGCGGCAAATTCTTCGCTATAAGCCTTATTACTTTGGCCCATATCCCTTCCTAAGAAAGGACTTTCGTGGCCGCTTCCATAATTGATAGTGCCCAGTTTTTCGGACATTCCCCAATCACAGACCATTCTTCTCGCGATATTAGTAGCTTGTTGGATATCATTGCTGGAACCGGTAGAAGTCATTTTGAACTTAAACTCTTCTGCAATGAACCCGCCCATACAAACTACGATCTGATCCAGCCAATACGCTTTAGTATGAATATGTTTGTCTTCCGTAGGAAGAGACTGGGTTAGACCTAATGCTCTTCCTCTCGGAATGATGGTAACCTTGTGAACCGGCTCCGTATAAGCCAGAAGTGTTCCTAAGATCGCGTGACCCGCTTCGTGATACGCGATCACTTCTTTTTCCTTTTCGGAAATGAAGAAGGATCTACGCTCAGGGCCCATCATCACTTTGTCGCGAGCCTCTTCTAATTCTTCTTGAGTTACACGTTTTTTATTCTTACGTGCAGCAAGTAGAGCAGCCTCGTTGATCAGGTTAGAAAGATCCGCACCTGTAAATCCAGGGGTTCCTCTTGCGATTGAATTCAAAGAGATATCGCTGGTTAAAGGAACTTTTCTAGAATGCACTTTTAGGATCTGCTCTCTTCCTACTAAGTCAGGAAGATCTACCATCACTTGGCGGTCGAAACGTCCCGGTCTGAGTAACGCAGGATCTAAAACGTCAGCACGGTTAGTAGCTGCCATTACGATCACACCCTCGTTCTTCTCGAAACCGTCCATCTCAACCAGCATTTGGTTTAGGGTCTGCTCTCTTTCGTCATGACCACCGCCCCATCCGGCTCCTCTCAATCTTCCCACTGCATCGATCTCATCAATAAAGATGATACATGGAGAATTTTTCTTACCTTGTTCGAAAAGATCTCTAACGCGAGAAGCTCCCACACCCACGAACATTTCTACGAAGTCAGAACCGGAGATACTGAAGAATGGTACTCCAGCTTCTCCCGCAACTGCTCTAGCAAGTAGAGTTTTACCGGTTCCCGGAGGACCTACTAAAAGAACTCCGGTTGGGATCCTTGCACCCATAGCTTGGAATTTTTTAGGGTCTTTTAAGAATTCTATAATTTCGACCAATTCGGTTTTGGCTTCTTCACATCCTGCAACGTCTGCGAAACTTACTTTGACCTTTGGATCCACAGTCATCTTAGCCTTAGATTTTCCGAAAGAGAAAGCCTTATTGCCTGTAGACTGAACTTGGCGCATAATGAAAAAGTAAAATACGAAAATACCGATCACTGCGATCAGAAGGAAGGAACTCAACATTCCGAATCCGTGTCCGTTTTCGGAAGGAACTACTTCCAGATCAATATTCGTTTTTCTTAAAGAAGAAAGGAATTCTTTGTCGATAGGAGCGATCCTGGTCTCGAAACGAACAGGGGCCTTTGCTGCTCCTTCTTCAAACGGTTCGTAACAACCTTTGATCATGTCTCCTTCCATGACTAACTTGTCGCAGCCAGGGAAATTGGAATCTGTGGTCTTAACCAGTTTGCCTTTCGGTTTGGAAGAAGCATCCGGTTCTACCATGTTCATAAATTGAGAGAACGGTAATATTCTGGGCTTACCCAGAGCAGTTTGGATCTGCGGTACGAGAAGTGCTAATCCTAGGATTACTAAGATAAAAAGTATAAGTAATCTAAGACCTTTATTATTGTTATTCATGTGTAACTCCCAAGCTCCGCCATCTCTTCGGAGCCACATTCTTCCCGTAGTTTAGACTAAAGGAAACAGGCATTGGACCTGCCGGAATCGTAAACCGGATACTATTTGGAAACCGTTTCGAGTGAAAAAGTTCCCCATAATCAGAGTCCCTTTTTTTCCGGAAAAGTAAAGGATTTTTACAATCTGTATTTTTCGATCACGTCTTCAATATCGCCCAAACTGATGGAGCGAATTGCGGCTTCCGCGTCGTTGATGATCTGGATTAAACTTAAGTTTTCTAAAGGTTGGAAATCTTCCTTCAAAAATCCGTCCAGATTTGTGCCGTCAAATTCGTCGTTACCGATCCCGATACGGATGCGGATAAAATTTGGAGAGCGTAAGGATTGGATCACTGATTTGATCCCAGGATTTTCGTTCCCGTTAGCTCCCTTATCCACTACAATTTTACCCAAGGGTAAGGTTAAATCTTCGTGGATTACAAGAATATCCTGTACCTGAATTTTCAGGAAGGAAGCTATGTATAGAACGGACTCTCCCGATAGATCGCTGAAGGTCTGAGGTTTTAATAATACGACCTCTTCTCCTTCGAAATCGCCTCGCCCGATCAAAGACTTTTTCTTTTTAGTCTTGATCTCAACGTTGATATTATTGGCGATCACGTCTAAAATTTTGAAGCCGATATTAGCTCGGTTATTATTGTATTTGTCTCCGGGATTACCCAGTCCGACGATTAGCTTCATACAATAACGTACTCCAATTTTTTAGATCTCGGGGACGGGGAAATTATTTCCCTTTTTTAGCTCCGGCTTTTGCTCCCGGCTTCGCTCCAGCAGCTTCCTTAGCTTCCGCTCTTTCTTGAGCAAGTAAAGCTTTGGTTTTTAGAACTGCTGCTACGATCGGATCTCCGTTAACTAAAATTTCCCAGCTTGCAGGAACTTTTAAGTTACTAACTTTGATAAAATCGCCCACATCTAGATCGGTTACATCTAGGACCAGAGTCTCAAGCAGATCCTCAGGAACCGTTTTCACACGGATCTCATGGATCAAATGGTCGAACTGACCACCCATCTTAGAACCTTTTGCAGTTCCCTCGGTGCGAATTCCGATCTTAGTAACGATCTTCTTACCAGGCTCGACTTTGTAGAAGTCTACGTGGCGAATTCTGTCGATCTCAGGAAAACGTTGTACTTCTTTAACGAAAACCTTTTGGATCCCTTCTCCCTCTACTTCCAACTCGATCAGAGTGGATTGACGGATCCCGGAATGAACTAGTTTTTCAAGTTCTTTCTCGTTTACGGAACCGGATGCGGCATTTCCGCCTCCGATAATGTTAATAGGAACTTGTCCAGCTTCGCGAAGACGATTGTTTATGTTCTTGCCGGTTTCAGTTCTTTTTTTAACAGCTAATTTGTGGCTCATTGTCTTTACCCTTGTTCTTATATAAATAGGTCGCTGACCGATTGATTGGTCGATATTCTCTGGATCGCAGCTGCGAATAACGGAGCTACCGAAAGAGTTTTTAACTTAGTGATCTTTTTGGACTCCGGGATCTCGATCGTATTGGATAATACGACCTCAGTGAAAGGAGTAGAGTTCAAACGATCGATAGCTTCTCCGGAAAGAACTCCGTGAGTAGCCGCACAATACACAGACTTAGCTCCATTCTTTAATAGAGCGTCGGCCGCTTTGCAGATTGTGCCTGCAGTGTCGATCATATCATCCAGAAGGATACAATTCTTACCTTCTATCTCTCCGATCACATTCATCACTTCGGAAACGTTTGCCTTCGGTCTTCTTTTGTCTATGATCGCTAAAGTTGCGTTCACTTTTTTACCGAAGGATCTGGCTCTTTCCGCGCCGCCAGAGTCAGGAGAAACGATGACTAGGTCATCGAATTTCTTGCTTAAGATGTATTCTACCAGTACTGGATTAAAATGTAAATTATCCACAGGCACTTTGAAGAAACCTTGGATCTGGTCCGCATGAAGATCCATTACGATCACTCTTGTCGGTCCTAATGTTTCGATTAGATCTGCTACAACTCTTGCGGAGATCGGAACTCTTGGTTCCGCTTTTCTATCTTGGCGTCCGTAACCGTAATAAGGAACAACTACTGAAATACTTTTTGCAGAAGCACGTCTGAGTGCGTCCATGATCAAAAGTAATTCCATCAAGTTATCGTTTGCTGGAGCAGAAGTAGATTGGATTACGAATACGTCTCTTCCTCTTACGTTCTCTTCTATCTTAACCGCAATTTCTCCGTCGGAAAATTTGCGAAGATTGATCTTGCCCGGAGCTATTCCTAACTCTTGGCAAATTTCATTTGCGATCGTACGATTGGAAGATCCTGAAAAAACCGCGATATTAGAGCCGCTCATTTTGCAACCGCTCCATTTAAAACTGCCGCTAAGTTTTCCAAGTCTGCAGGAGAATTCACACCTTGGCTTTCTCCGCTGTTTTTAAGAATTACTGCGCCCAACTTTTTTCCTTCTTTTTTGTACAACTCTACTAGATCAGGAAGATAATATTCTCCCTGAGCATTGCTGTTTCCTATTTTTCTAAGAGATTCGAAAAGAATTTCGGAACTGAATACATAAGTTCCGGTGTTGATCTCGTTTATTTTTTTCTGTTCCGCATCCGCGTCTTTTTCTTCAACGATAGCGGTTACTTCTCCGGAAGAATTACGAACGATCCTTCCGTAACCGGTAGGAATATCTACTTTTGCGGAAAGAAGAGTAGCGGAGAATTCATTTTGGACATGAGTGGAAACGAGAGAAGCGAATGTGTCCCCTGTGATCATTGGGACATCACCACAAGCTACAAGGATAGGACCTTTATGGGATTTAACAAATTCTTCGGCGCTTAATACTGCGTGAGCTGTGCCTAATTGCTCTTTTTGTTCGGCAAAACGAATGCCGGGAATCCCAGCGCAAAGTGCTTGGACTTCTTCTTTTTTATAGCCTACAACTATGACTATGTCATTGATACCTGCTTCTTTGAGGTGATCAATAACATGGTTTAAGAGCGGCTTTCCATTTAAAGGAACAGCCACCTTTGGGAGCTCCGTCTTCATGCGGGTTCCCTTTCCCGCAGCTAATACTACGGCGACTGCTTCCTTTTTGGCGTCCATTCAGTAATCCGGTGAAATCAAACAGTGGCTGGGCCGATAGGATTCGAACCTATGAAATGGCGGTACCAAAAACCGCTGCCTTACCACTTGGCGACGGCCCAGTTTCGTTCTTTAATAATTAAAGCTTACAAACGTAAGGTCGGGAAATTCCGTTTGCATTTTGGCTAACAGCTCTTCCCGTATTTCCAATCCTTGCACCAAACCATAGATACAAGATCCTGATCCGGTTAAGGAGGAGTAACTAGCTCCATTCGCCAAAAAACTTTCCTTTAATTTCCCTAGTTCGGGAAACTTTTGGAAGGCAAGAGGCTCGAAGTCGTTTACGAGCTTTTCTCTCAAAGCCGCCCAATTTCCTTCTTTTAAAGAAAACTCGACGTCATTGCCTAGAGAAATCCATCTTTTCGAGGGAGGGTCGGCTTGTAAAGGCTTTTTGAGACCTGCGTACATTTCGGCCGTCGAAAGCACCTGAGGAGTTAAGGCCAGAATTCCCTGCCCGGGATGCACTTGTATGTCCTTTAGGATCTCACCTTTTCCGGACACCAAACAATGATTTTCGGATAAGAAGAAGGGAACGTCAGCTCCGATCTCAGCCGCCAGTTTAAAAATATGATCCGAGTTAAACTCAGGACTCAGACCAAAATAAAAAGAGAAAAGTGATGCTGCGTTTGTAGATCCGCCTCCGAGCCCCGCAGCAGGTGGAATTTTTTTAGTAAGATGTATTCTCACACCCGGAAGTTCTCTGTAATGGGCTCTGATCTTGGAAAATGTTTTGAAAAGAATATTCTTACTTAGGTCTCCTTTCTCGGAAACCTCGTCATACAAACGTCTTTTTTCTAAAATGATCTGATTATCGGAAACCAACTCAAAAGCACCCGGAGTGATCGGCTCTATCCGGATATCGTCTCCCCAATTCAAACGTAAGAATACACTTCGGATCTCATGAAATCCGTCAGGCCTTTTGTAAGGGATCTCTAATCCTAAATTGATCTTTGCGGGAGAAAGCAAGGTATATCCTGAATCAATGGTAAAGAGAGAAGAGTCAATCGATTCCTAATTTCATGAACCGGAAGAAATTGTCTCCCAATACGCAGTCATTCTTTCCTTTAATGCGGGTGGATTATGAAGAATTACATTCGGACCAAAACCTTTCAGAACGGACAAGAACCAATCCTGGTTCCTGATCCTTGCCTTAGAAAGATAATATGTAGTATCTCCGATCCGCTTTTTGGTAGAAGTTCTTTCCAAATGTAAACGGGAATGTAGGTTAAAATATACTTCTGCAGTGTGATAGATCTCTGCGAAATTAGAGTCCCCTTCTCCCCCTTGGACAAAATTTTTCAATTTGGAGATTGCATTCTTTCTCTCTTCGTCCGGGATTTCCGCAACATTCTCCTGGGTCCTATTCAATTGAAGAATGGAATCCAATCTAAATGTCCTAGGCGCCTTTCTAGAATGGCAATATCCGATCAGATATTCTTCCCTAAAACTTAAGAGAGCCCAAGGATCCACTTTCCTGGATCCCGGCTCAGCCTCTCCCTGGGCGCGGTATTTGATCTCTAGGGATTTACCTTCGGAGATGGAGTCTTCGATATTCTTCCTTAACTCGTTCTCGCTCGGTATCCCAGCAGAAGGAAGAATTGTATGAATTTTATCTAATATAGATTTCAGTATTTTTTTTCTGGAAGGAACTGTTTCTTTTTCACCTTCTTCCAAAAATAATTTTCGGATCGTAGCCCACTCTTTAACGCTTAGGACCAAACCCTGCTCCAAGCTTATGGGCATACGAATACCTATCGTTTCTCCATCATAATCCAATTCCACAAATTGATCCGGAGTATATGGATAAGAACCCACCATGTACAATTTTCCGAGTTCTTTTTTAAGATCTTTTATATCGTCTATACCTGAATACTTGGAAAGATCCTCCAAACTCATTCTTTTGTTTTCCTGCAAAAGATGAATCACCGCTAGTTTGGTTTGGAGTTTTTTCGTACTTGGATTCATGCCGGACATTCTTTCTTTCGGGAAATTCCCAGACAATCAAAAATACGTATCATTTGAGAAGGATTTTTTCAGGCCCTTCTTTTTACAGAATCGTAACCGAAAACACGGGATTTTAAGACGGATGATACCTATTTGTCCGGTCTTTCCGATAGAATGCGCTTATATGACCCAAACGTCTTTTTTAAAAAATACATTCAAACTTCTTCCTAAATTTTATCTGGAGTTATTTGATTCCGACCAAGTGTTCTTGGCCGCAGCTCAAATTATAGGAAAGAGGATCTTACAATTTCGTATAGATTCCAGAGTTTCCTATAAAAAAGGAGATGGAGTTTATGGAAGATTGTACGGACTTAAATCCAGTTTTTATATTCAAATCTCCGGCATAGTAAAAGAAAGAAAAGAGATACAGTCCAAATACTATTCTAAGTTTTGCGAATTGGAAATAGAATCGGATGAGGATATAGAATAGAGAATAACGTTACGATTCGGCTTCTGCAAAAGGAATGAACGATACATTTCCAGGAAAATAATTCCGCAAAAAATATTTTCATACCTGTTAGCTTAGGCATACAAATGAGTAAGAAAACGGAGATATAAGAATGAAATCAATTTTAAAACTCATAACTGCGGTCCTCTTTTTAAGCGCCGGCTTGGGCTTACAGGCAGGTGATCTAAGAAAGAACGGCTCTCTTATCGGCAGTATCGACTCCAGTGGGGACGTAAGGCTGAATGGGTCTCTCGTGGGAAGATTTGAATCCGGCGGGGACGTTCGGAAAAACGGAAGCCTGATCGGTAAAATCGAATCCAACGGAGATATTCGAATGAATGGATCGTTAGTGGGTTCAATCGATTCCAGCGGAGATGTACGCAAGAACGGAAGTTTGATCGGACGCATTGATAGCAATGGCGACGTACGAAAAAATGGTTCCTTGATCGGAAGTGCAGTAGGAATTCCTAGAGCGCAAGCAGCAGGATTCTTTTTCTTCTTCTTTTTGAACGAGTAAGACTGGACAAGGCGACACTTCGGTTACCTGCTTCCATCCTGGAAGCAGAGTAAAACATTCCATCTCTCACACGCTTCCCGGATTTTACTTTCTTTCCAAAGAAAAGAGCAAAACATCTTCCTTATTTTCCGACCAAACTTTTATAAAATCAGGACCCAAAGCTTGGGAAATACTTGCATAATATTTATTTCTCAAAAAAGGATCTGCATCATTCAAACTTTCCATGATAGAAGCTTTTGTTTGAACGAATAATATTTTCTTAAATTGTTTAGGATGATTCTTGGAGAAGAAGTTCTTAATATCAACTTCTCTCATGAGCCATACGGAAGGAGTTTGGAAAAAGTATTTACCCAAAATCTGAGAATATGTTCTGATCTGGACCACAACCAGATCAGGCTTTTGCTCCAAATAGATCGCATTCAGTTTAGTGGTCTTTCTTCCGTATTTTCCCAGGATCTGAGTATAAGAATAACTGATATAAACTGAATAGAGAAGGATCGCATACAGAACAATTTTTACGATCCTACGGAACTTCTCCCCTATATTCTCGAGCAAGATCAAAAACATTCCCGCAAAAGCAGGCAGACTCAAATGAAGATACCTAGAACCAAAATCTATGATCCCATCATTTGGAGCAGAAACTACCAATGCCAAAAACGCAGTAATGCCGGAAAAAACAAATAGATCTCGATTCGAGATCTCTGATGTGGCATTTCTTTTAAAAGGACTCTTATTAAAGAAAATATAATATACAAAGAAGAACAGAACGATCAAAAACCCGGGAGTGTAACCGAAAAAACCGATCCGGTTCGGGTTTGCGATCAATAGTCCCGAGTAAATTTTCCATTTCTTCCAGGGAAGCAGGAACATTGTAGGTTGGTTAAATGAGAATCTTGGACCTAAAGGATGTCCGTATAGAACATATTGAATTCCAAGTAAAAGTACTACTCCTACCAAAAAGCCAAACGAATAAGCGAAGATCTTATTTTTTTCTTCTACATTAGAAAACTTGTATATACTTAAGAAAAAGATAAATGCTAACGGGAATACGATACTTTCTATCCTAAACCAAGCTGAAGAAGCACAAATGAAGCCTGCTAAAACAAACCTCAACCGGAAAGTAGAAGGGCCCGATCTTAAAAATAAAAAACTTCCACCTAAAAATAAAAAGGAAGCGATGCCCACATCCGGGAAAAAATATCCGTTTACCAAAAACGGAGAGGCTAAGACCAAAACTCCCAAATAGATCGGATCCCAATCCCATAAAATAGAAAGGAACAGAAAAGATAAAAGTATTAAGATTGCAGTCGCGGCATATACACCTACGATCCCGCTCCAAGGAAGAAATATCGCATATACATAACCCAATGCTGCGGGGAATGGACTGATCAGTTCTTCACCGATACGGATACATTCAGTGGGGCAATAATTTCCTTCCGGGTCCAAGTTTCGAGAAGGTAAAACCAAATTGCCCGAGAGAAATCCGTTTCTTCCCACGGATTCTCCTAATATAAATTTGCCCAAATGGTCCGAGTATAATTGTTCACCCGGCTTTAATAAGAACGGATATAATAAAGGAAGAAGGAATAGAAAACAAAACGTGAACTTTGCCCATTTAGAGTGAATCTTTCCGCCCGGGAAACTCATCAGGGCAAATTAGAAGGTTCGAACCGTCTCACAATCTTTTTTCGAAGATTTACCTATTCCCAAATCGATTGACTCAAGGGAGGAAACCTGAAAGGGTCATAGAATCAGAGAATTCTCCGGAGAGTATGATGAAAAAATCGGTATTATTTATAATTTGTTTCTTATTCGCCGGAGTCCTATTCGGCCAGGACACAAATACCCAAACTTCTACCAGAGAAAAAATGGTCTGCGAACGTATGGACCTGGAAATCCAAAGTACTACTTATAACGATGCATTGAGATGCGAAACCAAAGACGCTATTTGTTATATGATAGAAGGTTTCAGCATGAGTTGTTTTCCTAAAGAGAAGAAGGTATCTAAATAACAAAAAAAGGCGCCTTTTGGGCGCCCTGCAGTCGATGGATTTTTAGGATTTGTGACTACTAATTAAAGATTGTTTAGAAATTCTTGAGTTCTTGCAGCTTCTGCTTCAAGAGCTTTTGCTTGTCTTAAGAATTTTTCAGACTGAGCGTTGCTAGCGAGGAATTTTCCGCCAGTAGAACGTTTAGCCAATGCTCTTAACTCTTCAGCTCTTTCGTTCTTTTGTTGAGCGATTGCTTTTAAGTAAGTAGCTACTGCAACTTTTTGCTCTTTAGTAACCGCAGCGGATACCAAAGCTTGCTCTAAAAGACGATCTTCAGTATCTTGAGAAACTGCAAAAACGGAAGATCCTGCTAAGAAGCCTACTACCAATAGAAGAGAAGTGAGTTTGTTGATTTTCATAAAATTGAAACCTCAAGTTATTTTTTATATTTTCTGTTCTTGTTTTCGCTTATATCCATATGACCTACTCGCATAGGCGAATGGAACAAAAAAATTTTTATACAAAGAAAAAATTAAAAATTTTTGTTAAACGAACTCGAAGAACCATTTATCACATTTACATTTATTAGAATTATCTAATTTTCTAAGCACCTTGTTTCAACTAGCTCCTATCCATTCATATTGAATAAAAAAGAAGCGAAATCGGATGATTTCTCATGCCGCTGCTCGAATATAGTACAAGTATCGACCCGAGGGCTGTTTTTTTCAAGCCGATTCTTTATTACAAATTCGGAAAATGCTTATTTTTTGAGCACAACAATTAAGCGTTTTGCCTTTCGGGTGAGCAAAAATGGGGTCAAAAAGGGTGTTTTTGGGGGTAAATCGAAAAAATCCAATATGGTGGAATTTTCCAATTTGTTCGATTTTTCACCTTTGCTTTGGGCTTGTCATAGGGAAAATCCGCAGAATACCTTCCGATAAAGAAGGAATAAATCTTCTTTTTAGAGAAGATTCGCTCCAAGGGACACAAAATGAAATACTTACACGCAATGATCCGAGTAAAAGATCTGGATCAAGCATTGGATTTTTTCTGCAATAAGTTAGGATTAAAAGAAACAAGAAGACATGATCATCCGGAAGGAAGATACACTCTTGTTTTCTTATCAGAGTTAGATAAGAATTCTCCTGAAATAGAATTAACTTATAATTGGGATCAAGATTCCGCCTATACAAGCGGAAGGAATTTCGGTCATCTTGCTTTCGAAGTGGATAATATTTACGAAACCTGTGCGAATCTTCAGGCTAAAGGAGTGATTATCAATCGCCCGCCTAGAGATGGAAGAATGGCATTCATTCGTTCTCCCGATTTGATCTCTATTGAGTTACTCCAAAAGGGAAAATCTTTAGAAATTGCTGAACCTTGGAAGAGTATGAGTAATACCGGAGAATGGTAAGAATCAGTTTTTAGAAAAAGAAGAACGATATTCTCCGGGAGAACATCCGTATTTCTCCTGGAATAATTTATGGAACGCGGATTTGGATTTGAATCCTGCCGCGTATATGACTGCAAGCACAGATCTTTGAGGCTCTTCTCTTAATAATTTGGAAGCTTCTTCCAAACGAAATCCGGTTACATATTCTCTAAAGCCGATACTCATTTTATCATTTAGTATCTCTGATAATTGGTGGGTTTTGATCTTTAATTCTTCCGAAAGAAGTGGAAGTGTAAGCTCCTCATCCAGATAGAGTTTTTTATCCCTCATCAGTTCTTCCATCTTACGAATAACTGAATCCACATCCAAACCTTGGAGCCTTGTCTCATTGTATCCTGCTTCCTTTGCTGTTTTTTCAAAAGAAACGATCAGATCAGGAGAACTAGAAGCACTTAGAAAAACGCAACATACGATCAAAGTTAGAGCCGCAGCCGCAACAGTAAACAAAGGCATGAAGAAGATCTGAGCGATCACAAACAAGAAGATCACAAATATACTCGCATAGAAGAGCGCGAGAAACGGGGAGAATGCCCTACCTTCTTCTTTTTGGACGAACGTTTTCCATTTGCGGATCTTTCCGATCAGCAAAAGTGGATACACTAAATTGGAAATTGTTCCTAAAACCAAAAGACCGAATAAGAACTGGAAATAAATGTTTCTAGGTGGAAATACACTTACGTATTCTAATTTGGAATTCGGATCGGACAGAACAAAAGGTAGAAGGAACAAAAACGCCGCAAGTCCAGGAACAAAATGCACCAGGTTGAGCGCTTTCGCTCGGAAGCCGCCTAATCTTCTAAAATACAAATACGCGAGAGGCCCGGTGAAAAATAGGAAAGGGATATGGATCTCTGCAAACCAAAGATAATCCTTTAACTGGTTGGATAATTCCAGATACAAATGGAATTGCACTACAGAAAGAGATAGGAAGAAGAAGCAGATCGGCTGGTAAAATATGGACTTAGTTTCGGATCCGGAACGCAAGCCCTGGATTTTTGGACCCTTATCTTTTCGGATAAATTCGGAAACGGCCAATAAGAATGAAAGTCCTGCTCCAAACGCCAGAAACGTATCCATAAAGTGAAAGAGTCCGATCAGAATTGGATGTCCAGATTTTTTCAGGATTTTTCTTTTTTTAGTCCGTCCGGATACGGAAGGACGATCGTTTTCGAAAAAGATCGTATTCTGAATGTATGAAACATCTTAGCCTCCAAACAAATCGTTTTGTAAAATTCTTCTCTGGGAGCTTGGCTCTATTGCTCTTATTCGGAACTCTAGAATACGGAATATCTTCCGAAATCTCAAAAGTCCCCATCCAAGAAGAAGTTTCCAAAATCCCGGCCTATCAATCCAGATTCGGCAGAAAGCAGCCAATCATCGCAGTGATCGGCGAGAACAGAATGACAGAGCTGACTGATTTTATGATCCCATACGGAATTTTAACTTCTGCGAGAATCGCAAGGGTGATCTCTGTTTTTCCCAAAACCGGTCCGGTCCAAATGTTTCCCGCATTAAAAATAGAAGCGGAGAAGTCTTTTGATCTTTTCGATTCAGAATATCCTGAAGGTGCGGATTATGTGATCGTGCCTGCGGTACATTATTCGGATGATCCTAGTCTTTTATCTTTTGTACAAAAACAATCTGCAAAAGGTTCTACGATCGTAGGTGTATGCGATGGAGTTTGGGTCCTTGCAAATTCGGGTGTTCTGAAAGATCATAAGGCAACCGGTCATTGGTTTTCATTTTCTAAGTTAGAGAAAGAATTTCCCGAAACTACATGGATCAAGGATAGAAGGTACATTGCAGATCGAAAGATCATCACTACTACCGGGATCACTGCTTCTATTCCGGTTTCCTTGGCTCTAATCGAAGCGATTTCAGGAAAAGAAAAGGCCTCAGAAATTGCGATCAGCTTAGGAGCCAAGGATTGGAAACCCATTCATAAAAGTTCCGATTTTTATCTGAGCGGAAAAGACATGTATGCTGCTGCAAAAAATTATCTGGGCTTTTGGAATTATGAAAACTTGGGTGTTCGAGTTTCGGATGGAACAGACGAGGTTGTATTAGCCCTGCAAGCCGATTCTTTTTCCAGAACGTATAGATCGGAAGTATTTTCTGTTTCGGACCAAAAACAGATCCGAACCAAAAGTGGCTTGTTATTACATGTGGATAAAACACAAGCAGAAGCCGCAAGCTTGGATTCTATTTTAGAAAATCTGAATGGAATAGCCGCAGTGACTGCTTATGATAAAAATCTTTCGGAGATTGAATCCAAATACGGAACAAACACAGCTGCTTTCGTGGCTCTGCAGATGGAATATCCTTGGCGGAAATAGAAAAGATTATGATTTGAGGATTAGAATATTCCGGTCTTTTTCCTTTTTCCTTTTTCCAGATTTGGAAATTGCCCGGATCTCTATATTCATTCCTAATGCGTTTATATAACCGATCAGAGTGGATAATTTTAGATCTTCTCTAGTCTCGATCCTGGAAATACTAGTTTGGCTAAAACCAGGGATTTCTGTTTGTTTTAAACCGATCTTTTTACGCAGATCCGCTAGTTTCAAATTTAATAGAATGTTCTCTGCTTTCCTTTCTGCTCTTCGAACGCTTTCTAAATTCATAGACTTTTTAGCGTTTGTAAAAAAATCAGAATATTGTCTTTTAGATCTCATTGGATATTTCCTAAATAATCATCATAAATTTTTTCAGCTAGGGGAATCAATTTACTATAAAACCTTTTATCGCCCTGCTTATTTCCAGCCGTTAAAAGAACCGCCATTCTTTCGGAATCGAATACGAATAAAATTCGTATCGGACTTCCTTTACTTTGGACTCTTAATTCTTTTAAATTCGTAATTTCACTTCCCTTAAGAGTATCCACATAAGGCCTGCCTAAGGATGGACCTTTTTGCTCCAATACTCTCAATATTGCGAATATATCTTCCTGCAAACCCGGTTCTTGGCGAAGAAACCAAGCTTCGAACTCAGGAGATTGGATAATTTTTCACATTTCCGAAAAATGCGCTAAAAGACATATGTCGTAAAGAGCATTTTTTAAGGGTTAGCGGAATAATGATTACCGGAAATCGGATCTATACAAGTATTTTTATACTAAAATGGAGATTTTAGATCTACTTCCAGCCTTCTGCGAATTCTATCCTTTCGATTGTGGTTGGATGAGAATGTTCGAAGATCACTTCCAGTTTGTGAGGATTCAGCCTGGATTTATTATCTTTTGCCAGTTTGATCTCCGTGCTGATGAATGATTTTTTATCGTTGGTCAGTACGAGTGCTTCTCTATCTGCTTGGGTTTCCAGGACTCTGGAGAGCGTAGCAGAAAACGGCCCGAGTATTGTTCCAACAAGAGACAATATCAAAAACAGAAATGGTAAAGAAGAAGGAGAATAAAATTCCTTTAATGGTACCAATCCTTCTTCTTTTACTTTTTGGAATATATATCCTAATAAGAAACATAAAAGGAAAGTTTCCAAAGTGCTGAGCGCAATCTCTATCATTTGATGGTTGTGGACCCAGTGACCGATTTCGTGTCCGAGTACGCTTACTACTTCTTCTTCCGTGTGGTTATTGATGAGTGTATCGTATAAGAAGATCTTTTTACTTTCTCCCCAGCCGGTGAAGTATGCGTTTGTGTGACCCGAATATTTACTCTCGTTGATCACATAGATATTTTCTACTTGGATATTTGCTTTTTGACTGAGTGCTAGGATTTTTGTTTTTAAACTTCCTTCTTGGATGGGACCGTAATCATAGAAGATCGGTGTGATGACGATCGGATACAATACGGACATGAGTAGCCCGAAGCCAAGTGATAAGATTGGAAGTATATATTTCCAAGCACGCGGTAGATTTTTAAGCACGAATGCAACTACAAGAACAACTAATCCGCCAAATAGAAATCCAAGTCCGAAAGATTTTGCCTTAAATAAGATCCAATCTCCTAGATTCATATTGGAGAATTGAAACTCGTGTTCTATTACGTATCCGAAATAATAGCTGAACGGCAATGAAATGATAAATTCTAGAAGATAAAAGGATACGAAGAATAGAAATACAGTAGGATAGAACCTCTCTCCCGTTTTTCTGCGGATATATTCTTCTAACTTTACTGAGATCGGAGAAAATACAAATGCTCCTGCCAATGCGAAGTCCAGCAAGGAACCTATGATAGAGACAAAAAATCCTCTTCTTTCGTAGTCTATCCCTGAGTTTATATCTTCCTGGGTAAAATACTTTAGAATTCTTTCATGTAGTTCCGGGGATAGATCTCCTTGGTAGGAGAAATATTTCATTACGAGTGTGAGCAAGATCTGTAGGGAAAATAAAGAGAATAGGATGTTTTTTAGTTTCATGTAGTGTTTTATACTTTTTCGTAAAGTTCTGAGATCTGTTTTACCGAGTTTCTGAATACATGATTCAATTCTTCAGGAAGAATTGTTTCGATTGCATCCGGCCATCTCCACAAGAATGGTAATAGACCTTCCAGGTTGGTGGATTGGAAACTGAGTTTATTTTTCTCTTCGGCATATTTGATCCCCGTTAGGAATAGTTTTGCTTTTACGAGACCTTCTTCTTTGCAGATCCACTCCACATTTTTGGGTTCGTGGACCGGGAATAATCCTGCATGTATGATCAGATCTTCTTCCGTTTCCTTTTTGGCTCCTCTTGCCTGGTAAAGCGGATCTCCTTGTAGGAGTTCCACAGATAAGATCTTTGGCAGAACGAATCTTTTTTTGGTTTTTTCTTCTCTATCGTAAGCAAGCAGATAATGATCTTGGCCGCCTTTTCGGATCAATCGGATCGGATCCGCTTCTTTCGAATAAGAATCTTCGGGGAAGGTTTTGTAATATTTGATCCGGATCGGTGTATGATTTTTGAGCGCTTCCAAGATCTGAAATGCAACTTCTCCCAAATCTTCCGAATTTTCCTCAGGGCTCTCGGCTATTTCAGGAAAGTATTCTAGATCTCCCGCGAATATTTTTCTGGCAGCCGTATAGAGTTCGTATTTTGGAGCTTCCGAGTATCCTTTTAATAAAAGTGCGGAAATTTCTCTGAGTTCTTCTTCGGTAAACTCAAGAGTTTTGGAAAGCGGATCTTTTACGAGTACGTATACGAAATCTTTTCCGTTCTTTTGTGGATAATATTTAATATGAAATCCTAGGGCGCCTAACTCTTCTATATCTCTGGATAATTTTCTTCTGTCTGAGTCTCTGTTTTCGTTATCATAGAATCCTTCCATGATCTTTCTTAAGGAGCTTAATGTGATCCCATCCGGAAATCTGAAAAAATTGAATAATAATGTGAGAAGCCTGTATTCTGTGGGATTCATCTCCCTAGGCTCGATTTCCTGATCTATATCTTTGTCTAGTTCTTCTTTCATGGCTCGTTTCTAAATTTTGGTTTTTGTAAAGTCCCTGGGCAAGGAAAAATCTCTGCCTTGTTTTTGAATTCGGAGAAAGTCCCAAAAAACAACTTGATGAGTAAGATCCGATATCGATAATTCTCTCGTCTTAGTCCCTTTTTGTTAGAGGTTTTTATGGGTAAAATCATAGGTTTTCTTTTTCCGAATTTTATAGGTCTTATTCTTATTTTACTCGGATGGTGGACAACTATCATCAATGTAGCCACTCTTCGTTTCGCCGGTGAGTCTTATTTTAATAAATGGACCTATACAGGTCTGATTTTGATCATTATTGGGGCGTATTTGCCTGAAATCTGGATCGGGATCCGTAAGAAAATTTTCGGAGATTGATCCCCCCTTTTTTTCTTGTACGAAAACGTCTAGACATTTCCGCTGGTATTCTGATTATTTGCATTGAATGTCCTAGTTGGTCCTAGGCCCCGAAGATTTTGAAAAAAATCTTTACGGGCCAAGTACATGGGTTACAATGCGACATAATAAAATTACTGGAACCTGAGAAGGGAAGATGAGCGCGGAAACCGAAGTTTTAGAGAAACCAAGCCGGAAAAAAACCGATATCGAATTCCATAAACCGACTCTTTCTCGGGAAGACCTGAAAACAGTTTTAGAGGCGTTGGTAGAAGACCATTTAGCTTCCGGTTCTGTGACTCATAAGTTTGAGAAGGCATTCTCTTCTACCTTCAGGACCAAACAAGTAATTTCCGCAAACAGTTTAACTGCTGCGTACCATCTGTCTTTATTGGCGTTGGAGATCCAACCGGGAGATAAAATCGCTATCTCCACATTCGCTCCTCTTGCCGCTCTAGATGCAATTTTCTTAATGCAAGCGCAACCTTTGGTTGTGGATATGGGAAAACATTCTTTCCATGTTTGTCCTGAAAGATTATCTTCCGCTTTGGAAGACGAATCCGTTAAGGCTGTGGTTTTAGATCATACTTTCGGTTCTTTGGCAGACTTCTCCAAATACGATTTTAAGAATCGCCCGGTAATCGAAGATTTTTCGGAAACTGTCGGTGCAAGAACTGAAACGTTCACTCCAGGGAAACAGGGTAAAATTTCCATTTGTGGCCTTTCGATCGAATATCTGATCACTACAGGTAATGGAGCTTTGATCTGTACTGATGATGATTCTTTAGCGAAAAAGATCAGAGCCAGAAAAGAAGGTAAAGATCCTTATCCACGTAAAGAAGGCCAGCCTAGATTAGATTACGATATGATCGATTACCAAGCCGCTTTAGGGATCGAACAATTATCCAATCTTGGTGTGATCTTAGAAAGAAAAAGAAAGATCGCTCAAGTTTATTTGCAATCCATCCAAGGCTCCCAAGTCGGTTCCCACTTTAACGATCCGAATTCCGAAACTTTCAATCGTTTTGTGATCATTGCCCCGGGCAATTACGAGCAGGTAGAAAGATACTTCCGTTCTTTACAAATTGGTACCCGCAGAACTGTTGCGGAACCGATCCATCATATTCTTGAACTTTCTAATTCTGATTTCCCGAACGGGGAAAGATTGTACCAAAGAGGTCATTGTATTCCGATCTATCCGAATTTAACTAAGGATAATGTGCAAAGGATCTCTCAGGCAATCCGTAGAATTTACTAAAACTTAGATTTTTTTCTTTTCTCCAGGGGTCTGGATCGTATACAATTCCTTTAATTCTTTGGCCTTCTCTTTTACAAAGATATAAGCCGAATCTTGGGTCAGTCGTAAAGTTTCGAACTGATTTGTTGACTTAGCAAAATTTTCTTCCTGGAGTTCTTTCGCCTTTCGGATAGATTCTCTGATTTGGTCCTTCGCAGTATCCGGCATAGATGGATCATTTAAGAAGACCTGAAAGCTCTCCGTATATTTTTCCTGAGCTTCCTTCATATCTTCGATGAATTTTTCGGAATTACAAAGGTCGTAAAATTCCTTAATACGAAAATGTAAAAGTGCAAATTCCCGATAGTCGGTAAATCCGTTTTTTTTCGCGATTGTATCCGCTTGTTTGGGATCTATCTCCGAAGGAAGTTCGAAAATTAAGGCGGGACTAGGTTTGGAGATCAATTCTCCGAAGGATGGGTTGGATTCTTTTAATTCCCGGAATGTGGAAATATAAGAATCCAATTTTTCTTTAGAAAATCGAGGGGCCTTTAGTAAGGAACAATTCGAAACGAATAAGCTCCCTAAAAATAAAATATAAAGAAAACGTTTCATTTTATAATCCCTTGTTTATGATATGAGATTGTTTTGCGAAACAGACTTATAAGTTCCGTTTGTCCGGCAATTTTAGATTATAAAGGTGCATTCACTTTCATTCCGGTGCATTGGTGGTCTTGATACAATAATGCCCCTAAATACCACCGATCACATCCTTCTGCAGGGGGATCTTTCAAACAAGATCCGTAAAATAGATATAAATTATGGAGCTGTTCCTTACATTCATCACGATCCCCTCTCTGATTAGCCCTTTCACCGCAGCTTAATAAAAGGAAGAGTATTAAGTTAAAAGTTATGTTTTTTGTTATCAACCTTCGCATTATGAATTCCTTTACCAATTGATTTGTACTTCTTGGGTGCCGGTTGTTCCTACGCTTGTCGCCGCTTGTAAAGTGACTCCTGCATTTCCGTGGAGAGACAAAATTGTCCAGCCAACGATTGCCTTAAATCTTAGGGGAGAAATCGGATAGGCGACCGCATTTCTCACTCCCGAAATAATCCAAGCACTAGGTTTCGGCGGAGTACAATTCGGGTCAATCGCATAGACCTGGAATTCCATTTCAATGGTTCCATACAATGGAACTCCTGCAAACCATCCGTTGACTACAACTCGTGTGGGTGATCCGACCGCTCCGAGATTCGGAGGAGCGGCAATAGCTCCAGGATAACCGATCAAAGCAGTTAAGTAAGTAGAATTTCCGTCTTCATCCAAAAGTCTAAATCGGACAGTATCTTCCCACCACCATTGGCCCCAGAATTTGCCATGGTAAATGAAACGATTTTTTGTTCCGGTTGAAGTTACGATCCCATTGCCAGAACTAGGCTGGGCATCCAATAATATGGCCACGGACTCTCTGTTTCCATGCGGATCATCCCATTCTATCGTGATCGGAATATCCACACTCGTGGAAGCAGTACAAGTATTTAGATAGGTAGGTGTTCCGGCTACCGTATATCCAATCGGTGGCAGTTTATAACTAGGTGGAACAGGCCAGTTCGGAACCGAAAAGTCCGGAACTGAGTTCGGTTGCTGATTTGGAGTCACTCCGTAATATTGATTCGGTTTTGCTATAAAGAAAAGATTATGCAAAAGTAAATAATCTAACCCATGACTTTCTATTGGGAATATTGATTTTTGATTATGAATATCTTTATTTCGAATGAATCGGTTTTCCGAAGCCCAACCGCTATCCGATCCAAACTCGGTTCCTGTTCCGCTCCACGGAGCAGAGTTTAAAAAGGATAAAGTTTTACTCTCTAAAAATGCTGAGATACTTCCACCATAATGCAAAATAGAATGCAAGAGAGGATATAGATAAAAGTCATGTTGAGCGGCTTGCGCAACTAGAAGGTCTTGTGTAGCCTGCCCCCAACCATTTCCGATAGAAGCTAAGGCCATAACCATATGCGCGTTATCCGGCGTAGTAAAAACTGCAGATTGGGATAACCCTCCCCATGCCACTAAATATTGTGGGTTGACATTCCAACTTTTACCTGATATCCAACTTCCGGCAAGATTGAAACCTGCTGAAAAAAATCGAGCATCCGCCCCTCTAGTCACTTGTCCCATATGATCCGGATCGACCGGATGAAACGGATCAAACCAACCCATACATAGTGGACAAGATCCGAACCAATTTACCTTGGGTGAGACTGGATTTACGATTAACCAGGAAACGTTCGTTTCGCCTACGGGAATCCCCAAAATTTCATAAGTTTGGTTTTGGCCCGCATACATATAGTCCACTAATCTACGTGCATATATTTGAGCTTGGTGTTGAAAATTCATTCCTTGGTAGGAATATGTAAATGGTACCAAATGTTTTACGATTGCTAAACCTAATAATAAATGAACTACTTGGTCCTGGCTCATCTCTCGATTATAAGGAGGAGTGGGAAAAACTTGGTCCCCAATCCATGTTTGGTAATCTCCTTCGGCTCCGTTTAGACCTAAATCTCTCATCACATTGAAAGGAACATCATCTCTCACAAAAAAACCAGGTGTATCCGGCCATTGATAACCTTCTGTCCCCGGATATTTTGCAACATTCACAGGATGCACTTCCCAGATACTTTGTTCCCCAAAACGATCAAGACGTTCTAAAGTAATAAATGCGCAAAAGAGTTCTCGTATCGTATTTTGGATATCATTCACCTCTCCGTATCCTGGATAACTGTCTGGGCGAGATAGCATATGTAACTCCGAGCCAAGTACACCCAAATACCAGCCTAGTTTAATTGTGGAATCTCCCCATTTTCCCAAACGATAATTTGGATCGTTTAGGGAAATTTTAACTTCTTCCATCGGAAGGCATCCACCCTTATCGGTGGAAAGTTTTATAAAATTCTTTCGGAGTTTATTTCTAAGATTCCAATATTTTTTCACATTCTTATTCGCATCCGTTCCACTGTAATCAGATCCGGATTCCGAAGAATAAGGAAAGCTCGCTGCAGAAGAGTTAATTCCAAATAGATCCAAAAAACTTGAAATGAGAGAAGAACCACTACTGTCTGTATCAGCTTGGAGAGAACTCCCAAATAGGATAGAAAAACAAAATACAAAGGTGAAAAAAATTTTTCGCATAACGTCATACACCCATTCGTTATATTTCATACGAAGAGGCCAACAAACTCATAGGATCGTCAATGAAAAATTTACATTCTATTTTTATTATATTAGAATATTTATTCCGAATTGATATTCATCATATTTTTTTAAAAATGATTTCTGAATTTGAATTCGGATTTTTTAGCGGAGTCTTTTCTATTATTAGATCCATTCAAAAATTTTAAGTCAGGAGAATAGAGATTCATTCCTGTATCCTAAATCAGGATATTGTTTTACAGGAGAGCTACCGACAGGGATGCGGAGGGCGAAGTCCCGAAGGGATGAGCGATAGCGAACCCGGAGCAGCCCGGCCAGCAAAGCTGGGTCGGCCGCACAACCGACTGCAGTCCAATGAATTTTAGAATCGTTTTAGCAATAGAGTATGACGTTCGTTCCGGCCCGCCCCCAGTCCGGCTCGATTTTTTTCTTTTCGCAACCTGACTTAGTCCGATCCCAAAACCATTCACCCAAATTTCCTAAATCGAGTTTGCGAATTTGTTTTCGAAAATTCAGGAATGGATAGCAATGGACCTCTGAGCAGATCCTTCATTCGATTTTCGAAATGTTGGATTCTCCGGAGGCAACTTGAATATCGCGCTCCTCTCTATTAAACGTCCCATTTTTATTACCAGTATTGTGATCCTTATGTTGATCACCGGTATCTTCTCCCTTAGTAAGATGGGAGTGGATCTCTTTCCGGATGTGAATATTCCGGTAGTGACCGTAACTACGATTTACCCCGGAGCAGGTCCGGAAGAGATCGAAGAGTTGATCTCTAAACCTTTGGAAGAAGAACTTTCTTCCATTGCAGGTTTAAAGAAGATCACTTCTCGTAACCAAGAAGGTGTTTCCGTTGTTTTAGGCGAATTCACTCTTTCCACTGATATCAAATACGCGGAACAACAGTTTAGAGATAAAACCGCATCTGTTCGTCCTAAACTTCCTGACGGTATTAAAGAACCTAAAGTAGTTCGTTTCGACCCGGCGGACCAACCGATCATTCGTTTGGCAGTGTTTGCAGATCTGAATCAGGCAAAAATGTACGACTTAGCGAAAGAAACCGTTAAGGCTAAGTTAGAGCAGATCGCCGGTGTCGGTTCCGTTAAGTTAGTCGGTGGAACTAGAAGAGAGATCCAAATCGAATTAGATAGAAATAAATTAGTTTCTTATCAAATGCCTATGGTAGTCATCGCCAATAGGTTAAAGACCGCCGGATTAAACGTTCCGGTTGGTAAATTCGATTCTGGTGCAAAAGAAACTTCTTATAGAACTTTAGGAAGATATGAAACTCTTTCCCAAATCGAGAACACTATCGTTTCCTTCGGTGGAGACGTTGGTAACTCGGTACTCATAAAAGAATTGGGAACCGTAAGAGACGGAACGGAAGACGAAGAAACATTAGGTTATCTTTGGGCTTCCAAAAGTGACGAAGTTGAGGAAGAAGACGCAGGATTTCTGACTCATCCTATCACCTGGACAGTTCAATTTCCAAAAAGAGTCAAAAGACTTTTCGGCGGTGATAAAAATGCCGTTATAGAAAAAGAACTTAAACCCGCTTTATTTATAGATGTATATAAACAATCCGGAGCGAACACAGTATCCGTTGCGGACGAGGTTTTAAAAAGGATCGATAAATTAAATGCGGATATCCAACCTTTGGAAGGAAAACCTAAGATCAGATTGATCCGCGACGGTTCCAGATGGATCCGATACAACGTAGAAGACGTTACGGAAGCGATCGTTCTAGGTATCTTACTCGCGGTAATCACTGTTTATTTCTTCTTAGGGAACTTAAGATCTACGATCATCACCGGTCTTGCGTTACCTAACTCCTTATTGGGTGCATTCATCATCATGTGGATCATGGGATTCACGATTAACGTTATGACTCTCTTGGCCTTATCCCTCGCGGTAGGACTACTCGTCGACGACGCGATCGTGGTCCGGGAAAACATCTTCCGTAAATTGGAAGAAGGTGCAACCGTGATGGAAGCCGCGGAAAAAGGAACCATGGAAGTGGCTCTTGCGGTTATCGGAACTTCTTTAACTGTGATCGCTGTATTCTTCCCTGTCGGATTTTTATCAGGGATCGTAGGTCAGTTCTTCAAACAGTTCGGATTGACTGTGGTCTTTGCCATGATCATTTCGCTCTTCGACGGTCTTTTTGTGGCACCGATGTTGTCCGCTTACTTCGCGGGTAAACTTACCCATGATAAAAGGAACGCCGCAGTAGAAGCATTCGATCGTTTCCAAAACTGGTTGGAAAAAATTTATAAGATCACAATGCATTACGCGTTGGCCCATCCGGGTAAGATCATACTTTTGACTTTCTTAATATTCATTCTTTCCTTCGTAAGTTGTGCTTTCGTAAAGAAAACATTCCTACCTGCGAATGATCAGGGTGAGTTTATGGTGACTTTGGATCTTCCTCCAGGCACCAGCTTACAAGGAACTAAAGATGTTTCCGATCAAGTTTTGGCGGAACTCCAAAAATTCCCTGAAATGGATAAGATCGCGATCACTATCGGTAAACCGGATGGTGGAGAGCCGAACACTGCGATTCTGGCGATTGCACTCGTTTCTTCCAAAAAAAGATCCAGGGACACTACCGCTGTCAAAGAAGATATCCGTAAAATGTTAAAGGCCTATGATTATGCAAGGCCTGCGGTTTCGGATTATTCCGCAGTGGGAGGCGGGGTCCAGTATCCGTTCCAATTGGTTCTCAAAGGGAATAATTTGGAAGAAGTGGAAGCATATTCCAAAAAAGTAATAGAACGACTGAAGGGTATCAAAGATCTCGCTGACATCGACTCCGACTTTAGAGGTGGAAAACCTGAATACCAAATCGTTTTGGATAATTCCAGAATGCAATTGGTAGGAGTTCTTCCCGGTGTTGCAGGTTCAGAGTTAAGATACCAGATCGCTGGAGATCAGGTTAGTAAGTTTTACGATAAAGGGATCGAGTACGAGGTCCGTATGAGGCTTAAACCTGACCAAAGGAACTTGAGAGCTGCTTATGGACAAACCAAGGTCCCGAATATCGCAAACAGATTGATCCCTCTTGCTGCGATCAGCAGCGGTAAAGAAAACTTAGGTCCTTCTCGTATCAATCGTATCGATAGAGCAAGAGCAGTTGTTGTAAATGCAAACCTTGCACCGGGTGGTGCGATCGGAACTGCGATGGAAGAAGCGACTAAAATTTTGACCAAGGAAATCCCTCCTCCACCGGGAGTTCGTTTTAATTTCCAAGGTCAGTCGGAAGACTTAAAAGAACTATTCTTGAACATCATCGTGGCATTCGGTCTGGCGTTGGTATTCATCTATTTGGTTCTTGCTTCTCTTTATGAATCTTTCATCACACCGATCACGATCTTATTCGCGATCCCTCCTGCAATTTCCGGGGCATTCTTCGCTCTTTTCTTAACGGGAGAAATGTTGAATATATTCTCCATGATCGGACTCATCCTGCTCATGGGGCTCGTCGCTAAAAACTCGATCTTACTCGTGGACTATGCAATGCAAGCAGTGAGAGAAAGAGGTATCACAAGAGATGAAGCGATCTTCGAAGCAGGTCTTGTAAGATTACGTCCGATCTTGATGACATCCATCGCGATGATCATGGGAACTGTTCCGATCGCATTGGGTCTCGGAGAAGCTGCGAAATCCAGAACTGCAATGGGTATCGCGATCATAGGAGGCTTGATCCTTTCCACGTTAGTTACTCTGATCGTGGTTCCTTCTATCTTCGGTGGTATCGATAAGTTCAGAGAATGGATAGAAGGCAAGTTCCGTCCTGATATGACAGCGACCATTCACAGCGAAGCAGGTCATTCCGGAACCGCTGCGATTTCGACGAATCATAATCAATCTTCTTTGAGTGAATGGGCCCAAGACGTGGAGTCCAAACCTAAGAAGGGAACTAGTTCGAAGAAGAAAAAGTAGTTTTGTAAGGGGCCCCACCCAATCGAGCGACCCGTAGGGAGCGAGATTCCCGTAGGGTGACTGAGCAAAGCGAAGTCAAATTTGTATCGATGCAGTAAATTTTAGCCCCCACCCTCATTGGGTGGGGGCCGGCCGGTGGTACCCGCGAAAAACGTTCGATGCGATCGTATCGTTTTGATTTAATTTCCAGTCTCGTTTGACCTCGATTCTCTCGGTCACCGACTCGTCGAGGACGGTCGTCTTCTCGCTCCTATTGTCGCTGCGAAGGGGGGCCGGCCGGTGGTACCCGCAGCCCGTTCTTTCAAAAAAATCCCATATCACAAAACCTTCCTCTCTTCAAACCATTTTCCAACCCGTACTTTGTTGGAATTCCAACATCGCCTTAGTGTAAAATTTCAATTGCTAAAACCGCATTCTTTCATCCCAAAACTCCATTTTTTATTTCCAAGCCTCCAAAACTTAGTTCCCAATAATCCATAAATCCCAAATAAAGACTTCACCTTCAGGAGGAGTTTATGATCCAAAAAACTTCCTTGCGTGCTTATATCGGAATTACTCTCGCAGCAAACCTTCTATTCGGTTGTGCTCAATTACAAAAAGTTGATTTAAAAAAAGTAAAAGAAAAGATCGAAGACCTAGATAGACCTTCTTTTACCTTAGAAAAAGTTTCGATTGCCGAGATCAATTTATCCGAGATCAAACTTAGAGTGGATTCGAAAGTAAAAAATCCGTATCCGATCGCTTTGCCTGCGACCAATTTAGAGATGAATATCCTGATCGAAGGACAACAATTCACAAAGGCAAAAACCAAGATCCCAACAGTAGGTGGGAATTCCAACAAACCTGTCCCGGTCGACCTAACATTCGCGTATAATGACCTTGCAGAACTTTACAAGAAAGTCCCTGGAAAGATAGACTTAGTAGTCAAAGTACAAGGAGTAGTTTCACTTCCTATTCCTGAAAAATACAGATCTATCGCGGGAGCTGCGTCACTCGACTTTCCATTCGAAGAAGAAAGAAAGATCCCAGCAGTCCTTCCCGACATAGAGATCCGAAATTTCAAAATTATCAAACCGGATCCTTCTACAATCTTAAGCTCCGCAGGAACGGAAGATTTGGCAAAAAAAGCCGCAACATTCTTAGACACGTTACTCGGTCCTCAGAAAAAATCCCCAGGCTCGGCAGTCGCCGCTGGATTATCAGCGCTCGACTTAAAAGTAGATACCGAATTCCAGATCGTATTAAAAAACAGAGCCACATCTAGATTACAATTTTCTGAATTTGAGTTTGAGCTCACTCTCGAAAAAGAAAAATTCTTAACAGGCCAACCGGTTCGGATCGAAAACCAAGGACAAGAATCCATCCTAAGCGTTCGCACCTCCTTCCCACTCGGAACGGTCACACAAGGGATCGCAAACGCAGTCTCCAAAAGATCCGCTGCATTCCGACTGAGCGGAAAAGCAACCACCGAATCCCCGGAGATCGGAACAGGACAAGTCCCATTCAAATTCGACAAATCCGGTTCTTTTAGCTGGAATTAAAAATAAGGGCGCATGCTCGCCATGCGGCGAGCACCCGGCTCTACGCTCCAATCCGCTTCGCGGGATTTCCGCTGCGATCCGTTGCGCAGTACTGATGAAAATTCTTCCTTTTGAATTAGCAAGTGGAGTTAAGTTAGATACACTATACCTCTGGAATGAGTATTCTTATAAATTTATGAAAATTACTTGTATAATATGTACAGCCAGGAAACAAAATAAGTTATGTCTCGCAATAACACGCCGAGAGGAAACTTAAGGACTCGCCCTTCCGAAAGTGAATTAAAAGTACAAGAGCGTTTGAATACGAAGGCCATTTGGGCAGAAGCAATATCTCGGAATGTTCTTACGATTTGCAAATATACAGTTCCTATTACTATCACCTACTTTATTACAGACTCGGTTAAAGCCATTGCCGGAACGACTACAAATTATAATGTCGTTTTCAACTTTTTAGCCGATCTTAATGCTAATCAATGGTTTGCATATATATTCGGAGCAGCGGGGATAGGATTCGGTCTATATGAACGAAATTTACGCAAGAAACATGTGAAAAGGAGCAGTACACGTATCTCTAAACTTGAACACGAAATTAACCCTCGTCGCAGTAGTAGCCATTTGACACCGACCGGGGACACTAGACAAGGAGACGAATAACAATGGGAGAAGCAATCTCAACGCTTTTTAGTCTATTAATAATGTGGGCAATGTGGCATTTTCTTTGGAAGCCATTGCGTCTGGACATCTTACGAGAAGAATTATTTAATATTCGAGATTCTCTATTTGATCTTGCATTAGATAAAAAACTTTCCTTTGAGGATCAAGTATATAAGGAACTAGAAATTATCCTAAATGGGACAATTCGATATGCTCATCGAATTAGCTTTCTTAGTTCTCTAATATTTCGGATTAGCGTGGAAAAAGATTATCCTGGTAAAGTTGTAGAGAACAGACTATATTCAGGTCTTCGAGAACGCATACATGCTGAAAGTGACGAAACTTTAAAAAAGAAACTTAAAGTTATGCTTCGAAAGTACGAAGTAACGGTCGCTCGCTATATGATATTCACTTCGCCTACTTTAATCGGATTTTCAATCGCAGCGATCTTATATTTTTGCGCAATAACGATTCTTAGAACAGGTATTGGACAAATCAATGAAACCTATCGAATTTCTACTCAGCACCTTCGACAGATTTTAAATAAGCCGATAAACGATGCTGAATACCAAGTTTATATTGGAATCCAAGATAAGGCGTCAATAGCATAGTTATCAAAAATGAAAGCCGCCAAATTCAAGGCTACTTTTATGAAGCAATTTTAGCAATTGGCGATTTCATATATTATATCTTCTTCATTCCATTCGTATAGGATAATTAATTCGTAGACTTGATCAAGTAGCTGCTTAAATATTATAATTATCTAATTAATAATTCTGAGATACGAATTTTTTCCGGAAGAAAATCTCACCCAATCAGTCCTAATATTATTTTCTGCCAGGAAAGTCCGGACTTTTTTATCAACGACAAGCCTTGAAGTAATATTATCACTCACAGGCAAGTTCCCGAATTTCAAATACTTTCCTGTTTCAATTTCTACTTCTTCCAGATCCCCAGGACAATCAGAAATATCTTCCGAAAGAAAACCCATAAACCCTTTGAATATTTTTCCGGAATTTTCTAATTTCGCAGAAAAACATTTCTTTCGAATATGATTCTCTAATAGATATCGATCCAAACGATCTTGGATACGGTCCAATTCATGAGTTAGTTTCACTTCTTCACATTCGAAACCGTAACCCAAAATTTTTCTCCTAAACACTAAAACAATATGCATAGAAAGAACCTCTCAAACAAAAAAAGTTTGTAGGATCTTTCTCTCCGTATTCCGGGAAATATTCTTAAACTGTAGATAACAATCTTTGATCGGAATTTCCAAGGCCTTGAAAGTTTTACGATGGTCCATTAAAACCGAAATACATGCCGCAAAAGAAAGAAATCTCCAAATGATCTTAAATAAAAATCGAGTGATCGGGTTTTTAAGACGAATCTTAAAAAAAGTACAATGAAAGATCAGATGTTTTTCTTCATCTTCTGCAATATGTAAGAGTGCATTTTTTACGGAGCCGAATGGAATTTTCTCTGCGATCTTTTTATAAAAGCAGATCCCGATCACTTCTGCGACGAGAAGTACCATTAGTTTGAGTCTGGTTCCTAAAAGCCTTCTTCCAAAATGAAAAAGTTTTTCGGTCCAATTGTTTTGGATCAGTTCTCCTCTTAATGCACGGACACAGTCTCCTAGGATACGTGCATGCCTGCCTTCTTCTTTTACAAAAAGTTTAAGCGCTTCTCTATAATTTGGATCCACTCCGTAGATATTTACATGGTCTATATCTTTTGCGATCCTGCCTTCCCCAGCTTCTCCCAACTGAAAGATTGCAAGTGATTTAGCTACCGGAAGTCGCTTTTGAGGAATAAATCCTATGACTTGCTCCTGGACAATCGGATAAGGGCGATCTGCATTCTTTCGAAAATGTTTTACCCAATTTCCCCAATAGGATCCTCGGTCTCTTTTTTGAAGAAGACTCCATAATAAATTTCTAATTCTTTTCTTACCGAAAAGATTCATTACTAATGTTAAACTTACGATCTTAAGATCTAAGATGAAACTTCTTCTTTTAAGATAAGAAAGATCGAAACAAAGTGAATATTTGGATCCTCTTCCGGAGTATAATTGAGAAAGTCCGGTAATTCCTGGACGAACAGACCATCTGCGCCTAAGACCTTCTTCTCCCCAACCTAATCTGAAAACGTCCTGTTCCGTTAAAGGTCTGGGACCTATGATACTCATGTCTCCTTTTACAATATTCCAGATCTGAGGAAGTTCATCCAAACCGGTACTTCTCAAAAAGGATCCTATCCTAGTAGGGGCCCCGTCTTTGATGGTCCTGAATTTCCAGATCCGAAATAACTTCTTTCCTATACCCAATCTTTCTTGTAGGAAGAAAATCGGACCAGGATCGAGGATGGAGATCAATAAAAAGATCCCGAATAAAACCGGGGAAAACACAAACAATGCGATCAAAGCCAGAGAAAATTCTAAAATTCGTTTCATGGCTCCCAGAATATCGAATTTTCAAAAACAAACCCACCTTCCGAGTGCATAAGTCCAAGCACTCAAGTGCTTGACCTCCGACTTCTTCTTATTCTAAAATTCCGGAACACATGGCCGAGCCTCTCAAAATACTAGTTGCGGAAGACAATCTGAAACTCAGAAAAGCGATGATCTCCGGCATGGAAGGATCCGGAAAAATAAAATCCGTATTCGACTGTGACTCAGGAGAAGATGCGATCCGTTACTGCTTAGAAGGAGAAACAGACGTTCTTCTTTTAGATGTGAGACTCGCAGGAAAATTGAACGGAATAGAGACGATCATTTCCATTCGAAAGGAATTCCCGCGTAAACCCGTAGTCATTTATTCCATACAAGACAGCGATGAATATTTTAGGACTTTCAGAAGTTCCGGGATCTTAAGCCATTATGCGTACGTCCGAAAATCAAACTATCTTCTTCCTCAAATGGTGGTTCCACTTATCAGATTGGCGTATGACGGAAAAAGTTTTATAGATCCTGAAATCGAATCCAGAGTCACCGAAGTAAGGGAGAAGGATGAAAATTCTCCTCTTGCAGTATTAGAACCGAACGAAAGATCCGTAGCGGAAATGTTAGCCAAAGGATTTAGTAACGAACAGATAGCACAACGTTTCGGATTCAAGGACAAAAGAACGATCAGCAGGATCAACGGTCAGATCTATTCCGCTTGGGGACTGAACGAAACAAACTCCGACGAAAAAGTGGCCCGCACAAGAGCAGCGCTCATCGTATTATCCAATCGTTTTTTAGAATGGGAAGAAGACGAAAAAATTTTTTACAGGAATTCTTCCGGGGAAAGGATTCCATGGACGCCTAATATTGACAACAGATCTTGAAATATTCATCTGTTCCGTTTTTATCTTTCTTTCCACAAATTTGTTTTGGTTGGGCTCTACAACCGGAACAAATTTAGAAAGAAAAAACGCAGCTTCCTATTTTAGTATTTTTACTTTAATCGTATCTTCCTTATTATTCTCTTTTTCTGCGATCGTTGGTCAAAACGGATTCTTAGTAGTATCTTCTTTTCCTATCTTATATTTTTTCCCGGGACTGATCCTTCTGATACTTATCCCATTTGGATGGTTCGTAGTAATCGTTTGGTTCTTTGGATTTTTGAAAAAGAAAGGGATCTTTCTTTTTTTGTTTTATATTTTAGCTTTTTGCCAATTAGTCGCAATCACCATTCTACTCATCTATAATCCGGGAAAAACCTGGAATATCAGTTTATTTGAATATTGGAAATTTGTACCATTTTCCTTTAAATTCGCTTATTTGGTCTATATTTTCGCCTGTGTTTTCCTTTCATTATTTTGTTTGTTCTTATTTCAAATTTCAGATAATAGTCTCTCTGAACTAGGAAGACAAAAAGCGATCCCCTTCTTAAAACTTATCGGGTTTTCCCTATTAGGAGTAGTATCGTTAGTCTCTGTTCTATTCGTAGGAGAAGAATTCGGGATCATAGAAAATTTGATCTTAAAAGCGGAAAAGGAACCCGAATATTTTTACGGATTCGTTCTATGTATCCAATTACTGATCTGTATTTCCATTTTAGTTTTAGGTTGGGCATTAACATCTTACGAAATACTCACGGGAAGGATATTGCCTAAGATCAGTTTAAAACAAGAGTGGAAAAATTCCGTTTATACATCTTTTGCACTTTCTTCTTTATATTTTGTTTTCGCAAAACTTGGATATCCAAGAGCGGAAATACCTATCGTATTCTCTTATTCCTTCTTTCTCTCCCGATTTTTTACGATGCGAAAGAACAAACAGGTAAGTTCCGATCAAAACGAAGTATTAAAAAGGATCTTATCTTCCGGTTCAGTAAAACTTTCCTTCGGATATTTATGCAAGGATGTATTGGAAGCGACTAAAGCAGCGTTGATTTTCCAAGGAAAGATCCCGTACATATCTGACACAAATATATATTACCCGGAAAATACTCCGACGGAAACATTTGATTTTTCTAAAATAGATCCGAATCCGGAAAATCCTAATATCCAATACTTAGATAAGGATCGGTTTTCCGATTTTGTGATCCGAGTAAAAATTGAAAGTGTTCTTACCGGAGATGCATATTTGATCCTGGGTCAAAAGGAAAACGGAGGATTATTCGCAGAAGAGGAAATTGAGATCGCACAGGTCACGGGCACCTGGCTCGTACATTCTTTATTTTTAGAAGAAACTGGAAATATTCTAGAAGAACTTCAAAGAAAGAAAATCCAAGAACAAAGACTTTCCGACCAAAAGACCAGACAAATCCTTCATGATGAAATACTTCCTGAAATCCATTCTCTTATTTTAGAAATTTCAAACGATAAGTCGGGAAATCTCGATTCTCAACATGCAAATTCTCTTACCGAACTTCACAAAAGGATATCTTCTCTATTGAGAGAAATGTCCGATACCGGTCTGGAAATTTCCAGATTAGGACTTATTCCGATGCTGCAAAAACTTCAGGATTCTGAAGCAAAAGATTCTTCGTTAATTTGGGAAATAGATCCAAATATAAATTCTCAAACGGAAAACTATCCTCCTGAAGTGCAGGAAGTTCTATATTATGCGTTCAGAGAATCCTTACGTAATGCGGTAAAATATTCAGGAGAATCAAAATCACGAATCAAGATCGCCATTCGATATGAGAACGGCTTATTCATTCAGATCAAAAACGAAATAGGAAAGGATCTTATATCGGTGCGTTCTTCCGGCCAAGGATTGAAAATACACAGCGCTTTATTAAGAATTTTCCAAGGTTCTTTAACATTGGAATTTCCAAATTCCAAAGAAGCAATGATTCGGATCTTTCTACCTTCTTCCCAAATATAAAGCCTTGAGTTGATATTTAACAAGGTTCGATACAATTATAGTCTTAAAAATCGACTTGCTAGAATGATTTTCCTTTCAATGATGCGCTTAAGTAGAAACCTAAAAACCCAAACCTTGTGAACATTTGTTCATATAATTTATCCGGAGTTTGTAAAACATGCAGTCACAAAATAAAAAAGAAAAATCGATCTCTATCGCGATTGTAGGTACAGGTTTCGGCGGTTTATGTGCTGCAATACAACTTAAGAAGAATGGATTCCATAATTTCGTAATTTACGAAAAATCAAATTCGGTAGGAGGAACTTGGAGGGAAAATACTTATCCTGGAGCAGCATGCGACGTTCCTTCTCATCTTTATTCTTTTTCTTTCGAACCGAATCCAGATTGGCCTAGAAAATATTCCGCTCAGCCTGAGATACTTTCTTACTTAAAACATTGTGCGGAAAAATACGGAATTCTTCCTCATATTCGTTTCGGGATCGAGATCAAATCCGCTGATTGGGACGATACTTCCAGAGTTTGGAAGATCAAAACTTCTCAAAATGAAACATTAGAGCATGACGTTTTTATTTCTGCGGTAGGACAATTGAATCGCCCTGCTCTACCTTCTATCAAAGGTTTAGAAAGTTTTAAGGGTAGGATATTCCATTCTGCAAATTGGGATCCTTCTTACAATTTTTCAGGGAAGAAGGTAGCAGCAATCGGAACAGGTGCTAGCGCAATCCAGTTCATTCCTCAAATCGTAAACCAAGGAGCGGAGGTAACCGTTTTTCAAAGAACTGCACCTTGGGTGGTCCCTAAACCGGATCGTAAATACTTCGGTTTTGAAAAGTTCTTATTCAAATATCTTCCTGGGTTGAGGTTATTGCATAGATTTCAGATCTATATGTGGAACGAGATCAGAATGATCGCATTCCAAAAGAATAATCATGCGAACAAGATCGTAAAATGGATGAGCCTTTCTCATATGAAAAAGTTCGTCAAGGATCCGGAACTACGTAAGATCCTAACTCCTGATTATCCTGCAGGATGTAAACGTATTCTTCTTTCGAATGATTATTATGAAGCATTAGCAAAACCGAATACAAAAGTACTTTCCGAATCCATTCAGGAAGCGAATCCGGAAGGGATCGTGACCAAGGATGGCCTCAAAAAATTCGATGCGATCGTTTTTGGGACCGGATTTAAAGCTACCGAGTTCCTTTCTCCCATGAAAGTAAAAGGTACTAAAAACCGAGATCTAAATGAGGTTTGGAAGAATGGTGCAGAGGCTTATCTAGGTGTAACTGTTGCAGGCTTTCCGAATTTTTATATTCTATACGGACCGAATACGAACCTTGCTCATAATTCTATCGTGTACATGATCGAATCTCAGGTGCGTTATCTCATTTCTGCCTTGAACGAAATGAATAAAAAAGGGATCCAAGCATTGATCCCTAAAGCTCGAAGTATGCAAAACTATAACACATCTTTAAATAAAAAATTCGATAAATTCGTTTGGGACACCGGATGTACGAACTGGTATATCAATGCTTCCGGTAAGAACACGAATAATTGGCCTGGTCATACTTACGAATATTCTTATAGAACCAGAAAGATCGATCTGTCCGAATATGAAATTCTTTCCGCTTGAAGAATAGATACTGGCTCGGATGACTCTGAAGGACAAAGTCTCATTTTTATTTTGAGGCAGGTGGAGGAAGAGTCATCCCGGTATATGCGCATTCAATCACGGATAAGATAAACTTTTTCATATCTTCTTTGTTCTTTTGGGGTTTTATTCTACCTTCCAAAAAAAGCATCGCTATTCCGTGGATCATAGACCAGGAGGCTACAGTTTTCTCCCGTGTTTGACCAGGCTTGATCGCTCCCAGTCTTTGGCCCATACGTATGATTTCATGCAGTTGTCTATACGTTCTTCTAGAAACTGCGGACAATGTTGGGTGTAAATTTATATCGATCCCGCCAAACATGATCCTCGCAAATTGCTGGTTATTTAATATAAACTGAATATAGGTCCAGCCAAGAGCACGGAAACGTCCCAAAAAATCGTTTTCCGTTTTTTCGAGTTCCTTTTGGTACTCTGAGAAATATTTCTGAAACCCTCTTTCTGAGATCGCAGCAAGAAGAGCGTTTTTGTTTTCGAAGTGATGATAAGACGCCGCATGACTCACACCTGCAAGAGACGCAACTTTTCGTAATGAGATCTCTTCTAGAGGAGTAGTCTTTAATAATTCAGTACCCGCGGATATAAGATCTTCCCTGACAGTGATCTTATCATTTTTAAACGGCCTTCCCGGACCCTGCTGTTGGCGGCGTTTCTTATTTACAGGCATACTAACGATTCTTTCTATTTCCAATTCTTTGCAAGAACATATTTACCAGTGGTAATTTATTTCTTGAATCCTATATTATTTATATTACCATTGGTAAATAATAGCTCTAATACGGAATTCAGCGGAGAATTTATAAATGGAAAAGGCATTTCAACCCATAAACATAGGAAAGTTTTCCCTTCCAAACCGGTTTGTAATGGGATCTATGCACCTGGGACTCGAGGGAAAAACCGGAACCGCAGAAAGAATGGCGGCATTCTATGGAAAACGTTTTGAAGGCGGAGTAGGTTTAATAGTCACCGGCGGGATCAGCGTGAATGAAGAAGGAAGAGGATCCAAACACTTCTTTAATATACAAAATGAAGAACACGCATCCGAATTAAAGAAGATGAATGGTCTTCTAAATGGAAGCGGAACTATGTGCGCACAACTTTTTCACGCAGGACGATATGCGTTCGATAGAAACTGCGTGGGCCCTTCTGCGCTCCGCGCTCCAATCAATAGATATATTCCAAGAGCACTCACGGAAGAAGAATGTTGGAAAACTGCGGAAGATTTCGGGATCGCAGCAAAGCTCGCGAAAGAAACAGGATTCGGGGCGGTAGAAATTATGGGGAGTGAAGGATATCTCATCAACCAATTCTTCTCTCCTGTAACAAATCATAGGGACGATCATTTTGGAGGAGATCCCAAAAGAAGAATGAATATGGCTGTAGAAGTTTTACGAGCAGTCATAAAAAATCTTCCGGAAGGTTTCCCGATCATTTTCAGAATGTCAGGGATCGATCTAATTCCAGGAAATCCGACTTTCGAAGAAGTATGCGATCTAGCTCAAACACTAAAGCAAGAAGGTGTATCTGCTTTGAATATAGGGATCGGATGGCATGAATCAAGAATTCCTACTATAAGCCAATTAGTTCCGAGAGGAGCCTGGGCAAACATTGCTGGTAAGATCAAAGAAAAAACTCCCGGTATTCCGATCATCGCATCGAACAGAGTAAACGATCCAAGCACAGTGCAAAGAATTTTTGATACGGATCAAGCAGATATAATTTCTATGGCGAGGCCATTTCTTGCAGATGCGTTTATCGTAAAAAAAATCCGGACAGGTGCATCGAATCGGATCAACACATGTATTGCATGCAACCAGTCCTGTTTGGACCATGCTTTCATAGATAAATCGGTTTCCTGTTTAGTGAATCCACAAGCTGTGAATGAATTGGAATACAAAATAGATTCCAATGTGAAACCTCAAAAAGTTGTGGTGATCGGATCCGGACCAGGAGGTCTGGAAGCAGCAAGAGCAAGTGCTTCTTTAGGCCACGCGGTTATATTACTCGAAAAATCCGATCAGTTAGGAGGGCAGTTCCAACTTGCTTCGAATATTCCTGGCAAATCCGAATTCAAAGAGACGATCCGTTATTTTAAGAACGAACTTCCAGCGCTTGGGGTTGATATTCGTTTAAATACAAATTGTGATCTAAAGCTGCTTGAAGAATTAGATCCGGATGCGATCATATTTGCGACAGGTGTTAAACCAAGAGAATTTACGCTGCCTGGTATCGAGAACCTTCCAGTCGGAAATTATACGGATTATCTGACTGGGAAATTCAAAGCGGGAAAAAAAGTAGCGGTGATCGGTGGAGGAGGGATCGGAGTTGATGTGGCTCACAAACTGACCGAAGAAAACGATCCGAATCTAGAATCTTATTCAAAAAAATATAATATCGATTCGTATACGAATGCTGTTATTCAACCTCATAAATCGGAAAGAGATGTTGCGATTTTTAGAAGAAGCGGAAAACATGGTGCCGGCTTGGGACCCACTACTTTTTGGGCTCTCAAACAGGAATTGGAAGCATCCGGTGTAGAATTTTTCCAAGGACTCAACTATAAGGAAATCACTAAAGAAGGCCTAAAGATTACTTTGAAAAATGGAGAAGAGGTTCTTTATCCATGCGATTCTTTAGTACTTTGTGTAGGACAGGAAAAAGAAAGTTCTCTTTATGAAACCTACAAATCTTTACACCCTCAAAAGCAGATATTCGTTATAGGTGGAGCAAAGGACTCTAAAGGAATTGATGCAGAGAGAGCGTTTTTAGAAGGATTGAACGCCGCTTATAGTATCGGAAAAGAAGACAAAATTACTGTGAACGCATAAATAAGGGAATATATGATAGCTAATAATTATTTTACAGACGACGAAGATCTAAAACTAATTTTCGAACATTTAATCGATTGGGCTTCTATCGTAAAATCAACGGAAGGCGAAGAATTTTTCGAACACGAAATTTATAAAAAAACGAATAACCCAAGATACGAAATGGCTCCTTCTAGCGTTGAGGAAGCGGTAGAATTATACAGATCAAGTCTTGAATCCTTGGGAGAATTTTTCGGAAGAGATGTATCTCAACTTTCCAGCGTAATGGATAAAAAACATCTACGTTACGAAAACGGAAAAGTGATTTTTCCGGAAGAAACCACATTGATCTACGAAAAATTCAGAGATACGGGACTCATGCCATTCTCCATTTCGAGAGAAGCAGGAGGACTCGGAATGCCGGGAACCATTAGCGCATTTTACGGAATGGTCATGGCAAGAGCAGATGTTTCTTTTTGTATGACTGTCGCACTACTCAATTTAGCTCAAATCGTTTCTAGATATGGAACGGAAGAACAAATAGAAAACTTTGCAGCAAAAGCAGCGACCGGAGAGACCCTTTTTGCAATGTCTCTTACCGAGCCTGATTTCGGATCCGATCTAAATAACGTCAGAACTACCGCAGTAAAAATGGAAGACGGGTATTACCGTCTAAACGGAACAAAACGTTTTATATCCCAAGGCTGCGGACTCGGCCCTTATCCATCTAGTCTATTAACTCTTGCAAGAACAGGAAATGGAGGAGCTAGAGGATTATCCGTATTCCTGGTAAAAAGTGAAGATGTAACTGTTGCAGGAATCGAAACAAAAATGGGAATCCATGCATCTCCTACCTGCGAAATCGTATATGAGAATAGCCATGGTGAACTCTTAGGGCAAGAAGGTCTCGGCCTTACTAGATACACTACCGGTATGACAAACTTCATGAGACTAGGCAGTGCGGCTTGTGGTCCAGGAAGTGCAACCGGAGCATATTATGAATCCCGAAAGTATGCGGAAGAAAGACAACAGTTCGGAAGACCGATCGAACAAATTCCAGCAGTAGCAGAAATGCTTCATAAAATCCAAAGAGAAGTGAATGCGATGAGACTTCTCACATTTGAAACCGCTCGAGTTGTGGATATGTACCAGCATCATCAAATCCGTTTGGAAAAAGCGAATAAAGAAGATAGAGAGATCCGCAAAGACGAAAGAGTCAAAAAATGGGGAAATCTTGCCACAGTACTTACTCCTATCTCTAAATATTATTGTTCGGAAGAAGGACATAAATGTGCAGGTCTTGCAATCCAAATCCACGGTGGAGCAGGTTATACGGAAGATTACGATGTAGCCAGAATATTTCGCGACTCCCGGATCAATACGATCTACGAAGGAACAAGCCAGATCCATGTTCGAATTGCAGTCGGTGCGATTGTAGCCGGAATGAGTGGAGAAGGAAATTTCAAAAAATATCTAGAATCTATCAAAGCAGAGGTTGAATCACCTTCTAAATATCTAAATGAACAATCTCAAATCTTCGAAGACGCAATTTCGAAATTCAAATCAATCGAAGACGATCAGGCCAAAGAAAGGGTCGCGGAAAATCTAATGATCATCACTTCAAGATATCTATGCAGTATGTTGTATGAGAAAGCCGTAGCCAAACTAAAACAAACAGATCAATTCGATCGTTGGGCGAAAGATTGCAGAGCATATCTAATCGATAGCACCGCTATTTCGAAAGCATGTATCTATAGAATAGAAAATGCAGTATAAGTTTAGATTACTTTAAGAATCTAGGAATAAAGGAAGTCTTTTCGGGATAAAACTGAGAAGCGAGTAAGAATATAAAAATACTCACTGCAATTCCTATAGACGCAAGAAGAACATCCTTACCTACTTTGCGGAATGTCTCCAAATAAGGAGCGTCCCTGTAGGTAAGGAAATTTAACACGATCTCTCTTCCCGCAAGCATTCCGAGGAATACCCAAGTGGTGGACATAGGCATATTGCTGATCTTCTGGAAGAATATTAAAATACTAGCATATACCAGATCTACGATAGTGGCCGCCTTGGACCATTGGATGTCGGACTTCTCCGTAACAATCTCTTGGATCGTCCCGCCGTTGGTATATAATATGATACCAAGAGCACCGATCAGAATAGAGACCGCTCCAACAAGTTCCATCCAATTCAATTGTCTAGGAAGATATATGACTATATTGGCAGCGTCTTGCGCCAGCCAAGCGGCCCATAAAAATAAAGTGGAGAACCATTGTAAGATCGCCCATTTTCTTTCGGTTCTTGGATCGGGCATATGATCGTCATAATATTCTTTAGGATCTACTTTTACTAAAATTCCCCAGACCACCAGAGCAGTGATGAATGCGATCATGTATCCTAAAAAGGATTTGGTCAGCATCTTCTCTATATTCTGTCCGCCGAATAATCCCAGGATCAAAAACGTAGTGGAGATCGGAGATTTCAGCCGAGTGATGATGACTAGAACGATAGGTGCGATGAGCTGCAGAAAATTATATTCTGCGGGAGGAGTAAAATTATCCAGTCTGTGAAAATGAACTTCTCCGCTTGCAGACCACCAAGCGTATCCGAACACTAAAGCAAGAAGCCCACCCAATGCTGCAAGTTTCGGGAACCAGTGCACCGACTTTTTACTTTCTATAAATGTCCCTACGGTTTGGACTGCATCGTTGCCCGCTACTGAAAACGCGGAGATACAGAAAGCGAACCAACCAAGAATATAAGAAGAAATCCCTAAATAATAACCTACGCTCATGACCAAAAAGGACAGAAATACCAATACATAAAATCGGATCTGGTCCTTAAAAGAGGGATGTTGGAAATCGATTTGATTCATGAGTCACCCAAACTGGGCTTTCGCTTGTTTAGAATTAATTTAGTATAGAAAAAAAGGAGAAGCTCATACGGTCAAGGTGTATCGGTCCGTATTTAGGTGCCGAAAAGGGGCTAAAAACAAAAACGGGCCTCTATGAGACCCGTCCTTAAGAAAACTCAGGGAGCCCTAAGTTCTACTCTAAGTAATGTTTGCTGTATCTTGCTTCGATGTCTTTGATATCGAAGATGATAAAGAAGTCAGTAGTCTTGAAAACGGAGTCCAATGCAGGAATTCCGCAGATCGTCGATCCTGCTCTAATATACCCTTTAATTAATGCAGGGATCCTTCTAGAAACTTCTTTCATATCTTCCGGAGAATAGTTCTGGTCGAAACCAGGCATTTCGAATCCAGGAAGAGGTTTTACGTCGAAAGCTTCTCCAGCAAGAGCTTGTTTATCTTTCAAAAACGCGTAAACATCGTTTGCAGATTGTGCATCGGTGCTGTGAACGGAACCGCAACCGAAAAGGTATCCGATATTGTTCTTCTTCATATATTGAGCGAGTCCGCCCCAAAGAAGAGAAATTACGGATCCGTCTCTGTATTCAGGATGAACGCAGCTGCGTCCGATCTCTGCAGGTTCTCTTTCTAATTCGTAAATTTTAGTAATATCGAATTCGTTGTCGGAGTAAAATCCGAGGTTTGCCTTAGCGACACTTCTTCGTAGGATACGATAAGTTCCGACGATCATATCATTTCTGTTCTTATCTACTACGATAAGGTGGTCGCAAAATAAATCATACTCGTCTCTGTCTTTACGTGTAGCAGCGGATTGAGGTAAACCTTCTCCAAGCTCCAGATTGAATACGTCATAACGAAGAGCTAAAGTTCTTTCGATCTCGAGTTGGTTCTCTGCGATCCTTACTTCAAGCTTACGTTCTAATTTTTGCTTTTTTTGGACTGTTCCTGATCCCATTGTCGTCCTTCTTTTCCTTGTTAGGATGCTTCTATCTATCATCCTAAATGGTTACAGTCGGATTACGCTGGAAAGAAATTCCGATGACTGGACTTGGTCGATTATCCTGCCATTCTGCGGAGTGAGGCTAGTTTTTTGACATAATCGAGCAGGAATTCCTTCCCTTTTACGTCGATTTGGGTGAATTGGAGCCCGAAAAGACCCTGTGCTTCCTTGGAAGCACTCAAGTGTTTGATCTTACCTAATGCTTTAAATGGTTTGTATCCGGGCAGAGAAACCACTATTTCCACGCTGGAATGTATATCACATCCATCGAATTTATGAGGAACTCGAACCGCGATCCCTCCCTCGCTGACGTCCTGGGCGACAAGAATGTCTAAAAAACCGTTTCCCATCAATTGGAGTTGAACTGGTTGTTTAGGGAAAGGTACTACCCTCACCTGTTTTCTTTTCTCCATCCGAGGACCCTCCGGATACTAGAATAATGGCCAAACCTATAGTATAAATGGATAAGACGGGAGAAGAAAACGGTTTTCTACCGAAAAATAATCGCGTAACACTCGTTCAAAATAGTGCTAAGTATTTAGTCCCAACTCTACCTCTGCACCCTCTACCAGAGAGAGTTTGTAGGTAGAAAGTATCTTGGAAACCTTCTTCTCAAACTTGCGATTGAATACGAAGAAGTTCAAAGATTTTTCTAAGAAGAAGATCATCTCGATCGGTTTCCATTCTATCACTCCTCGTTTTGCATCCACGATCTTTCCATGTTGTAAAAGAGTGGAGATGGCTCGGATAGAATGTTTCGGAAATGCGGTTCTTAAAGCTTGATAGAGCGCTTTTGAGTCCGCTTCTAAAAAATGGAATTTACGGGAGAAGAGTACAGCATCATGAAAATATTCGGGACGTATCACGGCTCCATTCAATCTAAGTGAGATGATCAGAAATCCGATCAGGTCGGCCATCTCGGTAAAGATCCCAAGACCTGGAACATCTTGTCCCGGGTACAAACGAGCGGAATCCCTTCCTACCTGTTTCGGATGACGTGTCTGGAGCCAATTCACAACCAGATATTTTTCTTTGAAGAAGTAATCGTTGAGACGTATCCTATATTCTTGGATGCTCAAACGTAGATGTACTAAAATTTCGTTCTGGTAAGTGAGAATTAATTTTTGGTAGGTATCATCACTTCCGGAAAGATCCAATTGGAAGGAATCGTATCCTCTTTTTTTGAGTTCTGCCAGAACCCCAGTGATCTCGAAAAGCTCCCAAACACTTTCTTTGGTCAAAGAGTGAAATAGAACTCCGGATTGAGCGACGTGAGAGTCCACCGCCGCACATAAAAAGTCGTCGTATACAAAATCAAAAAAACGCGGATTATTGTATGCAACCTTACCCATCTAATCTTTCGCTTTCTTTACAGTCTGGCAGGTTTCTTCCTTTTTTCAAGGAAATAAATCCGGTCACCAAACTATCTGAGAAATATCAAAGATTAGATCTGAAGTTTGAGTACGCTTTCAAAACCTGGTCTGCAGCTTCTGTCTGAGGATAATGTCCTATGCCTGGGAGTTCGTACACTTTCGCATCAGGTCTCATTTCTCGGAGTCGATCCACCACGTGTTTGCCGCTGACCGGATCTTCCAGACCATCTGCCAACGCATAAGGAATTGGACAGTCGAGTATTGCTCCCACCCATCTATCTCTGAAAATTTTTCTTTCTCTCATGTATCTTATCAACTTGTGATAGATCAACTTCCCCCCTCCGTTGTTTACACATTCCCAATAACCATCCAACTCCTCTTGAGCAGGTTTAGTATTCGGCCCGAATACTTCTGAAAAACTTTTTTGGAAGGATGTCTTGTTCACTAAACGGGAGAATAAAAATCCGAGTGGACCGTTCAATAATTTCTGTACTGCTCTAGGCCTATGGGTTTCCGGAAAGATCCCACCATTTAAGAAGAACACCGACTCCAAGTCTGGACCGCCTATCCTCTGCCCGGATAATTTTTCCCTGAACCTTGCGACCAATTCTTGTGCAACCGTATCTCCCAGATCGTGAGCGAGAATATGCACCTTTTTGATACCTTGCTCTTGTAGGAAGAACTCAGCCTGGTCCGCGTATTCAAAAATAGAATAATGTCCGTCTTTAGGTTTTTCAGAAAAACCGAAGCCTAGATAATCTAAGGTCAGAACTTTGTACTGATGAGTAAGAGTTTCCCATACATCTTTCCAGTCCCAGGAAGAAGTGGGAAATCCATGTAAAAGAAGAAGTGCTTCTCCTTCTCCACCTATCCGATAGAATAGTTTCCTTTTTTTCCATTCAAAGAAAGCCCCCGATGCCTTCCAGGCCAAAGGGTGGGTTCTCCAAAGCGGTTCCGACATAGACTCCTCCAGAAGGAGCAATATTGTACTCCCTGCTTTCGGAATGGGAAGTGTAAAATCAATAACGAGGAGGAAATTTCAATCCATTGCGTCTAGAAGGTTGGATAGAAAAACTTTTCTTTCTTTGCCTTCCGGAAATCTACCAAGCCCTGCGCCCATATTATCTTTGAGATGAGAGATCTTAGAAGTAGCAGGGATCGCACAAGTCACTGCCGGATGAGAAAGAATATATTTCAAGAAAGCCTGCGCGAATGAATTACAATCCCATTCTTTAAAATACTCAGGCAATGTTTTACCTTTTGTATTTCTAAAAAGTCCACCTTCTTCGAAAGGACGATTGATCAAAACTGCAATTCCATGTTCTTGTGCAAAAGGTAAAATTCGATTCTCCGCTTCTCTTGTTTGGATAGAATACGGTATCTGCAAGAAATCGGGTTTTTCTTTTTCGGAAATTCTTTCCATTTCGGAAAATGCTGAAGTAGTAAAATGGGTCAGACCTATATAACGGATCTTTCCTTTTTCTTTCAGGCCTCTTAATGTTTTAAGATGAGTTTGAGTGTCTAGTAAATTATGGATTTGGAATAGATCGATTTTCTCAGCTTTCATTTTTTTGAAAGAAGATTCTATCTGTGATTTTCCGGCTGCTTCTCCCCTGATCCAAACTTTTGTGGCTAAGAAAAATTTCTTTTTCTCCGCGTCTGAAAAATCCTTGGATAAGATCCCGAAAATTTCCTCGGAGCGACCATACATGGGAGAAGAATCCACTACACCTCCGCCGGTATGTAGGAACTCCGACAAAACTTCTTTTAAAGGAGCCAAAGAAGAAGGATCCGGATCCACATCTAAAGTCTGCCAAGTGCCTAAACCGATTGCAGGAATTTCTTCTCCAGTTTTTGGGATCTTACGTTTTAACATTTTAGAAGCTCCGGACGTTTGGGAGAATAACGGAGAGATCAAATTCTCCGAAAGACCTATACCTGCGGCGAATAACGCTAAAAGTTTCAGGAACTTTTTTCTGGAATAAGAGTTTTCCATTAAGTTCTCCCTAAGAGGCCGAATTTTAAGAGAAAATCTCTCTCAAACAACTCAAAAATCGAATCATATCGGATTTTCGATAAGATTAATCTTAAAAGGATCCTAACTATTCCGATCCATCCGAAAAGCTGTCTTCTTGTAGAAGATCCAACAAGACTTTATTTATGAATAGATGATATTTTCCATAATTCATATCCACTAAATACTTCGCATCTTTAAGTTCCGCTAAATACCGTGTAGCAGTGGTATAATGAACGTTAATACGCTCAGCCAAACTAACAGGCGAAAGTACTGGTGAAGAAAACATAGCTTCCACTATCCCGCTTTTTGCCAACTTAGGACGATCCGCAGAAATTTCAGTTTTGTATGTTTGATAGAGCTCAATTATCTTAAACAATAGATTTTTAGTGGATCTTGCCTGTAGATAAAAAGCGTTCAACATGAATTCCAGAAACTGTTCCCAATTTCCATTCCGAGAAACGTCGGAAAGTAATTCATAATATTTCGATCTATTATTATTAATATAACCGCTTATATAAAGGATCGGCAGTGAAAGTATCTTAGTCTGAATTAGATACAGTACCATTAAGATCCTTCCTGTACGCCCGTTCCCGTCTAAAAAAGGATGGATTGCTTCGAATTGGTAATGTGAGATCGCACACTTTAACAAAGGGTCGATCCCGTCTTTGTCTTCGTTCAGGAACCTTTCCAGATTTGAGAGCAATTCCGGAATTTTAGAAGCTATAGGTGGTGTGTAAATCGGTTCTCCAGTATTGGAGTTTACGATCTTATTCTGCAATTTTCGAAATCCGGATTCCTTGCCGGACATCAGTTCCTTATGAACTTTTTCGATCAGTCTATATGAAATTGGAAAACGCCTTAATTCATAAAAACCTAATTCCACTGCATTTCTATATCTTAAAACTTCCTTATCATAGTCGTTCCTTTCATATTCCGGAAATAGAGACTGCTGCAAAACATGAGAAACGGTGGTATTAATATTCTCTATATTCGAGCTGGCTACAGACTCTTTAATAATGGCCGGGGAAAGTAATAGCATCGGATTTGGTAACGCGGATGCGAAACCTTTCAATTCTCCAAGTTCCGTCCTAGCTTTCGCGATCAGTTTTAGAAAGTTCGGAGCCTCCAAGTCCAAAGCCGGAGGAAGCTCAGGCAAATCGTAAGGAATCTCAGGATGAAAGGATACCATATATCATATTTTATAGAAATATACGATATATGACAAGTCTTATGTGCGAAAATACCCAGAAATACTATATATAAATATAGTATTTCAATGAGCCTCGTCCCAGTTTTGCCCGAATTTTCCTTCTACCTTGATCGGAACATCCAGAGGAAGTGCATTCTCCATTAGGCTCTTGCAAACCTTCAGGAACTCGTCTTTTTCCGATTTATAGACTTCAAATACCAATTCGTCATGTACTTGGAGTAGAAGTTTGGATTTCCATTTTCTTTTTTCGATCTCTTCTTGGATCTGGATCATCGCAATCTTGATCATATCGGCACAAGTACCTTGGATAGGAGTGTTGATCGCTACCCTTTTGGCTCCCTCTTTTGCCTGACGATGAGTGGATGTAATATCCGGAACAGGTCTCCTTCTTCCTTTCATGGTCTCCACATAACCTTTCTCTTCACAGAAGGCGATCGTATCATCCATATACTTTTGGACACCTGGATACTGAGTTAGATATCTATCTATAAAACTTTTAGCCTCATCCCTTGGAATTCTGAGATTCCGGCTAAGACCGTAAGGGGTGACTCCATATATTACGGAAAAGTTAACTACTTTCGCCTTATCCCTCATTTCAGGACTGACCAGATCTTCCGGAACTCCGTAGATTGCAGCGGCAGTTCTTTTATGGATATCGATGCCTTTTTTATAGGCATCCATCATAGCAGGATCTTTAGAAATATGTGCCATGATCCGGAGTTCTATCTGAGAATAGTCCAAACTTAAGATCTCAAAATCCTTATGACCGGAAATAAATCCTTTTCGGATCAGCCTTCCTTCTTTTTCTCGGATCGGAATATTTTGCAGGTTCGGATCCGTAGAAGAAAGTCTTCCTGTCGCAGCGATCGTCATATTATAGCTGGTGTGAATTCTTTGATCTTTAGGAGAAGCCATACTAGGAAGAGTGTCCACATAAGTAGAGATCAACTTCGTATATTTCCTATAATCCAAAAGTTTTTCGATGATCGGATGTTCTCCGAGCAATTCTTCCAAAACCTCATGGTCTGTGGAATAGCCCGTTTGGGTCTTTTTAACAACTCTCAACTGAAGCTCATCGAATAATATCTTTTGGAGTTCTTTTGTAGAAGCGATATTGAATTCTTTTCCTGCAGCCCTATAGATCCCTTTTTCCAGATCTTTTACTTCTCTCTGAAAATCTTTGGAAAGTTCTGCAAAATATTTCGAATCTACTGCGATTCCCGCCTTCTCCATTTGAGTTAAAACAGGGATCAAAGGTAGATCAATATCCTTGAACACACTCTCTAAACCGGATTGTTTTAAGGATTTGCGAAGAACATTATATAATCTTAAAGTAATATCCGCGTCTTCCGCCGCGTATTCGGAGACCTTGTCCAGATCCACTTCCCAAAGATTTTTTTTATTCTTACCTGTTCCTACGAGTTCCGCATAAGTGATCGTTTTATAATTCAGAAGATCTTCTGCAAGATCGTCCATATTAAATCTGCGGCTTTCAGGCGCCAGAATATAGGCCACGATCATAGTATCAAAAACGATATTTGCCACTTCGAATCCGTGGTTTTGGAGAACGATCAGATCGTATTTAATATTCTGACCAACTTTTGGAATATTCGGATCTGCTAATACTGGTCCCAATATTTCTCGGACCTGATCCAAAGGAAGAAGTTGATCTTTATTGGTGAATAAACCCTCTTGTGTATGAGTGACCGGGATATAAAAACCGGTTCCTTCTTGGTTACACAAAGAGATCCCTAAAAGTTCCGCATCAAAAGCGTATTGAGACGTGGTTTCCGTATCCACAGAAAGGATGGGAGATTTTTTCCAGGCTCTTGCGAGTTTGGTTAATTCTTCTATACTTTCTACTCGTTTATAAATTCCTTTTTTGGCCGCCGGACCTTTTTCAGATCCTGAAGCAGATTCTTCCGGTTCATCTTTAGGAGGTTCTTTTCCTACTGATTTAGCTAAGTCACGGGATAGAACATTATATCCCTGGTTCTTTAGATAACGGATACCTTCGTCGGAAGCATAATCCGGAAGTTTAAGATCATCATCCTTGATCCCAAGGTCCAAATCTCTTTTGATCGTAGCCAATTGTCTGGACATAAACGCGTTGTCTTTGTGTTCGATCAGTTTGTTTTTTAAGCCTGGATTTTTGATCTTCTCTATATTTTTATAGATCCCTTCCAAGTTTTTATATTCTTGGATCAGCTTAGTGGCGCCCTTCTCTCCGATCCCTTTTACACCAGGAATATTATCAGAAGTATCTCCAACGATCCCCATATAGTCAGGGATCTGTTTTACGTCCACACCTAGTTCTTCTTTTACCCAGGAGGAGTCGATTTCCACAAATTCAGTGACTCCCTTTTTACCTCTGAGCATTTTAATATTCTTTTTTTCTAATAATTGGTATAAGTCCTTATCCCCGGAGAAGATCAGTATCTCTTTTGCAGAAGATTTATAATTTTCCGCAAGTGTTCCGATAATATCGTCCGCCTCATGTTTTTCTATCTTCAGGATCCTAAAACCCAGAACCTTTAAGGTTTCCATGATCTCGTTCAATTGAGGACGAAGATCTTCCGGCATAGGTTTACGATTTGCCTTATATTCTGCAAATGTAGCACCTCTTTCCAAGGGACCGCCAGGGTCGAATGTCATCGCCACATGAGTGGGAGAATAATCTTCGAAAAGTTTGAATAACATTCTAAAAAACCCGAAGACTGCACCGCTCGGTTGTCCTGTTTTGGAATTTTTCAGGTTAGAAGCTGCAAAAGCATAATATGCTCTGAATGCGAACGCGTGACCGTCTACTATGAGTAATTTTTTCATGCTGCTTCCCCGGATTTTCCTTTCGAGCTGGAATAAATTTCTTCGCCTAATAAACTATAATACGCTAGTTCGGTTTTCTTGATGGTATTTTTAACGGAGAATCTTTTTACGGATTCTTTATTAAATGCTCCCATAGATTTTCGAATTTTAGGATCTTCTAATAAAGTTTTATAAGAAGAAGCAAGAGAAGTCGAATCTCCTACTTGAGAAACGAATGCACCTTTGCCTTCCGTTAACATTTCCGCGATGCCACCACCGTTTGTTGCTACGATCGGCAAGCCGGATGCCATCGCGTCTAAAACGGAAGTCCCGAGTCCTTCTTCTTTGGAAGTTAACGTGAAGATATCGAATAAGGAAAGAAGTTCTGAGATATCCGTTCTGAATCCTGTAAAGACCACTTTATCCAAAAGTCTTTTTTCGGAAGCGATCTTCTCCAGTTCCTTTCTGAGTTCGCCTTCGCCCACGATTAGGACCTTATACTTTTTATCCGTCTCCACTTTGGACAAAGCATCCAGTAATGTTTTTTGGTCCTTATGATCGACTAACGCAGCGATATTTCCTATGATCAAATCATCTTTAGAAAGATTGAATTCTTTTCTAAGATATGATATATCACTCGCTTTTTTGGAAACGCCTAGATCGATCCCGCTGTATACGGTCACAACTTTAGCAGGATCGATTCCATCCATGATCAGAATTTCACGAATACGATTCGAAACACTTAAATAAAGATCCACTCTGTCGGAAACATACTTACGTTTACTGAACCAATTCTTTCTAAGTCTAAAATCCACTCTTCTGGAAACTACAAGTTTCACTTGAGGATGTTTTGCTTTCGCCATCCAAGCGATAGAATGTGCCTTTGCAGTATGAGCATGGATCAGTTTGATCCCTTTAGATACGATGAGTTCTTGGAGTGCCTTTACGGAACCGAAGTCCCATTCTCCTTTTAAAGGGAGAGTAACTGTTGGAAGTCCAACATCGTTTGCACGAGTCTCTAATGCAGAGCCTGGTTTACAAAGAATGAGCTGAGGGATTTTGTGTTTTTTTAAACCTTCTGCGAGAAGAAAAAGTTGCCTTTCTCCTCCTCTCCAGCCGGTTTCCGTGTCGATATGAAGAATCACCCGATCAAATTGGGGTTCTGGCTCGAATTCTGCAAGAGTTCCGCCATTTCTTTTTAGGAAAAAAGTCCTGGACAAGGACAATTCGTCTTAGCGACAATTATTCCAATATAACGGAGGAGGTCCAGAATGTGTGAACTTTTGGGAATGAGCGCAAATGTTCCTACAGATATATGCTTCAGTTTCACCGGTCTTGTCCAAAGAGGTGGAAAAACAGGACCACATAAAGATGGGTGGGGGATCGCATTTTATGAAGGCAAAGGCTGCAGAGTCTTTCAAGATCCTCAGGCAAGTGCAGATTCACAGCTCGCGGAACTAGTCCGCACATTCCCCATCAAAAGTAATTTAGTCATTTCACATATCCGAAAGGCAAATCGTGGTAAGGTGGATCTGAAAAACACTCATCCATTCGTTCGAGAACTCTGGGGTTATTATTGGACATTCGCTCATAACGGACAATTGAAAGGAGTGAAGAAGGAACCGTTAAAAGATTTTGCACCCGTCGGGACCACGGACAGCGAATATGCTTTTTGTTGGGTGCTTTCCGAATTAAAGAAGAAGTTTAAAAGTAGACCAAAGAATGAAACTCTACTCGCCCGAGAGATCCGAAAACTATTGTCCAGACTTGGCAAAAAAGGAGTTTCGAATATCCTAATTTCGGATTCCAAATATTTATACGCATACTGTTCCACAAAGTTAGTTTATATCACGAGACATGCTCCATTCGGGGAAGCCAAACTAATAGATGCGGATCTAAGTATAGATTTTAGTAAACATACGAATCCAAAAGATATAGTTACAGTATTAGCCACAAGTCCTTTGACCCAAAATGAAATTTGGACCCAGTTTTTACCCGGAGAATTTCAGGTCTGGAAAGAAGGAAAACAATGGCAAAGATTTTCTCCTGATATTAAATAGAAGGGCAAGACGAAGGTCCTAAAAATAAAATTTATAACTTAAATCCATTCCGAATGGATCTCTGACTTGGTCTCTTGCATCTGATTGCGCGTAAGTTCGAATATTAAAATCAAATCCTGCAGAATTATCTCCTTCCCACTGGATCCCTCTCCAATACGTATAAGCCAATTGAAGAATATATTTTGCACCTAAAAGTCCCAATCTCAGATCATTCCTATTACGAACTCCTTCCAGATCATCACGTTTACTATGTTGGTAATTTGCTAGCAAAGTAACCATCCCAGGATCAGGTTGAGGATAAAAATTAGAATACACAAGAAATAGGTTCCTGGCATTTTCGAACTCTTCTTTTTTTTCCACTTCTTCTTTATGCCCTTTCAATTCAGAAAGAACTAAGACAGAAGTGATCACCATAGTTAATCTAGCTTTTCTGTATTCTTTTGCATGAAGAAGTCCCCAACCTGGAAGAACGGCACTTCTCCAAACCAAATCCCAACGAGATCTATCTTTTGTTTCTGGAGAAGCCGTCTGTTCTTGAGAATAAAGGGAGGTAAACCCAAAGAAGAATATACAAAATAAGACGAATTTTTTCACCCAAGTCTTCCTTTTAGGAATAATACGTGAAGTGGATCTTTACGGTCACGAAAAAAAGGAACCTAAGAAAATTATAGAATTTCGAATACTTGGTTGCCATAAGTAAGCAGACCCAATTTAATTCTCCGTGACGATCTATGAAAAAAATCTCATCCATTCTTCTATTCTCTTTTTTCAGTTTTGTTTTCGGAGCAGAGCCGGAGGAAGAGATCAAAACATTGGTTTCTTCCTTAGATTCTTGCAAGGGTTGTGTTTTTATAAGAAACGGTTCGGAACATAAGTTGGATGAGGCAAAGGCTCACTTACTTAGAAAATACGATGCAGCCAAAAGTAAGATAAGCAGCACTGAAGATTTTATCAAAGGGTTAGCAAGCAAGTCTTCAATCACAGGGACTCCGTATAAGATCAAATTCCCTGACGGAAAAGAAATAGAGTCCGAAAAATGGCTGACTGACAAATTGAATGAGCTGCGTAATCCTCCGCCGGCAGCTAAACCAAAAAAGAAAAAATAAATCAACTTAAGCGAAAAATCAATTAAACTCGGCAGTTATCCTAGGATGATAACGTCGAATTGAGTTAGAGAGTTATATGCGAAATTATTTGTATCTTCTGCCTGTTTCCCTTTTATTTGCCTGCCCTCCTCCGCCCAGCGAAGATCCACTTTCTTCCCTAATATCTACATTAGCATTATCGAATATACAAGTCCCGGCGGAATTTACCGTAGTAGATTCCACAAAACAATCCCAACTAGATGCGGTAGAAGCTACTGCAACGAAAAACTCCACTTGTACTAAACTAGGTGCTTTTTATTGGGAGATAGGAGATGTAAACGGTGCTTATGGATATTCTTCCGTAAACGGTTCTGTGAATGGATCCACAGTTCTTTTGATCGCTTCCGCTTCTAAATGGATCTGGGGAGCTTATGTTTTGCAGAAAGTTGGAACTCCAACAACGATAGAACAATCCTATCTCAGAATGAGATCCGGCTACGATAACCTGGATGATAACAAGTGTAACTTGGCTCTTACAGTAAATTCATGTTTCACTAACGGCCCGGGAAGAGATGGAACAAACAATAATAATTACTATAATTCAGTTGATCTAAATTATTTTTATTATAACGGGGCACACTTCCAGGCGTATGCCGCCTTGAATCCGAGCGGTTTAACTCCGGCACTTACAAATTACACTCGTGCCCAATTAGCAACGGAGATAGGGAATACATTATTCGGAGGATCGAATCCCGGAATTGATTATGCAGTTCCCCAGCCTGCGGGAGGAGTTCGGACTTCCGCCTCCGTTTATGCACAATTCTTAAGAAGGATCTTAAATTCCAATTTAACGATCCGAACTTATTTAGGCGCGGACTTGGTGCCTACATTACCTTCTGCGCATCCGGCGCAAGCTAAGTATTCACCTTTTGTTTTTGAAGATGTACATTATTCTTACGGGCATTGGGTAGAAGATTCTTCCGGAAATGATTCCGCTTTCAGTAGTCCCGGCAAGTTCGGATTTTATCCCTGGATAGATCCGACAGTCACTACTTATGGGATTATCTCCAGATATTCCACATCCGGCTTAGCTTATGCGGAATCGGTGTACTGTGGAAGGCTTTTGAGAAAAGCATTCGCCACCGGGATCGAACAATAATCTGTACTTTGGTCCGCACTCTGTAATGAAAAAGTAACGCTCTCTTCACGTAGTAGATACAAAAATTTAAGATGATCAAAAGTCGATGCTTCCATCGACATATATAAGTTCTTATCCTAAAGCAGGTCCCTTTCGAATTTTAGTGGTGACCGAAACATTTCCTCCGGAAATCAACGGAGTCGCCAAAACGCTTCATAGAATGCTGGGAGATCTTTTACAAAGAGGTCACGAGGTCATTCTGGTCCGTCCAAAACAAGGGCATAACGACTATGCCACAGCAAACAATAACTACAGAGAAGTCTTGGTAAGAGGGGCAAAAATCCCTTTATACGAAGATCTAAGATTCGGATTTCCTGAAAAATACCTTCTCCGCAGATTAATCGAATTAGAAAAACCTGATATAGTACATGTTGTTACGGAAGGTCCTCTAGGCTGGTCGGCAGTCAGGGCGGCCAGACATGTCGGAATTCCTATCATCAGCGATTTTAGAACGAATTTCCACGCATACGCGAAATATTATAAATTCGGGTTCGCAGGAAAACTGGTCCATAATTACTTAAAAGGGCTTCATAATAGAACACAGATGACCTTGGTCCCGACTGCTCAGATCAGAGAACAGTTAACAGAACAAGGATACACGAATGTGCAAGTGGTTTCCAGAGGGATCGATTCGGATCTATTCCATCCTGCTCGTAGAAATACGAAATTAAAGACGGAATGGGGATTAAAACCTTCCGAACTTGGAGTTCTATACGTAGGAAGATTAGCTCCGGAAAAAAATTTAGATCTATTAGTAAGAACATTCCGCAGGCTCCAATCCAGAGTTCCGAATGCAAAATTGATCTTAGTGGGGGACGGACCTTCTAAAGAAAAACTACAAAAGGAAAATCCTGATTTTATATTCAGAGGAATGAGAAAAGGAAAAGAACTGGCAGAACATTACGCGACCGGCGATCTATTCTTATTCCCAAGTCTCACAGAAACTTTCGGGAACGTGATCGTAGAAGCAATGGCATCCGGACTTCCGATCGTTGCCTATAACTACGCGGCCGCCAACCAACATCTCAAACACGGCAAGTCAGCCCTGCTCTGCGGTTTCGACAAAGAAGAAGAATTTATAGAACAGTCCTGCCTCTTAGCGGAGAATAAAAAGTTAGCAGCCAGACTTGGTCTCGCCGCAAGAAAGATCGCCGCTTCCTGCACCTGGGAAGATGTTACCGATTCTTTAGAGATGACTTACTCTAAACTTTCTCTTTCTAAGAAAAAATCGACTAAGTCTAAGAAGGCGATTAAGTTAAAAGTACAGATGGTTAGGAGCTAATACGTATTCGGAAAAATATATAGCAATCGCTCTTATTATTTCTGTATCGAATAGCTAATTTCAGCGGCTTGATAATCTCCGCCTAAAGGAATAGGAGTAAAAGCAGTATATAGTATTAACCCATCCATATAGGATTCATCAACTACTCGAAATGTTACTAGGTGAACTTCTTTGCTCCTAAATATCAGCCCTTTACAATTATATCGCAAAATGCTTACACTTCCTTCTAAGGAGACTCCTTTTAATTTGCAATCTTTCTTATCTAAAGTCTTTTCAAAATCCTTTGAAAAATAAGCTACTGCCATCGAACTCCGAGAGCCGAAGGAGGAGCTCCTCGCCCAAAATGTCATTTTCCCATATGGATAGTAACCTTCCGGAATTATTAAACGCATTGGTTCTTTTGATTTAACAGGATAATAACTTATGATTGGATCTATCTCACAATTCCTGTCCAAGTCTTGCTCAGTCCTCCCCAAACAAAACTTAGTTATCACCATTTCTCCGTATTCTGGCATTAAAGAATTATCAAAATCAATTTTCAGGGTTACTTCTTTTCCAGGAGAAATTGCCGGAATTTGTTTTATGTAGGGTTCTCGGGAACAGGAAAGTAGTATTAAAACTGAAGATAATAGAATTCTGTTTTTTAAGCTTATGTTCATTCAGTTCCTCTTTTTTAATAAATACCTAAGATCTTATTCTCGAAGCCCATTTCGTGATTCAGCGACTATCATTAATCCCCACTAATTTTAACAGGGAGCGCAATTTTTAATAAATGCTGGGTAAAATTTCATAAACTATTCATTGAGCATTATAAATTTAGAATGATTGATGGAAAATTGGCGGCTCCCTGCCGAAAGCCCTCTTGAAAAGAAGCCTGACCAAAATGCTCTCCAAAAATATGACTCTTTCTCATTAGTTACAATCAAATCAATAATAGTTCTTTTACCTGATTGGATTATAATATTTGGACATTGAGAAATATCTGCAGTGATCCCGTTAATCTTCTTCGAAAGGTAATCACAATTTTTTTGAGGAGTAAATTTTTCATTAAACAGACCAATAGAAATCACCGTCTTTCCTGAAAAAAAAGTTTCTTCCTGAATTACAATCCTTCCGGAATATTTCCCAGGTCTTATTTTAAATTCTAACCGGTTTTCTATGCCTATACTTGCCTGGCTAAATAATTCTTCTCCCAAACATTCATTTTCTAATATATCTTCATTATACGTTTCCTGAAAACAGCCTGTCCGGATTTTTATTTGAGACCACTCTTTATCTTCAGAATTATCAATTAAACGTAAGACCAAAATTCCCGAGTTAGGATCATCAGAGATCAATTTACTCTCTCTAATTTCACAGGAATTTAGCAGACTAATAGAAATGAATAATATAATGTGTTTCATCATCAATAAGAAAGAAACATGACTTCATTTATTTCTTGGAATAAGAACGAAGTATTTCAATATTGTGTCAAGTGAATTTGTCAAAATGAAAATTGATCTCGGTTATTTATGGAAAATGAATTCATTTTCCGTTATTAAATATATTCTCAAATTTCACCTAACGTATGGCCTTTTCTTCCTCCTATCAAACTGCATCTTGATCGACATCGAAGCCAATCTACAAACAAACCTAATCCCTCGAAAAGAAGCTCTAGATAAAATCTCAAATGCCTCTTTGATTAGATTCGTAAAATGCCTGGACGAAAGCGATCCGAGCGACGTAATTCAACTCAATATCTCAAATTACACAAACTATCTAGGCTGCAATGGAGCCTGTTCAAGCTCCGTCTATTATAGAAAAAAAGACATTGAACATTTATATACTTCCTTACTTATCCTCCCTTGTGACTCAGACTCTATATTCTTAATCCCTAAAGTGGAGGCATTTGAACCGGATGATTTTGAACTAAGATATTTCGGAATATAAATATTTAATTCGTAGAAAAGGCCGACTCCCAACTTAGAATTGATTTAAAACGTTATGCAGTTTCTTAAAAATAAAGAATATTCAATCTATATCCGCTCGAAATCTTATTGACCGTTCGTTTTAAATGTTCAAAAGTCATGACGTTTTAAACACATTATGAGGTGAGTAAAATGCCTTCAGATCATGAATTATTCAATTGCGGACAAGAGCATGAGATCAACTATGTTGCCGGTCGTTACCCTAACGATAAGACGAAAGTGAAGGAATTTTTGATAACAAGCTGCCAGAGCAAGAAGATCCATCATTCGACTCATGCCCAGGTATATGAATTAATCAAAAAAGAATTAGGGCTCCCTATTCCTTAATTTTCTTTTTAACTAACGCGCGAGGTCTTTGCAGGACGGCGAAGCCGGTCCGAAGGACCGAGCGGGACTCCGCGAGTCCGTAAAAGACCGACCCTTGCACCGCAAGGGACGCGCCCGAACTTTTATAATAAATTGTTTCGGAATTTTTTTGAAGATCCTTTTTTTTCGCTTGTACTTTCTTCGCCTTTACTATAATGACTGGCAAATTTACCGGCAAGGAGTAAAGCCTATGCTGAAATTTCCCGGACCTCGCACCGATCAGCGAGAAAGAAATCGCCCCTTCGTCACCAGAGAAAAATATCTCACCTTCCTCAAAATCGCCAACAAGTCATCTCATTCCAGACAGAAAAGGTTTCGTAATAAAAACAGAGAAAAAAGGCAGACCTTGTCGCCATAGTTGTCTTATCATGGTTTTCCATGGAAAACCTAGACGCTAAATCTATCAGTCTCTGGATCATGGCGACAATCTATACGATCGCCGGTATTCTTCATTTTGTGATCCCTAAGTTTTATATGAGGATCATGCCTCCTTGGATCCCTTATCATAAACTTATGGTCCAACTCAGCGGTATCGCAGAGATCGCCTTGGGGCTTGGGCTTTTTTTTCCTCAAACCAAAGTATTGGCTGCATGGGGAGTGGTATTTCTTCTGATTGCTGTGTTTCCGGCTAACGTGTATCATTTCCAATCCAGGACCAGAAAAGATCCTCCTACCTGGGCTCTACTTTTGAGACTTCCGCTGCAGTTGCTTCTGATTTACTGGGCTTATACTTTTACATATTAATAAAATTGTTAAAAATCGGTGTCCGAGCTTTCGGAGCAAGGGATAACTTCATAAAGAATATGACATTTCAGCGTTAGCTGAAATTATAGGATATATTATGCGGAATTTATTAAGTTACCTCTCTTGTATTTTGTTTTTCCTTTCTTTAATAATCAACTGTAACTATTCCGGAGGATCCGGGACAATTTCCGGCGGAGACTCTCAAAAAAAGATCCAAAAGGCGCTTCAGAATATCGCATTTTCAACGAACATCCCGAATGAACCCGTCGATTGCTCATCTCACGGTTATTCGGATCGCACAAGCGGGGGAACGATCGGAAACGTTTCCGGAGTCGATATCACCGTGATGAACTTTCTTTTCATCAATCCTTATTTAAGATCCTCTATTAGTGAAGGAAAATACTATACCGAAGATTCCATTAATCAATGTGTAGAATTCGTATATGGACTTTATGCTGCATCTCTTATTCCTTACGCAAAAGAGTGGAGTGTATACGCGCAGTGTCAAGTTCCGACACCACCTGCTTTTTTAGGCCTTCCTTTATTCTTCACAGAATGCAAACCGGAAGAAGCTAAATTTGCCGAGTCGATCACCGAAAAACTATAACTCCAAATTAGAATTACAGGCTTATGAATAAAAATCCGACTTCTTTTTATGTTTTAGGTTTCATTAAAAGTTTCGTATTTTTGATCGTTCTTTGTATTATGCTGGTGGTTTCGGAATATTGGAGCGCCTATATTTATGATAAGAAGGATCTGCCTGAGATTTCCTTTATATCCGGCTTAGTTTTGAGTATTGGGGCGGCTTTTACTGCAAGTCGCCGCAAGCCTCAGGACAAAGAGCCGGCCAAGCTTGTCTTTATTCTTGTTTCTTCTATTTTAAATTTTGGCATTCTATCGGTCGGTCTTTTTCTGATCCGAAAGTTTTTTCCAGGTTGGATCGCCTGATCTATTCCTTATTTTAATTTTTTCTTTTCCTCTCTTCCGGTTCGGATATTATTCTCCGAAACATATAATATGAACCGTCTTCTTCCCGTTTTTCTTTCTTCTATCTTCCTTCTTTTCTCTTCGGATCTTCTTGCGGAAGAAAGGATTATCGAAGGTAAACTTCTTCAATTCGGCAGAATGTTAGGTACGGGAAACGATTTCATCCAGGTGCTTTCCAACGATCTGAGCCCTGAACTTTCCAGGCTTCATAACCAAACCGTTCGTGTTCTCTGCCAGATGAGGGGAGAAAATTGCGACCCGATACGTTATGAGACCTATCCTTTTTCGGAATCCAAGGGTCTTGCGGATTGGACTTTAAAAAGAATCCCGAATTACGTGAACAGAGGTTATTTCGCTTTTAATCCGACCGTGACTCCCGACGGGCAATCCATCTTCTGGACTGTGTATTCCAGCAAAGGTAAATCAGGCACTCAAAGGATTTGGTTTGCGGAGAAGGACGACAAAGGTTTCTGGAGAGACGGCAAAGAGATGCCTGCTCCTTTGAATAATGATCTGAACTCTGCCGTGATCGCGGTCCTTCCGAGTAATAATGAATTATTCGTTTTCGGCTCTTTCGGTGATGACGAAGCTTCTCATAAGATACAAGTCGAGTTCCAAGAAAAAAGAGAAGAGTTGAGGAGGAACACAAGAGACGAGATGGAATTCCGTTTAAAGGAGGAACAACTCGCTTATGAATATCTTCGTAAACTCACTCAGCTCCAAAACAAAGCAACCGTTCCATTATATAAAAGTTATAAAGAAAAAGGAAACTGGTCTTATCCTAAGGCGATCAACTTTCCAGAATTTTCGAATATATATCTGAAAAATAATACTTCCGTATTCGGCGGATCCACTCTTTCTTCTTCCGGAAGGATACTGATCTATTCCGTCCAGCAGCCTGATTCATACGGCAAATTGGATCTGTATGTTAGCATTCAAAAAGCGGACGGTTCTTTTTCTTTCGGTAAAAACTTAGGTGAAGTAGTAAATACCACTTCCGAGGAAACCGCTCCATTTTTAGCGGGAGACGATAGAACTCTTTATTTCTGCAGCGACGGTCATAAAGGTCTTTCAGTATATGTGACCAAAAGAATTGGAGAAGGCTGGGACAATTGGACTAAACCTGTCGAGGTCTCCTCTAACTTAAAAGGTGTAAACTTTTTTTCTATTCCTGTAAACAGCGACTGGGCTTATGTAAGTAAAGAAGGTCAGCTGTACATGGCCTATCTTCCCCGCGATTTCCGCCCGAACCCTGTTGTTGTGATCAATGGTAAAGTTTTGGATGAAGAAGGAAATCCTTTAGGCGCGGAAATACATTACGAATCCTTAACACGTTTTGAAAAAAGAGGAAGTGCCAAAAGCGATTCTAAAACCGGTTCCTTCAGTTTAGTTCTTCCCTACGGCGAAAAATACGGCTTTTACGCGGAGAAGCCGGGCCACCTTTCCGTTTCTAGGAATATCGATCTCACGGAATCTAAACAAGAAGATGCAAAGCTGGATGTGGAATTTCGTCTTCCCGCTTTGGCAGTGGGTCGGCAAATCCTTCTGAACAATTTATTTTTTGAGACAAACAAATTCGAGATCTCCAAAGATTCCGAACCTGAATTAGATCGTTTAGCAAACTTCTTAAAATCGAATCCTAAACTCAAAATCTCCGTCGAGGGCCATACGGACAACGTAGGCAAAAAAGAGCGCAACCTGGAACTTTCCGAAAACAGAGCGAAAGCGGTGGCAGATTATTTGATCTCCAGACACGGGATCGATAGCGAAAGAGTCAGGACCCAAGGTTTTGGGGACAGCCAACCAATTTCTTCCAATGACAACGCTTCAGACCGTCAAAGGAATAGAAGAGTTGTGTTACAGATCGTAGACTGAATTCGTTCGGTTCCTTTTTTGTAGCATTCCTTCCTTAAATTCAGGTTTTACCTTGTATTTTTGTTTTAAAAAAGGATTCTAATCCGGAATGAAAATCGCGGTCATCGGTAGTGGAATCGCCGGCTTAAGCGCATCTTGGTACTTGGGCAAAGAACATGAAGTCACTCTTATAGAAAAACATCCTTTGGTCGGTATGGATGCTCACGGTACCGACCTTTTCTCCAACGGACATTCTATCCGTGTGGATGTTCCCTTCAGAGCTTTCAAACGTAATTATTATCCCTGCCTTTTGGATCTTTATAAAGAAGCGGGGATCGAAGTAAGACCCGTGGACTATTCGTTTTCCTTAAATTACGGGGATGGCACCACTTATTTCGGTTTTTCCACTTTGGGTATCGGAGGCAATTTTGTTCCGATCCCTTATTGGGTCTGTTTTTCCAATAAAACTTCTAGACGTATTTTTTCGGACGCAATCCGCTTTTACGAAGAATCGGAAAGAGAATTACAATCGTTAGATGGAGAACAACTTACCATCTCTCAGTTCTTAAGTAGGTTCGGTTATTCCGTAGAATTCGAGGATCTGTATTTGATCCCCATGTTCTCCACGATCAATACTTGTACTTCTGAGAGTGCAAAAAATTATCCTGCAGAAGTAGTAATCGGTTATCATTCCAGCGGTTTAAAGTTCCTCAGATTTCTAACTCCCGAAAAAGGGACCAGAGACGTTACCGAAAAACTTTCCAAAAGAACTTCTTCCGTTCGTTTGAGTACTGATCCTAAAAAAATCGTTTTAGAAAAAGATAAAGTAAAACTGATCTTCGAAAGTGGAGAAGAACTTTTTGACAGGGTGGTAGTCGCTGCTCCCGCCAATCAAGCCATCTCCATTCTTCCAGACGAATATTCAAAGGAGAAGGCGCTGCTTTCCGGATTAAAATACGAGGCTTCCGAAGTAGTGGTCCATTCGGACGAAAAGTTCATGCCTAAACAGAAAAGACATTGGGCGCCTATGTGTTTTTCTCTTTCGGGGGATAGTTCTACCGCGACCGCCACTATTCTTTTGAACAAAGTACTTCCTTCTATGAAAGGTAAGGCGGTTTTTCAAACCTGGAATCCTCTCGTAGAACCGAATGAAAAGGATTTTATCAGCAGATCCAAATTCGAAAGACCTGTAATAGACCTTGCTTCCAGAAAGATCTTAGAAGAACTGAAAGAGCTGCAGGAGCTTCCGGGCAAAAAAGTATGGCTCTGCGGTTCTTACGCTAAATACGGAATGCCGCTTTTAGAAGCCGGAGTTTCCACTTCTTTAGATGTAAAAAGATGGGTAGAAGGTTCTCTGAGATCTTAAGATCTACTCCGGTTTTCTGACCTTATAGATCCAATACTCGAAATGTTTTTTGATCGTTTCGGAGCCGAAATATTCTCCCAACATTTCATATCTTCCTGCGAGCCTTTTGGGGATCTTTTTTTCCGATTTAATTTTTTCTAATATAAATTGGGAAAATCCTGGAAATACGAAAGGATCTATTCTTTCTAGAACTTCGAAGTTGAATCCTAGGGCGGAATATTCGGATACTATACCTTCTACCTTTTTGAGATCGGAAGACATTTTTGCCATTCGGAGTATCAAATTTCTTTTGAAAGTTTCCCAATAAGAAATTTTTCGATCGGAGAGAAGTATCTCTGCGGATACGAATACTCCTCCTGGTCTTAAAATTCTATAAATTTCCCCGACCAATCTGTTTCTATTGGGTATAAAATATAAACTGTCTAATGCGAGCACCACATCGAAGGTTTTATCCTCGAATTCCGCCAAACCTTCTACACTTCCTAAAATTAAATTAGGAGAGCTGCTTCTTCCTTCATAACGTCTTTTTGCGAATTCGATCTGTATCTTAGAGATATTGATCCCGTATATATTCGAAACATTTACTCCGAAGTTGTTCTCCCAAATCCTAAATTGGTCCCCGCATCCAAATCCCAGATCCAATAGTTTAGAATCTAGATCCAATCCGGCCAATGCTCCCAGATGTTCCGCGAGATTCGCACAAGCTGCGCCGTATTCTTTTGTATTCTCCCAATAGCCAAGATTGGCCCAGGATTCTCCATCCTCGTTCAAATAAAGATGAGACAGATCTGTGGGAATTCCTTCTCTTCCGAATAAAAGGCTGACCTTAGGCCAGATCTCAGTCTTTGCAGGAGGTGAAGACTGAAAACGCAGAGAAATTTCTTTTTTGTAAGGCAGGTCTTCCATGATCCTATGCTCTTCGGTTACCCAAAGCAAAACTTTATTGGACATAGAATTTCAGAACTGTCTACCAGAATCGCTCTTTATTTGTCCGTACTCTAAACCTTTCGGATATGTTTTATGCCGACATAAGAGAGAAGAATGTGGACAAAAATCCGCAAAAAAAGTCCTTTTCTTTCCCTAACTTACGGCGGAAAACCTACCGACGGACCTTATGAACATCAAAGATCGTATCCTTGGAATTTTAGCCGCACTCCTCCAATATTCTAGAACAAACTGGAGATCCATCCTCAAATTCTCGGTCATTTCCGGGATCGTAATCCTTTCCTTTTTGATCGGAGGATCTTACGTTGTGTGGCTCACCAAACAAGAAGAAGTCGCCCGCAATTTAGAGACTTTCCAGAGGGAAGTTTCGGATGCATACGATCCGAACGAGATCAAACCGATCCGTATCTTGGACAAAAACGGAAAATTGATCGGAGAATTTTCCCGTAGGAAATTCAGACCGATCCGTACCGATAATTTAGCAAATCATGGAAATATAATATGGGCCTTGCTCAGCTCCGAAGATAGGGACTTTTACGAACATAATGGTGTAAATTTTACGGCATTACTCAGGGCGATCATAGTCAATCTAACCACTTTCCAAAAACAGGGCGGTTCCACTCTCACCCAACAGTTGGCTAAACTTACTTTGGATCTTGGCGCTCGGAACGTATTCAATAAACTCACCGAATTTTACTGCACATTCTATCTGGAGAGTAAATTCGATAAAAATACGATCTTGGCGATGTATCTGAATCGTATCTTCTTGGGAGAAGGGAATACGGGAGTCGAAGAAGCTTCCCGTTATTACTTTAATAAACCTGCATATGAATTAACTCCTGCAGAAGCGGCTTTGCTTGTAGGAACAATTCCGGCTCCTTCTAACTATAATGCGGTCCGAAATCCTAAGATAGCTCTCAAAAGGCAGAAGATGGTCATGACCGTAATGGGGAAAAACCAAAACCTTCATCCGAATCCTAAATCGATCGAAAGGGATTTTGAGAAGAAGGTGGATGCGAATATCCGTAAATTCAGGTCCTTCTACGTGGTGGAAGAAACCAAGGAAGAAGAGGATAAGGTTGTAATCACTTCCGAAATAGGAAAGTACGGATTTGATAAGGATTTTACGATCAATCTAGCTTCCGATTTTAATTTCGGGGTCCGCCAATTCGTGATCGAGAACTTCTCGGAGATAGATCTGGAAAGCCGCGGTATGAATGTGTATACCACATTAGATTATGATAAACAAGAAGCGGCAGAACGTTCTCTCAGAGAAGGAATTGAGGCGGTTCGCAAAAAACTTTCGGAAGAAAAAGCGAATTATATAAAAGCGGGTAAAACGGACGAGGCTGCCAAACAAAACAAGATCATTGAAAATATGAACGGAAGTTTGATCTCCATCAATCCTGCGAATGGATATGTGGAGGCAATGGTCGGTAGTTACAAAATTTCTAATATATTCAGATTAAATCGTGCTGTTTCCGCGGTTAGACAACCGGGCTCAGTGATCAAAGGGCTTGTTTATCTGATGGCATTCGAAAAAAGGATCGCCACTCCTACTTCTATCGTTGTGGACGAGCCGATCAAGATCAGAGGTTATGCTCCTAAAAACTGGTATAAAGGGCATAGAGGTGCAATGCAAACCAGAACCGCATTCGCTCAGTCGGTGAATACGATCGCCGTCAAGTTCATGGACGAGATAGGTGTAGGTGATTTTATCCATACTCTCGGAAAAATTCTAGACCTGGACAGTTCTGAGTTGAGCAGAAGATTCCAACATAATCTTACATTGGCCCTCGGTTCCGGAGAACTTTCTCCTAAGGAACTTGCAACGGTATACGCAACAATTGCGAATAACGGTAAAAAGGTGAAGCCTGTTGAGATCTTAAGGATCACCGATTTCGAAGGATCTGAACTTTATGTAAACCTTCTGCCTGATCCGAAAGAAGCGGAACAAATTTTAGATCCTGTCGCCTGCGCAATGACCTTAAACTTATTAGAAGCGGTCGTCTCTGAAGAAGGCACACTCAAGATCGCATTAAAAGAAGGAGAAAAATTCCCGCTCGGCGGAAAAACAGGAACGGTTCAATCTCCTAAAGAAGCCCAAAAACGCTGGGGCTCCAGAAAAGGTGTAAGAGATGTTTGGTTCGCAGGTGTGAATCCGAATTTGGTTACCGCAGTTTGGGTAGGCAACGATTTAGGCGCTCCATTCCCCGGTTCCGGCTCAGGTACAAGCGGTTCTATTTGGTTTAGATATGTTTCTTATGTAGCAAGAACATTAGGTTTTGGTGATAGTCTTATCACTCCATTTAATGGAGATTATGTGAAAGTCGATATCTGCGCGGAGACAGGCGGACTATTATCTAACGAGGCAGAATGTAAACATCCTCTCTATGGACAGTATTATTACGTGGGAGACCAGCCTGGAGGCGGAGCAACTACTCCTACGGTTACCCAAACGGAAGGAGCCTCTTCCACAAACGGTTCCGAAGAAGCTCTTTCCGGAGAAGACGCGGTAGAATTAGAACTTCCCGAAGCTAAGGAAGATCCGAGCGACGATTAGGATTTTTAGATAAACGGTCCCCTACTAAATATAACTCGTAAGGGGACCACAAAAAGATCCAAGGAGCATCTTCGGATAAAAGTGAAAATGCTTCTTTGATCTGAGGGCTTATATCCGTTTTGTCGGTAGATCTGATCTCTTGGAAAATTTTTTCCATTTTGGGGTTAGAGTAGAAGGCTCTATTCCCTCCATTCCCAAATCTATCTCCCGCAAACAACGGATCTAAAAATGCAAACGGCCCGGGAAGATCTGCATACCAAAATAGTAATGTTAGATCTCCCTTACCCTCTCCATTCTCTTTATATAATGCTGCTTTTTCCATCGGGAGAATCTTAATCCTTAATCCAAGCTCTTTTAAGTTTTGGACTACGGCAGCACCATTTGCTTGGTTCTCCTCGTCTCCTCTCATCCTAAATTCCAATTCTCTTTCTAAAATTTTAGGATAACAAACAGAACGAGAGAGTAATTCTTTCGCCTTTGAAAGATCATAAGGATAAATCTCTTCGGAAGAAGTCCAGGTATCCGAAATGGATTTTGGAAAAGGGCCTACGGAAACTTCTCCCTTACCTTCCAATAAGACCCGGATGATTGTTCGTTTATCTACCGAATAATTTAACGCTTTTCTAAAGTTCTTATCGAAGCAGGCGTCCTTAGAGTTGATCGCTATGTATTGTACCCCGCCTCCTTTTCGAATGGAAATATGATCTTCTTTTACTAATGAGTTTTTGAGAAGGAATACGGGCAATTTCATCAGATCCAATTCGTCTTTGAAATATAAATACAATCCTGTACTTGCTTGCGGAAGAACTCTAAATAGAATCTCGGAACCCAATTCGCTCCGATGATTTGCAACTAATCTAAGATGATTATTCCTCTTCCATTCCGCTAATTTAAAATCACCACAAACCGATTCAGGCGGACCGCAATAGATCCAAGCTTGGGGCAGAGAAAGTTTTTCTAAAGTTTCTCTGAGGCCGCCTTCGAAATAAATTTCCAAACTGGAACCGGAGAGAACCTTTCCACCTTTTAAAAAAGAATATGTGCTTCTTCTTGGCCCAGGAGTATTTCTTAATCTTTCTAAAGATCCTAAAACTGTTGGAGCGTTTACATTTGATTTTGGATCAGTGCGAAGTTCCAAGATCAATCTTCTGATCTTGGATGACGGACCTTCTGCCAATTTATATGATCTTACTAAAGAAGGAAGGATTGTACCTTCTCCATTTATTTCAAAAAGTCTAGGGTAGATATATTTTAGAACAATTCTGGAAGATAAGTCAGTGGATCGGATCGGGTCCAAAGAGATCGGATCAGAAGGCAGTGAAAATACCAGTTTTTCGGGACTTCTTTCCGCTTTTCCACAATCATAAAAAAGAAGGGACAAAAGAAGGAAAGCCAGGGAAAAGGTAAGAGTCGGTTTCGGTCCGACCTGAAACCGGGAAGAGACCGAGTCTAGAAATCTAGGATAAAACATTCCGGACCTATGAACGTCTATAGACGCCTCTTGGGGTATTCCTTCAAGTATAAATACAGATTAATCACCGGGGTCGTACTATCCTTTTTTGTATCCATACTCAATGGAGCCTCTCTCACTAGCGTTATTCCGATTTTCAACGCGATCGGAAAGGGCGGAAAAGCCGACTTTCAAATCTCACTCACCAAAAAAGAATTTACTGCGTTAAAAGAAAGGGAAGAAGGAAAAGAATTAGAAGCTATTCAAAAGATCGAAGCACTAACCGCAGATATAAAGATCAAGACCAACTTTTATTTAACCACTCTTCCTAAAGATCAGCTCGTTCTACTTTTTTGTTTATTCATATTTCCGATCTATCTAGCAAAACTTTTATTCTTAACGGGTGCAGTGTATTGTATCAACTCGGGCGGTTATCTAGCGGTCCGAGATCTTCGATTAGAACTTTATTCTAAGGCACAAGAACTTCCTCTCAATCATTTTGTTCAAGAGAAGACAGGGATCTTTATGAGCCGAATCGTTAACGATGTGGAAGTTTTGGCAAAATTGATCAGCTCCGATCTGAAAGATGCAGTGGTGGATTTTTTCTATATCATCACACATTTGCTCATTCTTCTTTTCTTAAGCTGGGAAATGTTCATTGCGGTTTTAGTCGTGGTCCCGTTGATCATGGGACCTGTAACTTCTTTTGCGGATCGAATCCGAAAAGCAACACGCAATCAACAGGAAAGATTATCCGCACTAAACGGACATTTGCAGGAAGTCATCTCTGGTATCAGAGTCATCCGCGCATTCTCCATGGAAAAGACGGAAGCGGGGAGATTTTGGGAAATCAATAACGATCTTTCTGATAAAACATTTAAAGGACATTTCTATCATCAGATCGGCCCTTCTTTGGTGGAACTTTCCAGCTCGATAGTTGCCGTAATATTTTTGGCTTTCGGAGCTTATTTGATCGAACTCCAAAAATTGACCTTAGGTCATTTTATGATCTTCTTCTTAACTTTGGTATTTTTAACCAGACCATTCAAACAAATGGGAATGTTATCCAACTCCATCCAGAGTGCGGTGGCAGCAGGAACCAGAGTTTTTGAAATGTTGGATAGTGAGACGGATGTAAAAAATCCTCCGAACCCGATCTACCCTAAAAAACTTTCTAAAGAATTAAAATTCGATTCGGTAGGATATACTTATCCGGGAGCAAAAAGCTCCGCTCTCTCCGATCTAAATCTCTCCATACAAAAAGGATCCACAATTGCGTTAGTCGGATCTTCCGGTGCGGGAAAGTCCACATTAGTGGACCTAGTACCAAGATTGATCGATCCGAGTGAAGGTTCCATTACTTGGGACGGGACCGATCTCAGAAATTTAGATCTGGCCTCTTTGCGAAAAAAGATCTCCATCGTAAACCAGCAAGTATTCTTATTTAACGGGAGTATCCGAGAGAATATCTGCTACGGAACAGAGAACGTTACGGAAGAAAAAATGAGGGAAGTTTCGGAACTCGCATTCGCCACCGATTTCATTCTATCTTTCGAAGACGGTTTCGATACTGTAGTGGGAGAAAGAGGAGTAATGCTGTCAGGTGGACAAAGACAAAGGATCTCCATCGCAAGAGCATTATTGAATGATCCTGAAATATTGATCTTGGACGAGGCCACTTCCGCATTGGATACTGAATCGGAAAGAGTTGTCCAACAAGCGCTTGAGTCCTTATATAAAAACAGAACCGTCATCATAATCGCTCACAGACTCTCCACGGTTCAGATCGCAGATACTATTTTCACAATGGAAGGCGGAAAGGTGGTAGAATCGGGATCTCACTCGGAGTTGATCCGCCTCGACGGAAAGTATAAAAAATTATACGAGATGCAATTCGCAGAATCTCCGGTTTAAGAAAAGAAGATGATCTCTTTTGGAAAGATCCTATTTTTTCCGGTTCTATTTCTACTTAGCCTGGTCTATAAGATCTTATTTTTTTTAGACAGAAGACTAAAAACAAAAAGAACACTTCCTTCAGCAGTTACGATCAGTGTCGGGAATTTCAGTGTAGGCGGAACAGGCAAAACTCCTTTCACTCTACATTTAGCTAAATTACTTCATTCTAATTTTCCAAATATTCCAATCGTGATCTTAAGCAGAGGATACGGTTCTTCCGGAAAAGGGATCAGAAGAGTTACCGAAAATTCCCCTCCTTTGGAGATCGGAGACGAACCTCTTCTTTTAAAAAAGAATCTTTCATTTGCAGAAGTATATGTAGGAAGCAATAGATACGAATCTTATCTAAAATTCAGATCGGAGAACAAAATACCGGATAATCAAAAGGTATTTGTATTACTGGATGATGGATTCCAGCACCATGCTTTAAACAGGGATTTGGATCTAGTTTTATTGGATTGTACTAAACTTTCTAAAATGGAATTTGTGCTTCCTTTAGGTTTATTAAGAGAATCTTATACTTCTGTTTCCAGAGCAAATTTTCTGGTCGCTTCCAAGTTTTCGGAAGAATATGAAGGTTTACTATCTAAATGGATCAAAAAATACAGACCTTCCCAAACCTTAAGATTTAGATTCTCTCCCCAGAAACTAATCCCACTTTCTTCGGCAGGATCCGAAATTTCCGTCAAAGATCTTTCAGGAAAATCTGTGTTCTGCTTTGCAGGCTTGGGAAATCCGGGCTCGTTTTATTCTTCTTTAAAAGATCAAAATCCATCCCAGCTAAAAACCAGATCCTATCCGGATCATTATTCTTATACAAAAGAAGATCTAACTCAGATCTCTGAAAAATCTTCCGGCCAAGATTACATTATCTGTACGGAAAAAGACGGGGTAAAGATCTCTTCTCTTATTGGAACGGATAAGAATTTTTATAAATGGTTTTATCTCAGATTAGAAACCGCTCTGGAAAACGAATCCGAGCTAATAAGATCCGTCCGCAGTTTCCTCTAAGCGGATCAAATGACTTCTTCTTTTCCCGAAAAACAGCCGGGATCTTACCCGAAAACCAGCGGCTCAAACTATGAATGTCGCAATGTAGTATTTGTTATACGATAACCGCTCTTAGTTCTCGGGCATGTCAATTTATTGCTTGAATCTTACTTTCATTACAAGGATTCTTTCCTAGAATTCGAAATTGAATAGGACCAGATCCGGAATGCTAAGACTAAAAAATAAAATCAAAGCGGCAATCTTATTCGGATGTATGATCTGCTCCCTAACTTCTGTCCATCCAAACGATCAAGTCATCTATATGAAAGACGGAAGAGTGATCACCGCGGAGATTATTTCCCAAACAGCATTCAAAATGGTGATCAAACTTCCTGACGGTTCCACAAAGGAAATTTCGAAACAAGACATCAAAAGAGTGGCATTCAAAGAAGCCAAAACTCCGGAGCCTAAGGATAAAACTCCTGTTGGACCTCCTACACCTACTCCGGAAGAAATTACAAAACAACAAGAAGAAGATTCTAAAAAACAAGCGGTCTTAGACGAGAAGACAGAAAAAAGAAAAAAACAGATCGAAGAAGCAAAACGAAATCGTTTAGATATATTCTTAGGAGCAGGATCCGGAACCGTAAACTTCCAAGGAGCAAATTATTACGACAATGTAATTGCGGTCGGAAGTAGTATGGGCCAAGACAACGGTAAATTCGAATATCCGATCGAACCAAAACCTAAAAGTGGAAAAGCGCGCTCTTTGGAAATTAGATATTCTTGGAATAGATTTGTAGGAGAAGCGGGTGCAAGTTCCGTAACATCTACCGCAACCCAAAGTATAATCGGAATAGATGGTCCGAGCAGCGGCACATTCCCAAAATTTATCCAAGGGAACTATGATGTTTCTATGAAACATGTTTATGGAAATTTTTCGTACTCGGTATATCCGCATCCTAAATATGATATTCGTCCGGTGATCGGATACCACCAGTTCTGGACAAAAACTGAAAATTCAAATTCTTTAACGTTAGGAACAGGAGTAGCTCCGCTCTTTACCGACCAATATTTCGGAATGGCACCTACTTCTGTAGCGGAAGTTTTAAAAGGTTTTTCCTACGGGATCCAATACGATGTAAAATTCGAAAAGTTCGAGATCCGTGCCGGACTTCATATTCTGCAAATGAAAGGTTTTGGGACTTACGATAGACAACTGAATGCGTACGCGCCTATTAGTGCTCAAGCCCAATCGGAAAGTATAGATGTGTACAATAAATGGGTCGCTAAAGGAGCGATCATCGATCTGAAATTTTTATACCCTTGGAAATACGGAGTCAGTTTTTGGATGGGGCTGAATAGTATGAGTTGGACTTATACTATGTCAGAGACCGCCTTGAGCGTCGGCAATGGAGATTCCTCGGGAGTCGATCCAGAAAGTTATCCATTAGGAAAATTATTATTCGAATCTCTTATCGGTCCTGGAGCACTCAAGGAAACAAAATCCACCACAATACAAATTGGTGCGACTTACTCGTACGACTTTAACAAATAAGATCGTCTAATTTTTCCGGTATGTTTTATTTGAAACGAATTTTCGTTTTAGGCTTAGTTGTACTTATTCCGGTAAATATTTTTTCCGAAACCCAATATGTTTATATGAAAGACGGGAGAATTCTGAAAGGAGAAGTTCTTCATCAAAGTGCATTCAAGATCAGATTCAAAAGTGCAGAAGGAAAAGAAGAAGAAATATTAAAAGCATCAATCCGCAGAATTACATTCAAAAATCCTGATATAAAGGATCCTATTAAGCAAGAAAAGATCGAAAAACCAGATCCGGCCTTAGAGGCAAAATTAAAGACGGAAGAAGAAAATCTCAAAAAAGAACAAGAAGAAAAATCCGCAAAGGCAAAAGAAACCTCTCAAGAAAAAGTAACCCCTGCTCTATCTAATCGCCACGGTTTCGAAATTCTGGGAGGAATAGGAAGAAGCAGCTATGAAAGCCAAGTCGCAAATTTCCATAGAAGTGTAGAACAATATGGCTCTATTTTAGGAGGCAATGGAGGATTTATATATAATTCTCCCGATAGAAAGGACTCAAACGCAAAAACTATCAATCTAAGATATACTTGGAAACGGATCGTAGCGGACTTAGGAGGACCTCACTTAAACTCTCTGGAATCCGTAAACAATTTAGGAAGTATCGTATATCCGGACCTTTCCGGGACCACAGTTTCCCAGGGAGCATTTACTCCCGGTGTTCCCTATCATACAATCAGTTATAAACAGATAAACGCTCAAATTTCCTATACCACATTTTCCAGATCAGGCTTGGAACTCCGACCTATATTAGGTTATCATAAAATATGGCAGAAAGGAAAAGACGATTCTACTTACGAAATTTCTCCCAAAGACCCGGCAAATACGAATACTATAGACTGGACCATAAAATATGGGGTCAGTTTTAGCGATTATCTAAGCGGTCCTTCTATCGGAGCTGCATTAGAATACAAATGGAAGGAAAAATGGGAAACTAGGTGGGAATTCCAAAAACAATTCTTACACGGAAATTCAATCTATACGAGAGACCAAATCGCTTATCTTGTAGGAAGTTTTTTCGAAGAAAGAGCGGCACTGAATAACCAATGGAAAGTAAACTCCCAAATTATTTCCGGAAAAATAATCTATCATTGGAGAGATTCGGTCTTCTTTTGGACAGGATTCCAATATTCTAAACTCACTTATAAGATGGAACATTTCGGAGGGGATTTGGATTTAAATGGAAGTCCTCTAGACGCCTATGTGAATACGGTATTGATCCAATCTTTGACCCAAGGACTTGCAGGAAATTCCACGGCAAAGGCAATCTTCGTAGGAGCAGGATATTCTTTAGACTTCTCTAAAAAAGAAACTCAGTGAACTGTTCCGCACGTAGCACAGTCTTCGCGCCTGGCAGTAGATATAGTCCGGAATTCCATGGATTTTGAATCTACTTGCAAAATTTTACCGAACAAACCCGAATCTCTCTCGGAATCACTTAATAAAAATTGAATGCTTTCCGTAGCTTGTATAGCTCCGATCATCCCGGCCATACTACCTATTACTCCCGCATCCGCACAAGAAGGTACATGTTCCGGAGCCGGAGGGTTTTCATATACACATCTAAAACATGCGTCCTTTCCCGGACGAACTCCCATCACCATTCCTTCAAAACGAAGAACTCCCGCAGTGATAAAAGGGGTCTTCTCCCTTACACATATATCGTTCACTAGAAACTTAGTATCGAAATTATCGGAACCTTCTAAAACCAAATCGGAACCACTCAGTAGATCTTTTGCATTTTCTGCATTTAGTCTAGCCTGTATACCTTCTACATTTATATAAGGATTTAAAGATCTAAGGTTTTCGGATGCAGATTCCGATTTGGATCTTCCTATATCAGAATGTTTGAATATGATTTGTCTTTGTAGATTTGTGGTATCTACGATGTCGGAGTCTATGATCCGGATATTTCCAACTCCGGCCGCCCCTAAATATAACAAAGCCGGAGATCCAAGACCCCCGGCTCCGATTACCGTTACTACGGATTTTTTGAGTTTTTCCTGACCGTTACGTTTAACTTCGTTTAGAAGAATGTTCCTAGAATAACGACTCAGTTCCTCAGGACTCAACACCTAAAAGGATTAACCCTTCAGCTTTTTAGTGAGAACGTTCAAGAAATCGGAAACAAACTCGTCTGATCTACGGTTTTTGTCCGCAAACTCAAGGGCTTCTTTCGCAGCGTCTTCCGCCTTCTCATTTTTGATCACGATGTTCAGAATAGAAACGAGAGCAGTATAAACGATATCTCCATTATCAGAGCTGATCACTTTGTTTTTCAAAGCGATTGTGGTATCGCCGGCTTCTCCGATCTGGCCCAAAGCAATCCCTGCAGGAACTGCAACTTTAGGATCGTTGGAGCGGTTCAGAAGATTGATCAATTCCGGAACTGCGGATTTTTCTTTTTTATTTCCCAAATAAAGAGAAGCTTCGATTTTTTCCTGATCGGATCCACTGGAAAGTGCCTTAATATGATCTTCCGTGCTTTTTTCGGCAGAAACCGAAACTGTAAAAATAAGAGTGGCGAGTATTGCGAACGTAATGGCGCTTTTTTTCATGATCTCCTCCTGTGACCGAGAAATCTTCCCTTAAGAGCCAAGATCGTCAACCCAAATAAATGGTTCGTAGGAATCGCTCGGCCTTTTGATGATGGATTCGGAATGCAATTCAGTCTTCCCGAAATCCGTCCCAAAGAATGGATCCATAGAATTAAGGAGGAATTTTTCCCTCCCAGGATCTTGGATAAGTACGTATTCTCGGAGTTTGTAAAAATATTTATCGGGGCTTTGGTCACTTTAGGATTTTTGGCCCTTATGTCTTCCTACAGCGATATCAAAGGGGACATGGCTTCCTCCAAAGGCGGGAAGATCCACGGCTGGCTTTTTATCCTATTCAGACTCCCCCAGATGCTCATCCAGTACATCATGAACATCGCAATTCTATTCTCCGTTTCCTTTACCGTGGGCCAGTTTTCGGCGAATAAAGAATTGGTGGCGATGATGGCCGCAGGAATCTCTTTCCGAAGGATTGTGACTCCTATCGTTGCATTCAGTTGTGTACTTTGGTTTGCCGCATTCTTCTTAAAACAAACCGTCGTGGCCCCTTTAAACGCAAGGGCAAACGAAGAGCATAAGATGTTAAAAGAAGGAGACCAAAACACATTAGTGGGAGTGGTCTACCAAAAACATTTCAAGGGCCAAGAAGGTTTTTATTATATTTATTATTACGATACGAAAGAAGAAGAGATCAAAGGTGGATTCAATTATATCTGCCTGACTCAGGAACAAACTCCTGATTATCTTCTGGTAGCGCAAAGAGCAAAGTTCGATTACCAAAAAGAAGTTTGGATCTTAAAAGGTGTAGAAGAGACAAAATTCGACGAAGAACTGCAAGTAGTTTCCGTTCAAAAATTCACGGAGAAGGAATACAAACTGCCTGAAAAGCCGGACTATTTCAAAAAGTTAAAAGGTTCCGTGGAAGAGATGAACTTCTTCGAACTTTCGGAAGAGAAAGAAAATCGGATCAAAAAAGGCTTATCATACGGAGATGTGGATATAGCAAAACATACATTATTTGCCGAACCTTTGCTAATCGTTGTCTTAACTTTAGTAGGATGTGCCAGTGGATTTTTTACCAAAAGAATGGCGATTGTTTCCTCTCTTGGTGTGAGTATTGGAGTAGCACTTCTTTATATGGTAATGGACCCTTCTTTCAAATCTTTAGGAGAGAACGAAGTGATCCCGATCTGGCTTGCGAGTTGGATCACTCCAATGTTATTCCTATCCGGACTATATGTAGTTTATAAAAGGCTCAAAGTCTGAACCAAATAAAAAGGCCCCCTGATCCCAGAAGGCCTTCTAAACTTTCTTCTTAAAAAGAAAATTTGATTTTTATAATATTATTTTCCACCCTTAGGGGTAACTGTCGCTTTTGGAACGATCACTCTTATATTACTCTTTTGGATCTTATATCCTCCGGAAACAGTAACGATCCCTTTGAATAGATCGGAAGTATCCGTAATTTTTGCCATGAACCAGCTTCCAGTCCTAGCTTCTTCCTTAGATTCAGGGGCTCTATATCCGTCTTCCGTTCCCATATCGAACATGATCACTTTTACACCTAACTTCAGATCTTTGTCGGTGGCAAGTCGGGTCATGTAGAAGTTTTTAGTCCAATACTTCTTACCGTCGGTCACTTGTAGGAATTCCCCTTCTCCTTTTGTTTTGGTGGCAGAGGCGGGAGTCATTTCCTTAGCGATATATACATTGATATAAGTTTGGTCGTTATATTCTTCCCTGGAAACAAAATAGTCGTCCGGCTGGATGTAATGATCATCCTCTTCCGCAAACAAACCTATCGGTAATAAACTGAGACAAAACGCAACAATCGCAATCACTCTAAATACATTTCTGTTTTTCATTCCTAAACTCCGTGAAACCTGTTCATTCGCGGAAATAATTTCCGTTTGTGAATAATTTATTGCATATTAAAGATATAGTTATTTTAGTCAACGCTTCCTACGGAAAGACCCAGTCTGATTTTGCAAAGTTTTCATTTCGTTATCTAAATTTTTTTAGATCGGATAGTCTTAGATCCCTAAAAAAAGGATAAATTACATTCTGAAAAAAGACCGACAATCCTCTAAAAACAGGGTTAGATCCTCATGGAAACTTTAGAAAGTATTAACATAGATCAATTTCGTTCCTGAAAATTTTATTTTACTTAGGTTATTAAATCTAAATCATCCTTTTATGAAAAAATTCGGAAAAAACGATCCGGAAGATCCGGTCTTTGAAACCGTAAAACTAGGCAAAATTTATGATATGGGCCAAGTGAAGGTTCCTGCTTTGACCGATATAAACGTTCGATTTTTTCGATCCGAATTTTCAGTTCTGTTAGGACCTAGTGGCAGCGGAAAATCCACCTTATTGAATATATTAGGAGGGTTAGATTCTCCTAGTTCCGGAGAGATCCTTTTTAACAAACGACCTTTGCAAGCGGGGCAAAACGAAGATCTCACGGAGTTCAGAAGAAAATATGTGGGATTCGTATTCCAATTTTATAATTTGATCCCTAGTCTAACCGCCGAAGAGAATGTGAAACTAGTTACTGACATCTCTGATAATCCAATGTCCCCTTCCGAAGCGTTGGAACTAGCCGGCTTAATGGATAGAAAAAATCATTTTCCTTCTCAACTTTCCGGAGGAGAACAACAAAGAGTCGCGATCGCAAGAGCTATAGTCAAACGCCCTGAAATACTTCTCTGTGACGAACCTACAGGTGCCTTGGACTTTAAAACCGGAAAGATCGTATTAGATGCAATATCTAAGATCAACAAAGAGCTGGGCACAACTACTATCATAATCACACATAATGTAAGCATCGCTTCTATAGCGGATAGAGTTGTGGAAATGAGGGACGGATCTATAGTATCCGACAAACCTAATCCAAATAAAGTCTCCACAGAGAAACTTCATTGGTAAAGGTCCTAGACAAAAAAGTCCTTAGGGAATTATTGGCCTGGAAATCCCAAGCTATTACGATCACATTGGTGATCGCTTCCGGCATCGCGGTCTATTTAACTTCCTTAAGCGCCTATGATTCCCTTCTAGTCTCCAGAAATAATTTTTATGCGGAATATTCTCTGTCCCAGGGTTTCGTTTCACTCCATAAGGCGCCTGAATCCGTAATTTTAGATATTTCTAAAATACCCGGAGTATCGTATGCGGAAGGAAGGATAATTAAAGATATAGTTTTAGATTTTGAATCCGAATCTATTCCGAGCGGCGGCAGAATAGTCACCCTAACGGAAGGTTTAAACCGTTTGGCATTATTACAAGGAAGGCTACCTCGAGAAAAAGACGAAACTGTGATCAGCGAGGCATTCTCCTTAGCGAATCGATTGGAACCAGGTGCCAAACTCACTGCAGTTTTAGAAGGAAAGAAAAAAGTACTGACCATCTCCGGGATTGCGCTTTCACCGGAATACGTGTATGTTTTTCGCCCGGGTGGATTTCTACCGGATGACAAACACTACGGGATCTTATGGATGAAAAAAGAAAGTGTAGAAGAGATCTTCGATATGAGCGGAGCAGTAAACGATATCATATTCGATTTTGCTCCCGCCGCCGAAAAAAACTCGGTGCTCAAGGAAGTGGATCTGAAACTCGCCACATTCGGCGGCTTAGGTTCTTATGACAGGGATAAACTTCCATCTCACTCCTTTCTGAGAGACGAATTCAAACAATTAAGAACGACTGCATTCTCTATTCCAATGGTATTTTTGGGAGTAGCAGCCTTCCTTCTCCATATAGTTTCATCCAGAATGATCGCTAAACAAAGAGAACAGATCGCAACGTTAAAGGCGCTGGGATATGGTGATCGAAGTATCGCTTTGCATTATTTAAAGATAATATTATTTGTGTGCCTCATAGGTTCCTTTTTAGGGATCATATTCGGATACTATTTGGGTACACAGATGGTGGATCTATACGGAGACTATTACAAATTTCCGAACTTAAAATTCCTATTTGATCCAGTATTGGCGATCCAAGGGGTATTGATCGGAATAGTTTCGGGAATGGCGGGTTCTTTGTTATCGATCCGAAAAGCTACTTCTCTCCAACCTGCGCAAGCAATGAGACCACCCTCTCCTGAAAATTTTTCCACAAGTTTTTTGGAAGAGTATTGGAAGGATCTTCCCGTAATATACAGGATCGCCATCCGGAATCTAGTCAGAAGGCCGGGAAGGACCTTACTATTCGTATTAGGAGTTTCTTCTTCCGTAATGATCATGATCCTGGGTTTGTTTTCCAGAGACACGATGACTTCCATTCTAAAAATACAATTCGAAGATCTGCAAAGGGACACAGTTACATTAAATTTTCAGAATTCGATCTCGTCCGATTCTATTCTGGAATTAACAAAGAAGGAAGGGATCTTATTGGCGGAAGGTTATAGGGCAGTACCTATCCGTATCCGTTACGGAAATTCGAGTAAGGAGATCGTTCTAACCGGAATGCCGGTAAATTCCTATCTCCGAAGATTGATCGACGAAAGAGGACAAAATGTTCCTGTACCGGAAGATGGGATCCTTTTAAATTCCGGTTTGGCTCAAAAATTCGGGATACATAAAGGTGATAAAATACAACTGGAAGTATTAGAAGGGCAAAGGATCAAAACAGAAGTCGAAGTAACCGGAGTCATCAACGAAATATTAGGACAGGGAGCTTATAAGGAGATCCAATCCTTAAATCGATTGTTAAGGGAAGGAGATCAGGTAAATATTGCCGCGCTTTGGACGGACTCCTCCAAGGAAGAATCTTTATTGAACGAATTAAAATCCTATCCGAAGATCTCAGGAGTATCCACCCGAGCAAGAACCTTAAAAATATTTTATGAATTGATGTCCAGAAGCGTATTAACTACATCCTTGATTATAATGATTTTTGCATGTATTATTTCTGTCGGGGTGATCTATAATACCGCATTGATCTCGCTTTCAGAAAGGGCCTTCGAATTAGGAAGTTTGAGGATCTTAGGTTTTACTAAAACGGAAGTTTTTATAATATTATCCGGAGAATTAACCATCGTGATCTTAGCTTCCTTGCCTCTGGGTTGTTTGCTCGGTTATTTTTCCGGATACGGGATATTAAGCACGGTGGAAACGGAGGGATTCAAGATCCCTTTATTCATTTCTCCGAAAACGTATATAATTTCTATCTTTACAGTTATAATTACGTCTGTATTTAGTTTCTGGATACTTTACATTAAAATAAGATCATTAGATCTGATCTCCGTATTAAAGGTAAGAGAATAAAAATGCAACTTAAGGAAATCTTATTAAACTTATACTCTAACAAGATCGCCAGGTTCTCGGCAGTCGGCGTTTTGTTACTCCTGATAGGCTGGTGGATCTTCCGCCCGAAACCTGTACAAGCGGATATTGGAAAAGTAATAAAAGGAACTTACCAACAGATCGTGGAGGAGGAAGGAACCACTAGAGTAAAAGAAAAATTCACTCTCTTCTCCCCGGTAAATGGAGTACTCCAAAGAATTGAAAAACATGTGGGAGAAAAAGTAGATAAAGGAGAAACTATTGCAGTCGTTCGGTGGGATTATGATAGAAAAATAAAGTCGCCGATCACAGGAAGTATTCTATCCATCCAAAGAGAAAGTGAAGGTCCTATTGCAATGGGAGCGCCTATTTTAGACATAGGCAATACTTCTTCTCTTGAGATCGTATGCGACGTGCTTACTCAAGACAGCACACATATCCACCCGGGAGACCCGGTTTTGATCGAAGGATGGGGAGGAGAACCCATCCAAGGAAAAGTCAAATTGGTGGAACCGGCTGCCTTCACTAAAATATCCTCTTTAGGCGTAGAAGAACAAAGGGTCAGAACTATTATAGATATTACCCCTCCTAAGGGACTAGGGGATTCTTTCCGCGTCCAAGCCAAAATTATTTCCTTCAGCAAAGATAATGTGTTAATCCTGCCGACCGCCTCTCTATTCAGAGAAGGAGAGAATTGGGCCGTTTTTAAAGTGGTAAAGGGTAAGGCACAGAAGACTAACGTGAAGATAGAAGCAAGAAGCGGAAAGTTTTCCCTTTTAACGGAAGGTCTTCAAGAAGGAGATGAAGTAGTCTTATATCCGACCGAAGAGATACAGAACGGAAAAAGAGTGAAATAATCCAATAGAACCTATTCGGATTTTTTTCTGAAAAAACTGAATATTTCGAAAAAAAATTCATTGGTTCTCTAAAGTTTGTCCGATACTTAGTACAGATATGCCTAGGGAGTAACCGCTTAGATGCGACATAAACTCTTTGGAAAATGAACAATCGGATTTATCTGCCGATTTTCCAAAGTTTTCGCCGGATACACCGAAAGGAGGGTAAAGAACATGGACGTTCAACTTACGAATCTAGTCTCATCAGCAGAGAAACTTCTCCGCGACAAGAGATCTTCCGTTCCAGGAAGAACGGGAGTGCCCTCGGAAGCCCAAAACGCAGCCGACAAAACCGAGTTTTCTAGCAGCCTGACCTCTAGATACTTGAAAGTTCAAGAAACCTTGGGGAATCTCCAAGAACAACTTTCTAAAGAACAAATGAAACTCGGAGTATTGAGCGAAGAAAAGAACACACCTAAAGAAGAACTGATCAATGTCCTTTTCGGTGAAACTCCTTTGTTCAGAGAATTGGTGGAGAACCCAAATCAGGATCTAAACCAATTGAGAGAACAGGTCCAAGTGAAGAAGGACCAACTAATGGATTCTATACGCAAATACGAAGTTGAATCCGAGAATGTGCTCTCCGTCGGAATGCTTAAGAACCCTGAAAATTTCCGGAAATCGATCGAAAACCTTTCCGGCAAAGATATTCAGATGAAGCAGCTATCCGAGAAAACGATAGAAAGACTGATCCAAGATTAAAAAGCTCTTGCGGGCCCGGATCTTAAAACGATGCTGTGGCTGCAATGGCGCTTAAATTCCGGATCTTATTATTATTACTTCTTCCCCCATTGTATCTTTCTTTGGTCGCTCAGACCTCAGATCCATATCACTATGTTCTAATCACATCAGGCGTGTTAAACGTTAGGGAAACTCCTGAAAACGGAAAGATCATCTTTACGTTAAACAGGGGAAACAAGGTTAAAATCCTTCCCGATGAAACAAAAGGCTCGATCGATTGGAGCAAGATCAAAACAGAAGACGGTAAAACAGGTTTTGTTTCCAGAAAGTATTTAGGACTCACACCGCCGGACACATTAGATGAATATAAATTGATCGGGTTCGTTTGGTCCGGATATGATCCAAAGGATCTTCCGATCTTTGTTCCACTCGCATTCTTCAGCCAAAAAGGTTGGCAAGAAGCAAAAGACGAATATGAATTCGATTATAAATTCAGAAGTGGTGTGAATACTTCTCTTCCTTCTTTTTCATTATTAGAAGGAGATAAGGGACCTTCTTTCTCTGCGGCATCCCCTAGTACGTATGGATGCCAAGAACTCCCGGCATTAAAAGTAAAACCTACAGGAGATGTGAAAGCCAAAAAAGATTGGTTGGTATATTCTCCGGATCTAAAACTACAATCTATTCCGCTCCAAGAGCTGGCTAAAACGGATCCCGATTATACTCTTTTCAAAAATTTAGCGGAAACAACTTGGAAAGCGAGAGGATATCCCGAAACGGAATGGCTTCATTCTACAATGGAAGAAGTTTATTCTTTCAAAAATAATAAAAAAGAAACCTTTCTCTCCGGCAGGATCACCTATCGCAAAAAAGGCGCAGAAAGAAGATATCTCTATCTGCTTGGGCGCAAATTCGGAACGGACAAAGTTCTGATCTCTTACGAAAAGTCCGAAAAACTCACGGAAGAACTAGGATTTTACGGAGGTTCTTTCCATTTGATAGGAGTGATCTATAGGGAAGAAGATCCGGTTCCTATATTATTATTTACTGATATAGGTTACGACGCTTCCGTTAAGTCCTTGTATGAATTAAAGAACGGCACATTGCAGTTCTTATTGAGGGGTGCCGGGGACGCCTGTTAACCTTCTTCTTTTCCCGCCGCTGATACAAACGGCGGGATTTTGATCTTTCTTAAACCTTAGAAAGAGAAGCCACAGGATAATCGGTATATCCTTTTTCTCCCGGAGTATAAAAGGTAGAAGCATCCGGCTCTGCAAGAGGGATCCCCTTCTCCAATCTTTCCACTAGATCCGGATTCGAAATAAAGTTACGACCGAATGCGATCAGATCCGCGTTCTTTTGCTCCAGATCGGAATTCGCACGTTCAGGATCATATCCGCCTGAAAGAATATAAGTCCCGTTCGGATTTTCGGATTTATAAGATTCTCTGATCGAAGTAACCACAGAATCAGTCGGTTTAACAGCTCCCATGGAAGAATGATCCACAATATGAATATAGACCAGTCCCAATTTTCCGAGAGAAGCAGCCAGATCTTTGTATTGTTCTTCTATTTCATTATGAATTTCTAAATCGTTGAAAACTCCGTAAGGAGAAAGTCTGATCGCTACTTTATCCGCTCCGATCGCCTTTACAACTGCAGTGGCAACGTCTACAGCGAATTTGTTCCTATTCTTCCAATTTCCGCCGTATTCATCGGTTCTATGATTTGCACTTGGATGTAAAAATTGTTCTATCAAATATCCGTTAGCACCATGAAGTTCCACTCCATCGAATCCTGCTTTGACCGCATTCTCCGAAGCTATTACATATTCTTGGATGGCAGCTTGTATATCTTTAGAGGTCATTTCTCTAGGAGAAGAATAAGATTGGTTCCCTTCTGCGTCAGTCCAAGTCGTCCCTTTCAATCCGATTGCGGAAGGTCCTACTAATTCCGCACCTTTAGGCAAGTTGAGACGATTTCCCACTCTTCCCGAATGCATTAGCTGCACGAATATTCTACCTTGGTTTGTATGCACCGCATCAGTTACCTTCTTCCAACCCTGGACTTGTTCTTCCGAAAAAATTCCAGGGATCCTTGCATATCCTAAACCGTTGGGAGAAGGAGAAACACCTTCCGTAATCAATAGGCCAGCGCCTGCTCTTTGGGAATAATATTCCGCCATCAAATCGTTCGGAATATTTCCGATCGCTCTGGATCGGGTCATAGGAGCCATAACGACTCTGTTTTTTAGCTTATTCTTTCCTAATGTATATTCGGTAAATAATAGGTTCATTTCTTTCCTCGGATCTTAGACGGGAAAATACTTTATGAGTGAACCTTTTTTATATAAAGTGATAGGAAAAGATAAGAAGAAGGTCCGAGATTTCCCGCCGACCCAGGTTCAATCGGCGGCTCGCAACTGTAATTAAGGACCGAGTAGATCTACGGTATCTTTGTAGAATTGTTTCATTCTTTGGTAAGAAGTTTCAGGAAGTTTTCTTTCCTGATCATTATTTAAATATTTTTTAACAGGCAATAATCTGAACTGGGTTCTCGCTCCGGTCCTGTCTATATAAACCCAAACAGGCTCGTAAGCTATATCAAAAATATTTAATTTATCATTCTCTTTAGATAGGGAGAACTTTAGGATAAGTCCCCCGTCCACATAACGTCTGTCCTGTCCGGAGATAAAATTACCTAAAGAATAAATATAAAATCTTTCTTTTGAGATCCCGAATTTATCCTTAATCGTTTTTTTACCGAATTTTTGGAGAGTGTGAGGATGCCCTCCCAAGACTATATCCGCTCCGGAAGAAAATGCATGGTCTACCATCTCTACTTGGAAAGGGTCAGGCTGGTGCAGATATTCCGTTCCGTAATGATACATTACGATAATTGCATCCGGTTTGGATTTTTTTGCCAGAGCAATATCGGAAGCTATCTGGTCCTTATCTATCAGATTGACCACAGTACCTGCAGGGATTTCCAAGCCGTTGGTTCCGTATGTATAATCTAAAAATGCAAGATTCAGATTTCCTACAGGGACAAATAATATTCTATTTTTTTCATATTCTTCTTTGTCCTTATAAGTCCCTAAATGTTTCAGACCCAATTGATCCAAAACGGAAAGAGTTCTTACGACCCCCAATCTTCCCTTATCGCAAGAGTGATTGTTCGCGGTAGAAAGTACATCGAAGCCTATATCCTTGATCGCTTTCGCAAGAGAATCCGGAGCTCCGAATTGAGGATAACCCGTATATTGTTTTGGATCTCCCGGAAGAGTGGTCTCTAGATTTCCGACTGCAAGGTCCGCTTCCGAGATCATGGAAGATACCTCTTGGAATACTTCGTCGAATTTCCAGCAGTCACATTCTTTATCGTAAGCTGTATCTATCTGAGTTTGGTGAGACATGATGTCTCCCACCGCAACAACTCTGACAGAGTCAGTTGAAGAACCGGTCTTAACATTCTGAGAAGAACAAGGGACTACAAAAAATGTAAGCCCCAAACAAAAGATACAGCTTCGGATCATTTTTTAGGTTCCGGAGGCAATGCTTCTATCAAGGAAAATCCTTTTACGATAGGTTTGCGGTTCCGAAGAAGTATAGTCGTATATAAAACATTCTCTTTGGTTAACCAAGTCTTCAGATTATCCAGAGATTGGATATTATAATGAAAAGGGAACGCTGCAGGAAACATCTCCCCATCCGGAAATCCATACACCTTAGCGCCTTTAGTTACAGTGCGGATCACTATAGTTCTGGAATCTCCATACAAATTCAGAAAGTTCTTTCTCATTCCTTCCGGATATCTGAAATATTCTTCCGCATTAGAAGTATATAAAATGCGGATCGGGATCTCTAATTCTTTTGCCTTTTCGGAAATAGAATTTATGGTCTTATCTCCCAATAAATTCCCGTCGATCGCGATTATTTTTCCTTCTAAGATCAGATTTCTTAAGTAGTCATAATCCTTTGTATCATTATGGAATGAAGTAAATTCAGGATATACTTTAGAGATCTTATGTAAATCTCCTAAACGTTGAGGAACAGCTCCCTTCCTAAGAGCGATTTGATAAGACTTTAGAATTACTTGATATTCCGGATCATTCGAAAATCTTTTTTCTATAATGGGAAGGACATCATTCTTATTTTTAGGATCCCAAAGTTTTTCATACTCGGGATAAGTAGGGGAAATTTCTATAAAATGAAGATGAAGTCGATTAATAGAAACTGTTACAGGATCAAAATCGAAAAGATAAGCGAATTCACTTCTTGCCCAGGCGATCAAAGTTAGATTCTGATCCGTCCCGACTCCCATATAACCGCCGCCTAAACCCACTACTCTGGATTTAAACAGGTCCAATCTTCTTTCATTGGAAGAAGGATAATGTTCCGCATGAAGATGACGATCTGCCGGAGGAGTGTCGATTGCAGCAAGTTGCAGGCCTTCTCTAGTTAATGAAGCCTTTCTTCCGAATACCGAATGATCTCCCTGGCCTTGGCCGGCAGAACAATCTATAAGATAGAAGACCGAACAAACGAATAAAACCGTTAAGAATAGATTTCTTTTATTTTTGTTTAAAACGACCGTCTTAGGTCCTTTTTTTCTCATGAAATTTCTGCATCCCCTGGGCGCTAATGCCCTTGCAGACAGAACTTATTAAACGGCTCTTATACGGGAAGAACTTTACGAAGCGAGGATTTAAAGCCGGGCCGTCTTTCTAAAAGAACGACCCGAAGACTCTGAAAATTTTCGATTACATTCCGGAGCTTGCATATAACTTCTTCAGATCAGCAGCTATATTCTTTTGCATTGCTTCGTTTGTTCCGCCTCCGATAGAAAGCAGGATCGCATCTCTATGTAATCTTTCTACAGGGTATTCTCTACAATAACCGTAACCGCCTAGGACCTGGATTGCGTTCCTAGAAACTCTTTCCGCCATTTGGGTAGATACTAATTTTGCAGAAGCAGCTCCTAATGAGTTGCGGTTTTCAGGATGGATCTTAGAGGCAACATCATAAACCAATGCTCTTGCGGCTTGGTAATCCGCATAAGACTCTGCGAGCAATCTTTGGATCTGTCCGAACTCTATCAGTTTTTTATCGAAGGCTTCTCTATGAAGAATAGAATATTCGCACATCACATCAATACAACGTTTTGCAATCCCTAAAGACTGAGCGGCGAGAGTTACTCTTTCAATCTCCAAGTTTCTCATCATATGAGTTAAGGCACCGTCTTCGGCACCGATCAGATTTTCTGCAGGCACTTCTAAGTTTTCGAAAATCAATTGGGTGGTAGGAGAAGACCTCATTCCCATCTTCTCTTCTTTTTTGCCGAAACCGAATCCTGGAAAAGAGCTTTCTACTATAAAGGAAGTGGTCCTGCGAGAGTCTTTACTGGTTTTTGCATATACTAAGAATACCTGACCTACGATACCGTTCGTGATAAACTGCTTTCTGCCATTTAACACGAATTTGTCGCCTTTACGAGTCGCAACAGTCGTCATTCCCAGAACGTCCGTCCCTGCTCCAGGCTCCGTCATTCCCATTCCACCGACCCATTCTCCGGAGAGAACCTTAGGCATATATTTTGCTCTTTGGGAAGGATTGCCGCTATGATAGAAATTGTTTACGAAAAGTACTTCATGAGCTAAATATGATAGAGTAAATCCAGGATCATAGGCGGAAAATTCCTCATGTATGATCACACTTGCCACAGGGTCTAATCCCATCCCTCCGTCTTCCTGAGGAACAGTGACACCGAAGATCCCTAATTCGGCCCCTAATCTGCGAAACAGATCCTTATTAAAGGATTCATCGTCGTCATGGTCCTTTGCTTGTAGATCCAAATTTTCTTTCGCGAAAGCGCTTACATTTTCTCTCAAAGAAAGATGATCATCGGTTGGATTATATAGATCTATTTTTTTTTCTTGGATTCCCTTCATTCTAATTCCCTATTCAGTTTCAACTTAAGTATTTGAGACCCACTGTAAATTGCAACGAGTTACTGAACTTAACTACATTAAAGAAGTCCAAAATCTTGATCAGCAAATACAAGCTTTACAAATCGAGTATAAGATATTATTTCGTATTAGGCAGTGATTTCCTTGGTAAATTTCTTATTTTTTTTAGGCATCATCCTAAATACTTATTTTATATCGGTCATTCTTCATAAAAAAGGACTCCCACAACCCTTATCCAGAAACTTAGTCTCCCTCACCCTCTCCATTTTAATCGCAGGATCCATTTCCCTTCTTTTAGTTTCATTCGAGTCTTACAAAATCCTTTCTGTGACATTGATCCAACTTTTAGCTTCCGGATCGTTCATCGGATATATATTCTTTCACAAGATCGATCTTCTATTAAACCCTATCTCCGGCTGGGACAAATCAGGAAATTTATTTACTAATATCATTCTTGTATTGCTGCTCCTAAGCGCCGGAGCGATGTATTCTCTTTTTCCTATCGAGTATATTAAGGGAGATAGAGACCATGGAGTTTATATAGTTTTTGGAAGTCAGATCCAGAAAACGGGAGGTCTAAATTTTAACAATTTCCGTTACCAGGAGCTGACCCAAATTTTAGGGAATAATATCATCCAAGGGTATCCTGCAATCGAATCCGATCATTCTCCATTGGTCCCAATCGGCTCTCTTTCTCCACGCTTCTATCCTCTCTTCCCTACTTATTTAGCCTTATCCGTCGATTTATTCGGGTTAGATGCGATGTTCCGAGTGAATTCGATATTTGGAGTATTATCCTTAGTATTTATATTTTTGATCGTGAAAAAATGGATTGGGCCTTGGGGAGCATTGGTCGCAGTCTTTTTCTGCGCATTCAATCCGGCCCAACTCTGGAACGTAAGAACAACTTTATCAGAACCATTAGGTCAATTATTGATCTTATTCTCTTCGTATTTAGCTCTTTATTTTTTCCATAAACACAAAGGATGGATGGTTTTTGCAGGCGGTATATTAGGGCTAAGCAGCTTCAACAGGATAGATAGTTTAATTTATTTTCCTGCGATTGTGATCTTCGTAGGTTATTTATTATTTTTAAGAAAGAGATCTCTTCAAAAAGGTTTAAACTTTCTCTTGGGATATTCTGCCATTTCAATTTTGGGAGTTCTCTACGGCTATATCAATTCCAAACCTTACATAATCGATCTATGGAAAAGTAATCAGTTATTAAAACTAACATTATTCTGTATTTTTTCTTCTATCTTGTTATCCGCTTTATTATTCTTTTCCAATTTAAAGACTGGAAAACAATCGATCGAATTGTTTAAGAATGCGATCCTGAAGAATAAAACTCTGCTGAGAATTATTTCTTTCTGCTTCTTCTTTACGTTAATTGCATTTGGGCATTCTATCCAACCCGTAATTAGCAATACGGATACAATCAGCGATTTTGCATATTTTAGAAAGAACGGATTCCTATTCTTTTTATTGTATGTTCCTTTGATCCTGGTATTATTCGGAATTAGAGGATACGATCTACTAGTATTTCGAAAACAGTTTTCCGGTTCTTTGGTGTTTCTATTATTAGGGACCCTTCTATCCTTCGTTTACTTTTACGATCCGAGTATTTACCCAGATCATTTCTGGGCATCTAGGCGTTGGGTATTATTTCCTATTCCATTCGCATGTATCATGGGAGTCGTCGGTCTATATTCGTTACCGATCAAAAAACAAACAATTAGATCGGCGCTAATCGTCGTAATTATTGCAGGTTATATATATCATCTATATAACAGAGACAGATTAATATTCTTTGAAAGAATGTTATCCGGCTACTCGGAAGAATTCGAAAGACTATCGACCTCTCTTCCAAGTGAAAAGGCGATTTATTTTACTAAAAAACAGGACCTTGCCAGCCCTCTTCACTATTTAAGCGGAAAGGAAACATATCTCATCCGCAAGACCCGTCCTTTTTTAGAAAAAGCGAATAAACTCATCGAATCCGGCTGGAATATATACCTGATCGATGAAGACTTCAATTTGGAAGACGGGCCTGTTACTTTAGAAAAAGTAGATAAGATCAGCTTGGAAGGAAATTATCCTATAGATACCGTAAATCGTTATCCGGATACACTTATATATAGAGGAATATTCTTACAGGTTTATAAACTAGGAGCAAGTTCCACATCGGCCCAGGATAAGAAATCGATCTTTATAGACTCTTCTCAATTTACGTATAAGTTAAAGACGGTAAAATCGGAACGTAAGAACCAACCGACTATTTACGAAGAATTGAAAGCTTACGATCATTATATTCCAAAAGATCCTAAGGGAAGGTTTCGGGCTGAATTCGAAGGAGAAATCCTAGACCAAGCAACCTTCAGTGTAACTGCTAATCAATCTACTTCTATGATCTTTCCTGAATCTCCGGGAATCGGAGATTCCAAGAAGATGAGGATCGAATTCTCGGTGGAAAATCCGGAAACAGACGATGTACAGATCAGATTCCATACCAAAAAGGACAGACAAGTTGTTTTAAAGTCCCTGCAATTATCTAGAATTCCCTGAACGAGGATCAACATGCTGTATTCTGTCGTATTAACTTTGATTTGCCTTCTCGCCTTGGTTCTAGCGATCCGCAATCTAGGAAAATTTCCCAAAAGTTTAGAAGAGATCCGCTCGGAGATCGAGGCCTCATTCGCTACCCCTTTTAGCGGAAAGTCTTGGATCTGGTTCTTATTTCTGATCAGCTTTTTCCTTTTACCGTTTTTCTGGGGCCTAACCTTCTTCCTTCAATCGGATGCGAATGTGTTGGTTATCATTTTAGGATTATTTTGGATCTATTTTTGGAGCAGAACACTCATTCTGTTTCGATAGGCTAGATTTCCCGAATACGTGCAAAAAAGTAGTTTGCATTCAAGCTTTTCAGAAATTTCGTGTTTATAGCCCTATTTATTTGGAGAACGAAAGTTCATGAAGATCATCGTTTTAGTGAAACAGGTGCCTGACACCGAAACGAATATCAAAGTCGGGGACAAGTCCATCAATGAAGCCGGAATTAAATGGATTATCTCTCCGTACGACGAATTCGCAATTGAAGAAGGACTTAGATTACGTGAAAAAAATGGTGGAGAGGTTATTGCAGTCTCTCTAGGACCAGATCGCGTTCAAGAGTCTTTACGCCAAGCATACGCAATGGGAGCGGACCGTGCCGTTCAGATCAAAGTGGACAATTACGTTCCTTTCGACACCGTTTTAACCGCAGAATTGATCGCAAATTTCGCGAAAGCTGAAAATGCAGATATTATCATCGGCGGACGCCAATCTATCGATAGCGATAGTTCCCAAGTAGTGATCCAAGTTGCAGAAGGATTAGGAATCGCTCATATTTCTTTCGCAGTTAGTTTAGAGATCAGCGGAACTTCCGTAAAAGCTACTAAAGAGGTAGAAGGTGGAACCCAAGTTGTGGAAACCAGCCTACCAGTAGCAATCACTGCTCAAAAAGGATTAAACGAACCTCGTTATCCTAACTTGAAAGGTTTGATGGCAGCTAAGAAGAAGCCTATCGAAACCAAAACGCCTGCAGATTTAGGAAATCCTGCAAGCAAGATTGAAGTAGTAGGATTGGAGCCGCCTCCACCTCGTATTCCTGGTCGTAAGCTGGAAGCAGCTGACGCAAAAGGTTTCGCAGAGCAACTTGTTAAAGCTCTTCGCGAAGAAGCTAAGGTTATCTAAGGAGAACACCCGTGAGCAACGTTTTAATCGTAGGCGAACTCAAAAACGGAGAACTCAAAAAGATCTCCAAAGAAATCACTTCCGCTGGCCGCAAAATTGCGGACGCACTCGGAGGAAAAGTTACCGCTCTTCTCATCGGATCCGGAGTTGAAAAATTCGCAGGAGACCTGGGAGCAGTCGGAGCAGACAGCATAGTTACCGTAAATGCAGGAGACTTCAACGCAGAAACTTGGGCGAATTTAGTAGCCGGAGTTATTAAGGAAAAAAATCCTTCTGTAGTTTTAGTTCCTCACACTTCTCAAGGAAAAGATTATTCTCCAAGAGTAGCTGTAAAAGTAGGAGCAGGGATCGTAGCGGATGCAGTAGGTCTTTCAGTAGACGGCGGAAAAGTAGTGGCTAAGAAGCCGATCTATTCCGGAAAAGCATACGGTAATTTCAAAATTACCAGCCCGATCGCTATCTTCACTGTTCGTCCAAACTCTCAAGAAGTAGTACAAAAAGCCGGGGCAGGAGCTGCTGAAGCTGCAAGTCCATCCGCAGGAGACGCGAAAGTTAAAATCGTTTCTTCCGATCTAAGCGGCGGGAACAAGGTTCAATTGGCAGAAGCTTCTATCATCGTATCCGGCGGACGCGGAATTAAAGGACCTGAAAACTGGCCTGTTCTCCAAGGTTTGGCGGACGTTTTAGGCGCAGCTTTAGGAGCTTCCCGTGCTGCGGTCGATGCAGGCTGGATTTCTCATAGCCATCAAGTGGGTCAAACTGGTAAAACCGTTTCCCCGAACTGCTATATCGCATGCGGAATTTCCGGAGCGATCCAGCACTTGGCCGGAATGGGCTCTTCCAAGTATATCGTGGCTATTAACAAGGATGGAGACGCTCCAATCTTTAAAGTAGCTACCTACGGAGTCGTAGGAGACCTTTTTGAAGTCGTACCGGCTCTGACCGACGAGTTTAAAAAAGTACTTGGATAATTTCGTCTAATGAAGCCATAGTAGGAACGATTATGGCTTCATCCAAGGGTATATTATCCTTTTTGGGTGCCGCAGTTCTACTGGTCTGCGGCACTTCTATTTTATCCGATCCTGGCAAGGAAAGGTTAAGCGGCGTCATCGGAAAGATGGCCGAAATTTCCAGTTTTCGGGCGAGTATTACGATCAATAACGAACTCACCGGAACTCTCTCTTATCAAAAACCGAATCATATACATGTGAAATTTTCCGATGGGAGGGTGATTGCCTCCAACGGACGTTATCTTTGGTTTTATTCCCCTTCCAGAGGAATTGTAGGAAAACAAGACGTAAAAGGTATGACCGGCGGAATGGCCGGCCTACTCTCCGGATACGAAGAAGTAACTCCAGTGGGAGGTTCACTTCGACTAAAATCCGCGACAAGGACTTACGAAGAGATCGTAGTCACCTTAGGTCCGGATAATACTCCTCGTTCTCTCAGAATGAAGAGCAGATCCACCGGAGAATATACCTCCGTAAGTTTTTCCGGAGTCCAAACAGGTATAGGTTTACCTGCGTCTCTCTTCAATTTCGGAGCACCTGCAAACGCGCAAATTGTGGAGAACCCGCTTAACGAGAGGGAATAAGTTTGTCTACTTCTCGCACAGACGCCCATAAGGTTTTCGCAGACCTCTATCGAAAGACACGTTCTCCGGAACACCAACAGAAGATAGACGAAGTCATACAAAAATCGAACGATATATTTATACGAATCGACTTGATGAAAAAAGTCGACGAAGAGTTCGAACAAAAGAAGAAAGAAGAATCAGGCAAAAGACCGGAAGAAGAGGACAAGTCTTCTAAAACATCTCAGTCTTCCTCTTCTTCCAAGACAGCACCTAGGCCCGTAAAAAAACAACAGGATGCCGGAGCAGGACTCGGATTTCTCGCTAACCTATTCGGTGGAAATGCGAATATTACGAAATTTGCAAAAGACACCGGAACAGTCGAAGTCGGTTTCTTAGGAAGAAATTCAAAGATCGCTCCTTCCGTAGAGAGATTATTCAAAGCATTAAAAGAAGATCAGATCATCTCCACATTACAGGCTCTCAGACTTGCGGAAAGCCAAGGCTGGAGACATTGGAGACCTTTAGTTTATAATGTGGTCTTGAATTTTAATAAATTCTTTAATAATTTCATCTCTTTGGACTCTCTTTTTATAGATGAAATTTCACCGGAGATCTTCTTGAACAGATCCTTGAAGATGCAGATGTATTACGCGCGCCATCTTTCCAGGAACGACGCCAGAGATATTATCCTAGGCCATGTTCCTGAATTAGTGAAGAAGGACGAAAAATTATCCGTAAAACTTCCTTCCATCATCTCCGGATTGAATTACGGATTAAATCTGGAAAACGGAAGACCTAAACTTACGGACGCGATCCGAGCATTCTATGTTGTTTCCAACAAAAAAGTGATCGGCTGGGAAGAAATATTAGATTCTTTGAATGTTCCTCCGATTAACGAGACCAAATTCCAAGGATCTCCCGATATCACCAAAGAAGTGGAAACAACATTGATCAAATTGTCGGATGATATTCTGACAAGAATGAATAAGAAAGAAGAGCTGCACGGCTTAAGACAACGTTATTTCAAAATAGATGATAACGGAAAGATCTCTTTCGATTTCTTAAACGGGGTTGTGGACGATTATTTCGCCCATCATATGCCTGAGAATATGAACTCGGCCGCGTTCAAGTCTTCCTACAAAGGAATGCCTCATAAGCTGATCCATATACTTCTTCGCGACTTTCAATCTTGTTACACTCCTATTTTAGAAGGGACAGTCAAGATTGGGACCAAAAATCATAATAGGGACGTATTGGTTACCCAACCTGGTTTATTCAAAACTGAGATAGAAGAGATCAATAATCTTCTCAGACAATTGGATGCATTCAATAAGAAGTATCCTAGCTTTCAGTATACCTTCTCCAATTTTAACCAAAACACTTCCGGCGGATCCGTAGAAGACCAGATCACGGTAAACTTATTAAGATTACTTTCGGAAGCTTCCGCATTTATGGGAAAATTCGCCGAAAAGATCAACGTATTGGTCGAGAACCATCTATTAGCAAAAGATTATGAAGCCAAAGGACAATTGAACGAAAGAGTCCTTGCTTCCAAAGAAAAAGTATTGGAAGAAGTGAAAGTACTTCACCGATTTATACCGTATTATGATTCTACGATGGTTTCCGGAAACCGTTTGAATAGTAAAACTTTGGAATATGTTTTTGTGGATATGGCCCAGTTATTATTTAACTATGCGGTCATCTATAAAGACAAGTTTACCGTAAACAAACTGACCGCTCACAGAAAGTTGGATGCAGAACTCAGCGCCTTAAAAGCAGAGTATGAACGTCTTTCCGGAAAAACTTTCGACGATCCGCAAAACCGATTCGCTTCCTCGGAGGAACAATGAGGATATTGACCGGGGTACAACCTTCTGGTAAATTACATTTAGGAAATTACTTCTCCGTTATACGCAAGTTAGTCGATTACCAAAACAAGTCCGATCTATTTTGTTTTGTAGCTGATTTGCACGCACTAACCACCTTCAGTTCCGCGAAAAACCAAACAGAAAATACTTATGATGCTGTTTGCGATTTTTTAGCATTAGGGATCGATCCGGACAAATGTGCATTCTGGATCCAATCAGAAGTTCCGGAAGTCACCGAACTTACCTGGTATTTGAGCATGTCCATCACAGTTCCTAAATTGGAATTGGCTCATTCATATAAGGACAAGGTCGCTAAGGGGATCGTTCCAAGCGGGGGACTTTTCTTTTATCCGGTATTAATGGCAGCAGACATTCTCGCATTTAACAGCGATAAGGTGCCTGTGGGAAAAGACCAAAAACAACATTTGGAATACGCAAGAGATATAGCGGAGAAGTTTAACTCCCAATACGGAGAAACTTTCAAACTTCCCGAACCTGAAATAGACGAAGAGACCGCGATCGTGCCGGGAGTGGACGGCGCTAAAATGTCCAAGTCTTACGGAAATACGATCAACTTTTTCGATGATGAGAAGAAGTTAAAAAAATCAGTAATGGGGATCGTGACCGACTCTGCAGGAGTGGACGAGGCGAAAGATTATGAGAAAAGTATAATATATGCGATCCATTCTCTTTTCTTAGATGGATCCGCCAAAAAAGATCTACAATCCAGATTTACAAATCCGGGAACAGGCTACGGAGATCTTAAAAAAGCATTATTAGAGACTGTCTTAGATTATTTCGGACCTTACAGAAAAGAAAGAGAGAAGATTGCAGCAGATCCTGCGTATGTAAGATCCGTCATGAAAAAAGGATCCGACAAAGCAAGAGAGGCTTCTTCTCAAATCTTAGATAATGTAAGAGGAAAACTAGGCATCGGGATCTCTAAAGTTTCCGTTTAAAGTCAAATTTTGCAGCGGAATTAGAATTCCGCACACAATTCTAATTTCCCGAAACAAGTATTCGTATGGGCGAATACTTGAAACAAAACTACCAGGACTGGATCCCCTCCTCTTTATTTTCCTATCTAATTCTTGGACTTCTATCCGCTTTATTCTTAGATGTTTTCTTTACGGATCTGGTCCTAATATGGACCGCAATACATTCAATTAGTATAATATTCTTCTCCCTCCTATTCTCCGGAAAAAAGATCCCGAGTTTTTCCTGGGGAGTGATCCTATTTTTTGTTTTAGCAATTTGCGGTTACACAAAAAGATCCGCTCCTTTTTTAGAAAAATCCAATTCTTGGAAAAAAGAATTCTCTATAAAAATCAATCAAACCTTGGACAGAGCAAAGATAGAAGGCAGAGCCAGAGAAATTTCCATAGGTTTAGTTTTAGGAGATGCAAAAGGTTTAGATAAAGTATTTAAGAAGAATGCTAGAGAAGGAGGAATTCTACATTTATTCGCGGCTTCCGGTTTACATCTAGGAATTTTGATTGGATGTATGTTCGCAATATTGAAACGAATTCCATTCTTAGGATATTATATTCCTAGAATTCTCCCGGTATTATTCGGACTAATTTACTTAGCCTGCTTAGGATTTCCGATCTCTCTCGCAAGAGCTTGGATATTTTCCGCTTGGATACTTCTACAATCTTTGTTTTTTAGAAGATCTAAACCGGCAGATCTATTAATTTCTTCTGCCGGACTTGTTTATCTTTGGGATCCGGTCCGCTCCTTTGGGGTTTCCTTTTTACTTTCCTTCGGAGCGGTTTCCGGCATTTTACTTTTACTTCCATGTTTCCAAAAATGCCTTCCTCCAGTACCGGAAGACAAAACGATCGTGGATCGATTTATAGGATTTTGGAGAGAAAATCTTTTAGTTTCCTTATCCGCAGGAATCGGAACCTTACCCTCTTTAATTTACTATTTCGGGAGCTATAGTTTCGGATCTCTCGGTTTAAATCTGATATTAGTTCCGATCTGCGGGATCTTACTTCCTTTATTATATTTTTCTTTAGTATTAGAGTCGATGTATCTCTCCATATTCGCGCAGCCTATCTGGCAAATCGTTTTATTCCTTTTGGAAATTTTAGAAAAAACAACTCTCTATTGGGGAGAATCAGATTGGAATTGGATACATTATTATAGAGGAAACACAAAGTATTTCGGGTTAGGGATCTGGTTTTTATTTGTAAGTTTTTTATTCTTATGGAAATTCCTCCCTTCCGGAAAAGTAGAAATTTTTGAATTAGATCTTTCTAATTCTGTGGATCACAAAACCCGCAGAGCCGTGCTCCTTAAGAAGATTTGGATTCTAGGATTCTGTACCTGTTGCAGTTTCCAATTTTTACTAGCGAATTCTTCCACTTGGATAAAACTTCCGGATGTATTTTTCGGAGATCGTTTCACATTCCTAATCCAAGAAAAAAACAGATTGGTTCTCGCTGGAAAATGTAGATACAGTTCCAAAATCCTATACAAGTCCTTGGGAAAAGATCCGGAAAGATTCTGTGGAAATTCTAAAACCGCCGAGATCTATATAGAACATGAATCCTGCCTAGACTGGGTCTCTGGATGTTTGAAAAGAAATCAAAATCTCTCTCTAAAATATGGAGGAAAAGAAAAACCAAAGGTCTCAGGTTTTGAGAATTGGATCTTAATTCCTAAATTAGCAGAATTTCATCTACCGGATCCGGGCCAAAAACTGATCCGATTCGAGGTGGGAAAAGACTCTCTTCTTACATTAGCAAACAAAACAAAAATCGGAGAAGGGATCATACTCATTGTCCCAAGATTCGGGATCAAAGAAGATCCAAGAGAATGGAATCGATTTAGAAAACAGCTTGGAATCGCTCCCGGTTGGAAGTTTATTGGAAGTGATGAGCTCCCCGGAATACCCGTTTTATAAACCAAATATGATCCGGGAATTTTTATCGGAAAGATCTTCCGCTCCTCTTAAAAAATGGGGACAAAACTTTCTAATAGATCCAAACGCAGTAAAAACTTTATTCTCCAGCGCAGAACCGGAACTACTACAAAGATCGGAACTGATCTTGGAAATCGGCCCCGGTCTTGGAGCGCTTTCTCATATACTTTACGGACTCGGAAAAAAACTGAGATTGTATGAGATCGATCCAGTATATTATAAATGGCTAAACGAGTTCCTGCCCGGAACAGAGATCATTTTAGGAGATGCAAGAGAAACATTATCCGATCATGAGAATAGCAACTGTTTCCTATTCGGTAATCTGCCTTATTATATCACTTCAGAACTCATACTTCTTTCTTTGGAAAAACTCCCGAATTTACAGGGAGCAGTTTTTTTAGTCCAAAAAGAATTCGCACAAAGGATCACTAAAGAGATTTCCTCTCTTTCTATCTATGCGGGGGCTTACGGAAAATTCCAAAGCAAAAAGACGATCAAGGCTGGATGTTTTTATCCCGCTCCTAATGTGGATTCAAGCGTTCTTACATTCGTCTCGAACAGAAGATTTTCTAAAAAAACATCCTACCAAGTTTTAGAAATTTTATGCAGGACCTTATTTTGGGGGAAAAGAAAAAAGATAGGCTCTTCTATCAAAGAAGCTCCATTAGATTCTTTTTATCCGAATGGTCTTCCTCTTCCCATCTCCGAAGAAAATTTAAGATCTAACTTAAAAGAATGTATAGAATCTGCAGGAATTTCCTTAGATAAAAGACCGGAAGAATTAAAAGCAGAAGATTTTTATAAGATTGTGGATCTTTTTCAGATCGATTGAAGAGCAGAGGAGAATCTCCCCTGCTCTTACGAAAACTAACGATACCTTTCTCGATCTCGTTGTTGTTGCATCCTTTTTTGTTCTTTGTGGATGGATTTCCACTTCGCTTTTTGTTCTCTGAATTCAATCGAGTTTGGAGCGCTTAAATTCGCTGTCCTTTCCAATTCTCTTTTGAGTTTCAGATAACTTTTAAATCTTTCTTCCGAAATTTTTCCCGAGTCGATAGCAAGTTTTACTCCGCAATCAGGTTCACTAATGTGAGAGCAGTCTTGGAATCTACAATATTCCGCTGCCTCGAAAATTTCAGGAAAGGTTTCTTCCAAACCGGAGCCGTCGGACCAGAGTTGGATCTCTCTCATACCCGGAGTGTCCAAGATCCAAGCGCCGGAATCCAAACGGAACATCCATCTGTTCGTAGTGGTATGTCTTCCTTTTGAATCGGATTCCCTGACTTCGTTTACAGATCTGATCCTTTCCCCGATCAATAGATTGAGAAGAGAAGATTTACCTACCCCGGAAGATCCTATAAAAGCGGAGGTAGACCCATCTTTCCAAAACGTTTCCAGTTCTTCCAAACCTTCTTGTTTATGATTGGAAACAGAGAATACTTTTACACCAGGACAAGATTTTTGAACGATGTCGATCTTTTCCCTCAACTCTTCTTCTCTATTCGAATACAAATCTTTTTTGGTAAGTACGACTACAGGTGTCGCCTTACTTTCCCAGATCTGTACCAGAGTTCTTTCCAATCTTCTTGGTTGGAAGTCCCCATCTAAACCATGGAGTAGAAAAATTCGATCCATGTTCGCACAGATCGGATCCGGTTTTAAGGTTTCTCCTTTGGTTTTTCGTACGAGTAAACTTCTTCTAGGAAGGACTTTATGGATTAGATATTCTTCTCCGCTTAATTTTGTGATGAGGACCCAATCTCCTGCGACCGGTAGATCCAAACTAGAATCCGCATTAAAACGAAGTGCACCCGTTAATGTCCCGGTACCTTCTTCTTTTATACTTCCTAATTCGAGTCGAAACTCTTGTCCTTGTTCTCCTATAATTCTCGCAGGGACCGGGTCGGAGATGCCTAGATCCTCTGAAATTTTGATAAATTCTTTTTCTCTATCCGCATCCCATACGGATAAATTCGAAGATGGTTGTTGGTCCATTTATTTTGCCCAAACCTATAACTATAGGTAGTCAATAAGACTAATTCATGTAACTCCCCCGCGATACGAGGGTCCTTTGTGGAAAAGGTTGTAAACAATCAGGCAATCATATGCAAACTTAGGTTAATAGTTAGAAGCTTCCTCTCTCTTGTAAAGTTTTTTTCACAACGACCTAAGAAGCTATTACAAGAATTAATATTCTAAATCAATGTCGACGAAATTTAATTTCATTGCCACGTTTTGCATTACGTATATATTCAAATCCTTTATTTAAATTTACTATAGGAATCCCGAATGAATGGAAAGAAAATAGCGATCCTAATTATCTCTATATTTTGGTTTGTGGCCAACAATTGCGCAACCGTCCCGTGGAAATGTGTGGATGGAGATGCTTGCAATGCTATAAAAGAAGGTTCGGTAATAAGCCAGTACGGGCATAAATACAATGGTGGGCTAAAGAATGGTATACCGGATGGAATAGGTTCTGTGGAATTCGGCACAGGCAGATGGTTTAATATCTATATTAATGGATATGCAATCGGTTCCCCGATTCATGGTTCTGCCGGAAAGCCAGGAGATCGTTATGAAGGGGGAGTCGGCATTGACAAGTACGAAGATATCCAACTCAACGGGAAGGGGACTTTCTTTTACAAGAACGGAAGTAAAATTGAAGCTATATGGAAGGAAAATAAACCGGAGGGTAAGGGTAAAATTTTCCTAGCCAATGGAAAAACCTTAGAAGGTAATTTCTACGATAGCGGTTGGATATGCCTAACGGGGGATTGTAAAAACGGATTCGGTAAAAGAATCTATCGGAATTGCGCCACTCTCGAAAAAGGAAATTTCGTCAAAGGCGAATTAATGAAAGGAGTTCATGTTTCAAACGAATATGAATTCTTTGATGGGGAATGGGTACTGGAAGGAAAATTCAAAAGATTTATTTCCGGAATAAGCCGACTAGGTAGGAAAATGGATACGATAGATCGAATGAGGCAAAGAGACAATCCGAAGGCCCAATATACGGAAGTTGCAAAAGAATCAATCCAATGTACAGAATATATTGACTAAGGTTAAAAGGCGGGAAACTTTCCCGCCTTTTCTTTTGATAAATGATTCGTAGGTTAAGAATATTTCTGGAAGGCTTTATATTCTTCTATAACCTTCTTACCGAACTCCAGCCATTCCTCGTCTTTTTTAAAACCGAAATGTTGAAGAACTTCCCAGTGAATTGCTGCGGGATCCGCTTTTCCTTCTAAACAATCTATGATCCAATCGGATAAATAGACCGCAAATACAACATCTCTGGATTCCTTTTTGGCCATCAACGGTCTATGGTGGTATTCGGCAGCGACTTTGATAGTATCCGAAAAATTCCATTTTTCACAGATCATACCTCCTAGAGAAGTATGTGTGATACCGAGTGCAGCCTCTTCCAATCCTAGGGTAGAAGGTAAAAGTTTTTTGCCGGAAATATCGGTTAACTTTTCGATCGTATCCCCTTCTAAAGAAAGTAAAAGTACAAGACCTATATTATGAAGAAGAGCGGCACAAACCAGATTGGTCAGGAATGTTTTCTTCCAGCCCATTCTTTCTCCGAGTCTTCTGCAAATATAAGCCGAAAGACTGGACATCTCCCAGATATGCTCGAACTCTTTGTATCTTTCTTCCAGGATCTTTTTAGTTCCGAGGCTTAAAAGAATATTATTTAATTCTGATAGACCGATCAACTTGATCGCGTCTTCTAATGTTTCTACCTTTCTTCCCTGTGCAAAAGAAGCGGAGTTCGCTAATTTTAAAATATTAGTAGATAAGGAAACGTCCCTTCCGACTTGTTCCGTGATCTGCTGGATGGAAGAATCAGGCTTATTGATCAGACTCATGATCTGATTTAAGTTTTCCGGGAATGTAGGAAGTTTATCTATCTCTGCAATAATTTCCACAGTACGTTGGTAAGAAACGTTTCGGTGTTTGAAGTCCAACGGGATTTTTATATAAGCGGAAGTGATCCCGCCTTCTGCCTTTAATTTATAAGAATCAGCAGCAATCCCTTCGTTCTTTAACATCAGTAAGGACATTGCGAGTCCAAGACCTGCGCCTTCGGAATCATCCGCGTGATCCGCGAAAACCTCGCCCAAGTCGTTATACTCTTTGCTCTTGCCGATCCGATTTTCTACACGTTTTAATTCTTCCGCAATGATAGGGGCGTTATTAGAGACCCTCATCAAAAAGCTAGTTCGATTAAAAGCAAGAGTGATCAAACAATGGAATTTAACTTTTTCCAACAAGGCTGCATATCTTTCCTTGTCCTTGATCATTTCCTTTTTGAAATTCGCCATCCCTCTCACGTAGTCGTCGGGATTGGAAATGTTCAGATTGTTTTCGGCAAAAAAGATACGTTTGGAATTTGCCTTAACGGCGTTCATCGCGCTTTCTCTTAAGATAGAAAAAACGGATTCTTTCAGGGAGATGGCATCCAAATAGACAAGGTACCTGTCCAAAAGAACGCTTAGTAGTTTATCCACACTTTTGTTCAAAGTGGTAAACCGAATATAGAGAGGATTTAGCTTTTCAATGCGTTCGTTTACGTTTCGAACGCTCAGATAGTATCCTTCCTTTTCGAAATGGTACCAGTTTATATTCATTTTCGCTCGGCGGAAGGGCCTGCTATATCCTACTGCTGAGCAGGTTTTGTCAACCCTAGATTAAATTCCCCGAATCCCTTAGGGCCTAAATCTCTTTGTGCCGAGTGCTCAACCACAGAGTGGATTTTAGAATGACGATCCATGCTCCTACTTGGACGAAAGAATAAGGTCCGTAGAAATTTTTAGGATCGGCCTTCCCCAGAAAAAGCGCGAAAGAATGATAAAAAACAGTCCCGACCTGGGGCAGAACCCAGTAGATCGTTTTTAGAATGAATTTTTTGACATCGCTTGCTTCCGCAGACATATCGATGTTCTGGTTATAGGCTACAAAATCCAAAATGCAGCTGAAAAGTATAAGACCAAGAGAACTTACTATCGCGAGGGATTGGTTCGAGAACAGAGTCACCAAAAGAACCAATAGAACAAAAAATGAATACACTAACATCATGGTTCCCTGATACCAAAGGAACTCCCAAGGAATTTCCAAGGAGAACCAAGAGCTGATCCCGAAGGCTATAAGTACAAACAGGACCACACAAATTAGTAATGCGAGTCCCTTACTTCCCACATACGCGAATGGATCCACCGGACGACTCAACCATAAAGTATGGACCTGTGAGTCCATGTCTTGGCGAAGAAGGTCCGAAGTCAGGATCACCAGAAATACCAAACTCCAAAAAGAAGTCAGGATAAAATACATATAAGAAGAAACGCCGTAACTGGTCTCTCCTCCTACGGATGTGGTGCAGGTCCATTCTCCCAATAGAAAAAATCCAAGCAGAGAAAAATAAAAGAATATCGCCTTACGTCTTAGAACTTGGACAAACGTTAACCGAAGCAGAGTACCGATCTGACGAAATGCGGAGGAGATAAAAAATTTCAAATCCATTTGAGAGTTCACGATCCTACATTCTCCGAACCTTGAGTGAGCCTAAAGAATACATCCTCTAAAGACTCGGTCTTTCTTTCATAGAGGAAAATTTCCGCACCCTTCTCCACTAAAACCGCAGGAAGTTTTTTCAGATCCACTTCCGGTTTAGGGCGAATTTCCCAGGTTTTTCCGTCCTTCTTATGTTCCAAAGAGATCTCTTCCAAATAAGATTCAGGAGCGGATTCCAAACGAATACGTATCCTGTCCTTACCTTGTTTTAATTCGTCCAGTTTCCCCTGAGCCATTAGATTTCCTTTATGAAGGATACCAATCTCGGTACAAATCTGTTCTACTTCTAATAATCGGTGAGAGTTGATGAGAATTGTGACCCCTCTCTTCTTGTTCTCTTCTAAAATTAATTCTCTGAATTCTTTATAACCTGCGGGGTCTAAACCTGTACCAGGTTCATCTAAAAGTAAAAGTTCAGGCTCGGCACCAAGTGCATTTGCAAGTCCCAATCTTTGTAACATACCCTTGGAGTAAGTGGAAATTTTTCGATCGGCGGCTTCTGCCAAACCTAACTTTTCTAGGAACTCTGTACTTTTCTTTTTTGCAACGGAAGAAGGCAGTAATGCGAGTTTGAAACTTGCCTCTAAAAATTCTCTCCCACTCAAATAAGTAGGGACCGCCATTCTTTCCGGAAGATAACCTATTTTAGTTCTGGCATGAGGAGAAGGTTCCAAACCCAAAACCTTACAGTAACCTTCGGTCTGTTTTGAAAACCCAAGAAGTATACGGACTAAAGTAGTTTTGCCGGCTCCGTTCTGACCGAGTAGACCGAAAATCCCGCCTTGTGGAATTTTCAGATCAATTCCTTGTAATGCTTTTACTTTCGGATAAAATTTGCGTAGGTGCTCTATTTCAATTGCAAATTGAGGCATTCAAAAATCCTTAGACCAGGTGCCGGAGACGATAGTTCCATTGCTTTTCGAAGCAATCCTTTTTATTAGAACGCGTATCCATAATTCTATATTTATTCTATGAAGATCATCATAGCCAGACATGGGGAAGCCGATCCCAATTCGGAAGACGGTAAAGATTCCTCCAGAGTTCTCACTCCCAAAGGAATCACAGACATAGAAAAGATGGCCCGGTTCTTTCAAACCGGTTTCAAGATCAAAAAGATCTATCATAGTCCTTATGTTCGCACTAAAGCTACTGCGGAAATTTATTCCAAGATCCTAAGGCCGGAATTAGAAACAGAATCTGCAGAGTATCTTCTTCCAGGCGAAGACTACTTCAGGATCTGTCCTCTTCTTAAAGATAATTCCAACTCGGATGCGATCCTATTAGTGGGCCATAGTCCTGATGTGAGCGTGTTTGCAGAAACTCTTTTGGGAATTTCAGGAGTAGGAAAATCTTTTCTATTCACTCCCGGTTCCGCACTTGCAGTGAATATTCCCCGCGAAAAATTCCAAGGGGGGCAGATCATTTGGTTCGTATCCCCCGACTTCCTTTGTTGATCTTCATACTTGATTCAACCGAAGACCTTCTTTTAAAAACCGGTTTACAGAGCGCTCTATCTCGAAAAATTATACAACTGAGGACCGGGGTGTAGCGCAGTGGTAGCGCACTTCTCTGGGGGGGAAGGGGTCGCTGGTTCAAGTCCAGTCACTCCGAAAGTCCTCTTTTCAAACTTTCTTCATTCCAAACTCGGAACCTTACATCCAGCTAACCTATAAAATCTAGTGATCGTTCCGGTTCTGGATCCTGATTTGCTTCTATTTAAGATCGTGTATATGACATAATCGTTTTCAGATCTTATCAGAGCTCCTTGGAACCAAAAACTTCCTTCCCAAGAACCGGTTTTTCCATACACGTTAGCCTCTCTTTCCTGACATTTGGACCAGAAAAGGGCCTTTTTCCATTCTTCCATTAGATCTTTATTCAGCCCATAACCGTTCTCAAAAATTTTGGACCAAGAAGAATGAACACTCTTGGGAGTTAATCTGATCCTTCCTCCATGCTTCAAACCTGCAAGATCGATCCACCAATCCGCAAGCTTAGAATTCGATTTAGAGTTTTCTAAATAACCTATCTTACGTAAGGTAAGATCCAATTTTTCTTTTCCCAATTTAGGAAAAACTTTTTCGAAATAATCATTGGAAGAATAAAACAATGCATCTCTCAGATCCAAAAGCCTGGGAGAATTCGGAATATGTTTATCCGCAGATTCTATCTTTTCTTTCGGATCGATGATATTGTTCTCGAGCAAAGACAAAACTAAATAGGTTTTAAAGGTAGAAGCAGGAGAATATTCCCTTTTCAGGAATTCCGATGCGCCATAAACTTTTTCAGTCTTCGACTTACCGGAACTCACCTCAGTTATAAGGATCAACTCCTCCGGGTTAGGCGTTACGGTTTTTGGAGAAAGTTTTTGGGAATGTAACGGAGTTAGAAAAAAAAGAAAAGAGAGTTGAAAGAGTAAATAGCGGCCTAGAGCGGAATTCCTTCCCTCTGAAAATTGAAACATGATCGTTTCCTATTTCAGGGGAAAAATCCGCCCATCATTTCTTTAAAAATTGTTTTAAGATATTCTCGCGAATCTCTTCTATTTTAACGATTCCCCAAGCCAGAGGAACTTTGAATTTCAACGCATTTTCGCTCAGGTCTTTTTCTCCCTGTGCTTTGAGTTCGTCGAATCTCTGCTCCACCTTCTCCTTACCTTCGTTTAGATCCTCGAGAAGTTTATCGAAAATTTCTTTCGAAGTTTGGACGGCCCCAATTCCGGCATTGATTAAATCGTTTAGTTTTTGGTTATCCATGCCTTGCTATTCCTTTTTAACTCCATTTTTATGCACTGCACAAAAATTGCAAGAATAAAATTGGATCTCAAACGACGAATCTGGTTGCCAGTGCCGGATTTGAGGCAGATCTTTGGACCCCATGCGAGTTTATCTTCTACCCTTAGTATTCGCCGTTTTAGGCCTGTTTTTCAGTAATTGTTCCGGGGATATCAAAGATATCCCATTAAAAGGCTGTTCCAAGATCTCCGGAATGCCCGGCCCGGAGGATCTAGCGATCGATAGAGAAGCCGGATTATTATATGTGTCTTCCCACGAAAGAAGGATCAAAGATCAGGAAGGAAAACTTTACTTTCTGGATCTGAATTCTTCCGCTCTTGAACCCAAACTATTAGAAACGGATTATCCTAAAAATTTTAGACCTCACGGGATGAGCCTTCTAAACCAAAATGGAAAGTCTAGACTATATGTGATCTCTCATATCACACTATATAAAGAACATGCGATAGAAGTTTTCGAAAGAACGGAAAAACCTTCCGCAAAATCCAAGGCGGGAAAATGGAAACATGTCCAAACTTTGCAAGATCCATCGATCACAAGTCCTAACGATCTATCTGTCGCTTCCGAAAACGAAATTTTTGTTTCTAATGATCATGGAGAAGGAGGATATTTTACATATCTATTCCAAGATCTTTTCAGGATCGCTAGAGCGGAGATCGCTTACTTTGACGGAAAAACTTGGTCGTCTTTAGGAAATCCTTTGTTTTATGGAAACGGGATCCTATACGTAAAAAGACCGGACGGAAAAGAATACCTATACAGAGCAGGTTTCGGATTAGGAGCCGTTTTAAAATTCGATATCAAAAGAGAGAACGGAAAAATCGTATTAGGAGAACCTAAATCGATCGTTCTTGAAAGCGGGCCTGATAATTTAGAAATAGATGAAAAAGGGACCATCTTCACCGTCACTCATCCTTCCGTGATAAAGTTCTTGAAACATGCGGGCAACCCGGAAGCTCATTCTCCTACCAAAATATTTACGATTGCCCAGGATGATTCTATCAGAGAAATTTTTTCCAACTCAGGTGAATTGATCTCAGCAGGAAGTACCGCTCTTACATATAAGGAAAGAGTTTATATCGCTCAGGTATTCAACGATTTTATTCTGCAATGCCGATTATAAGAACGTAATATTAGGATTGTCCGTCTAAGTTATAGATGTCCGAAGAAATCACAAAAACGCCGAAACAATCCTCAGTAGAGACCAGACATATAGTTATGCCTGACCATACCAACCATTATGGTACCCTCTTCGGAGGGACCCTAATGTCTTGGATAGACTCGATTGCAGTCATGGTAGCCCAAAGACATTGCGGAAGAGAAGCTGTCACTGCAAGTGTGGACAAACTGAATTTTTTGGAACCGATCTCTTTGGGAGATCATGTGATCCTAAAGGCTTCCGCGAATTATGCCGGAAGATCTTCTATGGAGATAGGTGTCCAAGTTTCTAAGGAAAATCCTTATACCGGAATTGTGACTCGCGCAACGACTGCGTATCTCACATTCGTTGCATTGGACGAGAATAAGAAACCCTGCCCTATTCCTAAAATAAAACCGGAAACGGAAACCGAGATCAGAAGATACGAAAACGCGATCTTAAGACAAGAGTCGAATCGAAATCTTGTCAAAAGGATCAAGGATAACGGAAAGGTTTAAGACCCAAAAGGCTGCGTAAATTATCTTCTGCGATATATTTCCGCTTCTACATTTGCTACTTTTCTAAGTGTAGAAGGTTCCGCGGTGATCTTGGATTTTCTGAATTTGGAAGAATTCTCTTCTAGATAAGATTGAACGAATTCATTCCTTTTTTGGCGGTCTGAAAATACGAATGTATCGATTGAATCCAATGTTTGGATAAAATCCTCTTTCGGAATAGGAAGTTCTCCCGGAATAAATTCCAGGACCTTTAGATTCGGATATTCTCTGCGGATATGGAAATAAGGATCCGGAATTGCCTGCAGATACATCTTTTTAGAACCTTTTAGTTCGGGTCCTAAAACCTCGTAAAATCTATCTTTCAGATCGAATTCAGGATTTCCGAATCCAATCCTCTTATAAGCATTCACTAAAATTGCAATATTGGAAAATACTAATATAGCTGCGATAAACTGTACCCTTCTGCTCCTGATCCTTTCAAAAAAGAATCCTCCCAAAGCGGACAATGGGATACATAAATACATTACATAATAATATTCAGTGGATAAGATCAGAAAGAATAGAATAGAAACCGTCCATGCTGAGAAGAAGAATGCTGACTTCGGTTTGTCCTTAATTTCCCCTCTTACCACCCAGAGTCCGTAGGCTAATGCCAAATAAAAGAATAGTCTGAGTCCTGGAGATTCGTATCCGCCTAATAGAACTTTGATCTTTGTGATCGGGGAGAAGGATTGGAATAGATCTTTTTTACGTCCGAACTGCGCACCGAACTGATAGAAAAAAATCCCCCAATCAGGATGGATCCAAATTCCCCAAGCAAGGATCGGCAGCACACCGCCCAACCAAAACATCCAAACCTTCCATGCTTTTGCTTGGTGGATCAGAAGTAATGCAGGCACTCCGAAAATTGCTCCGAATGGATGTGATAAAAATGAGATCCCTAAAAAGAGCCCGGATATGAATGTTTCGTATTGTCGGAGAGGAATATCTCCCTTCCATTTTGCTTTTCTTGCAAGTACTAGTAAGGATAGAAGTGCCCAAAACAAACAAAGAGCTTCCATTCTCGCGGTCCAACCCACTCTCAAGAATAGTAGATCAGTGAATAAAAGTAAGGAAGCGCCCAACCTTGCAATCGGAGAATAATCGAATGTCTTAAGTATAAACCAAAATATCCAGATACTTGCAACTGATAAGATCGCAGCGAATAATCTTAGGACTTCGAGACCTTCTCCCCAAAATTTCAGGACCCAGCCGTTTAATAAAAAGAAAACCGGAGGCATCCAAAGTGTTTTGGTTTCCATTCCTTTTACTAAACCTTCCGATACTTCCGTGCGAAAGAGTCCATTCTTTGCAAAATCTAAAGAGGGGGAATAGAATAAGACCTCGTCAGGCCATACAGGTGGGAACTCCAACCCGGAGATCCTAAATATTAGAAGTGAAAGTATGGATAAAAAGAAAAGACCGATGAGTCCGTAAATTTCGGAAGATCGGTCTTCTGTGCTAGCGGGGGAACCCATGATACAAAGCGCCCCCGGCTGATTATTTTAAGGTAGCTAATGCTTCTTGTTCGGTTTCGTAGACTTCGAAAAGATCCAACAATTCCACAACGTCGAAAACTTTTTTAACGTTAGGTGTGATATTGCAAAGTTTGAGTTTTCGATTCTGCTTTTCTAGTTCCCGGACCATTCCTACAAAGATCCTGATCCCGGAAGAAGATATATAAGAAATATTTTGCAAGTTAATAACGATATCACCGGTTCCGGCTTGGACATCGTCTAGAAGTTTTGCCTCTACCTCGTCCGAATGCGTGATATCCAGCCTGCCATCTAATTGAACTAGGGTATGTTTCCCTACTTTTTTCGTTTTAATTTCCAAGCTAGGCTCCGAGCGACGATCCATAAGATCATATTCCGACAAAGAAAATTTCCTTTTTTAATTACAAAAGGGGAACGGAAAGTTCGCCGTAGACTAAAATAGTGAGGAAATGGGGTTTTACAAGAATTTTTTCCCATCTCCTCTATTCTCCTACAGTTGGAAAATCCTAAATTTTGAATATTATGCCGCTGATCCGTTAATTTCCTCCAATGGAAATTTTTTGAGCGGAACCTGTTTGGGTCTCTGGCCTAGCAAGTCTTTCAAGGATTTTTGGGAAGAAAGCCCCAACTGTTCCCGGATACTTTCCAGGTCCCAGCCCGCCTCGATCAGGTGAGAAGCTAAACTTTTCCGGAGCCTAAAAACTGAAATCGGCAGACCCGTCATTTCTTCCAGCTTAGAAAACATTTTTTGAACGGTCCTGGGGCGAAGTTTGCCTATCCTGCCTGAAAACAAAAAGTCCTCCCCCTGTTTGCCCTGAGAAATAAACCATAGGTCCCTTCGTAATGAATACGGAATGGAAGGATTTCTGGGGTTTAAGGTTCGGGAATGATGGATCAATATTTTATGATGGGACCAATCCAAATCTTCCACTCTTAAGGAAACCAGCTCGGAAAGTTGGAGCCCGAAAGAGTATAACATTCTAAACCAGAGGTAATGATTTTCGTGAGTTCTGGATGCGTTTAGCAGGAGCCGGATCTCTTCCTTGCTTAAGGCGGGATTGTCCTCGGGCAGAATTTTGGTTCTGCTTCTTTTCTCTTTTTTCATTCGAATACCCTAATGTGATCATATGTTTTTTTCTCGGAGAGTGAGAATTTGAAGAAGGCCTGCAAAGTAGAATTCGCCATTTCGATCGGTTGATTTGCGGAATAGTGATTACCGGAAGGGAGAGGAGAAGGTATGGCGGAACGTGGATTCTCCGTTCCGCACGGAAGATATTGATTTTCTAAGCGACAGCGATCGCAGCGGAAATCCCGCGAAGCGGATTGGAGCGTAGAGCGCGGTCACGAGCAAAGCGAGTGAGTCGCCCGACTGTTCCCCGACTTTTCAAATCGTCATAAAATTGTTATCCGATCTTAACGAGTCCGGGGTTGGATACAAATATGAAATATTTCTGGAAGGCTGCCAAGTTTGCCCTTCATTGCCAATTACCTACTCCTCCTAAAGTCTCTGAACAAGAGATTACGGTTAAAACGGAAAAATTTGAAATTCCTGCAATCCTTTACACTCCGAAAGGAAAATCCTGCGGAACCATTTTGGCGGTAAATGGATTGGCATACTTGGGAAATAAGGACCCAAGATTCGCGGCAGTTTGCAGATCTGCGGCGGCAGTAGGTTATACGGTTATTTCGCCTTTATTAGTAGAAGTTACTCAGTTCCGAATTCGGAAAGAGACTGTTGAAAAGATAAAAGAGCTGATACTTAATATCTCTTCCGATAAGGAATATTGCCCGGACCAAAAACTTTCCTATATCGCTCCTTCTTTTTCGGGTAGTATGGGGCTCATTGCCGCTTCCGATCCTGAAGTAGGAAAAAAGATCTCTTCCATTCTTACGATCGGTGCTTATTGTGATGTCCAATCCACTTTGGATTATGTGATGACTTCCGATGAGGGAGACGAATACGGAAGGATGATCCTTCTTTATAATTTTGTAAAGTATGCTCTCAAATCCGAAAACCAAGAACTGGAATTCGCGTTAAAAGCATGTGTCCTGGATGGAAGTTTTTCCAGAGAGACGTTGGAACTTCCGACGGTTTTAGAAAATATCAGTCCGGAAAACAAAGAAGTTTTCTTTAAACTTAGGGAAGATAAAAGTTTCAGAGAAAAGATCTGGAAAGAGATCGTAGCAAACGCAGGATCCCAAAGTTCATTTTTACAAGAGCTGCAGGTAAAAGATAAACTTCATCTTTTAGACTGCCATGTTTCCATCGTTCACGGTTTAGGCGACAATGTGGTTCCTGCAAAAGAGGCAGTGATCTTAAAAGAAAATCTTCCTCGTAAAAAATCTAAATTAGTATTAACACCTTTGATCTCTCACGGTGATGTCGGGATTTCTTTGGCTCAGATCCCTGCGATCTATGATCTAGTCCAAGGTTTCGCGTTCTTCTTTAAGAATGCTAGAACAAAAGAGGCTGCTTAAGTTTTTAGAATCTATTTATTTAAAAGTGTTTTGAAGAAATAGATTCTAAAAACTTTTAGTATAGAAGAACTCTATTAGATCTCGGATCTTATATGGTTTTTCGAGAAGGTCGTTTATTCCTAGGGCGGAAAGTTTTTCCTTGGTTTCATTGCCGAAATCCGTTCCGGAGACGAAAATTTTCAGTTCCGGACATTCTTTTTTGATCGTTTCCAGAAATTCCAAAGAAGAAAGATTTTCGAAATCCAAATCGATTACCGTTAAAACCGCGGAAGATTTAAATTTATTTAATATTTCATGCGCCTTTTTAGCGCTGTCCGCACTGATCAATCTAAATCCAAGCGTGGACATCTGCTCTTGTAAAATTTCCGACAGATAAGGAGATTCTTCCACTACAAGCATGATCCCGGTAGATGTTTGAGAACTTTTTCCGGCGTATTCTACAAATCGAGAAGTTTTGGTTTTTGCTACCGGAAAGAATAATCGAATGCTGGTGCCGATTCCCAATTGAGAACTGACCTGCACCATTCCTTCGTGGTTTTGCATGATCCCGTAGACCATGGACATTCCGAGTCCACTTCCTTGGTTTTTGGTCTTTGTACTGAAGAACGGTTCGAAGATCCTTTTTCTGGTTTCTTCACTCATTCCTTCTCCATTATCCGAAACCTCTATACAAAGATATTCCGCAGGTTCTGAAAGTGGAAAAGATTCCCTGACGTTTGCACCTTGTACCCCAAATGTACGTATAGAGATCTCTCCTCCGTCAGGAAGTGCATCTCTTGCATTCAAACATAGATTGATAAGCACCTGCTCCAACTGGGAATAATCACCCACGATCACAGGAAGCCCTTCTTTACATTCTTTTCTGAATTTTATTTTTTCGGAGAATGTAGGGACTAAAAGATCTACAGTTTCATTCACCAATTGATCGGCTAAAATTCTTCTGAATCCTCCTCCTCCCTTTCTAGCTAAGGAAAGAAGTCTGCGAACTATAATCGCTCCTCTTGCCGCCGCTGCATTGATAGAGCGGGACATGTCCATAAGGGAAGCGAATTTGGAAGATTCCAATTGCATTTTAGTCGCATACCCTGAAATGATCTGCAGAATATTATTAAAATCGTGAGCGATCCCGCCTGCAAGCGTTCCGATCGTTTCTAATTTTTTGGATTCTATTAATTGGTCTTCCAGTTTACGACGAAGAGTATCATCCATTAGATATCCTCGGATAGAATCTATACTACCTGATTTATTGAATGTAGCGAAATAATTCCCAGTCGTATGTATAGGCAATCCGTTCTTGTCCTGAAAAAATTCTTCGTGAGTTTCTAACCTGGAACCGATCTGTATTTTCTGTAAGAAAAAGGAATAGTCGTCGTAAGAAGGAAAAAGATCTGCAAAATTTTTGAGAGAAACTTCCGTATGCGTTTCAAAACCGAACATTTTTAGAAAAGAAGAGTTCGCAGCCAGAATATTTCCGGAAGGGTCCGTGATAAAATTCGCGGATAAATTTTCTTCGAAAAATTTTCGGTATTGTTCTCTGCTCTGTAGAAGTTTGCCTTCTATCCTTCTCCTTTTTTGCAGCTCTTTTCTGGAATCGCTTGTCGCTCTTCCTGTGATCAAAGCGACCACACATAAGATGCCTAAGTTTATCAAAAAGATAAGTTCTTTATCGTCTTTAAACCATTGGTAATGTTCGGAACGATCAAATAGAGCGGGAAATACCAAGGTGATGATCTGAACCCAAATATTTGCGGTAAGAGCCATCGTGATCCCGTATCTTAATGCGGCCCAAAGAACGAATAACGCAAACACGAACCAATATTCTAAAGTAGGAATAATTGCGCCGAAAACCCCGCAGAGTAAAAATACTGAGATAATCTCCGCGACCTTTCTTGGTTTTAAATTTCTAAGCCTAGTTCTGTCCCAGCTTGTCTCTCTATTTTCCCAAGCTCCTTCCGTTTTTGCCCAGCCTTTAAGCTCCATCCAAGGAGTGACCCATAACAAGATCGGAACCGAAACGCTTAATGTGTCGAATAATGTGGCACTCATTCCCTGGAACGAGGATACGATCAACTTATCCTGAGAAAGATCTCCGAATAATACAAGACATTCCGCCACTAAGAACCCATTACATAGAGCCGCTGGAAATGCTACCCAAAGTAAAAATCGAACTGTTTCTCTTAGATCGGGAAGCCAAACTTTTCCTTTTCGGAATTTGATGAAGAAGAGCCAGGAAATTCCCACCGCCAAAACTTCCCAGAGACAATAGATAGGATATTTATCCACGTCATGAAGTCCCCATAGATTGGCGCTAAACAATGCGTTGGCATACATTGCAGGTAACGTGCGCGCCGGTCCCCACCAAAAACATAATATGATACCTACAGGAATAGGAAGATAGGATATGGAGATCCCAGTATCCACTTGGAAGGCTAAGGACGCCTTGGAAGCGAAATGAAACAGGATTAACGGAAGGATCCAAGTCCAATAAGGCAGCGCCTTATTTTCTATATAGGGAGTTCTTCCGCCGTTCTTTATGTCGGATAATAAATTCAGAACCTCGCCCCAGGTTCCAATATTCCTCATCGTTTAAGGGGAATCCACTCTTTGAGGGAAATGGAGTTAAAATTAATGAACGATCCCTGAAACTTTTTGTTTCCTTTGGGAAAAAAACCGTGCTATTCGTTGTTAAACGGAAGTTGATAGCGTCAAAGCGGAACTTAGTTCTGCTCTACAGGAGAGATGTCTATATGGATCCAATATTCGTCTCCATAATCGAAGAATAATTCTTCGCCGGCTTTGATCTTACGCATTGCTTCGAATCTTGCGGTCTTCCAGCGAGTGGATACCACTAATTTTACATTCGGCTTAGAGCTATGATTGATATAGCGGGTATAGTTGGACTCTTTACCTTCTCCATAGATCCAATGATCTTTGCAGATCCAAAGTAAATATTTGGACTCACAGTATTTAGAAGAGTTAGCAGACTTATCGTTAAGCACTCTACCGGTATAAAATCCGACAGTATCACCTTTGACTAAGTCTTGTTTGGAGAATAGTCCCATTCCGATTCCGGGTATCTCGGATTCCCTAATTTCGAAATCCTTTTCTGAAAATACTTGAGGTCTGCGAATTTTATATCTGACCGACATCGTGAGAAACACATCCTACTATTGGAATCGGAATATTAATCCAAAGAATCTTATGCCCTCTCTTTGTCCATCCGCAATTGATTTATCATGTTTTTCTACTAAATGTGTATTACTTTAGGTCCAAATTTTTTTATAGGCTTGTCTATCGAATATATGATGTAAATCTCTACTAAGATGGACAAACCGTATAGAAAGAACGTGGGAATGGTAGTCTTCAACTCTAAAGGAGAGGTTTTAGTAGGAGAAAGACTAAATTTTAAAGGCTCTTGGCAGTTTCCTCAAGGTGGAATAGATGATGGAGAAGATCCTAACTCAGCCGCTCGAAGAGAACTTTTAGAAGAAGTAGGCATTCAAAACGCTGAGATCATCTATGAATATCCAAGCTGGATCAACTATGATTTTCCTGAGTCCTTACATCTAAGCTCTAATCTAAAAAAGTATAGAGGCCAAACCCAAAAATGGTATCTTCTATACTGGGATGGTAAAGCGGAAGACTGCGATCTAACGGCTCATGAGCAGGAGTTTGAAAGAGTTAGATTCATTCCATTTCAAGAATGTCTTTCGACCGTAGTCTCCTTTAAGCTAGATGTGTATCAAAAGTTAGTACAAGAGTTTGAACCTAAGATCTTGGATTTTATGAAGAAGGGACCTTCTACATGAGTGCGCCATTTTACACTCCACCCGGAGGACCTCCTCCTCCCAGTCCTCGTCTTAGAGAATTATTCTCAAAAGTAGGAGAAAATTCCATTAGGGAACTTGTTTCCGTTTTCTACGATCAAATAGCTGTCAGCGAAATTCGTTGGATGTTTCCGGAAGATCTAGAAGAGAGCAAAATAAAGTCGGCGGACTTTATGGTACAGGTTCTCGGAGGTCCGCCCTATTATGTTCAAAAATACGGGCCTCCAAAAATGAGAGCCAGGCATCTTCCATTTCCAATCGACGAAAAAGCTAGAAGGATATGGCTTTCCTGTTATCGTAAGGCGATAAAAGACTGGGAAGCAGATGAAGGATCTAAAGAGATACTTTGGCAGTTTTTGCAGGATTTCTCCTCCTGGATGGTAAATAAGGCTTCTTCTCAAGAATGAGGGAGTATAATTTAGTTGTAGGAGTTCCAATAACTGAATGGCTGCAAAAAACGAATCTAGAGCGAAAATTAGGATCCGAGGAACCGTGCAAGGAGTTGGTTTTAGATATTTTGTGCTGCAAAGAGCCCAGGAATGCCGACTCAAAGGTTACACTATGAATCTTCCTACCGGCGAAGTAGAAGTTGTTGTAGAAGGAGACAAAATTTTTATCGAAGATTTGTACAAAGCAGTTCAAAGAGGTCCTTCTAAAGCAAAAGTAACGGAAGCTACGATCCAATGGGAAGATGCTAAAGGTACGTTTAGGACTTTTGAGATCAAACGTTGATCTAATATTCCCTTTGGGAAATCAATCCGGGCAGATCGGATAAATTTTACTGACGAAACCTGGATTTTTTCGGAGAATGACTGTATGCGAGCGAAGGATACATATAAAAATAAATTTCTGAACCTTGCTCTCTTCCGGATTCTCGGATCTACCTTTATCATAACTATTTTACAAAGCCCTGTCTTCTCGGTCACTCCTACTCCCGTTCCATTTATGAGTCCTGTTTATGCAGTCCAAGAAGACAAAGGTATCTTAAGACTTATCTCTATTTCCTCCATTAACGGAAAAACCGGACTTGTTTATACCGGAACCCAAGAGAAAGGGATCCCTGTTTTTAGAAAACAGAACTATATTCTTTTTAAAACTTCCAAAGATCTAAATCTATTAAATTTAGCGAACTCCAAAGTTAAGACGATCCAAGGAACAAGAGATGCATTTCCGGGTAATAGTGGATTTTTAAAAGATAAATCCATTGTGATCTTCTCCAGAAAAAATGGAGATCGATGGGAAACCGTTTTATACGATTACGAAAAGGAGAAGGAGATAAAATCTCTTCCAGGTTACCAGCCTTATGTTTCTCCGGATCAAAAGAATATAGTATTGATCGGTAACGAAGTGCGTTACTCTGAACACGGCGAGGATTCACTCAGAGTTCCGATCCATAAATATTCTCTCGAAACTTCCGAACTAAAAACCCTAGCTTGGATAGAAAGCGGGAAATTACAAATTACTGATGTATATACGATTGCGGAAGATCTAGTTTTAGTACGTGTGGCAACCGAGAAGGAAAATAGACTTTATAAACTTCCTTCTTTAACCGGAGAATTGATCAAGTTTTCGGATCCATTCTATCCTTTTCCCGTAAATCCTCAGTCCAAAGAACCGAGAGAGAACAAAGAACAAGTAAATATCAGCTTTAGTCCCGATGGAAAAGTCCTGTCCTTCACTGAAAGAGCGGACGGAAAATTAGGAAACATCGTAGTCGTAGATCTAAAAACAAAACAAAGATATGATTCTTCTTTTGTAGGTTGTTTTCCCGTAATTAAGAACGGATCCGTTTATTTTTTAGGAGATCCTGAATTCGTAAAACAATCCAAAGACCAAGAATACAGACCTTATAATAATTATACCCTATACGAATTGGATTATAAAAAGGATAAGATCCGCTCTATCACTCCTATTTCCGGAAAAGTAGAACTTTTAGAATAGCCCTAAAACTTCCCGCGCACTTCCGCACTTACATTGTATTATAATTATGATGCAAATTCAGGTGTTTCAGAAAGTTTCCCTTCTTCCTTTTCAGTTGATACTGCAAATATCCCAAGTGCAGTGATCACACATAATGCTCCCGCGAACATGAATGCAAGATCGTATTCTCCCTGCACTGTTCTAATATATCCCGCTCCGAATGCGGCGACTGCAGCTCCTATCTGATGGAAAGCAACCACCCAACCGAACATCAATCCTACTTTTTCTCTTCCGAATATTTTAGCAGTCAATGCAACAGTAGGCGGAACAGTAGCGATCCAATCTAATCCGTAAAATACCGCAAATATAGAAAGTTTATTCGATTCAGGATCGAATGCCTGAGGCAATAATAATAAGGAGATACCTCTTAATCCATAATACATAAATAACAGAATTTTGTTATTCACTCTGTCGGATAACCAACCGGAACCTACTGTTCCGATCAGATCGAAGATTCCCATCAATGCCAAAAGTCCCGCTGCTCTTACTTCCGGAATTCCATGATCGGAACAAGCAGGAACTAAATGTGTTCCGACAAGACCGTTTGTACTCGCCCCACATACAAAAAAACTTCCTGCAAGCAGCCAAAAATTCCTAGATCTCAGTCCGACTCTTAATGCGGAGATCGCTTCTATAAATGGATTTCCGGATACGGGTAGGACACCTTCTTCTTCACTTTTTGCCCCGTAAGGTAAGAGCCCCGATTGTTTAGGAGAATCTTTCATTAAGAAGAATACGGTTGGTAAAAGTATTCCTAGTATAGAAGCAACCGCATAGACTGCGTTTCTCCATCCTTCTTGTTCCGTAAGTGCGGCTAAAAATGGAAGAAAGATGATCTGTCCGGTTGCAGTGCTCGCTGTTAAAATTCCCATGAGAAGTCCTCTATGAGAAACGAACCAACGATTGACCACTGTGGCTCCTAAAACTAAGGCAGCCATTCCCGAACCGAATCCGACCATTACCCCCCAAAGAACAACCAGCTCCCAGTTTGTTCGCATAATCGTTGTTAGAAGGATTCCGGATATGAGCAATGTGAGCGCAAATACCATAATTCGTTTTATACCAAAACGATTCATGAGACCCGCTGCAAATGGCCCGACAAGTCCATACAATAATAAGTTCACCGAAACCGCAAAAGAGACGGCGGATCTATCCCAACCGAATTCTTTTTCGAGAGGAACGATCAGAATTCCCGGCATGGACCTTACTCCGGCGGCAACGATCAAAGTGAAGAATGTAACGATTAAAACGATCCAAGCATAATGAAAAGGAAAACGTCTGCTCAATCTAAGCCTCTTATAACCGTGACCGGGAGATCCTTTCGGATTCCCTATTTATCATTGGACTATACAACTATTTAAAAGTTATAAATTCCGTTTATTCCTTTCGGAACCTTACAAGTGAAAAAGATCTTGCTCGTTCTTTCGTAAGAGAGAAAGATCACTCTCGCTGTGAAGAGGAGATCATGAAAAAAATCCTAACGTATTCTTTATCAGGGATCCTAGTAATCGTTCTAGTTCTCGTAATACTCTATTATGCAACTTCCCGACCGGGAGAGACAATACCTTTCCAAGATCCTTATCATACGGAAAGACCTACCGCCCGAGGTTCCAAATTAATGGTAGCAAGCGGTCATCCTTTGGCGACTAAAGCTGCCTTGGAAATTTTGGAAAAGGGAGGGAATGCCGCAGATGCAGGAGTGGCAGCTCTTTTAGTTCTGAATGTGACCCAAGGAGAAGAAGCTTCTTTTCCCGGAGTGGCCCCGCTATTGTATTACGACCAAGCGGATAAAAAAGTCCATAGTTATATAGGAGTTGGGACTGCACCCGCAAAAGCTACGATAGAATATTTTAGATCTAGAGGACATGATTCCATTCCAATGTTGAAATATTCTTCTCAATTGGTTCCTGCTTCTCCGGATGTGATCGTTGCACTTCTCAAAAAATACGGCACAAAATCTTTTGAAGAAGTAAGTAAGCCCGCAATACAGATCGCAGAAGAAGGCTTCCCTGTTCATAGGATCTTAATGAGAAACCTGAACATAGGTGTTTTTAAAAGATTAGGCCTTAAATTTCTTCTTCCTTATAATGCAAAAATTTATGTGGGGGACAAATGGTGGAAACCCCTTCATCCGGGAGAAAGATTCAAGAGACCTGCATTATCCGCTACACTGAAAGAGCTGGCAGAAGCGGAGAAGGCCGCTTCTTCTTCCGGTAAAAACCGCGCCGATTCCTTGGAAGCAGTAAGAGATTATTTTTATAAGGGACCGATAGCCGATAAGATCGCAAAAGCTCATGAAGAACATGACGGCACAATGGTTAAATCGGACTTGGTCAGATACAGCGCAGATTGGGAAGTTCCATTACAAGGAAATTATGGGCCTTATACGATCTTCTCTAATCGAACTTGGAACCAAGGTGCAGTTGTTCCGATCGTTCTTCAAATTTTAGACGGTATCGATCTAAGATCAATGGGCCATAACTCAAAGGAATATGTTCACACTGTGATCCAGGCGATCGAGTTAGCAATGGCCGATCGTGAAAAATATTTTGGAGATCCCGCTTACGTTTCCGTTCCGGAGAAGGGCCTGCTCAGCAAAGAATATGCTGCAGAAAGAAGAAAACTACTGCAATCTAAAGCGTTCGGAAAAACTCCTCCTTCAGGAAATCCTTTCTTATTTGAATCTCCCGCAAGCGATAAAAAAATCGCATCTCAAAAAGAAGGCTCTCTTGCGATGAACCAAGGATCTTTCTTTGATCTTACTCCCGGTTTTTGGGAAAGAACCGAATCCGGAAAAATAGGGAGAGACACAACTTATCTGAGTATCATCGACTCCAAAGGAAATTCTCTATCCTTAACTCCGAGCGATTTTCCCCAGTCCCCGATCATAGAAGGTGACATCACATTAGGAATTAGAATGACCCAATTCCGCTTAGACCCGAACCATCCGTCAGCTTTGGTTCCCGGAAAAAGGCCGACAATTACGCCTAACGCGTCTATGGTATTTAAGGACGGAAAATTCTGGATGAGCTTCGGGACTCCGGGTGGGGACATGCAAACCCAGGCAGTGGTCCAAGTATTCTTAAATTTAGTGGTTTTCGGGATGGATCCTCAAGAAGCAGTCAACGCGCCTAGGTTCAGGTCCTTGAACTGGCCGGATGCATTCTCTCCTCATAAATATTATCCGGGAAGAATAGAATTAGAAGAAGAGATCTATAAAAAAGAAGGAAATGCGCTCGAAGCTCTCGGTTACGAAGTCAAAGAAAGAGAAAAATGGGAATACGACTTCGGGGCTCCTTGTATTTCTTTAAAAGATCCTAAAACAGGGATTTTATACGGCGGAGCCGATCCTAGAAAAGAATCCTGGGCGGAAGGAAAATAAAAGAGGTAAAAATGAAAAAAAGAAGGCTTGGAAAAACTGGAATGGTGGTTTCCGAAATTTGTATGGGGACCATGACTTTCGGTTCCAGTTGCGACGAGAAGGAAGCACATCGAATTTTAAACAAGGCCTTCGATTCAGGAATAGATTTTTATGATACAGCAGAGATCTATCCTGTTCCTCCGGAAGCGGAGTATGTTCATGCTACTGAAAAAATTTTCGGCAATTGGTTAAAGACAAAAAAGAGAGAATCCATCCTGATCGCTACAAAAGTCTGCGGCCCAGGACACGGATGGTTCTCTCCTCCGGTGAGAGAAGGTAAGACTGCATTAGATCGCAGAAATATCAAGGTCGCGATCGAAGGAAGTTTGAAAAGACTAGGAACGGATTATATAGACTTATATCAAACTCATTGGCCTGATCATGATTTCGGATTCGAAGAAACATTAGAAGCTTTGACCGAATTGATAGACGAAGGAAAAGTCAGGTATATAGGAAGTAGCAACGAAACTGCTTGGGGAACCATGAAAAGTCTGGAAGTTTCCCGCACGAATAAACTCGCAAGATATGAATCCATCCAAAACAATTTCAGCATTCTGAATAGAAGATTCGAAGACTCTCTTTCCGATATTTGTAGAAGAGAGCAGATCAGCCTTCTCCCCTATTCTCCTTTAGCAGGAGGAGTATTGACCGGAAAGTATAACGGACCTACTCCTCCTGAAAACGCGAGATTCACACGTTATGCAAAACTTCCTACGGAAAGACAAAGAAGAATGGCAAACCGTTTTCTAAATGAAGGCACTCTCGCTTCCACAAAAGAACTGATCGAAATTGCTAAAGAAGCAGGGATCAGTGTGACTACTCTTTCAGTGGCTTGGTCCAAACAACACGATTATGTGGCTTCCACAATTATAGGAGCGAATACTGTAGAACAATTGGAAGAAAGTTTAAAGGCATCAGATCTAATCTTGTCTGATGATATTTTGAAAAAGATAGACGAAGTTTCTAAAAAGATCCCGTATCCTATGGGATGATCAATGTCCTCTCCAAACTTCTTCTTCGGAGATGATCTCGTTTTTTTCTCCTGCGAAATTAGGAAATGTTTTAAAAAAGCCGGTGATTAGATAAGGGATCACATCGAACATCGGCCCTGATCTGCCTTCCCCTTCCACATTTGCTTTTAAAAGTACGCTGGAAGGAAGTCCCCTATAACGTTTTCCGTCATAGATCACCAGCTTGAAGATCACATCGTAAAAGTTTTCGTAATATGGGCTAGCGCCTGAAATCCTGGAATTCCCGAAATTTCCCATAAATGCAAAAGGAGAATATCCTCCCACACTTCCCAAAATAGGCACCGCCGCTAATCTACTGGAAGTCCCGCCGTAAGAATGATATCTCATCCCACGTGCACTGGTCCATCCCCCGAAAGCTCCTAGGTCGGTTTTATGATCGATCACACTTCCTCTTGGGAATATTAATATATCATAATGTATTAATTGATCCGCTCTAGAGATATCCACCTCTTTGTAACCCTTCTCCGCGAATTTTTCTCGGATCAGATCTTCGTTTTCACGGATGATAATGGGAGGCGCTTGCCCGAAAAATGGAAGGAATGCGTAAGTCTTTTCGTAGTAGCGGATATGATCCGATCTTTCTACCTCTACCTGGGACTTTACTTGGAGAGGAGAACAAAAATTGCATCCTAATAATAGCAAAAGGATCGGAATTCTCATCATCATATTCTTTCGACCGGATCGAACGTAATTTTACTCCCAAATCGGATCCTTTTCATCCAAATTTACGTGATTTTGTATAAAAGTTTTAGAAACTTACTTAACGTTTTCCGATCATTTGTTCTAGATCTTCCGCCTTTCCGAATAGAACTAAAATATCTCCTTCAGACAGTATTAGATTCGGAGAAGGAATTCCTAAAACTTCTTCGTCTTTTTTGTCCGATTTTCTTCTGGTCTTTTTGGGTCTTTTGACTGTGATCAGATTTAGGTTCCAATCTTCTCTAAGTTTTGCACCTTGTACAGTTTTACCTTGCATATGTTTCGGGACCATAGCTTCTAAAATTCTATAATCCTGCCCGAGTAATGTAACACCTTTTACGCTGCTATTTGCAAGTTGTTCCGCCATAGAATGAGCGGCTTGTTCTTCCGGATTGAATAAGTTCTCGATCCCCAACATCTGCAGAACCCTTTTGTTCAGATCGGATTGATAGCGAGCGAATATATTGATTGCACCGATCTTTTTTAGAGCATCCGCAGTCACGATCAGATTCTCGAAATTATCTCCGATCGCTAAAACCACTGCATCCATTTCATCCAAACCGTGTTCTTTCAATTCCGATTCGTCCGTGGAATCTATCGCGACACAATAGGTAGAAAATTCTCTGATACGATCTATTTTGTTTTTGTCCTGATCGATTGCCGTGACTTCCTGCCCGTCTTCATAAAGTCTTTTTACGAGTTCTATTCCGAAATCTCCCAGGCCAATGACTGCAATCCTTTTCTTTCTCATCCGAACCTTCCTTTAACCGACCACGACATATTCTTCAGGATACCAATATCTTCTGGGCTTGGGTTTTGGAACAAAAGCCAATAATACCGTTAGAACGCCGACCCTTCCCACAAACATTACAAAACATAAAAGTAGTTTTCCGGAGGTCTCAAATTTAGAAGTGATCCCTCGAGTTAAACCTGTCGTTCCATACGCGGAAACTACTTCATAACAAATATCCAGAAAAGGAAAAGGTTTCTCGAAACAGATGAGAAATAAGATCCCCAGAAATATTATAAACATGGAAAGTACGATCGCTACTGAAGCCCTGGATAGGGAATTTTCCGCGATCGTTCTTCCGAATACGTCCACTCTTTCTTTTCCTGTGAAAAATTGATAAAACTGTAAAACTGAAAGCGCCAATGTAGACGTTTTGATCCCTCCTCCGGTGGAGTTTGGAGAAGCGCCTACCCACATCAAAAATAAACTCACGAACACCATCGGGATCCCCATAGAAGAAATATCCAAGGTATTAAATCCGGCGGTCCTTGTGGTGACCGAGTAGAATAAAGAATGAAATGCCTGATCATACCAGTTCAAGTCCTTCAAACTAAAATTCCTTTCTAAAACCCAGTAGGATATCCAACCGAAGAGTAATAAGAATAATGTAGTGATCAGGATCAGTTTTGAGCCCAGGGAAAAACGATACCTAAAAGATTCTCCATCAAATCTAATCTTCTTTAAAAGTTGATTTACAGTGGGAAAACCTAAACCGCCGAATACTATCAATATCATCATTATGGAAAGAAACGAATAAGACTCTTTGAAATAGGGCTCCGCTAATCCTTTGGGAAAAAGTGCAAAGCCTGCATTACAAAATCCTGTTATGGAATGAAATACGGATTGGAAAATAAGTTCTCTATGAGTAAGCCCCAATTCTTTCGGAAATGTTAAGTATAGAAAGATAGAACCGATCCCTTCTATCGCAAATGTTTGGTAGGCAACCTGTTTTAAGATGGAACCTGCTCTTCCTATGGACTCTTGACTGAATAAGTCTTTCACGATCAGCTTTTCCGTAACGGAAACCTGTCCTTCTAAAACTAATGCAAAGAATACCGTCAATGTCATCAGTCCTAAACCGCCAAGTTGTACAAGTACCATCAAGATCACTTGTCCTGTCCCGGTCAGATCCTGAGAAACATCTATCGTGCTCAAGCCGGTGACACATACCGCGCTTACCGCAGTAAAAAAAAGATCCACTAATTGGATCGGTCTTGCTTCCGCTCTAGGCAAACATAGGGCAGCAGTTCCTAAAAAAATGAGGATCGCAAAACTTCCGGTCATCACCAATGAAGGAGAAATTTTTCCGAGTGAAAGCCTGGCCCTTCTTAAAAAATGCGCAAACCCTCCGAATGCCAGGGTCAATTGGCTTAAGGATAAAAACAAAAGTACAACTTCTTCCGTTTTTTGCTGGGAAAGAACAGATTCTATTTTTTCCTCAAAGAAGAATTGTAAGAGTACGATTAAGACTACCAAGGCTTCTATTTTATGAAATTTTAAATACGCCTTATACGGTGTTAAAGTGAATATAAAACTTAAAAGTTCATAAATTACCAAATACCAAACTATGGTCATGGTAACTAAACGAAGTGGATGGATCCATTCAGGCGGATAATAAAATCCGTAAAGAAAGATCAGTATAAAAAGGGAAATAATCCCTAATACGCCAAATATAAATCTTAAAGTCGGTTTGATATTTTCTTCGAAGAAGAGTGAGATCCTTCCCCATTCGGAAACTAGCTTTATCCGCACCTGAGGATCTAAAAATGGGCTCATGTTCTATTAGAAACGAGAATTGTAAAATTCGAATTCCATTCTATATTCGAAATTTCTGGAATACAATCCATATCCCGGGATCGCTCTGGGATGTATCGTTTCGGAAAGTTTATCCGGCACAGTAGGATTCGGACTAGGGCTTTGCGGTTGGTTCTCCAACTTCATTCGATCATAATCCCTTAAATCCAACCAAGCATTTGCAAGAGCCAGGGTAGAAGCTACACCGAACACGATCCATCCTCCCTCGAATGTTTTTTGATAACCCGGTTCTGCAGCTGATAAAGCTCCATAGGCTACACCCGCCGCAATCGGTAATGTCATAAAAAATATGATCGAAAAACGACGAAGCCTAGATTCGGTATAAGGTTGAGGATCGTGACCGAACTCTTCTAATTTTCTTTTGCGATCTCTTGCTTGGTCTTGTTGTCTCTGTAAAGCTTCTGTATTTACTTCTCCAGTGATCGGATTAAAAAGCCCGTCATCTGCTCTTCCTTGCACCGGATTGGTAGTTCTTCTGGTTCCTTGGCTTCCTGAAGAAGTAGGTAGACCTGTTTGGAAAGGAACCTGCACATTCTTTGGACTTACTAATGTCGGTTTGTCCATTTTAGGAGGAAGAGAATATTCCCTGAATCCATCGGGAGATTTTTCATCCTTATAATTTCTTAAATTATAATCGTACGGATCCGAAAAATCACTTTGGTTCTGAGAAAATACGGGAAAAGAAAATGTAAGAAGTATAAAAAGAGCAAGGAACTTGTTTAATCTATAAAAAGATCTCATTTTTCGAGGACTGCTCCTTGTTCTGATACTATCCTTCCGGAAAGAATTTCGGATGTATATAGAAAAGAGTTCTTTCTGATCTTTTCCAAAAGTTCGGTATCCAATCCTAAACTTTCGGCCTTATCATATTCTTCTTTAATACTAGTTCCGAAAATTCCAGGATCATCAGTCGAGATCGTAAATTTCAGATCGTTACGAGCGAATCTCACTAAAGGATGATGAGCTTTATCCCGGACCATTCCAATATACTCATTGGAACTAGGGCAGGACTCTATGACCGCATTCGTATTTTTGATCCGATCCATACAATACTCTTGAAATGCCTTTGTTTCAGAGACCAGGTTTTCAGTAACGGAAATTTCCAGCTTCTCCTTATGTCGGATCGAATCCAATTCGGATTCCAATCTTTTTTTGGGAGGTAATTCTCCGTATTTGGAAATTTCTTCCCAATGATCCAATTGGAACCTGAGAGTGTCTTCTCTTTCGGAAACAGACTCTAAAACTTTTTTTCCAAGATAAGCATTCGGGTCCAAACCTACTGCAATCGCATGTCCGAGTCTATGTGCTCCCCATTCCGCCGCTTCCAATACCCAGCGAGATGCGGAAAGAAGGGTTTTATCCAGAAAAGATTCTCCCACATGATAGAGAACCGTAAGTGCCGTAGAAGTTTCCGCAATATTATCTTTTTGGACTTCTTTTAGGAATTCCCGTTTACCTTTGGGAGGAAAACCTTCTTCAATATAACAAAAATCTAAACCGACTAGATACTTTTTGATGAGAGGATCTTTTTCCATCATCTCTTTTAACATTTCGTATTCTTTAAAAACTTCTCCGTCCCTATGTAAGGAAACTACTAAACGGGATTTTGCCTTTCCGGAAAGTTCCGATTCCGCTTCTTCAAAACCCTCGCAAGCAGCTAAAGTTTTGGAATAAATTCCCTCATAAGTATCCAGAGGAGAATACATGATACGATATTCTCCGAAGACAACACCTTCTTCGTATTGGTCTTTGGTAATATGTTTAGATACAAATTTGATCTCTTGAGGATCGAATTTAGAAAGTGCAATGATCAGATTGAACTTTGCCTGGAATTCGGGAAAAGGTCCCTGATGATTGAATAAATAGATCTTCTTAAAATCTTCCAAAGACTTATGATCTTCGAAGAATGTTTGGGTATTGATGGGCTTTCCGTAAAGTTCTTGGAAAGGTTTTGTAAAAATTTCCCAACGAGGAGAAGGATTACCTATTCCAATCTGCCTGAGAAGTTCAGGTTTCAGACTACCATATAGATGATTATGAAGATCGGCAAATCCTAGATTCGAATCCATGTATTCTTCTACGCTTTTAAGTCATCTTAACTCTATCGTTACCGGGATAAATCGTTTTTCGTGGAAAAAATGTTGTTTGCATAACCCTCCTCTCAAAGCTGGAAACTACTTGGCTTCTTTACATAAAAAAATACTCAAACTATATCGCCCCAGCCGATTGAACGTTAAAATCCTTTCCTTAGCATTGCCGGTTGTCTTCGGAATGCTCAGCCAATCTTTGGTTTGGATTACGGATACCGTTATGGTAGGTTATCTAGGCCAAAATGCGATCGCTGCCATAGGTATAGGCGGAACTTGTTATTACACTCTTGTTGCATTCCTGATCGGATTTTCGATGGGAGTACAGATCATAGTAGCAAGAAGATTTGGAGAAGGTAAAAGATCCGAGATCGGAAAAGTTGGAGTTTCTACACTTTATCTTTCCGTACTTTTAGGATGTTTCTTATCTATATCAGGACCTTGGGTCTCGGAATGGATCATGTTTTGGATCGGCCCTGAAAAAACGGTCAATGCACTCGGAACGGATTATTTATATTTTAGATTTATAGGCAGCGGTTTTTATTTTCTGGGATTCTGTTTCAGAGGATTTATGGATGGTCTTGGATTAACCAAGGCAGGTTTTGTTTCCATGGCGGTAACTACGATCGCAAACATAATCTTTAACTGGATATTGATCTACGGAAACCTAGGATTTTCTCCCATGGGGATAGGAGGAGCCGGACTTGCTTCTTCCATAGCCGGATTAGCGGGGTTATTGGTATTTCCTATATTCTTTTTTTATTATAAACTAGGGAAATATTTCGAAGGAGTAAACCTTCTCCCGAGCAAACAACATTTAATTGAAATTTTCAAAGTAGGGATCCCTCCGGGCTTTGAAGAAGGATTAGTCAATGTTGCATTCGTGATCTTTTCCAAGATACAGGGATTGGTCTCTATACTCGCAGTTGCTGCATCCAATGTTCTATTTTCTACCTTGAGCTTTGCATTCTTGCCCGGATACGCATTTGGAGTGGCGGCCACAACGATCCTAGGCCAAGCAATGGGAGCTAAAAAATACAAACTGGCTTATCATTCTGCATTTCGTTCCGCATTCATTTCGGCACATGTGATGGGCTTTATAGGTTTATGTTTTATTTTTTTAGGAAAAATCATCGTGTATGCTATGACTAGAGACCAAGCATTAGTCGAGGAATGTTATCCTGTACTCTTATTATTGGGAGTCATCCAGATCGGGGACGCATATCATATGGTGATCGGCGCTGCTTTGAGAGGAGCTGGTTTGCAGAACTATGTCTTTAGGATCTATATTCTTCTTACCTATTTGGTAATGCTTCCGCTGGCTTATCTTTTCGGGATCGTATGGAAAGGTGGAACTCTTGGGATCTGGGCTGCGATATTCGTATGGATCTCATCACTTTCCTTGATTTTCATTTATGAATTTAGAAAGAAAAATTGGGTAAAAGGTACAGTCTAAACCTCTTCTTAAAAGCACTGCAAATATCGGGATTTCAGACTAGTTTGGCAATCTAATCCTTCTTGCCCCAATAACAAAGCCGGGGTTTTTGGTTCCAGAATGAAAAAGGCACTAATTACAGGGATCACTGGACAAGACGGATCCTATCTTACTGAACTTCTTTTGGAGAAAAAATACGAAGTACACGGGATCGTTCGCAGAACCAGTTCTTTAAACCGGGATCGGATCGAACATCTAAGAGGAAACCCTCACCTTTTTCTACATTATGGGGACTTAACCGATTCTAGTAACCTGAACAGGGTTTTGGAAAAAGTCCAACCGGATGAAATTTATAATCTAGCGGCTCAATCTCACGTAGGAGTTTCTTTCGAAGTTCCCGAATACACTGCAGAAGTGGACGCGGTCGGAACTTTAAGGATCTTAGATGCGATCAAACAAACAGGAGTAAAGTCCAGATTCTACCAAGCTTCTACTTCCGAATTGTATGGAAAAGTACAGGCAGTTCCTCAAGACGAAAAAACTCCATTCTATCCAAGATCGCCTTATGCAGTCGCAAAATTATACGCATACTGGGCGGTAGTAAACTATAGAGAAGCATTCGGATTACATGCTTCTAACGGAATTTTATTCAATCACGAATCTCCAAGAAGGGGAGAAGGTTTCGTAACCAGAAAGATAACTCTTGGGGTCGCGGGCCTTGTTTCCGGAAAAGGGGGACCGATCCACTTAGGGAACCTAGATGCAAAAAGAGACTGGGGATACGCACCCGATTACGTAAACATGATGTGGATGATGCTGCAACAGTCCGAACCGGATGATTACGTAGTGGCAACCAACGAGACACATACTGTCAGAGAATTTATAGAAGAATCCTTTAGACATCTGGACATACAAGTAGAATGGAAAGGTAAAGGAGACCAAGAGAAAGGTTATAATAAGAAGGACGGAAAACTTTTGATCGAAGTAGATCCTTCTTTTTATAGACCCACCGAAGTGGACCTTCTGATCGGAGATCCAGCAAAAGCAAAATCAAAACTAGGTTGGGAACCTAAGGTCAAGTTCAAAGAACTAGTAGAGATCATGATCAAAGCGGATTGTAAAGCAGCCGGGATCAATATCTAAGTTTTCAAATCCTATAGAAGAAAAAGAGTACACGATGAAACGTATGCCGATCTTAGTTCTACTCTTTTTTATGATATCCGGATCACTGGCTGCGAATGATCCGAAAATCGTTTACGTCACGGCAAAATCAGGATTAACTCTCCGCGAAAAACCCGGAATTAAATCGAAAGCGATCACACTTATCCCGACATTATCGCCGGTGACTCGAATCAAACAAACAGTCATCGCGAACGATCAGGAAAGAATCGAACGAAGAACTGGAAACTGGGTATTAGTTTCTTATCAGGAATTTAAAGGATACGTTTTTGACGGCTATTTATCCTCCATCCAACCCGACGAAAACAATTGGTTCATCGGAGAATACACTTCGGATCTAGCTCTCTCCGGAAATTTTTATCCTTCCTATCTTTATTTAGATCGGGATTCCAAATTCGAAATGGAAGTTAATCTATGCCACGGATTCGGAACAATTACCGGGACTTGGAAGACCGAAACGAACAAACAAGATACCTTAGTGATAGCGAACGTCACCGGCAGCGATTTCGGATTAAAAGAAGTCGGAAAAATAAAAATCGTATTCATCAAATCCGCGGAAGGTCTCTCATTCGATTCGATCGTTTCGAATAAAGAGGATCCGATGCATATCGGTTGTGAATTCGGAAAAACTTTGTTCCTTATTAAAAAATAAACCTTTCTTATCTGAACTCGCCGGGCCCCAAACAAAATTACCAGGGCTCGGTATTTTAAAATTTCAAATAAGTCTTATAAATTCTCAACCCCTACTGCCGCTCTCCATAAGTACCAAGAAAAAATAGTACGATAAGGAGAATATTCGGAGGTGAATTCTAAAATTTCTTTTTTAGAATTCATTGGGATGCCGTAATTATTCTCAATAGATTTTCTTAAGATCAGATCATTATAAGAAAAATGATCCCAGCGATCCAAAGAGAACATCAAAACCATTTCAGCGGTCCAAGGTCCCACACCTTTAATACTGCAGAGAAGCTCCAAAACTTCCTGGTCATCTAGCTTAGAAAGTTTTCTGTCGGAAATACTTCCGTCTAAGTATGCCTTGGAGATCAATTTAACAGTATCTATCTTCGCAAATGAAAGACCTGCCTTTCTCAATTGAGGCTTGGTAAGTTTCACAAGAATATCCGGCTTAGGGAATTGTTTTCCATTTCCGTAATATTCTTTGACTCGATTCTCCATTGTCCTTGCAGCTTTTACGGACAACTGTTGGCTGATCACAGAACGGATCAAAACATAATAAGGATTACCCATCATCTTATGAGTGCAGGGCCCTATGGTTTGTATGATCTTTTGAGTGACAGGATCTTTTTTCTTGAGCCAAAGGACCGCTTTACGTAAGCGGTCCTCTCGATCTGAATTAGGCACGTTTTTTGATCTTAGCGTCTATCTGGGATTTTTTGCGGAATGCTTGTACTAATTTTTCTAATTCCACAAGATCCGTGCAGGAAATTTTTCCCTGATCCAATTTGATAAATTTGTTTTTGGAGATCAGATCCAGAACAAGGTTCTCATCCTTAGGATAAGTCAATCCAACCATCTTGATCAAGTCTTTAGTGCCGATCTCGAAATTGTAGGTGGACTTAGGAATAACCTTAACTCTGTTTTTCTCCACAAGGGTGAGTAATGTATCAGCTACCCTTCCTTGAGGATCCGAAATAAGCAAGTTAGCAAGCTGTTTATAAGCGGTCCAAATCCTTTCCGAAAGAAGAGTGATCAACCTAGTCGCCAATTGAGGCTGGGCCTTAACCATACCTTCGAAGTTTGCCTTGTTAATCGCGAGTAGTTGAACTTCTCCCCAAGCAATTGCGGAAGCGGATCTAGGTTTATTATCTAATAATGCCATTTCTCCGAAGATGTCCCCGCTTTGTAAAACCGCGAGAAGCACTTCGTTAGAGTCCACGATCTTAGTGATCTTAACTCTCCCATGTTGGATGATATATAATTCTCTGCCAGGCTCGTGCTCGCAAAAGATCATCTCGTTATCACCGTAAGAACGGTTGAATTTTGTATAATCTATCGGAGGAGGAGCAACCGGTTGGTTAACAGTCTGTAATTTTAGTTTTGCCTGAGTGGCAAATTGGCCGTTAGGAAGATACTGTAGATATTTTTGGAAAGCGTACGCGGCGTGAAGAGTATTCTTTTGATTGAAGTAATATTCTCCGATCGCAAACAACTGATTCGGATCTTCTTCTACTGCAGTACGGAAGGACAGACGAGTGATCGTTGAGTCGAACTGTCTGAGTTTCATGGAGAAGTAGCGAATGATCTTCATTGCTACCGGAGTATTTTTTTGGATCAGAGTTCCGAACTGATCATAACTTACCTGAATTAAGGAAACATCAGTAAGAGCGATCGCGGATTCGATCTGAGCGTGCTGGCTCATTGCAGCAACCACTCCGAAAAAATCTCCAGGTCCCAAAAGTTGATTCGGGTCCTCACCTACTACTTGGTTTTCGCGGGTGACCCTGACCTTGCCTTGTCGGATGATAAAGAAATTATGGGCTTCTTTCTTGCCTTCGACGATGACATAGGACCCTTTCGGGTAATTCACGATTTGAAAGAAGCCGTTGGACATACTTACCAGAGATTAAAAATTTCTTCCGTGGGAATTCAACTACAAACTAGTATCGGCTCGCGATGAGGGAATTCGGACTGAAATCCGAGTATTTCCTTATTTTTCGCGGCAAGATTCCCCTTCCGGAGAAGATTCTTCCCCATCCGAAAGTAGATCGATACCGGAGAATTCCAGGGCGGCCTTTTCTGCCATTGCTCTGGAGTAAGATTGTCTGCAAATAGAGGAGAAAATCTGCTTCGCCTGGTCGATTTCTCCCATCTTGGCCAGTAGGCGCCCGGCTTCCAAGTAGGATTCTAACCCCAATTCTCCTGTGGGTTCCATTTTATAAAGGTCCAGACTCACTTCTAAAGCTTTCTCGGGACGATCCAACTTCAGAAAACAATCTTTGAGAAGGCCGAGTACCCTATTTTTTTTGGAATTTCCAGGATAGAGAACCAAGAAGTTACGAAGACTTTCCGCTGCCTTGTAAAAGCGGCGGTCCTTATATGCTTCTTCGGCGATCCTAAACAAAATGTCAGGATCGGAAGGTCCTTGTTTGGAAGGATTTTCCCCTTGGCCGAATGCGGAGAAGGAGAATGAAAAAATAAGAAGGATTAAGACTAGGATTCGGGAGAGGCAGAACACTTTTGAAGAAGCATTCGAGAAAAAGAGAAAATGTATGCCCTTAAAATAAAATCCGGAAAACAAGAGTACCTACCAGAGCTAAGCTCTATATAGATTATCAGTCGTTTCCCGGATTTTATGAATTACTTTTTTTTATCTATTTTCTTCCGGTGGAATTCACAGAGGCGATACAACCTGCCAGTAGACGGATTTTTTTTACCTACTTTAGTGCCGCAGACGATACAAAGACCTTCTTTCCTTCTCCTTTGGTAAAGGAGCTGAACCCTCTCCGCCCCAGACAGGTTGTATTTACTAACCTGAATGCGAAATCCTTTGTAGAGGTAATTACCGATCGCTTCAACAGCTTGAGTTTTTACCCCGGCGATGATCTTTTCCAAATCATCGTTAGTGACTTTCTTTGGTTTCATAAATGTTAACTGACGTAACAACAGTTATATTCTTACAAAGTTAGTAAAGTGTTTTTAATTTTCCGTATAACACAGCGTAAAATTTTTTGACAAAACTTGTATTAGGTTGCTGTTTTTTTAATAAATTTCTTCGTCTTAGGGACGACCTGTTTCGGCTAACGATTAACAATTAAAATAATCGATTATTTCGCCCGAGGCAACGTTAAGTCGTTTTACACCGATTCTCAATAAATATGGAAATTTATTTCCAAAGCTCTGACATATAACGGATGTTCCATTAGACGATTATAGTAAAACAAAAAGACTTAAGCTAACGATGAAAAGCCGAGCCTTAAGGGATAAAGAAGGGGTATCGTATCTATATAAAAAATCGTTTCCTGAAGGCTCGAACGCCAAAATTGCATTTTTTAACGATAGATTTTTTTCGGAAAATAAGTCATATTATGTGGCAGATCGGTTTTGGAATTATTATGAAAACAAATGTTCATATATTGATGATCCTTCTGGCCTTCTTCCAACTAACTTCTTGTTCCAAATCGCCTCAAGAAAAAGTAAAAACGATACTTGCAGACGCACAATTAAACGAAGAAGAAAAGATCAAAATGGCTGCATTCGCATTATTCGGCGAGAGGCTGAAAGAAATCGATCTAGTCAAAGTACAAGACGAAAAGGGATCTAAATTCGAAGTCTATTTAGGATTCGGCGGAACTTCCGCGCTTACATTCTTAGGTTCTGAAAAATATTCGGATCATATGAAATTGGAATTAGCTCTTGGAGCTTATAAATTCCTGCAATCTTTGCAGGGCTTTCGTTTCGGAAAATATAGAATGAGCCTGATCAAACCGTTCTTCATCAAAAATGGAGAAGCGAGAGGGGCGGAAGAATTCGAGATCTATAGATTCAGAGCGGAAGGAGAAGATCTAAAAAATGTGGAAGGTTTCAAAGAGACTGACGCATTCTCTTCGGATAATTACGATGTTCCTTCCGAAAAGGTAGTAACGGTTCTAAAAAATATGATAGATCATTGGCAGGTAGAACTGGACCAATTTGCAAGAGTAGAGATCAAGTAAGCAAGGATCTCATTCTTTTAGGATAATTCGTGAAGATCCCGTCCACTCCCAAATCAATTCCGAACTTCAACTCTTCTTCCGTATTCAAAGTATAAACTAAAACCTTAAAACCTTCTTTCTGGATCTTGGAAACAGTTTCCTTATCCAAACCCTTTGCAGAAAGATTTAAACTGAATGCGTTCAATCTGAAACCTAGCTCCAAGGCTTCCGTCCAGGAAGAAGTTTCTTCTCCGATCAAGATGCCAAGTTTTGCCTCTACCGATAATTCTCTGAGTCTCACCAAAGAGTCCCAGCAGAAAGAAGAGAATAATGTTTTATGAAAGAGAGAATTCCGTTTTGTATAGTCTATGAGTTCTTGTTCTATAGGAGTTTCGATCGGTATCTCTTCGTAGGCTCCGGACTTGATCTCCACATTCAGGCCGATATTCTTGGACCTAAGATAGTCCCAGACCTCCCAAAGATCCGGCACCTTCTCCCCTTTAAACCTTTGGTCTTTCCAGGAGCCTGCGTCCGCCTTACGGATCATATTAAATGGAAGAAGTTTCACTTCTCCTTTTTGATCCGTGGTCCTGTCCAAAGTATCATCGTGAATGACTACAATTTTTCCGTCAGCGGAATAGGTGATGTCCAGCTCAATCCAATCCGCCTTAAGTTCCCAGGCATTTCGAAAAGAACTCATCGTATTTTCCGGATATTCTCCGCTGTCTCCTCTATGAGCGATTACCCAAGGTTTAGGAAGAAGGAATGGATCCGAATTCATTAGAAGGCCCAGCCTACAAAAAGATTCAGGCCGAAGCTAGAGCCCGGCAATCTTTCTGAATTCTGGTACGCATATTTTCTATATAATAGATCTCCAATATTCGCAGTCCTGTCCGAATAATAAAGATCTGAAACTGAGAATGAATTATGATAAGGGGTATACCAATTCCATACACCTTCCCAGCCGAAAAACAGACCGGATATAGTTTGGAATCTGAATCCTACACCAAAGCCTGCATAATTCCTTGGACCGGAACTATAAGAATCTTTTTCAAAACGATATGTATTACCCGCGGACTCCCAATAAAGAGCGGTTTGGTTCTTTTGGTAATGTTCCCTTCCCAACCAAAGAGAAACAAAAAAAGGAGAATCTGCAATGAACCTTTGGACGAATAACGCTCCTCCCCAATACTTCTCGTGGTGGTTTCTCAACCTTCCATAAAAATCATGAGGTGGAAGAAAATAAGAATAAGCAGTATCATTATCAAAACGGTTCACATAAGTGTTAGTATAACCGTTGATCCCGATCGCCCATTGTGAATCCAACATCCTCGCGATCTGAAAAGAATAAAATTTTTCCGACCTGGCAAATGCGAACCCGCTGATCTGGTTCTTGAATTTTTCCCTGAGTTCCGTCTGGCTCGGTCCGCTCGAAGTTTTTTCCGGAGGAAGTCCGTTCATGGGACTTGGTTTTTGTTCTATAGTTTTATCCGGAGAAGGTTCCGTAGTTTGGGACCAAACCTGAGAAGATAGAAAGAATAGAAGTAGAACAGTTAATATCTGAAAAAAAGGTGAGGCCGGATTTATGCGGGAGAACATCCCTAGCAAAGACACCTGAAAAAAGAAAATGTCAAGCAGTGGAAAATGAGGAAGGGGAAGAAATTAGCAGGCGAGGTTTCCCTTCGCCCGCTCGATCGGAAATTAAGCTTTTCCTTTTGCAGTAGCTTTGATTGTTTCAGCTACTTCAGTCAATTTAGCTTTAACAGCTTCTAATTGGCCTTCTGGAACGCGTTTTTTGATCTCTTCGGAGATTTGGTTGTACTTCTCAACGATCTTACCACGAGTTTCTTCGTAGTTTTTGCCGGCAACAGTGGAAACTTCTTTGATCTCGTTCAAAAGTTTATCCACAGACTCGCGGATTTTTACAGAACCTTCAGAATTGTCCGCAGCACCTTTAGCTACTAATTCTCCGTAGGTTTTTTCTAAATCCACTTTCGCTTTGTCTAATCCTTCTTGTCCAGATTTCAAAAGTCCGATTCCAGCATTAAGAATGTCCAACAGTTGTTTTTCCATTTTTCTCTCCTTTTCCGCCACACTTTTGGTGCAGCGCACAATCCATTCATATTGCACCGCACCATAGAGGTCAACCTCTAAATTACAAAAATTTAGAAAAAATTGAAAAAGAAAATAGGGTCAGATCCGGTCCGGTTGGACTTCCAACTTAGGATATTTGAGGTCCATATCTTCCAATTCCTTACGAACTGCCTTAGAGATCAGATAATCCCTATACCATTTTTTGTCGGAAGGAACGATCACCCAGGGAAAACGATCTTTGGAATGGGAGAATATCCACTCATAAGCGTCTTGGTACTTTTTGAAATTTTTATGGGCCTCTAGATCGCTTGGATCAAACTTCCAATTTTTTTCAGGATTGGATAATCTATCTTCTATCCTTTTGATCTGCTCTTCTTGGGAAATATGCAGGAAGAATTTTAGGATATGAGTATGGTTTTCCTCGGATATAAATTCTTCGAATGAATCGATAAACTCTAATCTATCTCTCAGCCTATCCTTAGATAAACTTTCATAAACATACGGAACTAAAATATCCTCGTAATGAGAACGATTGAAGATCTGGATCCAGCCTTTTGGAGGAAGTTCTTTATGGATCCTCCAAAGAAAGTCACGACTCAATTCTTCTTGTGTAGGGGCCTTCCAAGCCTTGCATGTACAGCCCAAAGGATTTAATGCGGAGAAAAGTTTTTTGACTGTTCCGTCTTTTCCGGATGCATCCACTCCTTGTAAAATGATAAGCAAAGATTTTTTTTTGCCTGCAAAAAGACGGATCTGCAGCTCTTCTATCCTTTCCAATTCCTTGAGACGAAGCTCTTCTGCTTTTTCTTTGGAAAGGTCTTCGTCAGGTTCTGTGGAAAATTCGGAAAGTTGGATCATTCTAACCTACCAGCGGGCGATATGATCTTCTGCCCAGCCCTGTCCGCCTTCAATCCTAAATTCACTTTTGCCGATGCGGAAAACACCATCAAAACTTCCGATCATCTGATCCACTTTAGAAGAGATTAAACCCATATTGGAATATGCTTTTCTGTGAAAATCAGGAGTGAATACAAGCTCTACCGCTTTACTTTCCTTGGAATAGATCATCCAAGGTTTTTTAGGATCTTTTTTATCGAATTCAAAAGCGATCACGGAAGGGATTTTATAAATTCTACCATTGATCAGAAGAGCATTTTCAGTGGTCCCTGTTCCGTCCGTCCAGCCGCCACCTAGGTTCATTCCATAAATTTCATTTCCACCAGGACGATAAGACATAGATGCCCAATTCCATTTGCTGAAATAAGGCCATACACCTCTTCCATAATCCAGGACTCCGAATGAACTTTTAGGCTCGAACTCGTATGACTTGGAAGAAGTTGTAACTTTTCCTTTTGCCCCTAATCCGAATAATTTATGAGTGAATTGAAAACGATTTCTATTCCAAGGAACTACAACATTCAGACTTTCCCATTGATTAGGAATATCTAATGTAATATCCGCTTGTATGGATTTGTTTGTTCCTTTTAGGAAATCTACTTTGATCTTGTAATTTCCTTCCTCGTCGACTTGGAAATCTAAAAATCCTTCTTTACCCTCGTAACGAGCAGTACTGGAAACAGTTTGTCCAAGCAAGGTGCCTTTTCCAAAAGGGGTGATCACAGTCGCTTCCTGGAATTCTCCGGTCCTTCTATCCAACCAATAACAGAATATTACACCTGCGTAATCAATATCCGAAACAGTGAAGGAAGCCAAAAAGTTTTGATCGTAAAAACACCAGTAATTCCATTTTTTCTTACGAAGCCAGTGGCCTTTTACATTACATCTATGTAAGGGAGTTTTGGACCAACCGATCGCATTCCGATTCACTTTACCGGAAGGATCGCATAAAATGGTAGGTTGTTGGATTTCTGTTTCTAAATTCATACTCTCAATGGACAATAACTCGAGCCTGTACGGCCCCACAATCTAAATTTCTTTTGCGATTTTTCCGAGAGTCTGGATGGCAGAGATGACCTTCGGCCCCATTAGAACTCCCGCATTAATCCTAAAATTGTTCACATACTTACCTGAAAGAGAAAAAAGATTTCCAGGTACTAAACTGATCTTCTTCTTAGCGGCTTGGAATCTAAGTATTCTAGAATCTTTTCCCTTAGGAAGTTCTATCCAAAGAAGAAAACCTCCTTTCGGAATGGCGACCTTGGTCCCCTTCGGAAAATATTCCAAAAAAGAATCCGCATAAGAAAGTACGAGACCTCCCAACCTTCGTCTAAATTCTCTCAAATGTCTTTCATGAGCTAGAGATCCTATAAAATAAGAAGCGGCAAGTTGAGGGATCGCAGGTAAAGAAATTGCTTCCACTAAACGAAGACGCCTAGCATTCTCCACTCTAATTTGATCGCTGATCATCCAACCGATCCTAAGACCCGGATTTACGGATTTAGAAAGAGAAGAAACCTGAGTCACGATCCCTTCCGTATCCAAGGACAATAAAGAAGAAGGACGAATGTCTCCGTTATGTTGCAGATCTCCATAGATATCGTCCTCCAAAATTTTCACACCATACTTAGAAGAAATTTTCAGAAGTTCCTTTTTGGATCCTAAAGGCATAAGACTTCCGCTAGGATTCGAAAAAGTAGGAATGGTGATCAGGAACTTAGGAGATTCTTTCTTTATTACGGAAACGTAAGATTGAAGATCCAAACCCGTTAAAGGATCCGTAGGTATCTCGATCGCTTTTAGTTTTAACTCGGAAAGAATTTGATACAAAACAAAATGAAGAGGACTCTCCACCGCGACCTTGTCGCCGGGTTTTGTGGAAAGACTTAATGCCAGAAATGCCGCCTCGGAACAACCCAAGGTGATAAACACTTCCTCCGGACGGACCCTTCTCTCCTTACCGGAAGAACGGATCGCAATCTTTTTCCTGAGTTCTAAAATACCCGCGGCATCCGAATATTTATAAACCTGAGAGTCCTTTAAGGATTTCTTATATGATTTCTGCAAAGAAGAGTACGGCAAAAACTGAGGATCAGGTACCGCTGCACCGAAAGGAATAAAACCGGGATCCGCAAGTTCCGACATCAAAGAACTCACCTCTTCCGGAACGGATGGATTCGAGACTCTTACCGGTTTTTCCAATTTATATTTAGGATACAATTCGGGCCTAGGAAGAACAAAATAACCTGACCTTTCTCTTCCGCTGATAAAACCTCTTTCTTGTAGAATACCAAAAGCCTCCACGGCAGTTGAGAGATTACACTCTTCGAATAAACAGATCTTACGAAGAGAAGGCAGTTTAGAACCCGGAGGAAATTCTCCTGATTCTATCCTTCCTATCAAAGAATTTGCGATCTTAGAATATTTAGTGATAAGTCGATCTGTATCGGTCATAAAAATGATTTCTGTATCTGTATGGTAATCCTAATTTAATGTATAAACCAAATAAGAAGATGAGCAAGTTAATTCTAGAAAATAGTCCCGAAATTTTCAGATCTTCAACAAGGATTGAAAGAACTCCCGGGTCCGTGACCAGAGATATATTAAAAGTGATCGATACACCGGGAATGATCTCGTTCGCAGGCGGACTTCCTGATGATACTTTGTTCCCTATTGAAGATCTGAAAAATATTTTTGAAACTTCCGTTTCTAAAAAGGGCGCTAAACTATTCCAATACGCAGACACGCAGGGGCATTCCGACTTACGTGCTTGGATCGCAGATCGATATTATCCGGGCTCTTCTGCAGACGAAATTCTTTTGACTTCCGGCTCTCAACAAGCATTGGATCTACTCAGTCGATATTTTATAGACGAAGGTTCAGCCATTCTATTAGAAAGGCCTAGTTACTTAGGCGCAATCCAAGTATTCTCTTCTTATGCACCAACATTTATAGGAATTCATTATACGGAAGAAGGTCCGGATCTCGAAGAATTAAAGTACGCTTTGGCGAGTTCTTCCGAAAAACCGAAATTCTTTTATTGTATTCCTGATTTTCAAAATCCATCTTCGTATTCTTATTCTTTGGAGATCCGAAATTCACTTTCAAAATTACTCTTAGAGAACGGAGTTCCGATCTTAGAAGATACGGCTTATAGAGAATTATACTTTGAAGAAAAACTTCCGACTTCCTTATGTGAACTTGGTCCGGAACATACGATCTCTATCGGAACATTCTCCAAAACACTTGCACCCGGATTAAGAGTAGGATGGATCAAGGCACCTAAGAAGATCCTAAAAGATCTAATCGTACAAAAACAATCCGTGGACTTACATTCCCCTACTCTAAATCAAGAACTTGTTTACGGGTTTGTATCTTCTTCTAAATACGAAAAACATTTATCTTTGATCCGAAAAACCTACCGAAAGAAATCGGAACATACATTTGTTTGTTTGCAGAATAATTTTGGAAATTCACTTCCATTACGAATTTCTAAGGGTGGACTGTTCTACTGGCTGGAATTCCCACAAGAGATCGATACGGATCTACTTTTTCAAAAATGTTTGGAGAAAGGACTCGCTGCAGTTCCGGGATCTTCTTTCTTCGTTGGCAAACCGGAAAGAAATCATCTTAGATGGAACTTCTCCAACGCATCCGAAGAAGAAACAAAACTCGGAGTAGAGAGATTGTATAAAGTTTATAAGGAAATTAGCGAAAGGTAGATAAAATTTTCATAAACTTCTAATTATAGCCACCAAGGTTCCAAATCGGATTCCTTAGCACATTTTTGGTCGTCATACATCGTAGCTATCACCATACATTCCGTGAATTGCCGATTTTCCTCTTCAGTCGGGTTGTCCGACAACCTATATAAAGAACATATAAAATGGGAATCACTGTGTATTTTTTCAGAATTACAGACGTATCTTTTGCTAAGACCAGGACCGTAACACGAAAATAAAAACAGGGAACTTATAGGGAGAAGGATCGGAAAAAATTTTCGGCGGGAAGAATCTCCCGCCGATATTGGGAGGTTCAAAAGGCTTTGATTAAGCAGTTTTTTTAGTTGGAGCAGCAGTTTTCTTAACTGTCTCAGTAACTTCGCTAAATTTTGCCTTGATAGCTTCGATTTGTTCAGCAGGAACTAATTTCTTAGCTTCTTCTGCAATCTGGTTATAAACTTCAAGTGCCTTAGCGCGAGAATCTTCGTAGGTTTTAGTCGCAGCAGTAGATAATTCTTTAGCTTCGTTTAAGAATTTGTCTACGAACTCACGAACGCGAACAGATGCTTCGGAATTGTCGGAAGCGCCTTTAGCTGCGAGTTCTTGAAAACTCTTAGTAAATTCTGCTTTCGCTTTATCCAGACCTTCTTGTCCACTTTTAACCAAACCAAGACCTGCGTTCAGTACATCTAGAATTTGTTTTTCCATTTTTAGCTCCTTGGCACACCGTTGTGCGGCGCACAATCCATTTGTAGTGCGTAGCACAAATAGAGTCAACCAAAAAACGAAAAAAAATTTCAAAGCTGGATTTTTAGTCTGGTTGAGTAATAGGACGACATTATGGCATATTTTTACTTGGATTTGGATAAAATCCATTGTGTAAGCAGGATTTACGCAGGGTTATTTACAGGTTATGTACAATTACTAACCTCCGAATCAACTCTTTGCAGAAAACATAGATGATCTTATTTCCTCATTTTGGAAAATTGTGCCCAGATAAAATGAGAAGATCCCTATTTTACTTATTAATACTTTTCTGTTTTTCGTCCTGCTTTCTTCATCATGTGAATATTGAAGGAGATATCTATGGGGCAAAATCCATTTTTCATAGTACCCCTTCAAACAAAGAGATCCTTCCAGTCAGACTCGATTTTAACCCTCCTACAAGAGAAGAGGTTATTAAAATGCTGCATGATAAAGGATCGAGTCAAACTCCGACAGATGAATTTGACGGATACCTTTCGACGGAGATTATCTCAAAATTCCAAAAAAGCCAAAAGTTCCTAATATCATCAAATTCTAATATAAAAATCAAGATCGTTCCCATGGTGGATGACGTGAAACCTCCATTATTGACCATGATCGGTTTTTTCTTCACTGTAGGAACGTTTCCTGCAATTTATAGGACTTACGGATCTGTCTCTTTCGAATTGTATGATCAGGAAAAACATAAGACTATAAGAACATACAAATATTCCGTAAATCATAGAATATTGTTCGGTTTAGCTCCCATACTATTGGGTCCCATTCTTTCAACGTTTACGGATAGATTCGATCACTCTACATCGGATAAAACCTATTCGATCATGAGAGTCGTATTTGCTCAGTTCGAATACGATCTATTCAAGGACATCCGAGAATCGAAAGAACTTGCTTCCCGCTTTTTTTCGACGAATGAGTATAATCACGCTCTAATCGTCACTTCAAAATCCGTTAAAGATGATCCGATTGTTTCCAGTATTTATTCCGAACTTAATAAGAATTTCATAAAATATGGGATTTCAATATTGGAAAGGAGAAGATTGGATCAAGTTATAAATGAAATCCAGCTTTCCTTGACCGGAATAACGCAAGGACGTGATTATTCAAAACTGGGAAAACTTTTACAAGCCGATCGGTTAATTTTAGTCGAAGATCTGAATATAACTTCCGCAACCACCGACGTTTCAGGAAGAATAAATTTTAGCATCCGTTGTGTGGATTCCGATACCGGAAAAGTTATTTGGTCGGAAAAAGTAGTCGAAAGTATACTTCTTTCCGATACGGTAGATACGGTAGTGAGTTATGTTGCTCGCAAATTAGTGCAAAAATTAAAACAAAGCGGCGAAATATAATTTTATACTAAAAACGCCTTACTGTTTTGCTGATAAGCTGTAGATTCATTTCCGTACTTTTTTTCAGCCCGGAATAGAGAAGAAGGCTCTTTTTTGCGACTGCAAGTCTTTCGTTCTTCTTCTCTTCTAATGTGAGTTCTGTATCGTATCCTTCAGTAATCGCTAAGATCACTCTTTGTAAGCTGATCCCTAAAAACTCAGTGAGTCCTTTTTTAGAACTGATCCGATCGTCTATTAAGGAAATCTCATGTAATGCTTTTCGAATGGACTCTTTATCCTTCTCTCCGTTTTGAATAAGACCGTATATTTTTTCGGAAATAATTTCTCCTGTCGAGACTTGGACCCCGAATTCCTTTAATTCTCTGCGGATCTTGTTTAATTCTTCCGATACTTTTTTTCCATCTATCTTGGAGGATAAAAGTATCCGGATCTTCTCTTTTACCCCGGAAACCTCTTTTGTATTCGAAGGATTTTCTTTAAACCATTCTTTAAACGTAATATTCAGGATACCTTCTAACTTTGCTCCGTCTTTACCTAGGTTGGCCCAAGGGCGATCTTTTTGTCTTTCTTCGAACCATTTTTTAAAGATCAGAAGTTTTTCATTTGTCCTGAGCTTTTTTCCTTCTACGGACTCGATCCACTTAGGAGGTAAAGCGGTCATTTGTTTATAATTATGATGTTCTCTTCTTTGAGTTCTGGATTCCAAAAAGTTCAATCTTTCTTCTAAGATCGCTCCCTTGCAGTGCGCTTGAGAGCCAGGAAAGGAAAGGTCTTGTCCTAAAAGTAAAATGGATCTTGCATCCATCTTCTCCGCAAGACTGGCTGCATTGGTGGAAACGGAACCCCCGAAATCCACGGCCCCCAACCCGCTTTCGGATGCATTCTCCAAAAGTTTGATCCAAGGAAAAGGAGAAGAAGTCAGAAAATGATTTTTTCCTATATAAGGCATTCTTAATGAATGATAGGAAGTGGTCGGATCGAATATGAATTTTGCTTTTCCGGAATATCCTTCTAAATATTTAGAATTTAAAGGCTGGGGATCCACACTAAATACAAGGTCCGGATCTATTCCTGATTTTTGCAGAATGAGAAGAGCGGTATCGACCGCGATCAATATAAAATTTTCCCTATATTCTTTCAGTTCCTGCAAAGAAAGATAGAGAGAAGGTCCGGCCCCGCAAACAACCACATCCACTTTGGATTTGCATAAACCGAATAATTCGTTTATTGGCTGCATATCCACAAGTTCCGGAAGATTCCGGATAAAATTCCCGGTCCAGACCTTCTCGAACCTAGTTAATGTAGCAGTATTTACATCTTTTTTATGGAAGAACGTCTCGGCCAAAAATCTAAGTTCTTGGTATTCTTCCTGTTTCCATTGTAAACTTCCTCTATGAGGAATAAAACTCACCGGATACCCTGAGATCCCTTTAAAACCTTCGTAAAATGCGGATTCTTCGTATGGAGGGAGAAATATTCTTAACTTCCCTGAAAGGATCATGGGAGAAAAATCGAAAAGTGAAAATGCCGCCTTGATAATCTCCGGAAAAGGTTCCATCCATACACAGATTATTTTATCAAATCCTAATGTATATTGTATGGAATAGCCGAGGCCCGCTCCGAAAAATAGAAATGCTCTATCTTCGTCCCCTTTTTTCAGATCCGCAAGCTGTCTTTCCGCTTCTTTGCGGGGATCCACAGAACTATGCAAAAGAACATTACCGATCTTTAAACTAGGATCTTCCGTTTTTGTAGGAATAATCTCGAAATTGATCCGGGAAGATCCAATTCTCTCGGAGGCTTCCGGCGCGAAGCTGCGAAGTGAGGCCAAATTTTTTTCGAGTAAATCCAACCTGAATTCTTTCATTGGAAGAATACGTTTATCCTTTTTCCTTCATAAGAAGAACCGGGAGAAGGATCTTGTTCATAACAGAAACCGCTTCCATGAAGTTTATAAGGAACTCCCAAAGGAGCCAATAGTTCTACTACTTCTCTTTTACTTCTTCCGACCAGATCAGGTATACGTTCCGATTTTCCCGTAAGCGGTTTTCTTTCTAATTTAGGAAGATTCACGTTCACCGTTCTTTCTCCCTGTTCTATGATGGGTATGATATTCTCCACCACTTCTCTGAATACGGGAGCGGCGAGTCCTCCTCCAGTATGGCTGTCTCCTCTAGGCTCATCGAATAGGATCAAACCAACCACCTTAGGTTTATCCGCAGGAAAAAATCCTAAGAAGGAAGCAGACCATAATCCGTCTTGGTAACCTCGGCCGGAAACTGCCTTTTGTCCTGTTCCTGTTTTTCCTGCTATGGAATATTCTTGTATGTATGCGTTCTTTCCTGTTCCTGCTTGGACAACTCTAGTCATCGCTTTCAGCAATCTTTCGGTGGAATATTCTTTGATACCAACCGGGGTTTCTTCGGATTGGAATTCTTGCAGGACTTCTCCATAGGAATCCGTAATATGAGAGACTACTCTAGGAGTGATGAATCTTCCTCCGTTTACGATGGAAGCAGCGGACGCAACTAATTGTATCGGAGTTACAGAAATCCCTTGGCCGATTGCCATGAACATTGGAGTGGTCGGAGTCCATTTGTTCAATATCGGCATATAGCCCACGGATTCGTTCGGCAAAAGTCCGGCTCTATCTCCGAATCGAAGTCGTTTCATATATTCGTAAAGTACATCGTTCGGGATCTTCGCTGCCGCCTTGATGATCCCTGCATTACAGGAATATTGAAGTATCTCTTCCAAATTCACTTTTCCATGAACATGTGTACATTTGATCCTGGTCTTTCCATAATCCACATATCCAGGACAATCGAATTTTTCATTAGGATGTATTAAGTTTTCATTAAGAAGTATACTAGCTAGGAATATTTTCATAGTGGAACCGGGCTCGTACACATGCCGGATCGCCCAGTTTGTATGGGAATATTCCTCAAAAGAAGAATAACGATTCGGATCAAAGGAAGGAAAACTGGCCATTGCCAATATTCTTCCCGTATGGATCTCCATCAGGAGTCCTACCGCTCTTTTAGCTCCCGCTTCTTCGAATCTTTTTCCTAAAGCTTTTTCTAATTTGAATTGAATGAGCCCGTCCAGAGTCAAATGTACATTTGCACCTCTCGCGGAATCCGCTTCCGTAGGTGTCATTAATTCTTGATTATAATAATATTCTAAACCGGAAAGAGCCTTATCATCATCCATTCCGGTAAAGCCCACAAGACTTGCCGCCAGACTTCCATGAGGATAAACTCTTTTAAATTCTCTTTCCCTTCTCACTCCTGGAAGTGCCATCTCCATGATACGACTTGCAGTTGTATCATCTATCTCCCTCTTCAAAAGGAAGTATCTGCTTTTTTCCCGGATCAATGATTCTATCTTTTCAGGAGGAATGTCCAGATGAGGAGAAATTTGTACTGCGGTAAAATTCGGATCATAAACGTTTCCCGGATAGATCCCGATCGTAGAAGAATCGATGGACAATGCCAATTCAATTCCTCTTCTATCATAGATGGCTCCCCTTAAGATCCTTTCTCCATTCTTGAATGCGATCTCTCTATCGTTAAAGAAGACTAGATATCCTACTCGGACCAAAAGCCCGGAGAAGAATACGCATAATAGAACGAATAAGATGGTGAATCTTTTTCGATTGAGAAGGTTATAATCCATCGATGAGTGAACCGCTTTTAGTAATTTCGGTCTTTTTCAGAATGATTAAAGAGCTTTTCTAGTACAAGTGAAATCCGAGTTCGGAGAATGTTAAAAGCTGGAGATTACCTTCCCTCTCAACTTTTTGAAAGGAATTAGGCCGTAATTTCTGGAATCCGTGGAAAATTCTCGGTTATCTCCCAAGACCAAAACATAACCCGGTGGGATCCTTCCTGAATCTCCGATGCCTATATTTCCGGAGACTCCGATCACAGGTAGAATGGATGCGGATGGCGCCTGTGTCTTGTAGCCTGAATTCAAGAAAGGTTCCTCTAAGGAAGAATCGTTTATCAAAATCCTACCTTCTGAAAATCTGAAAAAATCTCCGGGAAGTCCTACTACTCTTTTTAAACTTAGTTCTGCCCCGATCCCATCCAAAACCAATACATCGAATCTATTCACATCAGGCTCTAAAATATATAGAACCCAAGGACCAATCTGAGCAGGAAAGCCCCATTTTTTGACCAAGACCCAATCGTTTTCTTTATAACTAGGCATCATACTTGTGCCGCTGATCAGGTAGAATTGGATCACAAAAATCCTAAAATATAATATGAAGAATATTGCAAATAAGATCGGAAAAGAAAGTTTGATCCAGCTAAATACGGAATGCCTGATCGAACGGATTATTTCTGAATCGAATTTCATATTACTATTTCGTATTTATAGGACGAGACTATGCAGTCCTAGCCTCGTTCTTATTTTCTAAAACTTTCGGTTTTTCTTTCCACCAGATAAAAGGCTGTTCTATCAGTAAAAAGATCGGCCAAGAAGCTAAGATCGCAAAACCAAAACAGATGAGATAAAGTTTAGGCAGCACACTCAAAGTAATTATTGTTTCCCCTCTGAGTGCCCATCCGGTAGCGACCCCCATCAAAGGTATATTCCAAAGATACACCGTAAATGTAATCCTAGACAGCGGACGGAAGATCGGTAATCCTAATGTAGTTTTGAATATACCTTCTTTCTGGATTGCCAAATAGATAATTAAAGCCAAGGCGATATTGAAAAAATTATTAGCGAGAGTCAATCGAATGAAATGTTCCCAATCGAAAGAATAGGAGATCAATATGAATACGATCGAAGTGATCCCGATAATGGAATATTTAAGTTTTCCTAAACTTTCTCCTATCGGTTTATAGTCCACATACTCCGCCAAAAGCATTCCGGCAATCATAGAATCGAATCTGTTCTCAGTCCAAAAAAGTGCCTCGGCATTCATGGCACCCTTTGAATATAGATAACATCTAGATAAGAAAGGAATAATATATATGATAGATAATATGATAACTCTGACTTTTCTAGTTTTGGAAAATAAGAAGAAGGGACCCAAGACTACCGTTAAAAAGTAGATCTGCTGCTCCAAAGAAATATACCAACCCACATCTAAAACTCTAGGAAAAAAGTTGGATAAGAAGATACCGTCCGCCCAAACATAGTCCAGCGCCTTCTGCCCTTTTGTTATCAGCCAAAGCAGATCCGGACTAGGATTTTGTATATGTTTCAGATTTTCCGATTGTTTATAAAAATAATAATAAGAAAAAGCTAATGCTACGTAATAAGCGGGAAGTATCCGCAAAGAACGGTTAATAATGAACTTTCGATAAGGAAAACTATTTTCTTTTTTATAAGATTGGAGTATTCCTCCGTAATTCAGAAAGCCTCCCAGTACGAAAAATACATCCACGATGGTGGTTTGATTCTCCGCAAACCAAGATAACCAGAAAGGCATTTCTCCCATTGCTTTTCGTGAGAAAACCCAAAGATGGTTGGTCATTACCATCAAGATCCCGATCGCTCTGATCCCGTTTAATGATTCTATTTCCCCCTTTTTAGAAGCAAAGATAGACAGTATATAGGATTTCATAATGAAGAGATTCTATTTCCCGAATTGAATTAAAAACTATTCAGGTATCTGCTAGCAAGAAATAAATCCGCAGAGCCCAAGACCTCAAGTTACGATTTCATGGATATGATACGAAAAGAGAAGTATTTGTCTTGCTTGGGAAGAAATTCCGGATCATTCTTCTGTACATGACTTCGAACAGCCCGGTCTCACAATATATTTCCAGATTCAAAGCGGAGAAGGGAAAGATCTTATCCTTTCTTTCAGCGTTTCCTTTTTATGGAGAAGTCTTAAAGAACCATCAATATTACGAAGCGGACAGGATCTCTCGAAATGAATTGTCCAAAAAATTGGATTCTCTCAAAGAACCTATTCGCAGGATCGAAGAAAATTTCGTCCGAGAGAGAAGAATGGACCTAATCGGTTCTACTGAGGTCTTATATTCCATCTTAGAAAGGCTCAAAAACGAAATAATTGGAGCAAGTTACGGTCTGAACGGATTGGGTACCGGATTTAAAGCAACCGAATCGGAGCTGGAAGCTTTGGCGGAATGGGATTATTCTTTGATCCATCATACTGAAGAATTATCCACAAAAGTAAAATCTACTAACTTCCCCGCTGATGTTTCAGTAGACACCATAAGGAATTGGGTTAGTAATTTTAGATCCGAATTAGATGAGTTCGATTCTGCCTTAAAGAGCCGAAAGGATGTCTTCTTAAAACGATAGTCTTATTTTTGATTTGCCGGATGTCGAGTAGTGAATAATATATTTCCAAGGAGTTCTTATGGCATTAATAGACGTAATAAAATACGAGGGTAAACCGGGAGAGATCGTATGGAAATTTCCCCGTAACGATATCAGTACCTTCGGACAATTGGTAGTGAACGAAAGCCAAGAGGCTATCTTCTTCAAGGAAGGTAAGGCTCTGGATATTTTCGGACCGGGAACTCATACTTTAAAAACAGGGAACGTTCCTATCTTAGAAAACCTAGTGAACCTTCCTTTCGGAGGCCAGACTCCTTTTACTGCGGAAGTAGTTTATATCAATAAGGCTCTTATCCAATTAAAATGGGGAACTCCTGCACCCATCCAAGTAGAAGACCCTAAATACACGATCACTCTAGGAGTGAGAGCAAACGGCGCTTATAATATCAAGATCGTAGACTCCAAAGCATTTGCGGTAGGAGTAGTAGGCGCAAGAGGGGCTTATTCACAAGACGAGGTGGATAATTTTTTAAGACCAATGATCGTGACTCGACTGAGCGATTTTTTGGCGGAAGTTGTTCTGAAATCAGGAGAGCCGATCACTCGATTGAACCAACATCTGGAAGAAGCTTCTTCCGCCGGAAAAACAAAGATCCAACCTGACTTCTCCAAGTATGGGATAGAAGTTTTAGATTTTTTTGTTCAATCCATCAACTTCGATCAAAACGATCCGAACTTCCAAAAGATCCAGAAAATCCTCACAGACAAATTCGAGATCGATGCTCTTGGCGGAATGTACCAACAAAAAAGAATGTTGGATATTGGAGAAGCTGCCGCCAAGAACGAAGGTGGAAATGCAGGGCAAGGAATGTCTGCAGGCATGGGACTCGGAATGGGAATGAATATGGGCAATATGATGGCCGGTATGATGGGACAGAACAATGCCGGGGGAAATTCCAACCAGAACGATGCTACCGCGAGACTTACGAAACTCAAGAGCATGCTGGACCAGGGCCTGATTTCTCAGGAAGAATTTGATGCCAAAAAAAAGGACATTCTAAATTCTATCTAAAGTATGAGCCTTACCTTCACCAAGTTGAAAGCGGAGTTCCGCTGCATCAACGATTCTTGCGGAGCAACTTACGATCTGAATGATATCGTATACGAATGTCGTAAATGTGGAAGCCTTCTACAGGTTTCTCATGATATGGGAGCTCTCAAAGAAAAATCAGGTAAGGAATGGAAGGACCTATTCGATTCCAGATTGGGCTCGGTAAAATTTCCGAACAGCTCGGGGATCTGGAATAAAAGAGAATGGGTTCTTCCTCATGTAGAAGACTCAGAGATTATAAGCTCAGGCGAAGGTCTTTCTCATCTATTCAACTCGGAAAGACTTACAAAACATTTCGGCTTAGGCGGCCTTTGGATCAAACAATGTGGGATCTCCCACACGGGTTCTTTTAAGGATCTGGGCATGACTGTTCTTCTCTCTCAAGTAAAACATATGTTGAATAAGGGAGTTAAGATCAGAGCGGTAGCATGTGCAAGTTCCGGAGATACTTCTGCGGCACTCGCTTCTTACGCCGCTAAGGCTGGAATACCTGCGATCATTTTTCTTCCCGCAGGAAAAGTTTCCCAAGCCCAATTGATCCAACCGGTTTCCAACGGTGCAAAAGTGATCGCACTCGAAACGGACTTTGACGGTTGTATGAAGATCGTGAAAGAAGTTACCAAAGAAGCCGGTATCTATCTTGCGAACTCAATGAATAGTCTTCGTATCGAAGGCCAAAAAACGATCGCACCCGAGATCGTTCAACAATTGGAATGGAAAGTTCCGGACTGGATCATTATTCCGGGAGGAAATTTAGGAAACGTTTCCGCACTCGGAGCAGGTTTCGAGATGGCTAAAGAATTAGGACTGATCGATAAACTTCCTAGGATCGTTTTAGCCCAAGCGGAGAATGCAAATCCACTCTATCTTTCTTATCTTAAAAATTTCGAAGAGTTCAGTCCTGTAGATGCGAAGCCTACTCTTGCTTCTGCAATACAGATCGGAAATCCCGTATCAGTCCAAAAGGCAATTCGTACATTAAAAAAATTCAATGGGGTTGTGGAGCAGGCAAGTGAAGCTGAACTTTCAGAAGCTTCCGCCAAAACGGATCTATTCGGATTGTACAATGATCCCCATACCGGGGTGGCGCTTGCCGCTTTATACAAACTCATGGGTAAGGGAACTATTGCAAAAGGTGATCAGGTGGTCGTAATCTCCACTGCTCACGGTTTAAAATTCACGGAATTTAAACTCAAATTCCATGAAGGAAAAATCCAGGGTACGGATCAGAAATTGGTTAACGTTATTCGATCCTGTAAACCTGAAGTGGGAGCCGTCATGGACGAAATCAGCGGTTTTCTACAATTGAAAGGTTAAAATTTTTCATTTTCCACTGGAAATTCCCGTTCTTTTTTCCTGAGCGTTTTTCGTTTTTTTCTCGTAAGCGAGCCGGGGTCCATATAATCGAGAATCCAAATGTACGAGGGAATCGAGGAACTTCCTCAGGAATTCCTCTTCGAGGTCGAGACGGCCGTAAAAAAAGAAGAGCCAATTTCTATCATTACCTACGTCCTGAGTACCAGGGGCGAAAATAAGCTCAAACATATCATCCAAACCGTCCTTTCTAAATACAAAAGAGAGGATCTGACCGAACTTATATTTACTTCCGCAAAAGAGCTGATCGTAAATGCGACCAAAGCAGCGATTAAACGAGTTCTATTTAAGGAACTAGGGCTGAATATTGCAGATCCATCACAATATGATTTGGGAATGGAGTCTTTTAAGGAAAATCTAGTCAGCAGAAAGTTTCCCTACTATCGTAGGAAAATGAAAGAGCACGGTCTATTTGTAAAAGTTACACTCAGTTTCAGTTCGGATCGGATCATTCTATTCGTACAAAATAATTTCACTCTCGCAGTCCGAGAAGAGAAACGGATCCGGGAGAAGTTCGTTCATTCTAAAGAATTTGACAATCTATTCGAATACTATATGAAATACGGTGATACCACAGAAGGTGCAGGTATGGGTATCACAATGGTGGAGATCTTAGTAGCCCAAAGCGGCTATGACCGACATTTGTTTACGATCTATAGCCGCCAGGCCGAAAATAGAACAGTGGCCAGAGTCGAAATCCCCTTGGATCAGAATTATGTGCCCAGAAGACAAAGATACCAAAAATGGTTACAAGAAAAGGCTAGCGGCTTAACATGACCTAAAGTTCTCCTTACTACGGTTAGGTCTTTAGCAATATGGAACAGAATCCTCAGACAAGTAAACTCCAAGAACAGGCAAACCAAATGAACCTTGCCTTGGAATCCGTTCATACCGAAGAACAAGCAATCGAACTTATCCAAGGAAAAATCAAAGACGCCTATCTTTTAAAATTAAGGATCGATGTTGAGAACAAAGCAGGGGTAGTTTTAGGATTATTATCCAGATATAAAAACGAATTTTTAGAATTATATTCCTTATTCTCCAACTCTTCCGTGATCCGGAAGATCAGAACCTTCGAAGATTTCGGTCAGATCTCTCACGATATTGCAGAAGCAGCAAGACAAGAAGCTCCTGATCCAGGTCTTTCCGATCAAGTAGGAAGAATTCTTCATACTAAATTAACAAAACAAATATTAGAACAATATTATCCAATGTGGGATCGTAATGATACAGCAGCTCTAGTCAATATGCTGGAGAACCAGATCAAAACTAGTATGAAGATCAATATGATCCGTGTCCAAGCTGACGTGGAATACGTATCTAGTTTGAAATGTAGAGGCAAAAGTTTTTTTGCAGGTATTATCCAATCTATTCCTAAACCACCGGAAGAACCTGCAGAAGGTGCTGCTCCGGTAGAAAATTTAGATCCGGAAAAAGCTGCAGTTATGCGCCAGATCGAAACTATCCGAAAAGGTTTCGGAAGAGTGGTCCTAGCTAAAACAATCTTATCCCCGGTAAACGGAGTAGACTTCGATGATCTGAACGAAGGAGACAAGATCCTGCTGCAACTTCCTTCCGTTTCTCCCGAAGAAAAAGCTTTAGCTAAAACTTTAGGAGCAATGGACAAAGACGGGAACGTAAAACCCGTGGTCGGTTCTTTCGTAGCGATCGCTTCCGGTAAAAATGAATATCATATTTTTGCAAAAGGTCCCGCAGGAGTCCTGTTACAAGCATTCGAAGAAAGACCAGTTCGTCTAGCCAGACCTAAAACTGCTGCGAATGCTCCTCGTCCTGCAGGTATGGGTGCAAAACAATCCGAAGGAAGTAATACTTTAAATTACGCGATCCTGGTCGGAGTAGTTCTGCTAGTCGGATTACTAGCGTTTATTCTTTTGAAATAAGATAATTCTGCTCTAATCTCGGTGTTGGAACTCCAACAACTTGTTATTCATTAGCGGACCCACGTGTTGGAACTCCAACACACACGCGCCGGACAGTTTAAATCACCCGACTACTAAGTTCACCAGTTTTCCTGGAACATAGATCTCTTTTCTAATCTGTTTTCCATCCAAGAAGACTTGTACCTTATCTAAGGATTTTGCGATCTTAATTGCTTCATCCCCTGCAATCTCTTTCGCTGCTTTGAATTCTGCTCTTAACTTTCCGTTTACCTGGACTACGATCAATATCTCATCGTCCGTCAGATACTTCTCCTCATAACTTGGAAAACCTTGGTAGGTTAAAGAATCTGATTTTCCCGCTAAGGACCAAAGTTCTTCCGCCAAGTGAGGAGCAAATGGAGCGATCAAAAGTAAGAACGGCTCTAGGATCTTACGAGGTCTACGTTGGCTTGGAGTTAACTCGTTCACAAAGATCATCAACTGAGAGATAGCAGTATTGAATGAGAAATTATTAATATCATCATCCAGTTTTTTGATAGTTCTATGAAGTATCTTTAATTCGTCTTCGTTCGGTTCGATATCTTCCAAACGGAAAGATTCTTCTGCACCCGAATGATATAATCTCCAAACACGATTTAAGAAACGGAATACACCTTCTACACCTCTGGTGCTCCAAGGTTTTACCATTTCGAACGGTCCCATGAACATTTCAAAAAGACGTAAACTATCCGCTCCGAAATTCGTAACAACTTCGTCCGGATTGATCACGTTCCCTAAGGATTTGGACATTTTTCTTTTGTCCTCGCCTAAGATCAGACCTTGGTGAACCAATTTTTTGAAAGGTTCGGGAGTGGTTACATAACCTAGATCGAATAATACTTTATGCCAAAAACGAGAATAGAGTAAGTGAAGAACAGCATGCTCCGCTCCACCCACATAAAGATCCACTGGCATCCATGCCTTCTCAAGATTTGCATCTACAAACTTGTCCGGATTTTCAGGATCAATATAACGCAGATAATACCAACAAGAACCTGCCCATTGAGGCATAGTATTTGTTTCTCTGGTCCCGATCTCACCAGTTTCAGGATCTTTATACTTCAACCAATCTCCTGCTAAAGCAAGAGGAGATTCTCCCGTTCCAGAAGGTTTAAATTCAGATAAATTAGGAAGTTCTAATGGAAGTTCCGACTCAGGAATTGCTTTTGTAACTCCGGAAGGATAATGGACTAAAGGAATAGGTTCTCCCCAATATCTTTGGCGAGCGAATAACCAATCTCTTAGTTTGAATTGTGTCTTTCTTCTTCCGATTCCCTTCTTCTCTGCCCAATCAGCAGTTTTAGAAAAAGCTTCCTTATATTTCAGACCATTGATAGAAATTTCGGAAGAAGAAGAATTGATACAAATCGATTCTTTAGAATCAAAGGCACCTTGAGAGAGATCTCCTTCGATTACAGGTAGGATATCCAACCCGAAAGCTTTTGCAAACTCATAGTCTCTTTGGTCGTGAGCAGGAACCGCCATAATAGCACCGGTTCCATAGCCATATAAAACATAATCACCGATCCACACCGGGATCTTTTTAGAAGGATCCGCAGGATTTAGAACATAAGCACCAGTGAACACACCTGACTTCTCTTTAGAAAGTTCCGTTCTATCCAGATCACTCTTTAAAGCGGAAACCTTTTTGTATTCCTGTATCTTCTCCCATTGTTCTTTGGTAGTAATCGAATCCACCAAAGGATGTTCCGGAGCAAGCACCATATAACTTACTCCAAATACGGTATCAGGACGAGTAGTATACACCTTGATCCCGTTTTGAGGAGAAGAAGGATCAAAAGGAAATATAAGCTCCAAACCTTCACTCTTTCCGATCCAGTTTTTCTGCATTTCAAGAGTAGAACCGGGCCAAGAGACTAAAGAAAGATCTTCTAATAATCTTTCTGCGTATGCAGTGATACGCATCATGTACTGTCTCATAGGTTTACGAACTACTTCGTAACCTTTACCAACCCATTCTTCTACTTCTTCGTTTGCCAAAACTGTTCCAAGACCTGGGCACCAGTTTACTGGAATTTCCGCCTGATAAACTAAACGAAATCCGGAAAGAACGATTTCTTTCTTTGCGTTTGAAAATTCTTTCCAATCTTTAGCGGAGAAGGTTTCGAGGTCCTCAAATCCTTCCGAACCTTTGGATTCGAATTTTTGCACCAATTCGGCGATTGGTTTAGCTTTAGAAGCCTGGAAATCATACCAAGAATCGTATAATTTCAGGAAGATCCATTGGGTAAATTTGTAATATTTCGGGTCTGTGGTGGAGATTTCCCTGTCCCAGTCATAGGAAAGACCGATCAATTTGATCTGCCTTCTGAAATTGTCCACATTCTGCTTAGTAGTGATTGCAGGATGGATCCCGGTCTGCATTGCGTATCTTTCCGCAGGAAGACCGAACGCATCCCAACCCATAGGATGTAAAACTTCAAAACCCTTCATTCTCTTGTAACGAGAAATAATATCCGTGGCTGTATAACCTTCCGGGTGACCAACGTGCAATCCCGCACCGGAAGGATAGGGAAACATATCTAAACAATAGAACTTCGGTTTAGAAGAGCGTAGATCCGTTCGAAAGGAAGAATTCTTTTCCCAATAATCTTGCCATTTTGATTCAATTTTCCGAAACGGATAGTCCATACCGTGAAGTTTTTTCCTTAGGCCTAGAATCCAATTCTTTTTTGTTATACTGGAAGGCGATTCTAGAGCTGAAAATCTTGAATAAGAGAGGTTTCCTTCTTTTTAGGAAGAAAAAGGGCATTAGAAATTGTTACTAGAAGAAGTGTTTTTAAATTCTAGGGAACCTTAGAGTTGAATTCGGGTCCGAAATGAAGAAAGCCGGAGGGAAACCGGCTTTCTCTGGGAGTGAAATTCTAAGCTCTTGCTTAGAAAACGGACAAAAATATTGGATGAGATTCTGACTTATTTACGTACTGAGTCAATAACCTTGATAAGTCGACGAAATGTTTGGTTCAAACAATCTCGACATAGGTCGTACTGAAAGAGATTCGGTGTTTCTTTACCGCATCCCTTGCATGTATATTGCTTACTTTGCGCTTGTGTAAGTTCCGCTTCTTCTTCGTTCAAATCCGTCACTGCTAATAATTGCATTTTGCTCCCAGAAAATTCCATCGAATGTCTTTTTATTTACGGAGTGTAAATAAGTCCGAAGATTGATACTTGCTTTCGGAACTTCTCTCCGTACGTCGAGAGTTACTTTATAAAATCGGCTCACTCTAGAGTCAAAAAAAATTAGGTTGGAAGTTTGTGAAAATGACTGCAATTTTTTTTAAAAAAATTCTGAGCGCGGTTTTATTTGGAATAGATTTTCAAGTGTGGTTTTTTTCAGGTAGAAATTAATTTCCTGTCAAGTGCCGAGTTTAGGTCAGTCAAAACGAAAGGAAGGTGATCAGTTGTTATCAATATCAGGATTAAACAAGTCTTACACAGTTGCAGACCAAACATTTAATGTATTAAAAGATGTTTCATTCCAAGTAAAGTCCGGAGAATTCGTTGCAGTGATCGGTCCTTCCGGTTCAGGCAAGTCTACATTGCTCGCCGTTTCGGCCGGATTAGATAAAGCCGATTCAGGATCCGTACTTCTGGATGGAATATCTCTATTTGATAAGTCGGAAGACGAATTGGCAAAGATCAGAGGAGAAAAAATAGGATTTGTATTCCAAAATTTTCAACTGATCAAGACGTTAAACGCCTTAGAGAACGTTTCACTCCCCCTTGCTCTGACGACAAAACTTTCAGAAAAAGTAATACATGAAAAAGCAATGTATTGGCTGGAGAAGGTAGGTATCGCGCATAGAGCGCATAACTTTCCAAGCCAACTTTCAGGCGGAGAAGAGCAGAGAGTGGCGATCGCTCGTTCTTTTATACATGAACCTAAACTTCTTTTTGCGGATGAACCTACTGCAAACTTAGATAAGAAGAATGGTGAAAATATAATGTCCCTTCTCAAGCAACTAAATAGAGACCGCAAATCCACTTTGTTAGTTGTTACTCATGATCCTAAGGTTGCCTCCATGGCGGATAGGATCTTAGAAATGAGAGACGGAGTGATTTTGAGCGGTGCAAAGCCTAAAACTTCCTCTAAGAAAACAGTATCTAGGAAGAAAAAATGAATATTAGATTTTTTCTAAGGGTAATGTTCAGAGAGATCTTTTCTAAAAAGACTTCTTCCTTACAGATCATACTTGCAATCACAATCGGGACTGGAGCTGTACTTGCAGTTCATTCTTATAGGGACCAATTTACCTCTTCTATCATCAGAGAAGCCAAAAACATCATGGGTTCGGATCTGGTGGTTACGAGCCCTTCTCCGCTTACCTCTGAACAAACAGCGTTTCTTTGGAAGGAATTGCCAAAAGGAAGCAAATTATCCGAATTAGTACAGTTCCCTTCTATGCTCCGAAACCCTGATTCCCAGGATTCCAGCTTATCTTTGATCAAAGCAATCCAAGGAGATTATCCTTATTTTGGCGAATTAGAAACCGAACCTAAAGGCCTTTTTCGCAAATTAAAACCGGGTGAAATACTTTTAGAAAGCGGGCTGATCAAAAACTTAAAGCTTAAGATAGGCTCCAAGGTCCAATTAGGAGAAAGTAACTTCGTATTAAAAGGGAGTATCTTAAAAGAACCGGGAATGGCGGGGAATTTTCTCTCCATGGCCCCAAGTTCCATTATAAAAAAGGGATCTTTAGCGGAAACAGGATTAGAGCAGAGAGGTTCTAGGATCAGTTACCAGGTGCCGATCCTTCTACCAAACGGAACGGACGCAAGTGCATTCAAAAAGAGTAAATTTTCAGAATTCGCCAAAAACGATCTGATCCTATACGAAAGTACGGAAGCAAATTCAGGATCCCAAAAGTTCCTTACGAACACATTAGATTTCTTTTCCTTATTGGCATTATGCGCATTCTTCTTGGGAGGGATCTCTATCCTTCTTACAAGCAGAGCGGTTGTAAGAGCAAAATCCTCTACATTCGCAGTGTATAAATGTTTAGGAGCCGGACCGAACTTAGTTTTAGGTCTTGTACTTTCCGAACTTCTAATATTATCCACGATCGGAGCGATATTCGGATTTTTATTCGGAAGTTTTTTACAAACTCAGATCCCGAATATGGCGGATAAGGAATTCATTTTTGAACCGAAATTAATCCCGGATCTAAAAGCATTTTTCTGGGCTTTTGTTCTAGCTTGGGTAGTTCCATTGGTTTCCGCTTGGGAAAGTCTTTCCGCTACGAGAAACCTAAGTCCGATGTATGCTCTTAAATCGGATTTTGCAAATGAACTTTCTTCCGTTCCGAAACTGAAATTAAAACAATCCATCTCGTTCATTGCAGTGTTCGGATTATTTTTTGTATTAGCTTGGTGGGAAACCGGAGATTGGATCAAAGGGTTGATACTTTGTGCAACTCTACTCTTCTTACCTGTGGTTGTTTATCTCGGGATTTTAGGGATCCGTTTTGCGATCCGGTTTTTATTACAAAGATCCGAATTCTCCGCAAGTGTAAGAATGGCATTAAGAAAACTAGATAGACCTAGAACAGGACTTTCTTGGGTTTCTGTAGGACTTGGTTCTTCCGTTTTCGTTCTATTGCTCAGCATTTTTCTAAGCGATAGCTTATTAGAGTATAGCGGTGCAAAAGATAAGGAAAGAAGACCGAATATGTTCGTGTTGGATATACGACCGGAACAACTGGAAAGTTTCCAACAGACGGCCGAGAAATATAAAGTAGAAAAACTTTTAACCGCACCTGTGATCGGAGCAAGGCTCACTCATGTAAACGGAGAACTTGTTAAAAAGGAAGATATGGAACTTTCCGCTCTCAGAAGAGATTGGAGATCCACTGCAAGGACCAGAGAATATTTCTTATCTTATAGGGAGAATTTATACCCCACTGAAAAAGTTACAGATGGAGATTTTTGGAGAAAGGGAGAAGAGGATCAAATCTCGGTTGAAAAAGAATTTTCTAAAAACTTAAAAGTGGATCTAGGAGATAAACTTTCCTTTTCCATTGGCGGGGTAGAAGTCACCGGAACCATTCGAAATTTCAGAACGGTCAACTGGTCGGACATGAGACCGAACTTCGTGGTCCTATTTTCAAAAGGGATTTTGGAAAAGGCTCCTAAGTTTTACTTAAGTTCGTTTTTATTGGGATCTTCCGACTCCAGATATTCTCTCCAAAAAGAATTATCGAATGAATTTCCGAATCTTACGATCGTAGATACCGAAAAGGCAGTTCAATCTTTCTTAGGAATTTTAGAAAAGATGTCCTTTGCGATCCGTTGGATGACGGGACTGATCGTTCTATCTTCTCTTCTATTGATACTTTCTTCCTTAGAATTAAGTAGAAAGGAAAGATTAGAAGAAACTTCTCTTCTTCGGATCATTGGCGGAACCAAAACATTCTTACGAAAATACTTTCTGGCGGAGTCTTTACTTTTAGCGAATCTATCTTTCGTGTTGGCTTTTGTTTTGGTTTGGGGAGTTTCTTCTTATATGTCTGAGATCATATTCGAAATACAGGCAAGTATTCCTTGGTTAGAAATAGGTATCTTTTATATTTCTCTGAATATCGCAGTAGTAGGAATGTATTTCGGTGCCTTAAGAGGCGAATGGAAAAGAAGTCCTACTTTATATCTGAAGGAAGTTTAAGTTAGGACCGGTCGTCGAATATCGAACGGCCGGGTTCACTAGATAACGGTGCAGAATGGTATGGGATGCGCCTGTAGTGTGGTGAATGGTGCATCAGTTAGAAAGCGCCTGTAGGATGAAATAAATTATTTCCGACCGGCAAGTAGATCTGCCGGTTTCAAATCAACTCTCACAGAACAAACCTTATAATTAGAAGCGGTCGGACAGGCCGCGGTTCCTGTGATCTTACATCCCTTAGTCTCACAACGTTTTCTTGTGTCGAAGGAATCGGATCCTGAAAATCTGCAATAGTCCCTGCAAGCATCCGAACTATTTACGGAACAAAGATAACAACCGTCTGCAGAAAGATTTTGGATAAATCCGGCAGAGCCTAAAAAGAATATGATAGAAAGTGAATATAAAACCTTTTTCAAATAGGACTCCTATCTTTTGGAGGAAGGACTGTCGGACTTCTTCTCCACTTTATCTTCCAGAAATTCCGCAAATTCTATCTGGCCTTGGATAAAATTCAAATTATAACGGCTTTCGTACAGTAAAAGACTGCTTGCTATAAACAAAAAAATCCCGCCGATCAAAGCGAGTCCGGTAGCAATCCAAGACGCCGGGCTCGATATAGCTACTATAATCCCCAGACTCAAACTGGAAGAAACAAAAAACAAAGTCGCAGTATAAAGTGCAGCCATAGACCTTTGGATCAGATTCGCTCTTTTCTTTTGGATCTTTAATTGTCTTCTTAGATATGCTTGTCGTTCTTCCGGAAAAGAAAGTTTTCCGTCCACGACACCTTCTATCTCATTTTTGAGTAAATTAACTCGATCGAATATTCTACCCAAACGGTTCGCAGTAGAAAAGATCAAACTCGCACTGGCCGAAATCAAAACGGCCGGAGTGATCATGCCGGCTAAAATTTCCGTTCCGATCAAAGAAGAGATCATCTTAGTTCAACATCGGATCTTTAGTATGTTCCACGAAATACTTATACAATCCACCTTTGCTCTTTAAGGCTTCCTGCCAAGTTGCCTCCGGATCTTCAGTAAAGATCCACTCAGCATTCGGATCGTGAACCACCCAAGATTTACGTTCCATCTCACCCTCTAATTGAGAAGCTCCCCAACCGGAATATCCTTGGTATACGTTAAACTTTGTTTTATCAGGATGTTCTAATAGTTCCACCAGAGCTTCGAAACTTCTGGCAAGAAACACACCGGGGATAACTTCGATCCCGGGTTGTTTTAATTTAGGATTATCATGAAGAATAGAAACAAACGTAGGATCAACAGGGCCTCCGGAATAGATCGGAGAAGAACCGTCGATTCCTTCCGGAATTCCTTGGATCACTTCGCTCAATGCGACATCCATCTTCTTATTCAGCACAAGACCGAATGCACCTGATTGATCGTGTTCCACCATTAGGATCACCGTACGATTGAAATAATCCGTTACAATAGATGAATTAGAGATTAATACTTTCCCGCTGAATCCGTTTTCCATACTACCCGATCAGTTTTTATGTATCTCTTTCAAAATTCTGTACGCGATTTCCAGAGTTTGGATATCGGATCTTCCATCCACTAAAGGTTCCGTTTCTTTCAGGATACATTTTACAAAATGTTCATGTTCCTGTTTTAAAGGATTATCCTTGTGAACAAAGATCTTTTCAACGATGGATTCTTGGCGATATTTGATCTCTCCGGTCCTAAGCAGGATGTCCGAAGTCGCTTGCCTATGAAGCTCGATCTCTTGGTCGCTAAAATCCAATGTGATGTACACGTCTTTCTGAGTGATATTCAGGGTCCGAATTTTGGATTGTGTATTTCTGCTCGCGGAAATATTCGCGATCGCGCCGTTCTCGAAATGGAGAATAACGGATGCAATATCTTCGTGACCGGAAACCACTTTGGTCCCCACTGCACTTAGATATTTGACGGGAGATTTTACAAGATTCAAAACGATATCTATATCGTGGATCATCATATCCAGAACTACTCCCACATCCTTAATTCTAGGATTAAAAGGGGCTAGTCTTCTGGATTCGATCAATAAAGGTTCAGTCACGATCTTTCCGAGTTCAAGAACCGCTCCGTTAAAACGTTCAACGTGACCTACTTGTAAGACCAAATTGTTTTTAGAAGCAAGATCCACTAGCTCTTTTGCTTGTTCTAAAGTTTCTGCGATCGGCTTTTCCACCAAAACATGTTTTCCTGCAAGAAGCGCCTTCTTACCGATTTCATGATGTAAGAATGTAGGCACAGCGATGATCACAGAATCAGTATGTTTGATCAGATCGTCTACAGTGGAGAAGGCGGAAGTTTTATGTTTTTCCGCCATCTGAGATGCTCTTTCGGAATCGGAGTCGTAAATACCGATCAACTCCGCATCGCTTAATGTTTTCGCCACGTTAACGTGGTATTGGCCCATATGGCCTGTCCCGATTACTCCGATCTTGACTTTGTTAGTCATGAAACTTCCTTTTTGTGGATATTACTTATTCGTAAAAATTTTACCCTTGGAACCGGAAACGGATTCTCCGGACTCACGGGCAAATTCTTCGATCAATTCTCTTTGTCGTCTAGTCAGTTTTTTAGGGATCTCGATGCGAACGATCACATGTTGGTCCCCTTTTCCATATCCGCCTAGATACGGAATTCCATGACCTTTCAAACGGAACACCTGGCCTGACTCGGTTCCTTCCGGAATTTTCATCTTCACCTTTTTGCCGTCTATGGTTGGGACTTCGATGTCCCCGCCTAAGATTGCTTGAGTTAGGCTGATCTTTTTATTCAAGATCAAGTCGTTTGCTTGGCGTTCGAATAATTCGTGTTTCTTAATATGTGTTACCACATATAGATCACCATGAGGACCACCGTTAGGTCCTGCTTCCCCTTCTCCGGAAACTTTTAGTCTGCTGCCGGATTCGATACCAGGTGGGATCTTAATATTGATGGTACGTCTTTTTTCTACCAGGCCTTGTCCATGACAGGTCTTGCATGGATTAGAGATGATTGTTCCTTTTCCACGACAAGTACCGCATGTAGTTGCAACGGAGAAGAATCCCTGTGATCTACGTATCTGGCCTGAGCCGCCGCAGTCCGGACAAGTAGCAGGAGTGCTTCCCTTGTTCGCACCGGAACCTCCGCAATCTACACAGGTTTCTAGTCTTGGAATTTCGATTTTATATTCCCTGCCAAGAGCAGCGTCTTCGAGGGAAACTTCTAAATTATAACGAAGGTCTGAGCCACGTTGAGGACCGGATCTGCGAGCGCCGCCTCCAGCTCTTCCTCCTCCGAAGAAGTCGCCGAAAATATCTCCGAAATCACCGAAGATATCGGAGAAGTCAGTATATGCTCCTCCTCCAAATCCGCCTTGAGCGCCTGCACCCACTCCGGCCTTGCCGTACTGGTCGTACATGCGGCGTTTATTAGCGTCCCTTAAAACTTCGTAGGCCTCGGTAGCTTCCTTAAATTTCTCTTCAGCAGCTTTATCACCCTGATTCTTATCGGGGTGATATTTAATAGCTAACTTCCGATACGCGGACTTGATCTCTTCATCAGTCGCGGATTTGGAAACTCCGAGGATATCGTAGTAACTTTTGTCACTCATGTCTTAGTTACTTTTTCTCATCGTCCACTACGGTATAGTCTGCGTCCACGACCTTTTCTCCCTTAGCCTGGGAATTGTCGGCACCTTCTCCTGGTCCCGCACCGTTAGGTCCTGGTCCTGCTTCCTGACCCGGAGCCCCTTGAGAATAAATTTTGGAACCTATCTCCGAAGCTCTCTTAGTAATGGACTCTTTCGCAGCGTTGATACGACCGATATCGCCTGATTCGATCGCTTCTCTTGCACGTTTGATCTCGTCATTCGCCAATTGTTTTTCGCTGTCCGAAAGTTTATCCGCAGCGTCCGTAACCGCTTTTTCCAAAGAATAAGTGATCGTATCTAACTCGTTCTTAGCTTCTACAAGTTCTCTAGCGGCCTTGTCTGCAGCAGCATGTGCTTCCGCGTCTTTTACCATTTTAGAGATCTCGTCTTCGCTTAATCCGGAAGAAGATTCAATACGTATCTTTTGTTCTTTACCGGTTCCCAGATCCTTTGCGGAAACATGCACGATACCATTCGCATCGATATCGAATGTAACTTCGATTTGAGGAACTCCTCTAGGTGCAGGTGCGATTCCGATTAGATCGAATCTTCCGAGTGTGCGGTTACCTGCAGCCATATCCCTTTCTCCTTGGAGAACATGGATAGACACTGCATTTTGGTTATCCGCAGCGGTAGAGAACACCTGAGATTTTTTGGTTGGGATCGTAGTGTTTCTTTCGATCAACTTGGTCATCACGCCACCCAAAGTCTCTATACCGAGTGAAAGTGGAGTTACATCCAAAAGAAGAACGTCTGAAACTTCTCCCGCTAAAACTCCACCTTGGATAGCGGCACCGATTGCAACTACTTCGTCTGGGTTTACGGAACGATTCGGTTCTTTACCAAAAATTCCTTTTACAAGTTCTTGGACCGCAGGGATACGAGTGGATCCTCCCACTAATATCACTTCGTCGATGTCGGAAGCTTTTAAGCCTGCATCGCGTAGAGCGTTCTCACATGGAATACGAGTTCTTTCCACCAAACGGCTGGTCAACTGATCGAACTTAGCTCTAGTCAGATTCATATCCAAGTGTTTCGGTCCGGTTGCATCGGCAGTGATGAACGGAAGGTTCACTTGAGTGGACATGGTTCCGGAAAGTTCGATTTTCGCCTTCTCCGCAGCTTCTTTCAAACGTTGAACGGTATTCTTGTCTTGAGAGATATCGATCCCGTACTGCTTTTTGAATTCTTCGATCATCCATTCCATGATGACCATATCGAAATCGTCCCCGCCTAAGTGAGTGTCACCGTTAGTGGATTTAACTTCGAATACTCCGTCACCCAACTCAAGGATAGAAACGTCGAAGGTTCCTCCTCCTAAGTCGTAAACTGCGATTTTTGCGTTACTCTTCTTCTTATCGAAACCGTAAGCAAGCGCAGCAGCGGTAGGCTCGTTAATGATCCTTTCCACTTCCAGACCGGCAATTCTACCTGCGTCCTTAGTAGCCTGACGTTGTTCGTCATTGAAATAAGCAGGAACAGTGATCACTGCTTTGGTCACTTTTTGACCCAGATAATCTTCTGCAGTTTGTTTCATCTTTTGAAGAACACGAGCAGAGATCTCTTGAGCAGTGAACTCTCCGGTGGCAGTTTCGAATTTTAATCCGTCATTACCACTTTTGATCACTTTATAGGAAACGTGCTTCATCTCTTGTTCGATCTCGTTGAATCTGCGTCCTATAAATCTTTTTGCGGAACGAATTGTATTAACCGCATTCGTAATTGCTTGGTTCTTGGCGAACTGGCCTACCAAAGTTTCTCCCTTAGCGGTAAAAGCAACGATAGACGGAGTAGTTCTAGCACCTTCGGAGTTCTGGATTACTACAGGGTCCCCACCTTCCATAACGGAAACGCAAGAGTTTGTGGTCCCTAAGTCGATTCCGATAATCTTCTCTTTTGACATTTTGGTTTCTCCTTCCGCCACTGGATCCTTCCTCGGCGGTTATTCATGATTTAATTCGATTTACTCAAGGCGACCTGCGCCTAAGGCCCAAAGCATTAAGCTTTGGGTTTTCCGATTCTCACCCTTGCAGGTCTTAAGGAGAACTTATCTTCATTTTCCTTAATATAGAATCCTGCCTGATATACTTCGATCACAGTTTCCTCTTTGTATTGATCCCCTTCTTCGGAAGACAATGCTTCCATCAAAGTCGGATCAAATGCCTCTCCCTGAGGATATTGTCTGAACACGTTCGATCTTTCTAATACGGAATAAAATTCCTTTAGGATCATCGTTACTCCGTCTACGAAAGGTTTCACTTCTTCCGTAACGTTTGCACCGGAACCTACACGATCCAAATTATCGATAGGGCTCAAAAACTCAGTTACCAAAGATTTGACCGCTTCTCTTTTTATATTAGAGAATTCTTGTGCAGATCTTCTTTTATAATTCTGGAACTCGGCTCTTTCGCGAGTCCAAGAATCTTTTAAAGACTCGATCTCTTTTTTCGCAATTTCCAATTCCTTGCGTAAAGTTTCCTCTGCGCTTTCCGGTTTTTGGGATCCTTCCGAATTTTCTCCGGTAGGCGTTGCGACCGCTTCTTCTTGACTCATCTCTCTATCATTTCCTTGCATGGTTCATTACTACTTACTAATACGCGTGATCATCTCCGAAACCAGTTTCGAAGTAAAATCCACAAGTGGAAGGGCTCTATGATAATCCATCCGCTGAGGACCTATGATCCCCATAGCGCCTATCCGTTTTTCTCCCATTCTATATCCGGAAGTGATGATACTCACTCCGCCCATTCTTCCGTCTCCGTCTTTTCCTATGACGGTATAAACTCCGTCATGTTCGGAATAATCTCCGAACATCCGAGTAAGGAATCTTTTATCATCCAAAAGCGAAAGGACCTGGTTCAACCTTTCCTCTTCGTCTTCGTCCTTAAATCTTCCGTATAAATTCTTGAGACCATCTATATACAAAGACACTTCGGAATTATCCGGCGTCATCGCGGCGGAGATCACTCCGGACACTTTATAAAAATCTAATGGTCCGTCTTTTCTCAGCAATAGGGAAGGGATCACCTTCTCCTGGATCTCGAACATATCATAACCTTTCGCGTTATCGTTCAGATATTTCGAGATCTGATATAATTCCTCTTGGCTATAATTCCGATCCAAGAATACGCTGCGGTTCAGCACCGCTCCGGATCTCATTACCATGATCATCAGGACCTCGTCCCCATGGACATGGATCAGTTCCACATGTTTGAGAGTGTCCAGACTTTTGGCCGGCCCTAAAACAACACCCGCAGAATTGGAAAGACTAGCAAGAACACTCGCAGTCGCCTTTAGTATCTGATCCAGTTTGAACTGCATCTTCAGGTATTCTTCCTGGATCCTTTGTTTTTCCTTAATGGTTAACTCATAAAGAACCACTAAAGAATCCACATAGAATCGATAACCTATCTCTGTCGGGATCCTTCCCCCCGAAGTATGGCGAGAAGCAAGATACCCCATCTCTTCCAGTTCTTTAAGAACAGTACGTATAGAAGCCGGGGACAAACCTATATCATGTTTGTCGAATAAGGTTTTAGAGCCAACAGGACGGTTTTCTTGGATAAACTCGTCCACAGTGGCCTTTAGGATCATCCTATGTCTTTGGGATAGTTCCATATCTATTCTTATTGGCACTCTGCAAGTTAGAGTGCTAAAATACCTCTCAAGTTTCCGAAATATTCTAAAAAAGTCAAGAATTTTGGATTTTAAGCAGTCTCAGAGCCCAACTGACAGAAAAAATTTGCAATTTCCATCCCTTAAGGGGCGGAAATTGGATTTCCAGACAGGGAAACTTCTGCACTTATACTTTCAAAACAAAAGAAGAAGGTCCGCTGGATCCGGATCTATTTTCAATTTAAGACTGACTTAGAATAGGTTCCAAAAAAGATCTCCGTCCTATACAGAAAAGGAATCTCGATGTTATTCAAACTTAGGCTCTATTATTTTTTCTCTTATTCCATTTTCACTTCTTTGGTGCTCGGTTCCATACTCGGAACATTCTATATTTTAGGAATTCTACCCGCTGAAAAATTCGGATCGGCAGCCTCCATCTCCGCGGGAGTCGGAGTTTTCTTTTCTTTATGTATGGGGATTTTTTCAGGCACTTGGCTTGCTAAAACATTCCAAACCATACAAGATTCATTTAAGAAAGTCAGTAAAGGCGACTTAACTGCGAGAATAGAAACAAACTCCAAAGATCTACTTTTTGATTTTTATGAAAGTTTTCATAGAATGTTACAAGGACAGTCAGAGTTGATCGGACTGATCAGAAATACGGCAGAAATTCTTTCTGCAGATTCGGGAGAGATGAGAACCGTAGTCTTGGACTTCGGCTCCAATATACAATCCCAGTCAGCAGCTACCGAAGAAGTCTCCGCATCCATCGAAGAAATTTCAGGAGTAGCAACTTCCATCTCTTCTATCGCGGGAGAGAATGCGAACAGCATGAGCAATTTGGTTTCGGAAGTGGAAAAACTTTCTTCTGCGATCGAAAAAACGAAAGGGCAAGTAGACGAGACCTTAGTTTCCTTTGAAGATATTTCTAAACGTGCGGAGAAGGGTTCCCAGTCCTTAACTTATATGGGACAAGCAATAGATAATCTTTCTAAAAGTTCCAAAGAGATCACTAAAACCATCGGGAATATCGCAGATATCAGCGAAAAAATAAACATGCTGGCACTGAATGCGTCCATCGAAGCTGCAAGAGCGGGAGAAGCAGGAAGAGGTTTTGCAGTAGTTGCGGACGAGGTTTCTAAACTTGCAGAAAGAACCGCTTTAAGTGTAAGAAGTATCAACGAATTGGTAAAGAAAAACCAAGAAGATATGAACCAAGGTTTGGAAAGGATACAGATCACTACAAAGGAGATCCAAGAAATTATAGAAACAATAGACAGAATGTCCGTACAGATCAAAGAAGTTCGGGCCGCGGTAAATTCCCAGCAAGAACTTAGAAATTCGGTATTAAAAGAAGCTGACTTCGTATTCAAACGTTCCGACGAGATCAGAAATGCAGTTACAGAACATAATACTGCCACAAGAGAAGTTGTGGATTCGGTTTCTTCTATCAGCGCTTTGGCAGTGAATAACTCGGAGAACAGCGATACTTTAGCGGAAAGAATTTTAGGAATTTCTAATACTGCGGATAAACTAGGAAATACGGTGGAAATGTTCCGTATAGCCGCAAAGGAAAAAGCAGCCGAGAAGTTACTGGATCCCAAGACTCACGAACTCAAATTCACGGCCGCGATCGGAAAACTATATTACGTTAAAAAGTATGATCTAGTTGAGATCGTATGGACTGAAAACTTCAGCTACGAAGGTTACAGAGAGATGCTGGAGAAGGGCCTGGAACTTGTAAGAGAAAAGCAAGTTACCAAATGGATGGCGGATACTTCTAATATGGGGATCGTTTCTGCGGAAGCACAAACCTGGGTAAACGAAACATGGTTCCCTAAAGCGATCGCTTCTACTTTAAAAAAGATCGCTATCGTCATCCCTCAATCGGTATTGTCCGAACTTTCAATAGATACTAAATCTATGAAAGCAGGGAATATAGATCTGATCAATACTCCTTCCAGAGAAGATGGAATGCGTTGGTTGACCTCCAAATAAGAAATTATTTGGTATCGTTCTAAGCTCCGTTTTAAATTTTAGTTTCGGAGCTTGATTCTATAATGCAACAATTCGATAACGTAACAGTAATTAAAAAAGCGAACGTATACTTTGACGGCAAAGTCACCAGTAGGACTGTATTATTCTCCAATGGAGAAAAAAAGACACTAGGCATCTTAATGCCCGGAGAATACGAGTTCGGAACAGACCAAAAAGAAATTATGGAAATTCTGGATGGAGATCTTTTGGTACAACTGCCTGGAAATCCCGAATGGAAAGAGATCAAAGGTGGACAATCTTTTGAAGTTCCTGCAAATTCCAAATTCAAACTGAACGTAAAAAAGCTAAGCGACTATTGCTGTTCCTATCTTAAGTAATTAACGAAAGCTAGAATAAACCTAAGTTTATTTGCTCTAATTGTCTTGTGGTCGTTATATAATCACTTTAATCTACTACTTGACAAATTCGTTTTTCTAGCTACACTTCGTTTAGAGTCTGCTTAATCCGACAGAAATCGGAGCGGAGGAACCAAATTTTGGGGCTAACCGTTTCTTACGGGGGAAATCTCTCTTTCCTAGCCCGTCAGCTAACTTCGTAAGCATGGAGAGAAGACAGGAGTTTCCTTCCAATCTTCCCGGCTCATTCTAGCCTTGGGATTTTTTCATCCAGCGAAATAGTTCCGGGGAAATTATAACCTAGGAGGCGAAAATGAAAGTTCTAATTTCGTTTGCCAATCCCAAGATGGGAGCAAAACTTTTCGGGCTGACAAGGGCCCTATTCTCTAAATCCAAAGAAAATCTTTCCATAGTAGCGTTACACGTCGTTTCAGTAGAATCTAAATCGGAAGGATTTCCTATATTAGAAGAGGATGAAATTTTCCAAGCAGTTAGAGAAGAAGCCGCCGGTTCGGAATTCAGTTTTGAAACAGTAGGATTTCCTTCCGACTGGATTGTTCCAGGGATCGTAGAGATCGCAAAAAGTAAAGAGATCGATTTACTTCTGTTAGGTGCTGCACGTTCTTTGTTCTCCGACAATTTGCTCGGGGGAAAAGTAGGAGATGTGCTTAGACATTTGTCCGAATTGGACATAGCGGTTCTCGCAGATAACGGGTTAGTCGCTCCGATAGAACCGATTATCTACTCTCCCGGTCTGGATTCTGCTCCCCTCTTTCCATTTTCTTCCGGTCTTTCTACTTTTATAGAAAAACCGATCCCTGTTCTTTCAGGAGTCAACCAATCCGAGTTCGGACTGAACCAAACCGATCAGTTCAAACCTTGGATCCCATTTTCTTTAAACGCAGCAGCGGACCAAACCAAGAACCTGGCGATTTTGGATTATAGTACGTACAAATCCTTTCACTCCGTTCTATTGGATAGGCAAGGACTCTCTTTTCTGATCTTAAGAAAAGGGAATTAAAACTCGAATCTAAATTTGGAAAAAACTATACTCCGAGTATAACTTTTTTTGAGTAATAAGAGTTCAATTTCTCGATAACGTTATTCGCGTAAGACCACCTTACTAAGAATAGGCGGTTTTACTTTATATGATTGCCTTTCTTTTCCTTGCCTGAAAATACGGAGGTTCAGATCCTTTGCGAAACCGGAAGGCACACTTGAAGTCTAAAATTTTAAATCCTGTTCTAATTCTTTTCATTCTATCCATAATTTCCGCAGTATCGATATTCATTTTTGTAATGACTTATTCTTCTCCTGCGGTGAGAAGCCAAGCATCTGCAACAAATACGGAAATCGCCGGTTTAATCTGGCTAGTAATTACTGTATTAGTTTTATATAATGCTGGAATTGCTTCTTTTCGGAATCTATTTTTGGAAAAATTTTCGGAAACGCAGGAAGGTTTAGGAAGTCTCAAAGCTTTGCTTTTTAGCGTTGTGAGTCTCGCATTATTTCTGATCGGCTCCAAACTAGGAAGTTTATTCAAGACGGATATAAGTACTCCGGAACTTCTAATGTCAGTTCCAATTATATTAGTAGCAGCCTGGGAAAATTTTCTGACTAAAACGATCGGTTTAAAATTCAGGTCCGTTTATCTGATCTTTACGGCGATATTCCAAATTATAGTTTATATAAGTTTTATGCTCTCTTTTCTTACTCTGGCAAGTTTGGACGGATTCGACTGAAACCTGGTCCAACTTATTTTAGAACGACTCATCAAAATTGATTTTTGAAAAAAATCAGATCCCGTCGGATCTAAAGACTTTTCCCCGTCTTACATAAAATGCCGACCATTCTGGATTTCGTTCACAGCGTTTTTACCCGGGTTTATCCGAAAGATTCCTTCATATTCAAAGAAGGAGAAGGATCCGACGGAAACATGTATTTCCTTTTCCAAGGGCATTTAAAGGTCAGCAAGAATCGCCCGGACGCCGGAGAGAAATCCATCAAGGAAGTTTTCCCCGGAGAATTTTTCGGAGAGATCGCTTTAATCTCAGGAAGAGCCAGAGCGATGTCGGTCCAAGTTCTTTCTCCTTCCGCCAAACTTGGAGTTCTAAATAAGAGTGTTTTCGAAAAACTGGAAAAAACAAGTCCTCAATTTTTACTCTTACTTCTCAAAAACACTTTCGAAAAATTGAATAGAGCTGAGATGAAACTAGAAGCTCTTTATACCGAGATCCATAAAAAAGAAGAAGAGTCCAAGGCTACAGAATCACCGGCGGCCGAAAAAGAAGCAGAAGTTTCGGAAACTTCCGAAGTAACAAACACTGAAACTACTCAAGAAGAAGCTCCCGCAGAAGCTGCAGTAAACAAGGAATCATAAGATGGGAATTAATATTTTAGAATTCATAAATAACGTATCAGTTAAGACCTATCTTGCCGGAGAAGATGTTTTTAAAGAAAAAGATCCTTCCAACGGAATGATGTATTTTGTTTTCACAGGCGCTCTGGAGATCAGAAAGTCCTACGATGGAGAAGAAAGAGTGATCCGAAATTTAGAACCTGGATCCTTTTTCGGAGAAATCGCATTGATCAATAACGTACCTAGAGCCGCAACCGCAAGAGTCATCACTGAAAAAGCAAAGATAGGTATCTTGGACCAGGAAATGTTCTATCGGATCGGACAAACGAATCCTAAATTTTTCTCACTCCTTCTAAACACTACAATCCAAAGATTGGTTTCCGTAGAAGATGAGATCGCAAAATTAAGTTCAGGACAACCTATTCATCCGATCCGCAGCAGAGATTAATTTTCGATCAGGCTACCTTCTTCTTTTTAGAAAACTCGGGAGAAGGAGTATCGGAAAAGTATTTGCTTAACAAAAACGTAAACAAGTAACACTTGGAAACTCCGTGTTTTCTTGCGTAGTTCCCTAAAAGATTCCAATCTTCCAGATCAGGTCTGAAATTCAGTCGATTCCAGTTTTTCTGCCTGCCTTCTTCCTTTTTTTGATACATCATCAGAACGGAGTCAGGATTTAATTTCTCTTGGAACTGCAAATCAGGTCCGTATAGTTCCAATAAGTCCTTTAGACATGTGGCTCCCGGTCTAGATCCGTTCCAGTTTTTGAGATAATTTTTATACAAATTATCCGGCAGGATCAAGGTACAGACCGGCATGGATTCTCTGGGAGACCTAGCCTTCCAAGATTTACTTTTGATCGGTTTGGGGTTTAATATTAGTTTCAACTTCATACCCGTCCCGGTCTCAATTCTGGTTTAATGCTTACGTTTTTTAGCGAGAAATTCGGAAAAATGTTTCCGAGATCCGACTTTCTGACCTGAATCAAATCTAATAAGAAAGGAGGATGGAATGTCGGAACAAAAAGATCTGGAATACGCAGTTTTAGGTGGAGGATGTTTTTGGTGTGTAGAAGCGATCTACCAATTGGTGGACGGAGTAGAATCCATCGTCTCCGGTTATGCGGGAGGACATGACCCTGCACCGAATTATAGATCAATTTGTACGGGACTTACCGGGCATGCGGAAGTGATCCGAGTAGGATTCGATCCAAGTAAGATCTCCTACAAAAACATTTTAGAAATTTTCTGGGAAGCACACGATCCTACTACCAGGAATAAACAGGGCAACGACGAAGGTCCTCAATATAGAAGTATCATCTTATACGAAAACCAAACTCAGAAAGAAATTGCTGAAGCTTCCAGAACAGAAGCTGGGCCTAAGTTTGCTTCTACTATCGTGACGGAGATTATTGCATTAGAAAAGTTTTTCCCGGCGGAAAATTATCACCAAAACTATTTCAGGCTAAATCCAGGACAGCCTTACTGTCATTATGTGATCCGCCCTAAGATCGAAAAATTTTTGAAAAAGAAAACTACTCACTGAGGCAGGATCACTAAAAACGCGGTACCATCGGAAGAAGTTTCGAATCCTATAGTTCCACCGTGGTTTTCCACGATACGTTTTACTATGTCCAACCCAAGTCCGGAACCTTCTCCGGGGGCTTTGGTCGTAAAGAACGGTTCGAAAATCCTTTCTTGTATCGATTCCGGAATACCGGGCCCGTTATCCGAAATCTTAACGCAGATCTTGTCTTTTTCCCTATTACCTACGTTTATTTTTAGAATTCCTTTGAAGCCCATTGCTTGGGCAGCATTATAGATCAGGTTGGTCCATACATGCAATAGATCATCCGAATATCCCGGAACGATCGGAGTTCCCACCTCGTATTCTTTTATGATCTCAATGCCGGACTTCAATTGGTTTTGGTAGATCGTAAGGACCGTATCTATACTTTCCCTTATATCTACGGGAGCTTTAGGCCCACCGTTACTAAAATGGGAGAAATTTTTAAGTGCATATACGATCTTAGAAGTTCTGTCCACGGACATATCCACTAATTTGGAACTTCTGCTTGCCTGGATCTCATCCAAGGCATATTGGATCACTTGTTGGATCTTTTCTCCCATAAATAATTTCGGGAAATCCTCTAACGCCGTTTCTAATCCAGCTTCAATTAAACCTTCCGCTAAATTTCTAGCTTCGAAAATCTCAAGTTCCTTTAATCTAGATTCTAAAATTTTAGTTTTAGCTCTTACCTCTTTAGGAGGGATAATTTCTTGGTAGGCTCTTCCTTTCTTTAATAAAGTTTGGAATTCAATCTTAGCTTCGCTGCCTAAATTTTCTAATACGGAAGCCGCTTCCTGCATTCTATCCAATACGCGATCAAAATGGCTTTTGACGGACTCGTTTGCGGCTCGGATCACTCCGATCGGATTATTGATCTCATGCGCAATCCCCGCGACCAACTGTCCAAGAGAAGCCATCTTTTCCGAAAGTATCAGTTGGTTTTGTGTCTTTTGAAGATAATCAAGTGTGGATTCTAATTCCGCTTTTTGTTTTGCGATCAATTCGTTCTGAGCGGAGATCTCGTTATTCAAGATCCTTAATTCAGCCGCTTCTTTTTTGGAAGAAATATCTTTCACCATATTGATCATACGTGTTTCTCCGTCGATCATCGCGAATCTAGTGGAAAATTCCACCTGGATCATACGCCCGTCTTTCGCTCTGAAAGTTACTTCTTCATTATATAAGAATCCGTCTTTTTTGATCTTTTCCTTAAAATGTTCTCTTTCAGCCGCATCTAACCAAATGCCTAACTCTACACTAGTCCGGCCGATCACGTCTTCTCTTGTATAACCAAGTAACTCGGTAAATCCATCATTGATATCCACATATCTTCCGTCATCGAAATTGGAAATGGAAGTTGCATAAGGGCTTAATTTGAATACCTTAGAAAATAATTCCTGACTGGCTTTGATCTCCTCGCCCGCTATATGTTTTTCAGTGATATCCTGTCCTGTTCCATAAGCCATTATGGAATCTTTATATTTACCTTTGGCTAAAATATACCTGGTTTTTCCATCGTCCCCCTTCGCCCTAAAAACGAACTCAGTGGAATAAGAAGGATCGTTGAAATGTCTTGCTCCTTCAGCGAGGATAACGGGTATTCTTTGTTTATCTTCTCCTTCTACATATTGTTCTAAAAATTGGTCCATAAAGATAGTCGTGGACCCTTTAGCGGTTTTATCTCCCAACATGATCCTGTATTCTTTGGATAAGGTTATTTCCTTGGTTTCCAAATTCAGAATGATTGCACCTAACTTTGCGTCGATCTGTGCTCTGGATAATTCTTCTCGTATTTTAGATAATCCTGATAAACCGAATTTCATCAGTATCCAGGACATAAAAAAGCCTACGGAATTTCCTATAAACGCGGACCATTCTCCCGCAGGATAACTCGGAGCAGGTATCATTCCTTTCGATTTTAGATATATGCTCAAGAGCCCCACAAAAAAGGAAAGAAGCGCATAGAATAAGGATCCAACCTGCCCCAAGATCAAAGAGGCCAGCACTATAATGATCATAAATTGAGAGAATGATGTAGCGTAGACTCCACCTTCTCTCAAAGACACGATACAAAGTGCCAGCCATTGTAAGAAGATCATGATATGTGCGCCTAGTTTTATCCTTCCCGATTTTGCGAGAATGTGGCATAAGATCACTGCAGTAGGAATTAGATAGAAAGAATAATAAGCGTTCTTAGGTTTTTCAGAAATTATAGGATGAATGATCCGATATAAGACCGCAACCGTAAAGGTGACATACATCAGACCGTAAAGAAGTTTGATCGAAACGTCTTTTTCGGGGTCGGCGGATAATGGAGGATAAATCGATCTTTTAAGACGTTGTAGATTCATTCTTAATGCTGTGGACTTTCAAATAAGAATTTCTTATGCGGGATTGAAAAGCGGGATTTAAAAATCCGAATAAAATTCAAGGGCGCGAGAACATTCCGTTAATCCGAAATATCTAAATTCTTGACCGATCTATCTCTTATGTATCGGTTTCGAGATGTATATAAGAACTATGAACTTCCTGAAAATTTTATTCCCCTCTCCCTTTAAGTTCCATAGGCTAGTGGAAGTTCTAAGTATACTTTTATTCTTACTTTTTGCCGGACTATGTCTGTATGAGTTCGGAGCGTTATTCTCGCCGGCCCTCCGGGATTCTCCCTGGATTTTCTTAGCTGAACTTGTAGCTCTCTTATTCTTAGCTTATATTACCGCCGACTTTCTTTCCGGCTTTGTTCATTTTTTAGGAGATAGTTTCGGGAACGAATTCACTCCTTATATCGGACCTGCTTTTATTTTTCCTTTTAGGGACCATCATGTAGACCCTAAAGGTATCACTCGGCATGATTTTGTGGAGACTAACGGGAATAATTGTCTAGTGTCACTTCCCATTCTTCTATATTGCTTTTTTGCTCCGTTGGAAAACGGGGATGTTCCTTGGGCCAGAACATTTTGGATACTTGTTCTAGTCGGGATCTTCTTCACTAATCAAATCCATAAATGGGCACACCAAGACGAACCGAACAAACTCATCAAATACATGCAAAAAAAGCGTTGGATACTTTCTCCTGAGCATCATAAAATACATCATACGGCTCCGTACGATACATATTTTTGTATTACGACCGGCTGGTGGAATCCGCTACTTCATAAGATCCGATTTTTTCCAACCGTGAAGAAGTCGGTGGACTCCTTTCTAGATTTTCTCCATATCGGATAATACGAACATCGTTCTTTACTTCAAATTTAGTTTTGAATTTTCCTTGATTCCATTTCGGCAAGGAGGAGGATCGCGGGTATGCTTCGTTTTCTTTCCGCATTCTTCGTATGCGTACCTTTAATCGTTTCTTGTTCCGCGAATATCGCGTTAAAAGGTGAGATACTTCACCCTAAAACCTCCGATGGCTGGGACATCACTCTGGAACATTTTCCTCCTCTGCAAGGAACCGCTAATAAAAAATATCCTGTGATACTGTGTCACGGATTCATAGCGAATCGAATCTATCTTAAGATCAATGAAAAGTCATCCATCGTAGCAAATCTTCAAAAAGAAGGATACGATGTTTGGCTTTTAGAGTTAAGAGGAAAACAAGAAGCAGGATCTCCTTCTTTATTCTGGGGGGATAAAACTTTTGATTATTCCATCGATGATTATATAAAACAAGATGCGGACGCTGCGATCCAATATGTTCTCAAAACCACCGGCAAAGAAAAAGTGAACTGGATCGGTCATAGTATGGGAGGAATGATCCAATACGCAAGACTCGGAAGTTTAGGTGAGAACAGAGTAGCTAACTTTGTAGCGATCGGTTCTCCTGCAATCATGGATCCTCCATCTGATGCTTTAAAATTATGGTCCAGTTTTACTTGGGCGTTAAATTTATGGCCTGCAGTTCCTACAGAAACTTGGTCTGGGGTCAGAGGAGGAACAGGGCTGCCTATCTTTCCTAAAAGAAGTTTCGAAGAAGTATTCTGGCACGCACCAAATATAGAGCCTAAAATTGTTTCCGGGATATTTACCGACTCCATTGCTACAGTTTCCAAAAGAGAAGCAAGACAGATGGATAAGATCGTTGAAACAGGACAATTCCGTTCCGAAGACGGAAAGCTGATCTACTCACAAGCTTTCGGAAATATCAAGATCCCGGTTCTATTAGTCGCAGGCCGAAGAGACAAATTAGGATTCACATATTCTCTCAGATATGTTTACGATCAATTAGGCTCTGCAGATAAAACCTTATTCGTACTTTCTAAAGGAAAAGGTTTTTCGGAAGACTATGGTCACACTGACCTAGTAGTAGGAAAGAAGGCGGATGACGAAGTATTTCCAACGATCATCCACTGGTTAAACAAAAGAAATTAATTCCGGATCATAAAATGAAATTCAAAAATAAAATCATACTTTTCTTATTTTCCACTTTTCTGTTTTTCTCCTGCACTCGATATGCAGTGATCACGGAAGAAGCATTTAAAAATCAGACTGCAAATATTGCATCTAACGTATATCTCACAAATTTTTTAAAACATAGCTCCGATTATCCGCCTGTTCTACTTTTGGATCCGATCCTTGTGAACAAAAAGTCTTTGTATCTTGGGGATTATAACGGTCTTATCGGAGTATTAAGCGGGAACGGCTTCTCAGTATTCCTATTACATTTCGAAGTATATCCAGGATTAGATCTGAAAGAAGTGGGAGAAAAGCTGATCCCTCAAGCAGTCTCTCAAGTCCAAGGCTTAAGCAATCGTAAGGATTATATTTTGGGCGGAGTCTCCGTAGGAGGCCAAGCGATCCTTCATTATATCCGATCCAAAAAAGATCCTGCAATCTCTAAGGTTTTCTTTTTAGGGACCGGAATGGATTATAAGTACAATGATAGTTTCATAGATGATATGAAAAAAGAGAAACGATTCGGGACTGATCTTTCCAATTCTTGCAAGAATAAGGATAGTTTCTGTTCTAGATTTATCTCTTTGGACGAAGACAATCCTACAACTTTATATCTTTACCAAACATTATGGAATTATCTTCCTTCCTTAGAAGAAAATCCGAAAGTTTGGGTGGACTTCGAGCTGATGGACTTCCCTACTCTATTTGTTGCAGGTAAGTTAGACAATATCTCTACTTCCGAATCTATTCATCCGGTGTATCGCAGAAAAAGAGGATTCACTCAGTTCTTAGAAGCTGGACGCGATAACGGTGGAAAGATAGATTACGATCACCTTTCCTTATTCGCACATGAGTCCGCGCCTTCCGATATCTACCAAAAGATCGCAGATTGGTTGGCTAAGAAAAAAGGGGAATAAGGGCGGCTCCTCGCTTCGCTCGGAACGGGCTACAAACCCAGAGGGTTCTTAAATTCTTTTCTGGGTTTCACAGGAGAACAAAGTTCTTTAATACGATTCCATTCCTTATTAGAAATTCCTAATTTTCCTTTAGGGTAATTCGGATGAGAAATGATATTTTTCACATATTCTATCCTGTCCTCCGTGGCAGGATGAGAACTTAAAAAATCAGGGATTTTTACTGCACCGTCGCCCGCAGACTCTTCGCCTTCTTCTTGCTGAGGAACCTCGTATTCTTCTTGGATCCTTTTAAAGAAGTTTAAAAACCCTTCTCCGGTTAGATTCGATTTTTTTAATTTTTCCAAAGCGATCTCGTCCGCTTCCGATTCGTATTCTCTGGAAAATTTTTGGTCGTAGATGGTAACGCTTAAGACCTCGTAAAGAGAATCCATGTTTTCCAACATGTCCACTCCTTCGAAACCGGAACCGATCCCTAAAGATAATAAAACTACATTTCCGGCGGAACGGATTTGCCTGCGAACCCCATGCCTTTTATGGATATGGGCCATCTCATGAGCCAATACTCCCGCAAGTTCTTCAGGAGTTTCGGTCTTTTTTAATAACTCGGTAAAGACTACTATGGTCCCGCCAGGCATAGCAAACGCATTAAACACCTCGTCATCGATCACAATAATATCGTAATCAAAAGGATCGTCCGCATCCTTCAGCTTTTTGCTGATCTTCTTCATTGTAGATTTTAAAGAAGGAGAAGAACATTCAGAAAAATAATCTCGGACCCATCCGGACATTACCTCCGATTGTTTTTTATCGTAGCTCGTTGGAACGAAAAAGTACGCATAAGAAAGTCCTGCATTATAGACGGAAAAAGCTAAAAATGCAGTCAACGCCAAGGCACCTAACTTAAGGGCGAAGTTGGTATTCTGCCATAAATCCAAAAGAGGGAATTTATTCTGGGACTTTCTACCCGCAAGAACAGAACTATAACTCTCTTTTGAATAGAATACTATCATGAAACTATACGCAGGATTTTCCGGATTCCGGATCTCTAATCTGAATTCTCTGCCTACGGGATCTAGATTTAGAATATCAGAATATTGGAAACTAAAGGACTTCTGCTCCGAAAGAAAGATTAGTCTGTCTTTCTCCGGAACAAGATCTCCTTCAAAAGGAATAGCGGTTTTTCCATCGTATAGTTTATCTTTCATGTGTATATTGGACTGGAATTAATCGAATATATCCGCGAGGGCTTCCAAGGAACTTTCGAATCCTTCTGCCAATGCGGAAGCTCCTTTATCAAATTCAGGCTGGATCTGGCTCAGATCCGGCTCCACTTCTAAGGAGATAGCTTCGTAAAATAATTTATACCAGATTACCGCGATCCAAGGAAATGCCAAACCTAAAGAGAACAAGATCGCCATATAAGAGAGAATCGTATAAACAAGTATATCTTCTCCCTTTAAATTGGACTTAAATCTGATCCCGTTTACGGTAGTTTGATTCCAATAATAATTATAAACATTTGCCTGCCACCAAGAAGCATAAAATCCTAATGTAGGTAAAAGAAGAAGGAAACCTTTTAGATGGATCCAGAACAAAGATCCTCCAGTTCCATCAAACTTAAATCCTGCGTTACCGTAATATGTATTCTCTATTTGGAATCTTTTCAGACGGATCGTGAACCAAGGAGAATAAAATCCTAAAGTTATGATCGTAAGCGGAAGCCCTACCAGGAAAATTTTAACAAGTTCCAGAACTCTTCCCGCGAAATGAAATCTAATATTATTATAGGAGGTCCTGCTTAAATGGAATCTTAATCTTCCTACAAAGATAAAAGGCCCGAGTATATATAAAAGAAGAAAGATAGGAATTACGTTGGAAAGAGGCTCAAGCTCTGCAGAAAATACCCACCATTTTAAAGGGAATTTAATCGCACAAAATAAGATAATCGCGATGGGAGCAGCTTTTAAAAATCCTATAAATCTTTCCAGACCGGTAGCGTGGAAATCGAATCTTTGTCCTAAAAAAACTGTATGTTGTCTTAAATATCTTTCTACCCTTACTCTTGCCCAAAAAGAATAAATGCCTAAGGTACTGATCGTAGCCAAAGCATTAAAAAGATATAATTTAAATAGGTCCCAGCCGGCCCCGTCAAATTTGGCGCGAGTCGTTGAATTTTCCATTCGATTCTCCTGAAAAGTTCCCTATTCGAAGATCAGGCGATTATACCGATGATTACAAATAGAGGGTCAGATTAGATCCGAGTTTTCCCATCTGCAAGAAACAAATTTACAAGAGACTTCTTTTTACTTAGGATCGGATCTATTTATACTATCCCGGACGTTTCCAATCCAGTCGTTCTAAGACTTTTTTTATATCTTCCCAGACATCTCTTTTTAAGGGACTATTCTCTCCACCGTTACGGATTACGTAACTGGGATGATAAGTAGGCATCACAGGGATCCCGTGAAAATCTCCCCAATGTCCTCTTAATTTGGTAATCCCTTCTTTTGTTCTCAGAATGAATCTAGTGGAAGGATTTCCTAAGGTGATGATCACCTTTGGTTGTATGATAGAAATTTGTCTGAGTAAAAAAGGAGAACATGCGATCACTTCATCTTCTTCGGGAGGTCTGTCTTTTTCGAATTTTAGATCTACCGTTGGTCTACATTTAGTTACGTTCGCGATATAGACACTGTCTCTCGGAACTCCCATCCCTCTTTCAATAATTCTAGTTAATAATTCTCCCGCCTTTCCTACGAATGGCCTGCCAGTCAGGTCCTCTTGTTTGCCCGGACCTTCTCCTATGAACATGACTTCTGCGTTCGGATTCCCTTCTCCGAAAACGGTTTGGGTCCGAGTCGTACTCAATTTGCATCGAACGCAAGGAGCAACTTCTCCTGCGATGATCGCAAGCTCTTGTTCTTTTGAAGTTTCACTCATACCAGCTCTTATCGATAAAGAGAACCCGTTATCCTGCAACCAATTTCTAAAAAAGTGACTGGAAGAATTTTCACATGTTCTTTATTTTAGATCCATGCACGGGCATCATCATCATTCTCACGATGATCATCATGGACACTCTCATTCCCATTCGGGTGATCCTCATTCTAGTTCTATGCCCGAAAACTCCCGCGCATTCTTATTCGCATTTCTATTAAACTTCGGATTTGCAGGGATAGAATTTATAGGCGGATATTTTTTCGAAAGTTTGGCAATCCTTTCCGATTCTCTCCATGATCTGGGAGACAGTGGATTCTTAGCTCTTGCTTGGATCTTCCAAAAGATCGCTGCAAAACCAAGGACCCAGACCTTCACATTCGGTTACAGAAGATTAAGTCTTTCTGCTGCATTAGTAAATTCTTTTGTTCTATTTTTAGGATCTTTCGGGATCTTATTCTTTGCTGTTACTAAATTGAATGAGCCAGGTTCTCCGAACGGCTGGGGAATGTTAGGACTTTCCGTTTTAGGCGTGGTCGTAAACGGAGCCGCATTATTTAAATTAAAGAATAGTTCCGGTCTGAATGCAAAGACTGCGTTCCTTCATCTTTTGGAAGATGTATTGGGATGGGTGGCAGTATTCTTCGGTAGTATCGCTTTGATCGTATTCGGATGGTCCTGGGTGGATCCTGCATTATCCATCGCGATCTCTCTTTGGGTGGGATTCCAGTCCTTCCGCAATTTAAGAAAGATACTACTTTTACATCTTCAATCTTCTCCGGAAGGTATCGATACGAAAGAATTAGAAAATCGTATTTTGAAATTGAAAGGTGTCCGTTCGGTTCATGATCTTCATCTTTGGTCCATGGATGGAGATTATCATGTTCTAACTCTTCATGTAGGTGTTCAGGAAACTTCTATCGCTCAAGCTCAGGTATTAAAGGAGAAGATCCGCAATATCACTCAAGAATTTCATATCCCTCATGCAACTGTGGAAGTTGAACCCGAAGGCGCAGAATGTCCTTACCAAGAATGTTGACGTGACATAATCCTGCGTCAGCGGTGGCAACCTGGCACCAGCGGACCTTCTATACTTGACAGTGGGGAAACGACCCGGATTTTGGTTGGTATGAACCAAAAAACAGCTAAACTTCTCAAAAAATACGCGGAAGCAAAAGGTATTAACGAGAAACAAATCAAACGTGAGTGGCTGGTATTAAACGAATTTCAGAAGGACCAGAAAAAACAGGAAATCCTGAAAGAACTGGTTAAAAAATAATCCGCTCCTGATCTTTTTTAAGACCGACTTCGCAGGTCGGTCCGCGTATTTCCGGATCGGTGCTACGAAACCGGACTTTCATTTTTCAGAATCGATCATTCGTCCAACATCTAAATGGAAGAAATAGAACTTACCAAAGAATTTCGTTTCGATGCAGCTCACTTCTTACCGAACGTTCCGGAAGGTCATAAGTGTAGAAGAATGCATGGCCACAGCTTTCGTTTCAAATTACATCTGAAAGGTAAGGTGGACGAAAAAACAGGTTGGTTGATGGACTTCGCAGAAGTCAGCAAGGTTGTGAAACCTTTACTCGAAAACTATTTGGATCATTATCTTCTAAACGAAATAGAAGGTCTAGAAAATCCGACTAGCGAGAATATCAGCATCTGGTTGTGGAAAAAACTTAAACCTCAACTTTCTCTTTTACACAAGATCACTTTAAACGAAACCTGCACTAGCGCATGCGTTTATAACGGACCTTCCGAGAAATAAAAGATGGGTCCTTCTTCTAAGTCGAACAGTGTTCGAACGAAATCTCATTCTAAAAATCCAAAAGCTATCGTTTTATTCTCGGGCGGATTAGATTCTACCACTTGTTTGTACCAGGCAATCCAAGACGGTTATTCTCCTATTGCTCTTTCCTTCGATTATAATCAAAAACATAAACAAGAACTCAAATCCGCCAAAAAGATCACAAAACTTTTGGATATTCCTCATCTGATCCAAAAATTGAATCCTGAATTTTTCCAAGGTTCTTCTCTTACTGAAAAGAAGATCAAGGTTCCTAAAAATTCTTTGGGTCATTCAGAGATCCCAAACACTTATGTTCCCGGTAGGAATATTTTATTCTTATCTTTCGGAGTTTCTTTAGCAGAAGGTATCGGAGCCCAAAGACTCTATATCGGTGTGAATGCTTTGGATTATTCCGGTTATCCGGATTGCAGACCTGAATTTGTTAAAGCGTATTCGGACGCGGTCCGTATAGGAACGAAAACCGGATCGGAAGGTCATCCTCTCGAGATATGCACACCTTTGCAGTTCTTAGATAAAAAAGAGATCGTGTTATTGGGTTCTAAACTAGGTGTTCCGTTTTCTATGACTCATTCTTGCTATGATCCCGTCGGAGGCAAACCCTGCGGAAAATGCGACTCCTGCTTGCTTCGAAAAAAGGGTTTTCAGGAAGCAGGCGTCCCGGAAAAGTGAACGAACAGATTTTAAGGCATCGGTTTTGAGGAATTTTCCCCTGCCGCCGTCCATAGGAAGCTAATATGGAACAGTTCGTAAGCTACCTGACGATATTTTTAATCGCAGTGTTCGTAGGAATCGAGGTCATCAACCGTATTCCTCCTTTATTACATACCCCTCTTATGTCAGGCTCTAACGCCATTTCGGGGATTACAGTCATCGGAGCGATCTTAACTCTTCATACTACAAATCATTGGATTATTCAAGTATTAGGATTTATCGCAATCGTTGCGGCAACCGTCAACGTGATCGGAGGGTTCGTAGTAACTCACCGTATGTTGGGAATGTTCAAGAAAAAGGATTAAACCATAAATGGAAAAAGCGTATATCAACCTCATTTATCTAGTTTCAAGTATCCTTTTTATCATTGGATTAAAGTTACTTTCCCATCCTAAAACTGCAGTAAAAGGAAACTTTACCGGAGCATTCGGTATGTTCCTAGCGGTTGTAGGAGTATTCTTCGAATACGGAACCATCAACCAAAGTGATATCATCATCATCGGTGCAGCTCTTCTAGTTGGAACTGCAATCGGAACCTTTATCGCTCTTAAAGTAGAGATGACCGGAATGCCTCAGCTAGTGGCGCTTCTGAACGGACTTGGAGGACTTGCTTCCTTCTTAGTTGGTGGAAACTCCTTAATGGAAATTCTACAACCAGGTCATGACACTAAACAACTTGCGGATCTTCAGTTCACTATCTCCACTGCGGCAACCGGTATTATCGGAGCTGTGACTCTTACAGGAAGTTTGATCGCTTTCGGAAAACTACAAGGTTTAATCTCTGAAAAAGCGGTTCGTTACTTCGGAGACCAGATCGTAAAAGTTTTATTTTTGATCGGTTCACTTTATTTAGGTTATTTAAACGTAACCGAGCCTACTAAGATCGACTGGTACTGGTACATCGTACTCGTAGCTTCTATCCTCGGAGTTTTATTGGTAATTCCGATCGGTGGAGCGGATATGCCTGTGGTAATCGCTCTTCTTAACTCTTATTCAGGACTTGCTGCTTCTGCTACTGGATTCGTTTTAGGGAACAATGTATTGATCATCTCAGGATCTCTAGTAGGAGCTTCCGGTATTCTACTTACTCAGATCATGTGTAAGGCGATGAATCGCTCTCTTCCAAACGTTCTTTTCGGAGGACTGGGAGCCGCTACTTCATCTGCGGACACTGGAGATATTTACGCAGGAAAAACAAAAGCTACCTCCGCAGAAGAAGTGGCAATGTTATTGGATATGGCGCAAAGAGTGGTTATCGTTCCTGGTTACGGAATGGCAGTTGCTCAAGCTCAACACGCAGTTCGCGAACTTTACAACCAACTTACCGATAAAAATATCGAAGTTGAATTCGCGATCCATCCGGTTGCAGGAAGGATGCCTGGTCATATGAACGTTCTATTAGCAGAAGCTGATATTCCTTACGACAAAATGAAGGAAATGGATGAGATCAATCCTACTTTCAACACTGTAGACGTAGTAATTATCAATGGTGCAAACGACGTGGTGAATCCTCTGGCAAAAACGGATCCAGGTTCTCCGATCGCTGGAATGCCGATCTTAGATGTGGATAAAGCAAAAACCATTATCGTGATCAAACGTTCCTTGAGCCCGGGATTTGCAGGAGTTCCTAACCCGCTCTTCATCCAAGAAAACTGCTTAATGTATTTCCAAGATGGTAAAAAAGCCACCCAGGAAATCGTGACTGCACTCAAGGATACCTGATAAGAATTTTCCGAAAATACAGAAAATGATCCTTGCAAAAGGGAGGCTTTAAGCCTCCCTTTTTTATAGTCCGCTCAAAAGCATAGGTTACCTTAAACAATTAGGTCCGGGCTTCAAGAGCGAAGCGACTATTATAAGTCCCGAAACATAAGCGAGAGGTATTCCATTGGCGGAACAAAAGGATTATAGCCACGAAGTAAAACTTCATAGATATGGATTCGTTCGTTATTTGCTGATCATAATAGGGACCATATCATTAGTTCTGGGAATTATCGGGATCTTCACTCCGGTCCTTCCTACTACTCCATTCTTACTTCTAACCGCTGCTTGTTATGCAAGGGCTTCTCAAAAGTTCTATAATTGGCTGATGAATAATAAATATTTCGGAAGTTTTATCAGAGATTGGAGAATCCATAAAGCGATCCCTCTTAAGGCAAAGGTCATTTCCGTTTCCACAATTGTGATCACTATGACAGTTAGTGCGATATTTGCTCCTCTTTTGCCGGTCCGAATCGGGATGGCAGTAATAGGAATATGTGTGATTACTTATATACTACGATTCCCTACGAAAAAGGAAGAAGTCGCAGAATAATCAGTTATTATAAGGAGATCTCGAAGGAAGCATATGATACACTTTCGGATCGTTCTCTCTCAGAAGTTCCGCAGTATCCAGCGCCTCTTGGATCTTTAATTTTTTTTCGGGCTCTTCTAACATCCAAGAAGCTACAAAAGTTTCTAATCTTCTATAATCCTTAATATACACCAAAGATCTGAGATAATTGATCCTATCCTCTTCCGAAAATATTTTAGAACCTGAAACTATAGAATATAGATTTGCGGAAGCTCTGTAATTAGATGTATGAAAGTATGCGTGGGCTAAAAATCTTTTTTCATTAAAAGGAAGATCAGGAAATTGATTATAAAGTTTGATGGCCTTACGGAAATTTTTGTCTATATCCATCGCAAGTCTAGCATAGATATAAGCAAATTCCCTGTGGATAAAACCTTCTTTCGCGAATTCCTTACATTGAGCGAGAGCATCCGCTTTATTTCCCAAAAGAAAATTCACTTTTAGCAATATTAATTTTAAGTTCCTATAATTAGGCTTGAGCTCTATTCCCTTCTCCGCTTCCGCTTTTGCTTTTAGATACTGCCCTGTTTCGAAATAAGCCAGAGCCATATTCAATCTATAAAAAGGATTATAATTCGCAAGCTCCACCGCTTTTTGGAAGTACTGAACTGAAGATTCCCATTTACTTCTTCTTACGAATATCATTCCAAGAAGATAATAAGATGGATCATGACTTGGATTGATCTCCACAGCTTTCAATAACGCTTTTTTGGATTGTGGGTATCTTCCGATCACGTACAAATACGCACCGTTCAGATAATGATATTCCAAACAGTCCGGATCCAATTTTTTCAAACGTTCTATATTCGCTTGGGCCCGAACGAGAGCATTGGATCTTAATAGATTGATTGTCTCAGTGTTCAAAGCCAGGATCTGGTATTTTCTTCTGGAAACTTCGCTTTGGTCTGCGGGTTGAGGGGGAAGAGGCAGCTCCCCTTCAGGAGAAGGGGCAAGTATGGATTGGTTTTCGTCGGAAGTTTCGGTTTCCTTAGACCCTAGGTTGGCTCCGAATAAGAGTATAGAACCTAGGAGGATTACGGAAATATTCTTCCGACAAATAATCATTCGGGAGCAGGACCTAATTTTTTATAAATTTCGGTATTGTTCAGATCCGGATTGGATAACTCCAAAGTTTCTTTATTCGCTTTTTTCACGATATAACGAATATCGAATCCTAGATTCAAAAACCTAAATATAAGCTCAGGCTCTCTGGACTTAGTTTCTTTTTCATAAAATTCATATTCTATCTTGCGCTGGTTTTCCGGATCTTCCGGATTTTCGTAGATCGCAAGTCCAGGTCTGAAAATAGAAAGTTTAGGAGCCTTACCGGGCTCCGAATTTTTACACTGTCCGTCTGCTGTACAAACGGCAGTTCTTTCCCATATCCCTAAGATTCTCTCCTGTAGAGGAGGTTGACAGCCTATGAGTAAGGATAAGACCGCTAAGGAAAAAAGAATTTTTTTCATGGAAGCCAAGCTATACTGCGTAGTAAGGATGTCCAGGGAATTCCCGACGGCCTTAAGTCTATAAGCCTCGGGTAGTGTGAACACCCCGCCTTACAAATTTTAGATTCGTTGAAAGTATTCGTCTATCTTGAGAACTTCGAAAGTTTTCATCAAATCCGGATGTATCTCTCTTATATCGATCTCAATCCCTTCTAACTTGGCGTTTTTGCAAAACCAAACCAGGGAACTGATCGAAATGGAATTCATCACTGGAATTTTGCCCAGATCCAAGACGATTTTAACCGGTTTTTTGGCGATTGCGTCCATCAACTGATTGCGAAATGCGTAATAGTCGTTAAAAAGGGCAGTCAGCTCCGGCTTGATCTCGATAATCTCCGAATTTTCACCCATTTTCAATTTGAGTCCTTTTTTGGCCTTTTCTGAGAAATTTTCGGCCGGATTTCTTTTTTTATCTTTGGGAATTTTGAAATTCAACCGAAATTTTATACGGGAGAGCTTTATGTTCCAAAAAACACATTTCATGAAGACTCAGGACTTACTAGAGAAGGGAATGAACGCCGCCTCTATGAAAAGAAAAGTCCTCGCTGACAATATCGCAAATGCGGATGTTCCCCATTTTAAAAGAAGCGAAGTACTTTTCGAATCCATGATCAAAAGAGCATTGGAGTCCGAAAAGATAGAAGCTTCTAAAGCGATCCCAACCAGGATAGAAGACGAACGTCATATCTCCTTTTTTACTCCATTAGATTATAAATCCGTAAAGCCTAAGGCAAACATAGATTATCTGACCACGGTCAGAGCCGATGGGAATAACGTGGATCCTGAGAAAGAAGTGATGGAAGCTTCCAATTCCCAGATGCAATACATGATGATGGTCGAAAGACTGAATGCGAACTTCCGCGATTTGAAGAATGTGATGAGATTGGCTTAATCTCAAGAGAGACATAGCTAAGATTTAGAGGAAGAAGATGGGACTATTTAGCGCAGTTAATATCTCAGCAACCGGACTTTCCGCTCAAAGACTCCGTATGGATGTGATCGGGAACAATATCGCGAACGCAACGACGACCAGAAATACGAATGGAGACGGTCCTTTCCGCAGGGACAGAGTGATCCTAACTCCTGTAAATCTTAGAACCAAATGGAAAAGTCCTGTTTATCCTTTTGGTCTTTCTCCTGGAGAAGGTAAAGGTGTGAAAGTAATGAAAATCGAGAAGGATATGAGTCCTTTAAGATTAACTTACGATCCTACTCACCCCGACGCGATACAGATCGGACCTAAAAAAGGCTATGTAGAAATGCCGAACGTAAATATAGTCACCGAAATGACGGACATGATCTCTGCCTCCAGATCGTACGAGGCAAACGTCCAGATGATCAACGGCTCCAAGGCGATGTTCAACAAGGCCTTAGAGATCGGAAGAGCTTAATAGGAGAAAAGAATGAACGTAGATTTTAATTCTAAACTTTGGTACACCTATAACTCAGGATATTCCGATTCTCGTTATCCTCTCTCTCCTAAAGGAGACAAGGTTTCCGTAAAAATAGAAGACCAGCGTCATTACGGAGACGTAAAAGAGCCTGTTGCTCCGGACTATGTTGCTGAAAGTTTTTCAGAAGCAATGAGAAACGCATTCAAATCCGTAAACGATCTACAAGTAGAAGCGGACGAACTCACTCAAAAAATGGTATATGATCCGAATAGTGTGGATGCTCACGAAGTAATGGTCGCTTCTGAAAAAGCAAGAGTAGCACTTACATTCACTAAAACTCTAGCTGATGGAGTCGTAAGAGCTTATAGAGATCTTACTTCCATGAGATAATTTTTCTAATTCGAATTTCGATTAGACTAATCTATTCCTAAAATATAATAAGACCATGCCTGAGTTACTCGGATGGTTTTCAGACGGGATGATCCTCTTCGGAGGATTTCTTTCGTTTTTACTCGCAATCGGAGAATTTCCTTCCGACAGAAAACATAGATTCCAAGTTTTACTTTCTCTTACTCTGGTCTCCTTAGGTTTTATGCAGCTCTCCGGATCCTTGGTACTAAATCCGAATGCAGGGCAGGATCTAAACCTAAAACTCTGGAATCTTCCTCTTTTATATATTCCGCCTGCTTTTGCGTTTTTAGCTCTTCTAGCTTTTTTAGAAGAAGACTTCAGATATAAAGCGGTACATTCGGTCTTCTTCCTTCCATTCTTAATTTGTTTGGGAGCCGTTTTATTTTTTAGATTGGTAGAATATGCCGGACCTTACCCATCCCCTTCTGCAGAGATCCATTGGAAAGTACAAGATCCGATTTCAGGAACAGGGATCTTATACTTGGGTGCGGGGATTTTCGCCCTGAGTTTTGTTTTTCCGATCTTCAAGATACTCCCCCAAATCTCCGAACTGAAATTTAAGATCTTATTCGGGATATTTGCTCTAGATTGTTTGATCGTTTCCGTTTTCGGGATGATCGGACTGATATTCAATCCTATCTTTTTGAAACTTGCACTTTTGACTGTGACTCTTGCAGTCTCACTTGTATATTATATCCGCAGGAAATATTTCGATTTTCCGGAAACGATCCGTTCCGATCTGGCAAAGGTAAAATATTCCAGGACCAGATTAGACGGTCTGAAAATCGATCCTATATTAGAAAAACTAAACCTTCTATTCGAGTCGGAAAAGATCCATCGTAGAGAAGATCTGTCTTTGGCAGAGCTCGCAAAAGAATTATCCCTGACCACCCATCAGTTTTCGGAACTGATCAATAATAAGATCGGAAAAGGATATTTTGCACTCATCAACCATCATAGGATTGAAGACGCAAAAAGGCTGCTTTCAGAAACGGATAAAACCGTTTTGGAAATCGCAATGACAGTAGGTTTTAATAATCGTTCTTCTTTTAATGAGGCATTTTTAAAACTTACTCAAAAAACCCCTATTTCTTACAGAAAAATGTGTAAACCTTTATAACGCCGGACGACCGGTCCCAGGAAACGGTGTATCTTCTACTCATCCCAAACGAGAGGACAAAGATGCAAACTCATTCACTTTCAGATCAAACCGGTTCACTTATAAGCTGGATCACTAAAATTTTTCTGGCATTAAACTTGGCGGTGTATGCAGGATTTACGATAGCCTTCCTTCTATTCCCGGTTCCATTAGCGAATGCGATCGGATATACGATCCATTCCAGCGCAGCACTTGCAGATTTCAGAGCAATGTATTCCGGTTTATGTTTCGGAGTCGGGCTGATTGTATATTATGGTTTAGTAAAGCCGGAGTTCAAAACCCAGGCAATTCTTCTTTCCGTTGCGAGTGCAGGAGGATTGTTAGTAGCAAGATTATACACTCTGTTCTTGGACGGACCGGGAAACGAATATATCTACTTGAGCATGGCTACTGAAATTGTTTCCGTATTCTTGGGAGCTTGGCTTTTAAGAAAAAATTAAAACAAACGGACCTTCTCCGGAAATAAAAAAGGCGGATGCAAGCCCGCCTTCTCTTCTTAACAACTAGCTGATCTTAAGGTTTGATCTTCTTGATCAATTTCAGATCCGCTTTACTGAATACTGCGATCTCCGTTTTTCCGGAACCTTCTTCTTTACCGGTAACGTAAATTTTTTCACCGAAGAAAGTAACGTTTGAGTTCGGACTGATCTCTTCCTCGGTTCCTGCAGTTTTCTTTAATCCTTTGTCGTAACGGCTTAAATAATATTTTCCGTTCCTTTCTTCAAAGGCATAGATCTCTTCTCCTTTGATGATCATTGGAGAACGCCAGAATACCGAGTCTCCGGACCAAACCGCAGGTTTTAAAGTTTCTTGATCGATCAGGATGAGTTTGTGAGCAGCAGAGTGATCGGACTCGTAACCGACTACTAGAGCTTTTCCATCCACTACTTCGAATGTGCGTCCGCAGATCTTATTAAAGTCACCTTTGAAAATTGTATCATCTTTAGCAGGATCTAACGCGTGCAGCTCATTGCTATAATGTCCGTCAGAAGTGTACTTTAAGGTTTTAAGGAACAAAATTTTTCCTCCGACAACGTTCTTGTCGAATTCTTCTTTTTTCTTTTGTTCTTCTTTAACTGCTTCCAACTCTTTTTTAGTTTCTTTCAGTTCTTGTTTGATCTCTTCCTTGGACTTATTGTCGTCGGACTTAGCTTCCGATTTTTTAGAGTCTCCGGATGAAGAACTTTTGGAATCGGAAGAAGATGAGGAAGACTTAGAATCGGATTTACGAGATTCTTCCTTTTTAGCGATCTCCTTCTCTTTTTCCTTTAATTGTTGTTCTTCTTTTTTGGCCTTTTGCTGCTCTTGTTGGGCCTGTTTACGCTCTTCTTGTTTTTGAGTGATCTTTTGTTTGTTCTTAACAGGATCTTTATTCAGTTCCTGGATCTCTCTTTCTGCATCTCTTTCTTTATTAGATGCATCTTCTTGTTTTTTTCTATTCTCTTCTTTTTTGTCCTGGAGTTTACGTTTTTCTTCTTCAGCCTTCTCGTTCTGAAGGTCGTTCATTTTTTTCTTATCGTCTTGGCCTTCTTTCTTTTTATCCAGGTCCTTATTGACTTCTTTCTCCAGCTCGTCGGTATCCAGATCTTTTCCGTCACCGGAAAGAACGTTAAAGACGATAGGGATAATGATCTGGGTTTTTCCAGGCCATTCCGTATAACGTCTACCGATACCGATCTTATCGTTTTGTGCGTTCTTTACGACTTCGGTATTGTATTTACGTTTAACATAATCTGCGCCTTTACGATGGATCGCATTATAATAAAGTATATAAGTCGCTAATGTATCGGAGTTTGCTTCCGAATATCCGAAGTTTGCTTTCACATATCCGGATAATATCCTTTGGATGGAGTTGATATGTCCGTAATCCGCGTCCTTACCGATGCTGATCAGATCCGCTCCGAACTTTTTTTCTTTCTCATCGGGAAGAATTCGGATCGCTGTGATCCCATCTGCAGAAGCTGCCGATTTAGGATCTTTTTTTAATGCCTCGGATAACCCGGCTCCGGTTCTTGCATTACTTCCTTTTGTCTCTTCGTCCGCTCTTGCAGCAGATCTGTTGACGAAGTTCACTTTTCCGGAAGAACGAACTTCCTTTTCTCCAAGTTTGGGCCCTTCTTGGGCGAAGATCGGAAAGCTAAAACTTCCGAAGAAGATTAGAAATACGGCCAGTCGAATCCGTGACATTATGGAACTCCTTAGAAATACGAATCCCCCTTAACTGGGTGAGACGAATGGCTATCTTACGATTCTAGATAGGACTCTGCCAAGGATTTTTCAATTCTTCTCGAATGTTGGAACAGTAAGAAGTTGCCTCCCAAGACCTGGTTTTTACCCTAACCTCATGAGCAAATTTGAGCGCCGAATCTACAATTTTTGCGCAGGTCCTGCGATGCTTCCCACTCCAGTCATGGAGAAGGCAGCTTCCGAGTTTCTGAACTACCGCCAGTCCGGTATGTCCATCATGGAAGACAGTCATAGGGGAAAACTTTTTGAAGAAGTCCTGGACATATCTCTCTCCTTGCTCAGAGAATTATTATCTGTTCCGGAAAATTACGAAATTATGTTTCTTTCCGGAGGAGCAAGCCTTCACTTCTCCGCCCTGCCCTTAAATCTTCTGAAAGAGGGAGAGTCCGCCGATTTCGCGGTCACAGGTATCTGGGCAAAGAAGGCAATGGAAGAAGCCCTCAGGTTCAACCCGGTCAAAAAAATTTATGATGGAGAGGATCATAAATATACAGAGTCTCCCGAACTGAATGACTCCCTGGTAAATCCTGGAGCGGCTTACGTATATATCACTTCTAATAATACTTTATTAGGAACTCGTTATGCAACGATTCCTACTATCACCAAGGCTCCTCTTATAGCGGACATGACTTCCGAAATTCTTTCTAGAAAAATAGATGTGAGCAAGTTCGGTGCGATATTCGCGGGAGCGCAAAAGAATATCGGACCATCCGGCTTAAGTGTATTGATCATCCGCAAGGACCTGCTCGGTCGTTCCGGTAGAACCGTTCCGATATTGATGGATTATGCTCTTACCGCAAAAAATAGATCCATGTACAATACTCCTCCTACATATTCTATCTATATGGCCAAACTAGTATTCGAATGGTTAAAGGATCTAGGCGGAGTGGAGAAGATCGAAAAGATCAATGAGGAGAAGGCCAAAATTTTATACGATTATTTGGAAACCACTTCCTTCTATAATGCTCCGGTAAAACCGAATTCAAGATCCGTAATGAATGTCGTATTCACTCTCCATGACAAAAATTTAGAATCTAAGTTTTTAGCAGGAGCAGAAGAAAGAGGACTTCACGGATTAGAGGGTCACAGACTAGTCGGCGGCCTAAGAGCCTCCATCTATAATTCTATGCCTAAAGAAGGTGTGATTGCCCTTGTAGAATACATGAAGGAATTCGAGAAGAAGGCCTAAATCTTCCGGAAAAATAGAATGAAACACATTCTTCTGATCCTAACTCTTATATGCGCGGGTATCCTTCAGATATCCGCTTCTCCTTTATTCTTTCCCACGAAATTAAAAATCGGCCATTGTTTATCCCAAGGCGGGAGCCATAAAGAATTAAAGGAATTTTACACTTCTAAACTTTCTCCGGAAGAAAGAACAAAGATTGCGGAAGAACTTGCCTTACAAGAAGCAAAGTCCGCGTACCAAAGTTTAGAATGTATCCGTATGTCCGGACTAACTAAGGAAGAAAAAGAGACCTTACTCGCAGACCATTCTCATCATAGGCAAACTGAAGAGCTTATGTTTTCTTATTACGAAAACTTTTTGCTCTCCGACGAAAAGACGATCCGGCTCTCCGCTTACGAAGAGAAAAATCTACGTACTTTTATAGAGTCTAAAAAGGAACTTTTAACAAGGCTTCATCAGGCAGAGGTTCAATCCTTGTCCGAAAAGCTTCTTCCCTTATCCACTTTCCAAAACACCTATATGGCCCTCTTCTTCCAACATTGGGAATTCTACCAGACCGCTCCCGATTTCCTGAAAGAAGGACTCTTCGAATAGGAAACTTTTCCTTATTTTCCGATACTTGCTGTAAATTGCTTGAATCGGAGAATTCACGTAGGTACGGTACCTTTAGAACATGAAAAAAATTGGCATCGCTTCCGATCACGGCGGATTCGAACTTAAAGAATTCCTTCGCAAAGAATTAGCGGACTCGATTGAGATCCTGGACTTGGGCGTAAAGGACGAGACTTCTGTGGATTATCCCTTGGTGATCGCAGACGCCTGCAAAAAAGTACTCTCTAAAGAAGTGGATGGACTGATCGCACTTTGTGGGACAGGGATCGGAGCTTCTATCGCAGCAAACCGTCATAAGGGGATCAGAGCTGCTCTTTGCCATGACGAATTCACTGCAGAAATGTCTCGCCGCCATAACAATGCAAACGTATTGGTATTAGGCGGAAGAGTTTTAGGCAAAGAACTTGCTACCCGCATCGCTCAGAAATGGCTGAATACTTCTTTCGAGGCTGGACGTCATGAAAGAAGGGTGGGTCAGTTAGATACCATCGTTTAATAAACGGAAAAATACCTTTAAGAATGCGAAACAAGATCCTTTATCCGGTCTATCTCTTAGGTTTGGTCGGTCTTGTTTCCTTTTTCTCCGGCCCTATTTCAGCCGAATCCAATTCATTTTCTCTAAGCGCATTCGTTCTTAAATATGTTCGTTTGGGAAGTACGGAGAATGGAGCTCCCAAATTAGAATTAAGTCCCCGCGATCGAAAAGAAGGTTCCGATCTATTTTTAGATTTCGAAGAAAAGGAAGCCGCCGATCTTAGCGACAAGGCAGGCGGTTACAGAATATTAACTTCTTCTTATCTTCCTGATGCAGCAAAAGTACATTCAGGAAAAAGATCAGCAGGTTTTGTGGGTAAAAGATCCGGCATCAAGGTTTCCGGAAAAACAAAAGGAATTCTTACAAGTCCGGATATAAAGGAAGAATTTTATATCTCCTTTTTCTTATTGCCCGGAAACCTGGACAAGGAAGCTGTCCTGCTCTCTAAGGACCTATATACTAGAGGAAAAAAATTCGGCTGGGATCTCAGGATCAAAGACGAAATACCAATATTAGAATTTCGTAATTTTTTCCAAAAAGCGGACAAAACACATCTATCTCTCAAACTCGCGGGGAATTCCAGACTTTCCAGATCTGACTGGAACCATTTTATCATCCATTTCAAACCTGCTCAGAGAGAGATCGTATTATATATCAACGGAAAAGAAACAGACAGAGCATCCGTTTCCTCTAAAGAACCTATTATCCGTATCGGTTTTCATCCGGAAGACAGTACTCCATTTAAGATCGGTGAAAGTTTTTACGGCTGGTTGGATGACTTTTTAGTCTCCAAAGGAAGTCCGGATCCGGAGGTCTTATCCACTCAATACGACGGACAAAAATACGATCCTTCTTCTTTTACTGCGGATGCAAAATTCGGGACTGCGGTTTCTCCGGTTTATAAGACCAAATTTTCGAATTCTATACCGGAAGCAGTATTGCTAAAAGCGAATGTCCCTAAATCTTCCGTCCTAGAATTATACTTCAGATCTTCTCCTAAAATTTTTTCCAAAACGGAAGAATATCCTGCTTGGAAATCGATCGATCTCAGAAAGATAGAAGAAGAATTTAAAGAAGATGATCCATACAGAGAAACGGAAGAAGAAAGTTCTCCTAAAGGAAAATCTTCCAGCTATCGTATTCCTCTTGATAAGGTTTGGGGAAACAAACTTTCTTATTTTAAATATTACCAAGTAAAGGTCAAATTTAAGACAGACTCTGGTTCCAAGTCCAGTCCCGAATTAGAAGCATTAACATTTTCTTATAGAGAAACCCTTCCTCCTGTCAGACCTGCCGGTCTGAAAATAGTGAACTTCGATGATTATGATCCCGAAGCTCAGGGTCCTCGCGTTTGTTTGAGTTGGACCCAAAACCCGGAACGGAACGTACAGCAAAAAGGCGGCTATGTAATCCACTACGGAGTCGGTCCGAATCGTATGGTTGGTATATTAAAAGGTACAAGCAAAGAATTGGCAAAAGGAAAAATGCCTGTTCTGACTACCAAGGGAAAAACCAAACATCCGATGAGCGAATATTTGGATCCGATCTTGGGCGATGATCCCACTTGTCCCAAGCGTAATGATATGAGCGGTCCTAAACTTTGTCAGTGTATAGACAATAGGCTTATTTCTTTGAACGCGGAAAAACCGGAAGAAAATGAAGACGAGGATGAAAGTCCAAAGTCCAAAAAGAAAAGACCGAAACCTCGTAAGGACCCTTACGATAAAAAACTTTTATTCTTCCAAAAGGGACTAACGTATTATTTCAAAGTTGCCGCTTATAACGCGGTTTACGATCCTGAGAACGGACCGGACCAACTGAGTCCTTTAAGCGACCCCGTCGAGGTCTATTTCCTGAGCGAGTAGGATCTTTACCAGATTCTGTTCTTTCCATTTAGGATTTGTGCACAAGATCCCATCCAGATCCGCCAAAGAGGCCGTAGCGATCTCCAACCATTCTTTCCATTCTAAGTTTTTAGAAGAAGAAAGTCGTATCGCAAGCGAGATCTCTTCCTTTCTTATGGGAAGAAAATCCAAGAATAGATTTTTGGATTGGGTCCAGATGATCTCTCTTGTTAAAGGATCGGATTCTTTTTCAAGAACGGAGTCCAAACTAGAAAGAGCTAAAACGAAAATATGATTCTTTTTGGTAAGTGATTCGATCGCGTTCGATACGGAACGGCGAGAAGAGGGATTTCCAAGCACCAATTCCTTAAAACAATCGGAAGAAACTAATAATTTCAAACTTTTGCTTCCGGATAAATTTTGGATAATTCTCTCAATGCTTCTAGTCTTTGGTAAGAATCCGATTTGAAAACTTCGTTCCTAAAACAGGAGCGCAGCAGTTCGGAAGCGGAGAGGTCTCTTTTTTCCGCCTCGGTCCTTAACAATTCGAATTCTTCCTCTGTGAGGAGCATCTGAAATCTTCTTTCGACACGGGCCATTACTCCTCTTCTTTCAGTTCCTTTTCGTTTTTCAAGTAGGTTCCGTAATAAATTTGAGAATCTAGTATCTGTCCCAGGCTTTCATAAATGGCCGCGATATTATAATTTGCCTGGTTCAAACGAAAATCATGCTTAAAGGACTTTTTAAATAGCTGGATGGCCCTATCTTCCCTGCCGGCATACCACTCAGACATGGCCCATAAAAAGGTCCACTTTCCTAAATCGGGATCTCTTGGGCTTACCTTTTCCAAATAGCCTACATTCTCTTCGAAAAGACTCGCCGCTCGGAGGTAATTGTCCCTGATCTTTCGGACCTTCTCCATTCTGGAAAATACATCTTCGGAATGACCGGGCAATTCTAAGTCCGCTCTCCAAAAAAGTGCACGAGCCAGATAGAGTTTATAGATCAACTCATTCGGATTTTTTTTGACGTATTCTTCTAAGAAGGGAAGACTCTCCGCCTCTTTTCCGCTTTGGTGGAGAAGTAAAACTTTTTGTTTTGCCGCCTTATTCCATTCTCTTCTATTTTCTTCTTGGGGATAAGAAGAAGTTACACTTGCACAAAAAAAAATGATACAACAGAAGGCGCGCATTTCAGGTTAGATCTTATCCGATTTAGGAAAATATTAAATATAAGTGTATAAATTTTTTCCATTTTCCGGATAAGGAAGTGGAGTGATCTTATACTCTTTGCCTATCGAATCCAAAATCAGTCTCAGTTCTGATTCTCTTTCTTCTCTGGACAAAACGAAAATTTCGGAAGGTGAAACCCCGAATCCGTAATCTTCCGCTCCGAGCTTAGGCTGGATCTCATCCAAAACGTCCTTTCTCCATTTGTCTATAGAAGGATAATCCAAGTCGCCTGTACATTTGATCTTGTACAGATTACATCTGCTTCTTTCACCGTGGGTCGCCCAACGGAGAAGTAAGAATTGGATTTGGACCAAATCTCTTTTGTCCTGGATGGCATGAGAAGCCTGCTCTATTTCCAATTGTAAAAACGCATCTTCCACCGGTTCTATGGAATTTTCCACATTCTCTCTGATCTGTTCCGCCAAATCATTATTAGGTGGATCCGGGAACATCAGGAAAAATCTAAAATCCAAACCTGACCTGAAAAGCGGGAAGGAAATAATTCTCATAACTCCATCCAGGTCCGCAGAATCGAATTTTTTACGGAAGAAATGATCGTTACGTCTTTCCTCGGTAACGTCTATGATAGAAACATCTCCAACTTCTTTTCCTAAAAACTGATCTCCGTATAAAAAGATCATATTCTGACGGCTATAAGGCTGCAAACCGTAAGACACTACAGGAAGATAAGCACCTCTTCTTCTGTCATAAAAATGAATACTAAAAGATTTCAAGTGAAGAGAAGAGAAGATCGTAAGATAATATTTTAGTAAGGAAGAAATGGGAGTATCCAGACCCTGGTGGATCTCATCTAAAACTTCTAGGATCTTTCTTTTTTCACGGATAGGTTGTTTATCCAACCATCCTCTGAATTTTTCAGATAGAGGAAGTTCTTCATTCGGATCCGTTTTACGAATTCCCCACCAAGCTCTCGCCCAAAGGAAGAATCTAGACTTATGCTGAGGAGCAAGGCCTCTCGCTGCCTTGAGACCGATCTCCGCAAGTCCAGTCACTCTCAACGCTTTTGCTAAAAGACCTGAATCCTTAGGACGATCCGAAATTTCTATCTGAGGAATTTCAGGACTGCTTGTTTTTACTTTTTCAACAAGCCTTGCCAATTCATCCGTAAAAATAGAATCTCTTTTTTTCTGGAGAGCTTCCGGCATTTCCACAACGGATACGGCAGAAGGAGCGGATGCCGCTTCTCTTTCGATATGGATCGGCTCCTTCTTCTCTCTTAAAAATTTAGGAGTTAAAAAAGAATCTCCAGGCAGATCGAAAGGTAGAACATAGAATGTGCCGCTTGCATTCGATTTCGTTTCCAAAACAGGAGGAATAGTTACTATTTCAGGTACAGTTTGAAGTTCGGGAAATTTTGCGGCTTCTACATGTTTAAAATTACTTTCTTCTATTCTCTGAGATAGAGTTTGGATGAGTTTAGACACATCCGATCTCGCATAAGAAGAAGAGGATTTATTCTTTCTGACCAGAAGAATACATACATCCAATAGGAATAATAACCCGAAAAACACGGGGAATAATATTAAGAAAATATTACGTTCGTAAGGAACTAAGAGTAAGATCCCTTGGATAAAACCTATTTTTTCTTCCGGATAGAATGCGTAATAAGCTCTGTATAATTTATCTCCAAGCCGGATCTCTTTGAAGTCGTTTCCCCCTTCCTTCATGGACTTTAAAACTTCTTCCGAAATTTTTCTTGGATCTGTCTTGTCTCCTTTTTCTTCCCAATCTTGGAAAGTCCCAAGTCTTGGTTCTGGAACAAAGTATTCTATCTTATCATCTAAGGAAATTTTGAATTTTTCCTTATCAAGCACCGCAAGTACGGCGACCGACTTTGTATATAATGGAACAAATAGTACAGGTTCATTCTCTAAAGAGAGAAAACGGCTAGTCTTTCCTTCCCATGCTTGGGACAATAGATACCTTTCTTTATCTCCTGAAAATTCCAGGTTCGGAGTATTTTTAAGATTCGGATCCCAGGACAAAAAATTCCGAACGGGAAGAAACAGATGATTCGTGTCCAATTCTTCCGGATCCGATTCTCTGATCTTTTTTTCTAACTCTAGGATCTCCTTATTAAAAGAGGAAAATACTGATTCCAATCTGGACTTATAAAAAATCCCGGAAGGAAAATAAGGCTCTAAAAGAAGTACTGAAACGGAAAATATAAAAGATAGAGCGAGTATAAGTCTGAATTTAAAGCCGATCATTTTGTCTTTTCCCTAAATTGTCCGAGTAGACGGATCAGCTCGGTTTTCACTTGGATCACTTCTTCTCTTTCAGAAAAGCGGTTCTCCATTCTGATTGTGAATAAAATTCTAGAAGCGAGTATTCCGCAGATCAAAGCGATCAAAGAAATTCCCAAGGCACTCAAGATCAATAATAATTCTTCTGCTCTTGTCTTTCTGGGTTGTGATAGAAAAATTTCTAGATCATCTGCGATTGTTTTTTCCCAAACAGGACGGACCATTATGTTTTGGGATTTGGAATTTTTATCCAGCAGTGCATGTATCATCGCCTTTGATTCTTCCGAGTTAGAAATTTCAGTATCAGGAAGTAATGTGCTGTTCGGATTCAAATTTGTTTCTAGGAGTTCCGGATCTTCTTCCTTCTTCTTATAGACCCAATATAAGATCCCTTCCGAAAAGTCCCGAGGCAAAAACGACTTTTTAGTACCGCCTGCTTCTTGAACAATTCTGTCTCCATCTTCTTTTAAAATTTGAAAATATAGATCTCCGAAAGAATTTCTGTATAATAAAAATCCATCCGTGTCTTCTACCCAACTTGCTATTGGTACCTGCATTCCGAGTAGTCTGAGCCCTTTATGAAACCCCGGGCCTTTCGGATCGGAAGAATACATGGTCCTATAATTATAATCATAAATACGGATCTGTTTTAATTTAATAGAAGAGATAAAAAGTTTTCCTAAAACTTCTGCGTCCTTATCTGTTTCAGGTTTAGGAAATTCTCTCATCAAATATTCGAATCTATAACCCAGATCATAATATTTGTTTTGGAGTCTTTCTAGGATGGAGTCTAGTAAAGATTCCTTTTTCAGTTTAGGGTACAAACTAAGAATCTGGATAGGTGAGAAGAAAACCGAATCCTTCCATGCTCCCGGGAAAAAAGGGATGGAAATCAATACGATACATAGCAGTATCAGAGCTAGAATTCGAGATCTCTTGCTATGTTTGCGCGGGTTCACCTTTCTAGTATCGGCGATTCCATCATAAAGAATCAGTCTAATTCAATGGGATAATCGATAGTTCTCGGCTCAATAAAATGATATTTTATGTGTTTATAGACGGGATAGGCTTTGGGGAAAACGACCCGGATAAAAATCCGTTCTCCAAGTATTCAAAGGGGATCTTTCTACCCTTGGGAGGCAAATCGATCCCGGAAAATTCTCCCTCCCGCCTCCAAGAACTCACTTATCTCAAAACGGATGCGAGTATGGGGATCAAAGGACTTCCCCAAAGTGCGACCGGACAAACTTCTCTTTGGACCGGGATCAACGCCTGCCAGGTGCTGAACCGTCATATGAGTGGATTTCCTACGTTCACCTTAAAACGTATCATCGCTAAATATTCCATTATTCGTATCTTAGAGGAGAACGGATTTAAAGCCGACTTACTGAACTGTTATACTCCCGGATTTGCGGATCATATAAAAAAACATCCTAGGCATGTATCCGCTTCTACTCTCATCCAAATGGCTGCGGACAAACCTTTAAAAGATATGGATGATCTGAGAGACGGCAAAGGTCTCTATATGGACATCAGCCGAGATTTTCTCAGAAAGTTCGGAAGGGATTTTATAGATAAGGATGATCCGGTTTTAGAGATCCAAGACCCGTACAAAACCGGGAAAGATATCATTCCTGCAATGAAGGGACATACGTTATGTATCTATGAATACTTTATCACGGATAAGGTAGGTCATAAGATGAATTGGAAGGGCGCCGAAAAATGTATCTCCGACTTGGAGAACTTTTTGTTAGGAGTTTTGGATGCGATGGATCCGGAACAAGACCAACTCATTATTACTTCCGATCATGGAAACTTGGAAGACCTGACCGTGGATGTTCATACGGTAAATCCTGTGCCGACCATTCTGTATGGTAAATACACGGATCAAATGAAGGACAAAATCCACGCTTTGAAAGATATCCCGCATGCAATCTATGATTGTTTAGGGATACGGATCCAAATGTCCGAACAGGAATTCGTTCAGACTTCTTCTAATTAAAATTTCTTAATATTTCCAGTCGTCGTCTTGGCGATCGTCGTCGGAAGGTTTTGCTTTTCCGCCGCCTTCTCCGTCCTTGTATCTTAGATCGTCTTCAATCTGATCCAAGGCTTCCTTCTTCCAAGCAGCGGATTTTTTACCCACAGGACTATCAGGATTTCTATCAGCAGATTCTTGGAAAACCGCAGCGGCTTTCTCATACTTTCCACCTCTGAAATAGATGGTTCCCTTTCTGAACATAGCTGCTTGGTCCATACTTCCATCCGAATTCTCTAACATTTTGTTTAGGTATTGGATGGCTTGCTCTGATTTTCCCAAAGCATCATAACTTTCCGCGATATAATACCAAGCTTGTTCTCTTGCTCTTTCGCTGACACCGATGTCCAATGCCTTTTTCAAGGTTTCGATAGCGGAGTAATATTCTTTACGTACGTATAATTCTCTACCCTTCTCCAAAAGCCCGGAACGGAATTCTTTATCCACAGAAACCTTGTCCGGATCGAAGTAAGCATCCGACTGAACGTAATCCTCGTATACATCGTAAGCGGACCAGTCTTTGCCCATTCTGCGTAAAGATTTTCCCCATCTTACCCTGGCTTTTACGTTTTCAGGGTCTTCTTGTAAGGCCAATACGTAGTTCTTTCTAGACTGATCGTAATTACCTTTTTTCATATAATAATCGGCAATTGCGGATAACGCGTTAGATCTAAGTTTATTGTCTCCGGAAGTTCTAAGAACTTCTTCCAAATGACCCTTACCTTCCTCGTCTCTGTTCAATAAAAGAAGAAGATTCCCAAGGCCGTAGGCGACCCGAGCCTTTTCTTCGCGAGCCAAACCTTCTTTCTGGTTCAGCTCCCTGAAGATACCAAGTGCTCTCATCTTATCTCCGGTTTTGTCCAGAGAGGCTGCAAGATCGTATTGGATACGGAAAGAAAGATCGGAACCCACATCTTTGGAAGATAATTCCGCAAAAATATCCAAAGCCTTTTCCGAGGATTTAGGATTGGAATGTTTTAAGAATTCCTCCCCTTCTCTTACTTTTTCCAGGATCCCTTTATTTGTGGAATCCGTGTCTTGGATCACCGCAGTATAAATCCCTGTAAGAAGACCTGCGCATACGAATAAAAATCCTGTGACTAATATGATGGAACGGTTCATCTTCTTCCTCCGCCGATCCGGGCCAGACATTGTTTGGTCCAGAACTCGGTTCGTTCCGGATTATAGTTCTTCGTTTCCTTTTGAACGAAGAACTTTAGGGCTTTGTTATATTCACCCTTTTTATAAAAAGACATTCCAAGGAAAAACTTGGCCTTTCCTCTTATATCGATATCGTTCGAGCCCGCATAAGGAGCCAACTGTTTTACTGCTTCTCCGTATTCGTTTTTCCAATATGTCGATCTCAATACTCGGTCTATCTCTTCATCGCTAGGTTCTTCCTGCTCGACGATCAGAGGTTGTTTTTCATTATTCTGAACATTTTGGTTGTCCTGAGGAGCTTGCTCTTCTTCTTTCGGATCGTGCTTACTAGGTTTATCGTTCTCTGCAGTTTGAGTATTATCAGCAGGACCCGCGCCGCCGATCGCAACATAAGATTGGTCTTGGGTCAGAGTGAAATCTTCCATGTCTCCACGTTTCACCGTAATACCGAAATACATGGTTCCGGAGTACGGTTTCATCTTAACCATAACGTTAGTATCCGGATGAGAAACTTCTCCCAACTTTCTAACATTGCCGCCTAAGAAGGTAGAAACTCCTCCAGACAAAGGTTTGCCTGCTTGGTATATGGAATAGACAGTATTTTCATCTGCGCGATCGGGAGATTTCCAATCTAAACGAACTCCTCCGTCAACGACAGACGCCTTTAGATCCTTCACGTGCATTTCATCGTACGCGAATTGAGGATTAGTAACTACTTCATCTTCTTTAGGAGGTTTTCTTTTGTCCTGATCATAAACATAGAACTGACGAATGAAAGATTGGTTCTGAACTAAGGGTAAAACTTCCTTCAAACCTTGTTTTACTGAAACACCATAATAAAGAGTTTGAGACTTGGTCAGATCCTGATCCAAGAAAGTATTCTCCGGATGAGAAACCTCCGCCAACTTCTCCGCTTTTCTCATCAATGTCATACTGGACATCGGTTCCGCGGATTTATAGATAGTGTAAATAGTCTCGCCTTGGATCCCTTTCGGATAAGGTTCCCAGGAAATACGCAAGAACTGACCTTCTCTTTTTACCGATATATCTGTGACTCTAGCGTTATCCGAAAGATACTTCTGTTCTTCGGGTGGAGGTTGATTTGTATTCGTAGAAGGAGGATAATTATTCTGAGTATTGGTCGGCGGATAATTATTTGTTTGAGGCGGCGGATTGTTCTCAATCACGATAGGGATCGTAGTATAGTTACGATTCGCGACTAATCTTACATCCTTCTTCCTTACATGATTCGCTAATATAACCGCGTAATAATAAGTTCCCGGTTTCAGATTATAATCATAGATCTGATTCACTCCGTTAGCTACACCGCTCGGAAATTTTCCCAAAGAATCGGAGATATAACATTTTTCAGGATTATCAATGATAGAAGAAGATCGAGCCACTATGATCTCGCCTGTCTCTCTAGGAGCTTCCCAAGAGATACGAACGGATCTACCGTCCTTAAGGACTTCTACATTGATAGAATTTGCGACACTTGCGTTATCATTGTCCAGACGAAAGGTATCCTGGGCATAGATAGAATTTCCTAATGCCATCAGGAAGAATATAGATAGGATCCGGAGTCGAATTTTCATCTGGAAATAAGGTTCCGAACTAGATTATCGGTTGCTACAATGCAAATTTTTACTTCGGTTTTTAGGAGAATGTGGGGAAAATAATATAAAATACACAAGATACGGAAACTTCTCCCTTTGGTTTGATCTTGACTAATGAAAGCATTCATAAGACATAATACGACTTCCGGCATATAAATGATCGATATAGAATATTATTACGACCCAGAATATCAGAATTTTCTCCTCTCAAGTAAGAGACGTGAGCTTACTCCTCCAGAAACCGTTTTGAAACATTTTTCCCTGAAGGATGTACAGAATATCGTGGATTTCGGGATGGGCTTAGGTTTCTGGACGGAAACTCTTCTGAAATCCATCCATAAAGAGGGATGGGTTTGGGGTGCAGAATGTAACCAAGACTTCTTGGACGAAGTATTACATTGGAAAAACAGAGAAGATATCCAAAGATTTACGCCATTTTATATGGAGAAGGCGGATCGCCCCTTATTGCCGGAATGGATCCCTGTACCCGAAGTCATCTTTGCTTCTTTAGTACTTTCTACTTTTGCCGACCCTGGGCAAGCAATGGACGGACTAATTCGTTCCATGAAGAAGGGTGGCAAATTGATCGTTCTAGACTGGGTCAAAAACGAATATCCTGTCGGGCCTAGGATCAATGATAAGATCTCTTTAGATAAGATGAAGTTCTTAGCGGAACAATATAAATTAGAGATCATTAAAACCGTTCGTATCAGTGAGAACGTATACGGCTTAGAGATCCAATCCGGTCCTGAATTCGAATATGGTTATTATGATCTAAGAGAAGAAGAAACTTATTCGGAAGAATTGATCAGATCTTAAAGAAACGATTTTAAGGGACATACCCTTAAAATCGCTCATATGGTCTATTTTAAATTATAAATCCCGTCTTTAGAAGCTTCTTCTAATACGGAATAAGTAGTGGTTTTGAAACCCGCTGAAATTTCCGAACCGGGAGATTTGAAAGGGAACGCGAAAATAAGTAAAAGCTGGATCCAAGTGTTGAATGTAACGTTTCTAATGTACTGCTTCACTACTTTATCTTTTTTATCTTTAAAAGTATACGTAATCGTAAAATCATCCTTCGCCCAAGCAGGTAGAACAGTAAGAGTCAAACCGCTGATAAAAGCAAGGGCCTGACCGCCGCCGCCACCTTGGTCAACTCCTTCAATCTGTAATTTCAAGTCAGAAGGCTGTAATGCGGTTGTAGTACCTTTAAAGTAACCGGATTCCGAAATATGTTTTTCAAACTCTTTCTGCATTGCTTCCAGAGCGTTGGCATTTACCTCTAACGATTGTCCGCTGTCAGAAAATGATTTCTGAGTATAAGTCACTGATATAGTCTTATTAGAAGCTTTTTCAGGCTTTTGGTAAGTCGGATTTTGAAATCCTTCCGGATACTTAGTGAAAGTAGCGCAATTGAACAGTCCAATTACTGCACAAGAAGCTATAACCAATCCTATTTTTTTCATTTATTTTTGTCTCCATTACTATGTTTTAATATGAATCGATGGGCGTTATAATATGAGTCGATCAATGAGGATATTACTTCGGTCCTATCCTCGATCCCGCTCGGGAACACATAATATTTACTGTAAAGATTTACGTCGCGAGTATTTAATAATTTCTTAACATTCCTGAATAGAACCTTATTATTAGGATTTTTAACGGTTAAATCGCAATCATAGCTTGCCGAATCCGTTGCAATTGCGCCTCCCGCCCAAATATAAATTGTGAAAGTCAAAATCGCTAAAGGGAAATAAGCAGGATGAGGTTTTCTAATTTCCTCGAAACTGGAGCAGGAAATATTAAAAATTTTATAATTCTTATCGGAAGGTTCTTTATAACTAACGTAAGATACCCTTTGAAAATAATTCGCTTTTCGAGCATATTCGATAACTGCAAGAGTCAAATTATCTTCTTTAGTCTGCACCGAATTAATTCCGGAAGGTAGACTCACTCTTTCGATAAAGACGGTTAATGGGAGAGGTTGTTTTTGATCCGGTGGGTCACTTAAGGAAACCTGAACCGGAATAGTGATACAGGAAACCAGTGTTAGAAAGAAAAAGAATACTAAGAATTTTAATTTCATCCAAATAAAAACCTAACTCATTTAGGGGCAGACCTACCCGAAAAAGGGAAAGGTATACTAACGTTTGAGAAACATTTTTATACAGGATCACTAAGGCAATAAAATTTCCCGTTTTTCAGGGCTTCGGCACATTATAAATATAGGTTAGAATTTTATAAAATCGAAATATTCTTTATCCGGATCAACCGATCGCGGCCAATATTCTCGCGGAAACCTTGCCTTCTTTGTCGGAAGCATCCGGGATATATTCTCCGATCTCTACAGTCAAAAATTGCCCTGGGCTTAAACTTTTCAGATCGTTTTCCGGGATAACCGCTTTCAGATAATTATCGGTAACTGCAATCCCGCCACCTTCCAAAACCGCCTCTCTCTTTTTAGAAAATTGGCTTTCTGCATATTTACGATGTAACCTTTGGGAAAGATCCATGAGAGAATGAACTCTTTCCTTTTTAGTTTCTTTCGAAACAGTTTCCGGGAATTGCTCCGCAGAAGTATTTTTACGAACAGAAAAAGGAAACGCATGTATTTTAGAAAAACCTAATTCTTCCAAAATAGAAGTGGAATCCGCAAAGTCAGTTTCCGTTTCTCCAGGAAAACCTACGATTACATCGGTTCCTAAGAACAGATCGGGGACTTTGGACTTGGCAAGTTCTATCCTTTTACGGAAAGTTTCAGGAGTATAACTGCGTTTCATTTTTTTCAGGATCTCTTTACTTCCGCTTTGTAAAGGAACATGTAAGAATGGAGTAAATCTAGGATGAGTTAATAATTCGGCAAGTTCCACACCTACATCAGGCGGCTCGATGGAAGAAAGTCTAAGTCTGGAATATTCCAACTTATTCAAGATTGCCTCAAGCATCTTTGGAAATGCCTTTCTGCCTTCTCCATCTCTATACCAGCCAAGGTTCACACCTGTAAGTATGATCTCTCCTACTCCATTGTCTTGTAAGAAGGAAACCTGATCTAGCACATCCGTCCAATTTCGAGAGACACCTTTTCCTCTCGCTTGGGGAATTTTACAATAAGAGCATTGGCGATCGCAGCCGTCTTGGATCTTTAAATAAGCTCTGGTATGTCCGTTGGGGAGAACATCCGAATATGCAAATCTATCTGAAACTGTTTGGATATGAGAAGGATCTGCGCCTTCTTTTTCTAAGATCAACCTAGGCAGATCGGATTTGTTCTCGTTGCCGATCACACCTGCGATACCAGGGATTGATTCTATAGATTCTTTATCGGTTTGCGCGTAACAACCTGTTACCCAGACCTGAGCGCCTGGATATCTTTTGATCGCATTTCGAATAATATTACGATTTCTTGAATCTGCTTTATTTGTGACAGTGCAAGTATTAACCACCACCACATCAGGGATATCTTCCCCTGCGGCCACGGAATATCCGTGTTTACTCAAAGAAGAGAATAAACCGTCAGACTCAAAAAAATTGAGCCTACAACCTAAGGTATGGAATAATACCTTTTTTTCAGCCGGCGGAAAGGGCATTGATCCTTGCCTCTATTCTTCTGATATTACCTTTTATTTTTTCATCGTCAGGTTTTAACTTAAGCGCGGATTCCAATTGTTCTTTTGCATTTCTTAATTGTTCGAGAGCCTTTTTGATATTCCCTCTTTTTGCTTCTTGGTTTCCTGCTTTTTCATAAACTAATCCAAGGTTGTTCAATACATTCGGATTATTAGGAACTAAGGACTGAGCCCATTTCAAACTGACTTCCGCTTTTTCCGCACTTCCTAAATAGAAGTACACCTGAGCTTCTAAAACTAAAGGACGGTAATCGTTCCCATCTTCCGCTTTTAGTTTTTCGATAATATATAATGCTTCTCGAGCTTTATTATTATATAATAAGGCAGTCGCGTATAATAATCTTACTTCTCTATTTTTAGGATTCGTTTGGTAAGAATTATAAATGATCTCTAATGCGTCGGAATTCCTACCTGCTTGGATCAGATATCTGGCAAAATCCACACTTACGGCGGGATCTCCAGGTTTTAGTTTTAATGCTTCGGACCAATGAGTGGCTGCGGATTTATTTCTTCCCGCATTATAATGACAGAAGGCGGCTAAATAATGAGTATCGTAAGATCTTTTTCCCTGTTCGTGAAGTACACGAATGATCTCTAGAGCTTTTTCTGAATTTCCTTTTTGGAATTCCGCTAATGCTGTTTGATAATCCGGTTCGCTCTGAGCGAAACTATTCCCCGCGGAAAAAACAAATAGTATCAGTGTAAGTAGGAGTAATTTTCCTTTGTGCATCTTTTGGTCACTTTTTATAGGCGGGAAAAATTTTAGGTGGGGACCCCCATTGATTTTGTATTTAGACAATCAATTAAGGAATGAAATGGCTCCACCGGGTCGATGAAAACGATTATACTCGGATATCGTATGGAAAGGAAATGTTCTATTCTTTCCTCAGATACGATCTGAAAATCCCCGGTTTCCAAAACAGGTAAACCGTCCAAGTTTCTGTAGATCTCGTATTCCTCTTGGTCGAGGAAATCAGTCAACAGCATATAACCGGATCCGAAGTAGACCCCGCCTTGGAAGTAGTATTTGTAGAGGACGCGTACCTCGGGAAGAAATAAATCAGGCTGGAAAACACATAGGGAAATTTTTTCGATCCCTGCTACGGTTCTGATCTTGCGTAAATGGAACCATACCTTACGGACCAGAAGGTAAAGGAGCACAAATATAATGGGAATCAGGTACGGCATAGACCCTCTCCAATAAAGTCTCCCTTTTTAGATCAAAAGCCCCCTTTTCGTTTCCGGCAGGGGGCAAAGATCTTTTACACTAGCGCAGGTTCTTCGGAACGCTCCGGATTGTTCGGAGAATTTCCTCCGTCGGAACCTTGATCTGCAGGTTTATAATCTGTCCAAACTTCTTCCAAGAAGTCCAGTTTACCCTCTTTGAAGGCAACTGTGATCTTGGTAGGCTCTTTGTAAGCGCCTTTCAAAGTTTGAACTGCCATATAATCTTCTAACTCGCGTTGGAATACTCTGCGTAATGGACGTGCTCCGAACTTCTCGTCGTAGCCTATATCCATGAAGTGATCCTTCGCTTCTTGAGTCAGGTCTATCTTGATCTTTTTATCCAATAATCGCTTATTGGTGTCTCTGATCATGATATCCATAATCGCCATAAGCTCTTCTTTTCTGAGAGGTTTGAAGTAAACGACCTCATCCACCCTGTTCAAGAACTCTGGGTTGAAATGTTTTTTCAACTGCTCACGAGCTTGGTCAGACTTGTACTTGTCGGTCTCTCCGGAACGATCTTCGAATCCTAAACGAACTGTGCTGGAAATTTCCTTAGCACCGATGTTAGAAGTCATGATGATGATCGCGTCTCTAAAGTTTACCTTACGACCTTTTGTATCGGTCAGGTTCCCTTCTTCCATTACTTGGAGAAGAACGTTGAAAATATCATGGTGAGCTTTTTCGATCTCATCCAACAAGATGATAGAATACGGTTTTTTACGAACGAACTCAGTCAATTGTCCGCCATCATCATAACCAACATAACCTGGAGGAGCACCGATCAATCTACTAACTGCATGCGGTTCCATATACTCGGACATATCCACACGAAGCATAGCATCTTGGTCTCCGAATAAGAACTCAGCAAGCGCTTTCGCTAACTCGGTTTTACCTACACCGGTAGGTCCGAGGAAGATAAAGGATCCGGTAGGTCTACGCTCTGCTTTGAATCCAGTGCGTGCTCTACGAACGGATTTTGCGATCTTCTCGATAGCTTCGTCCTGACCGACAACTCTTAGTTTAAGCTCTTCTTCCAAACGAAGTAGTCTAGAAGATTCGTTCTCTTCCATTCTTTGTAATGGAATTCCGGTCCACTGAGAAACCACCGAAAGAATATCGTCTTCGTCGATAGAAACCGCGAAATCGTCCAGTTTCTCCTGCCAAGATCTGATCTTTTCTTCCAGAACTTGTTTCTTACGATTTACTTCGTCGCGAACTCCAGCAGCTTTTTCATACTCTTGAGAACGGACCAGATCTTCTTTCTTTTGAGAAAGTGATTTGATCTCTTCTTCCAAGTCTTTTACCGCTTGAGGACGAGCGCAATTTGCAAGTCTTGCTTTTGCACCCGCTTCGTCTATGATGTCGATCGCCTTGTCAGGTAAATATCTATCATTGATATATCTATGTGATAACTTAACGGATTGTTCCAAAGCACGATCAGAGTAGCGCACCTTGTGGTGAGCTTCGTATGCTTTTTTGAGTCCTGTAAGGATTTGGATAGCATCGTCTACGGAAGGTTCTGCAACTTTTACTACTTGGAACCTTCTTTCCAATGCAGAATCACGCTCTATATACTTGCGGTATTCTGTGCTGGTAGTAGCTCCGATACATTGCAATTCCCCTCTTGCAAGTGCAGGTTTCAGGATATTTGCTGCGTCTACCGCTCCTTCTGCCGCACCAGCTCCGATCAGAGTATGCAACTCATCGATAAATATGATGATATTATTAGAAGAAGAAATTTCTTTCATGATCTTCTTTAATCTTTCTTCGAATTCTCCGCGATACTTGGTTCCTGCGATCAAGCTTGCTAGATCCAAGGAAAGTACACGTTTATCGAATAGAAGGTCCGGAACATTCTTCTCTACGATCGCAAGCGCGAGTCCTTCTACGATTGCTGTTTTACCAACTCCGGACTCTCCAACTAATACTGGGTTATTCTTAGTTTTACGAGAAAGGATTTGGATCACCCTTTGGATCTCGTTGGACCTCCCCACAACCGGATCCAGTTTTTTATCTCTGGCTAGTTGAGTAAGATCTCTTGCGAACTCATCCAAGATTGGAGTTTTCGTTTTTTCAGCACGAGGAGTTCCAGGTTGAGCGGTCGGCTGGCTGGATACACCTACTGTGCTTGTAGGAGGAGCTCCTAACAAACGTAAGATCTCTCCCTTGATCACATTATAATTCACGCTAAAGGAGTATAACGCTCCGCCTGCGATATTATTATTATCTCTTAATAACGCTAGAAGGATATGTTCGGTTCCAACATAGTTGTGTTTCAGACGTTTGGCTTCTTCCTTAGATAGTTCGATAATTTTTTGGTATCGATCCTGTCCTTGGGCCATGTCCATCAACAATGTGCCGGAGTTCTCCCTGGTCCTGCGCTCTACTTCTTTACGAAGTTCGTTCAGGTTGATGTTCAGGTTATTCAGTATTTTTATCGCGACCGAATCTTCTTCCTTTAACAATCCTAATAAGATATGCTCAGGGCCGATAAATTCGCTACCAAGACGTTTTGCTTCGTCTTGCGCGATCTCGTTGATTACTCGTTTTGCTCTTTTAGTAAATTCCAACATAATTGCACGCCCTTCCTGATGGGTTCTGTAGGTTAGACTGTATTCGCATCCAATTTCCAACTGGGAGCCGGAATCTCCCTTAAAGAATATATCGGACTAGTTAACCAAAAAGGATTACGGGGCAAATGAGGCTTTTGTCCCGTCTTTTCCGCTTATTACCAGTAAGGCTAAATACGAAACCAAATTGAAAAAGGAATTTTTTCGATTTGGACCGAAATTTTTTCGGAAAAAGACCAATCTGCCCTTCAATTCTTCCCGATAGAAGCCCCAGTCTGTAGGCAGCCTGAAATCCCTTAATTCTCCCGAGTCCGCAAGTCTTGCCGGAATAGAAACAGAAAGTTTGTCTCCAAAACCGGAGTTCGTAGGACAGGAATTGATGAATCCGATCCCTTTTTGAAAATCAAACTTATCTTCCGCCTCGAATTTCTTTAAAAAATCGGATTTTAGGACAGAGTTTAACTCAAGCAGGGAATCAGTCACATATTCCCAACGAATATGATCCTCGTCTCCCATCACTAATGTCCCTGAATTCCAGGGAATTCTTTGCTTTAATTCTAGGATCGGATGTTTTTTTCCAGAATTTAGATCTTCGGTTTGGGAATCAGTCTCTTCTAAAAATGAATTTAGGAATTGGTCCGTTTTTTCGGTACGTTTGGTATACGTAGAATGTTTCGGATTTCTGGCGATACGAAACCTATATGTGAAAGGTAAACGGTGAGAATCTAGATAGGACAGACCTTCTTCCCAATTTGTTTTTCTGAATTTTTCCCAAAGTCCAATTGCAGTAAAATGAGAAGGTGGTTCCCATTCGGAAGGCGCCTGGATCGGAATAAACTTAGTGTATTCTTCTCCCAAAAATTGGATGCAGTGAGCGCATCCTATCTTTCCCCGATTTTTCCAGTCGAGAAGGGATAAGCCGCAATAAATACAGCCATCCATAAATGTTTATACCGTTTGTGGGACCACTGCGGGTTTGAGTTTTCCTTGGAAGATCTGGTTTCTTTTATGAGCAAGTGCTGCCAGTTCCATATCGTGGGTCACTAGTATTAGACTGAATTTAAGATCCTTTTGTAGTTCTTGGATCAGACTCATTAGATTTCTAGAATTTTCTCTGTCCAAATTCCCGGTAGGTTCATCTGCAAGTATGAGTTTTTTTCCGGCGACTAATGCCCTTGCCACACCGACTCTTGCACTTTCTCCTCCGGACAATTGAGAAGGATGAGAATGAATCCTTTCTTTCAGTCCTACTTTCTCCAGCATGGAGATCGCTTCCTTCTCCGCTTTAGAAGTGGAATAACCTTTGATCAAAAGTGGAATGCTCACATTCTCCAGAGCGGAGAAGTCAGGAAGAAGAAGATGATGTTGGAAGATGAATGCGATCTTTTCAGCGCGGAAATTTTCTTTTCCTTTCTCATCTAAATTGTTTAGATTGATACCGCAGATCTCGATCTCACCCGAATCGAAACTATCCATGGCTCCTAGAATATTCAGTAGTGTGGATTTTCCGATCCCGGATTTTCCTTCGATGGAGAAGATCTCACCTTCTTCCACATCCATATCCAATCCATCTAGTACGGAAAATTCCTTTTCCAGGATATGATACTTTTTGACCAGATTTCGGATCTTAATGATGCTCACGTTAGTCGTTCCTTATGGTGTCGACAGGATTCAGGCTCGCGGCCCATCTTGCTGGGAAGTATCCTGCGATCCCGGAAAGTATAGTAGCTGCGGTAGTTACCATAAAAATAAAAGGTATATTGATATCCACCGGCAGCTTATCGAAATAATAAATTCGTTTAGGAACTAACTCCACAGGTGTCCAATCGGAACCGGTGAAAGAAGGCCCCAAAAGATTGATGATCTCTTCTATATAACCTATAATAGTATCGAGTGAGTTTGCTAAGAATACTCCTCCAACTCCGCCGGTCAAAGAAGCTAAGATCCCCACAAGCATCGCATTCAATGTAAAGATCAAAAGAATATCGGAAGCAGGAAGTCCGAGCGCTTTTAAAACTCCGATAGACTTACGTTTTGCTCTCACTAGAGAATATACGGAAGCGACCATCCCGAGTGCTGCCAAGATAATAAATAAGAAAACGATAATAGAGATGATCGTCTTTTCCAACTGCAGTGCTGCCAAAAGATTTTCCTGCTCTTCTGCAATCGTTCTAACGGATAAAGAAGAAGCTGCATCGATTTCTTGTTCAAATTCTAAACTATTAAATAGTCTGTACAATTTACGTTTACTGATCGCAAGATCATCCAATGACTTTGCTTTGATAGTGATCTGATTTACGGAATCTTTCATTTTGAAAAATTTCTGAGCAACAGGTAAGGACATGTAAACAAAGCTGGAATCGAACTTGTAATTCCCTGTTTTAAAAAATCCGGATACTCTGAAGTTTTGAACGCTTACTTCGACTCCTTTTCCGAGAGAGAACCTTCCCCCGGGAACCGCTAAAGTAAGTTGTTTGCCCAAACTGAAATTGTAAAGGTCCTCCATCTCTTTTCCTAGAATGATATAGCTCTCTCGATTCAGGTGACTTAGCTCTTCTCTATCGTAATGAACTATTCTCGGGAAATTATGAAGTTTATGTTCTATCAATTCATCCACACTCGGAACGGCGACTGCCTTGATAAGAACCGGATAAAATACGTTATATCTTTGGATGAGCCCATGACTTTGGATCCCACCTTCTACGGAAATGATACGGTCTTTTAGGTCCGGATCGTTTTGTATATATTTGATGATCTTTTGGTAATCTCGGATTTCCCCGCCATTGGAACTGCTTTCAATTGTAATATGTTCCCCGCCCTGCCACAAGGATTCCTTAAGTTGCCTTTGGAATCCGTTAAAGATAGAAAGTACTACGATCAGAAGGGCGACTCCGACAGCCATGACAATGAACGAAATCCTGGACTTGATCGAAAGCAATCCTGTGACTCTGGATCCTCGAATATAGCGAGAAGTGAGAAGTAGGATTAGGGGGGATCTATGAAAGAAGAAATTCATCAGTTGGGCGGTTGAAATTAAACAAATCCGCAAATTTCCTTAGTTTGACAATTATCAGATTCCGATGCAGGATGTCAAAAAAAAGTCGATACCGATTTGGCCTCATAGTAGTATCGGTGTTTCATTCGAAATTTTATGCCATCCGAACAAGTATATTCCTTATTATTTCAGTCTAGGGACGGGGCTTCCTCTCTTTACATCTTATTTGGGGGAATCGTGGATCCGGTTTCCAGTCGGATCGATAGATTCGAAGTAGTCGCCGTAGGAAACAGCGAGTTGATCAATATTCCGTTATCCGGAACCACCTTCAAAGATGTCACCAATGTCTGCCAAAAGATCAAATACGAAGGCAAACAGCTTAAAAATCTTACCAATAAACTTCAGGAATTATTCTCAAACAGCGGACGCTCCGACGATTTTATGGAGCAGCTTATCCATTATATCAATAAACGTGAAGATGATAAGATCAAATATCTGGTCAACCAGATCCAAAACCAAGCCATGGGAAATTCCAAACCGGATATCAGCCTTTGGTATTCTTTGATCGATCGTGACAAGATCGATGAAGCAGGTTCCGGAAAATCTGCCTTCGAGACTTTGGATTCCGAAGAATCTCAAGAAGATTCAGCACCGGAGGAAACTCCCGTAATTCCAATCGGAGTCCCAACTGGGATAGATGCTTCTATCCCGCCGACTGCTGCAAGAGTTCAGTTCAAATTTATTCTTTCTCCTGTTTCCGGAATTCCGGTCAATCAGCTCAAACCTGGTGACCAAATTGTAGTACAACTCACAGGAAGTGATCCTACTACTATGGGGATCATAGATTCTATGAAACTTAAAACGGAAGACGGAAGTATTAAACCTATTCCGGCCACGGTTGTTGCCACAGAGAATAAAGGTGTGGAGAACGAAACCATAGTCAAAATAGGTAATGATGTCTTTGGCAAAATTTACGAAGAAGAAAATTCTATCAAAGTCCGTCTTTATACCGGAGAAAAACCGGTTTCTAAATCTAGCGGCTCAAACACTTCTACAGCTTCCAGCGCTTCTTTAGAAGCGGGAGAATCCAGTCTACTTCTGACTGTACTCATCGCTTTGGGAGTTGTAGGAATCGGAATGATCGCGATTTTTGTATTCTTACTTTAAGTCAGGTATTCTCTCGTAACTTTTTGGATGGAGAGAATCCAGCTAAGTAAAATCATAGCCCTATCGACGGATTAAGGTATGAAATCTCGCATTAAATTGACCATCACTTACATTATCCCTTTTGTTCTTCTACTGGTCAGTGGATTTCAACTTTTCCTACAGCCTACATTTCTGAATACAAACGACACTTCTACTATGGAAGCGTTATTAGATGGGACTGCAAGAGAACCAATCTCCGGATTTTATTTCCAGGGTGGTGCGATCTCTCAGATGCTTCTGACTGAAAATATCTTAAAAGAGATAGAAGATCCAAGTCTTCCGAGTGATTCTCAACCGGAAGAGATCAAAAACAGATTGGGAAGAGTTTTACTCGGACAAAGATTACAGATCTTCTTTTATGTATTCTTAGCAGTTCTTTCCCTGACTTCTTTTCTTTCTCTTTATTTCAAAGCGTTCTTCTACGCGTTCTTAAATAGGGTTTTATACTTTTTCGGTTTTATTCACGGACTTTTCAGTATGCCGAATATCGCGTTGGCAGGTGCAAGTTCAGGAAAAGCGGAAGACCTTTTTTGGGTGATACCATCCTTGTTCTTGGCATTCGCATGGATCATCGGAATGGTTTATCTGATGTTCACCATCGGAAAACTTTTTTCTAAAGATGATGCGGATCGTTTTTATTCTCTTAAAAATCTGAGAGAAGACGAATCTGAATTTAGATCCGAAAGTAATCGGAACAATTCTTTTGCTACTGCACTTCTCCACTTTTTAGGGATTGTGGCATTGGGAACTTTGATCGGAAATATTGTTTATATTCCGCTATTCGTTCTCCAAAAAAATTATTCCGAACCTTTCGGGATCTTAATAGCAGGAGCGGTAATTGCCGTTTCTGCGTTTTATATCCGAAATTATCTTAAATTCGGAAGAAGTCCCGAACTAAGCACTTATCAAAACTTGGCTTTAGGGATCAGCTATTTACAGGTTAGATTTATCAGGATCGCTTTGATGATACTTTTGGTCCTGATATTGGTTGTTGTATTTATTCTTTTCTTATTTAACTTACTTACGATCAACTTTGGAATATTAGAATCCCTGTTTCCATCCATCGATAGTAGACAGAATCTCTAAAGCGTTCTTTCCCAGCCAATAACAAAGAATAATATGAGAAAAAGCTAAACCGGAATAGCTTAATCTATCTAATACTCTTCTGAATGCGATAAATATTCCTAGATGAGTTACGATCAGAGAAAGTATAAAACCTTCTCCCGCATAATGATTCAATGTGAGATACACACTTAAGTAGACTGTAATGATAAAAAATCCGCAGGCGGCAAACTTCTCCAGTTTGAGATGCCTAGGATCCATTTAAGATTATCCGCAGCGAGATTCTTTTTTCTGAACTTCGCAGAGAACTTTTCCAGTGGGCGAAAAGATAGTTCTAGATAAGAATTCTCCATTCTCGTCGAAAACTTCGACAGATTCAGTTTGTCTGTTCGGGAAGTAATAGAACCAAGTGCGGATCTTTCTTCCTTTGGAATAATAACCTGAATATTCCAGTTCTCCGTCTTTGAAGTATTTCTGCCAGAAGTCGGATTTTTGTCCGTTCTTATAATTGCCTTTTACTTCTAGAGTTCCTTCCGGATAATATCTCTCGTACGGACCTTCTTCATTTCCTTCGTCCCCGTTAATTTGGGCGAATTCATCTTTGATCTGGCTTCCGAATCTTTGTTTGATATAAGGTTTGCCGTCCGCAAAATACCAAACCCAGTCACCTACCTTAGAACCATGTTCGTATTTTCCGATAGAAGAGATCCCTTCTTCGGATCTGAGATAGGATTTGCACAGCCCGTGATAGAGCTTATTCTCGTCTAAGGGACATTCGAAATATAACTTTCCATTATCGTAATATATTCTGGAGAGCCCCGGCTCATTCAAAATATAAGCGTTCATGTTTTTGTCGTATTTTGCTCCTGCGGGCAGCCCCTGAGGTCTTTCCGCGGATTCACAAAAGAACGTAAATAGGCAAACGAAGAATATTATAAATTTTGAAAATTTCATCTAGTCGATGGTGAACTTTTTGGATACGAGAATTTCCCCATTCTCGTCTTTGATCTCCGCTTCGTAAGAACCTTCGTCGTCGAAGAAAGAATCATCATAATAGGTTTGGAATTTATCGAATCTGCGTTTGAATTCTTTTTCTTGGACGCTGATCTCTTCCTTGGATTCGTCCACTTTATAGATCGTAAGTTTGATCTTGTCCGGGGAGAACCAACCGCCTCTTTTATAATAAATGAAAAAGTCCTGTCCGTGAGTGAAATGATATTCTTTTTCGGAACCCATTCCTGAAACCTTGTCCGGGGTCATCTTATCCACGTCCATATAGATCTCGTGTTTAGAAGGCCAGATCCACCAAACAAAGATCAAAACCAAGAAGACACCGAGAATGCGGATCCACTTTTTATTTCCGCTGGAATCACGGAGTCCCGTTTGTGTGTATTCTTCTATCCTCATACCGTTGTTTACCTTGAAAATGGGCTCTTTTTTGGGCAATTGTTTTTCCCGGCTTTCGGCCGCTTCTGAAGAAGCGGAATAAGTCTCCGACTTAGGATTTTGTTCAGGAACAGAATGAGACGATCGGGAAGAAGTTGGAGTCTCAGGAATTGATCCTGCAGCCGCAGACTGGGAAATTTGCTCTGCAACCGCAGGTTTGGGATCTTGCTCCGGAGTTGTAACCTTGGGACCTTCTTCTTTTGAAACTTCTCCCCCTAATGTTTTTTTGACGGCTGCCCCTGCCGCTTTTTTTAGTAAGTCCTTCTTACCCGCCAAAAGAATAGACCTCGTCTGTGAATTGTTGGTAGGCTTTGGTCGTTTTGTTTTTGGGTTGGTATTCGTACAAAGACTGGTTCAAAAGATGCGCCTCTTCTACTGCAACGGAAGGAGGAATTTTAGATTCGAATAGACGAAGATGTTCTTCTATCATAGGAACCACCGTTTGAGACATCGTGGTCCTTTGTTGGAATAAGGTCAATAATGCTCCCAAAATTTTCAGATCAGGATTAAACCTTTTTACCGTATGGTTTTTGGCTTCTAAGATCGCTTCTATCCCATCCAATGAAAACTTAGAGATCTGCAATGGAACAATAAGTCCGGTCGCCGCAACAAACGCATTCATGGTGATCAAAGAAAGACTAGGCGGACAATCTATCACTACCCAATCAAAATCATTTGAGACAGTTTCCAAAGCTTCTTTCAGAACAAAAAATCCGTCCATTTTCCCGGAAAGTAAAACATCGATTTGAGAAAGTTTAGAAGAAGCAGGTAGTAAACTTAAACCGTCGATCCTGGTAGGAGTGATCAGTTCACGAATAGGGACCTTCTCACTAAAAAGTAAAAAAGAGTCCAACCCATTTTTGGAAGAAGATTCCGAAAACACGGAACTCGCATTGCTCTGGGCATCCAGGTCTATCAACAAAACCCTTTCTCCCTTTCTGGCAAGACCCACAGCAAGATGGACGGACGTAGTGGTTTTGCCCACTCCCCCTTTTTGATTGGCTATACAAAGAGTTTGTTTCATTCAAAAATCCGTTGCCGGTACTGGTCCTCTTGGAAGAATAACTCCATAGGCCTCTAAAATTTCAAGGACAAGGAAAAAAATCCTAGTCTTTCCGGAACAGAGGCAAGGGAGCCCTAATGGAATACGAAGTAATCATCGGTTTGGAAGTACATGCTCAATTAAACACGGATTCCAAAGTTTTCTCCGATAGCCCTTCCAAATTCGGAGCCGCTCCTAATTCCCAGGTTTCCTCCGTTTGTTTGGGACTTCCAGGCTCTTTGCCTGTTTTAAACGAAGAAGCTTTGACCAAGGCAATCATGGCAGGTCTAGCATTCGGTTCCAATATCACTCTTCATACTAAGTTCGATAGAAAAAATTATTTTTATCCTGACCTTCCAAAGGGTTACCAAATTTCACAATTCGACAGACCGATCTGCGAAGGTGGAAAGATCTATTTTACGGTAAAGGGAGAAGATAAACCTAGATCCGTAAACCTCACACGTATTCATATAGAAGAAGATGCCGGAAAATTAATACACTCCGCAGATCCTAAAATCCCTCAGTCTTATGTGGACTTGAATCGTGCAGGAACTCCTTTGATAGAGATCGTTTCTGAACCGGACATGCGTTCTTCAGACGAAGCATACTATTATCTTTTAGCTCTTAAATCCGTTCTTAGATATATTAGAGTTTCCGATTGTAATATGGAAGAAGGTTCACTCCGCTGTGATGCGAACGTTTCCATTCGTCCTAAAGGTTCCGATAAATTCGGAACAAGAGTAGAGATCAAAAACCTGAACTCATTCAAGGCAGTTAAGGCAGCCATCGATTACGAAGTAGAATGGCAAAAAGATATGTACACTCAGGGAAAAACTTTCCCTCAACAAACAAAACTTTGGGACTCGGCATCCAATGTGACTCTCACAATGAGAACCAAAGAGATGAGCCATGACTATAGATATTTCCCGGATCCGGACCTTCCTCCTGTAATTCTTACCAAAGAAACCGTCGAAGATATCCGCAAATCCCTTCCTGAACTTCCTGACGCAAGAAGGGACAGATTCGTAGAAAAACTGGGACTCCCTAAATACGATGCAGAAGTTCTAACCGCAGAAAGAGAGATCGCAGACTATTACGAAAGTGCTCTTAAAGTTTCCGGGGACGCGAAAAGAACCTCCAATTGGGTCAAAGACGAAGTATTAGGAATTGTTAATAAAGAAAGTATTACTATCTCCGAATTCAAAGTTGGACCTGAAAGAATAGGCGGCCTAGTAAAACTCATCGCTGACGGAAAAATTTCAGGTAAAATCGGTAAAACCGTATTCGAAGAAATGCTCGGAACTGATAAAGATCCGGAAACAATCGTAACCGAAAAAAATCTGATCGTAGTTCGTGACGACAAAGAGATCGAAAGGATCGTAGACGAAGCAATCGCCGCAAACGAAGACGCTGTCCAAAAATACAAATCAGGTAAGGACAGGGCCCTCGGCGCGATCGTAGGTTATGTGATGAAAGTCTCCAAAGGAAAAGCGGATCCTAATTTAGTGAACCAGATGTTGTTGGATAAACTGGGACCTCTGCCGCCTAAGGGTTGATTCTCTTAAACTCCTGAGTTATGTCTGATTTTTAAATAGGGACAAGGTATAATAATTTAGCCTTCCTCACAGAATGTATATTCTCATTATTTTTTGTCTGTCCAGTTGTATGGACGAAGCTGGGCTCATAATCAGACAAAAGACTGGACATCTTTTTGGACAAAATTAGTATCATTTTTGTCCAATCTTTTGGGGAGATAATTTTCTTAATCTTATGTCCAGTTATAATCACATTTCTTTTAAGCCGATATGGACTATAGGTGAGAAAACAATCTATGAATTGGGACAATGTGAAGCCCTAATTCTGACATTATCAGAGACACCGATCTTCCCCAATTATAGGCGCCAACTATTACATGTTTCTCTAGTCAAAGGAGCTCAATCTACAACTGCAATCGAAGGAAATACACTTTCCGAAGAAGAAATAAATGAATTGATAGAAGGAAAAGAACTCTCCCCTAGCAAAGAATACCAAGCACAAGAAGTAAAAAACATATTAGAAGCTTTTAATAACATTCTTACGCAAGTAGTCGATGGTGATCGGCCATTATTATCACTTGATCTAATTAAAGAATTACATACCAAGGTTGGAAAAAATTTAGGCGAAATCTTTCGCGCTATACCGGGACAATTTCGGAAAGAAAATGTAGTCGTAGGTAAATATAGACCCCCCGACTATCAAAATGTAGAATCGTTACTAAATGAGCTCTGTCACTGGATGAAAAGTTACTTTCATTTTGAAAAAGGGCAAAGTTTTGCTGAAACTGTAATTCAATCTATAGTTTCACATGTATACATTGCATGGATTCATCCATTTGGAGACGGAAATGGACGGACAGCAAGATTATTGGAATTTTTTATCTTATTGAGAGCCGGGAATCCGGATTTCGCCTCTCATATCTTGTCAAATTTTTATAATGAAACAAGACCGGAATATTATGCGCATTTAGATAAATCCACTAGGACCGGAGACTTATCAGAATTTATAGCTTATGCAGTGAAAGGTTATTTAGACGGGCTTAAAAAAGTTATGGCAACTATCAATAAGTCCCAAGTCGAAATATTTTGGCGTGGTTATATTCATGATACCTTTAGTCATGGCCCCTTGACTGCGAAAAATGAAAATGTAAATAAAAGAAGAAGAAATCTGGTATTATCCATGCCGTATGATCGGCCTGTATCTGTAGAAGAGATGACACTATTGTCTAGAGAACTTATCTTAATATATAAAGACCTGTCAGATAAGACAATTGATCGAGATATTCAGGAATTATTAAGATTAGAATTAATTACTGAAATCAGCTCAAATAGATTCCAAATAAATCAGAATATATTAAAAAAAGCCCTCCCAAGAAAAGCTCAAAAAAAATAGAGATAAAGAATCTTCACCCCTACTTCTGCTTAGGGATCTCCCAATAATAGTGTAAATATTCCTCGTTTAATTTAAATCCGAAACGTTCGTATAAATGTCTCGCGTGGCGATTATCAGGATGAGTTTCTAATCCCATTCCCTTGCCGCCGTGTTCGATTACATGATTTGCGGCTCCGTCCAGGATTTTTTTAGCGGTCCCTCTTCTACGTTCCGTTTCTCTAATATACAGATCGTTGAGAATATAGTCCCTTCTCATGGATAAAGAGGAGAAGATCGGGTAAAGTTGTGCGAAACCGAGTAATCTCCCTCCATCTTCTGCAACGATCAAAACGGAATCTTTATGTAAAAGTCTATCTTCTAAAAACTTTTTAGCTCCCGTAAGATCCGAAGGTAATTCGTAAAATTTACGATAAAGATCGAATAATTCCGAAAGTTCTTCTAGATCGGAACGGCTGGCAATTCTTATGTTGATTGAATTTTCTTTTTGCATATTTGTTTTGAAGGGAATAAAAACACTCCGCGTTTTTAAGTCTATTTCGATTTTCTAAATTATACTTCTACTTCTCCGATTTCCGGGTCTTTCATCCGCTTTCTCTTCTTTTTGAAATTTTTTCTTATCCATAAGTAGTAGAAATCACTACAGGAGGGACCTTTCGATAAGTCGGCTTAGACTTCGGTAAATCGCCCATGGGAATCGTTTTAGAAAGAGTAGATTTTATTATTTTTTCCCATTATGATTCTCAAGGAAAGGCTTCGGGAAATTCTGGCATTTCGATCCGTAAATCCAGAACCGGTTTTTGAGATTTCCGGCTACTCCGCTTGACGGAGACAGGACCCGATTTCTATTATGTCCCTTGGTATGGAAGACTTCGCCCACCTTCATCTCCACACAACCTACTCTATGCTCGACGGGGCGATCCGGATCAAAGAGCTAATGCAGCATGTTAAGGAGCTTGGTATGAGCTCCGTGGCAATGACTGACCATGGAAACATGTTCGGTGCCATCGAATTTTACAATGAAGCGACCAAAGCAGGCGTAAAACCCATCATCGGCTGCGAATTTTACGTTTCCCCTAACAGAAAAGCGGAAACGGAAGAATTTAAGATCGCCGACGGAAACGCATACCATCTTATTCTTCTCGCTAAAAACGAAGTAGGTTACAAAAATCTAATAAAGCTCGCGAGTAAATCTTATACCGAAGGTTTTTATAAAAAGGCACGGATCGATTACGATCTTCTGGACAGACATAGCGATGGTTTGGTCTGTCTTACTGCTTGCCTCGCCGGAGAAGTGAACCGCAAAATTTTAGAAGGTAAGGCGCCTGAATCCTTCCAGCTTGCAGGTAAACTAAACGAAATTTTCAATAAAGAAGACTTCTACTTAGAGATCCAAAACCACGGAATTCCCGAGCAGGATATTGTTGCAAAAGGTGTATACGATCTCGCTCAAAAAACCGGGATCAAATTAGTAGTCACAAACGATTCTCACTTCCTGAAAAAAGACGATAAAGAAGCGCAGGACATTCTTCTTCGTATCGGAATGAGAAAGAACATCGAAGACGAGATGGAGTTCGGGTTCAACCAACACTTCTACGTTAAAAGTCCTGCGGAGATGAAGGCACTCTTCCCTGAACTTCCTCAGGCATTCTATTCTACATTAGAAGTTCGTGATAAAGTAGATCTCAAATTAAAATTCGGAAATTATCTTCTACCTGAGTTTGCAGTTCCAAACGGTTTCGATGAATACGGTTTTATGGAAAAACTGGTTTGGGAAGGAATAAGCCAACGTTACCCTCAGGTCACTCCCGAGATCAAAGAAAGAGTGGAATTCGAGCTAAACACGATCAAGAGCATGCACTTCGCAGGTTACTTCTTGATCGTTCAGGATTATATTAACTTTGCCAAAAAAACCGGGATCCCGGTTGGACCTGGTAGAGGATCCGCAGCAGGCTCCATCGTGGCTTATGCACTTGGAATTACAAACGTAGAACCTTTACAGTTCAACCTGCTCTTCGAAAGATTTTTGAATCCGGACAGGAAGGACATGCCGGATATAGATACGGACTTCTGCGTGGAACGCCGAGAAGAAGTAATCAATTATATCCGCCAAAAATACGGAGAAGATAGAGTCGGTCAGATCATTACGTTCGGATCCTTAGGCGCAAAGGCAGCACTCAAAGACGTTGCACGAGTGATGAATCTTCCATTCGAAGAATCTAATAAACTCACAAGTTATTGTCCAAGCAAACCCGGTATCACAATCGACGAAGCTCTGGCTATGTCCGGTGACTTAAAACTAGCCAGTGAAAAAGACGAATTAAACAAAAAAATATTCGCGATCGCAAAACGTCTGGAAGGAAACCATAGACAACCCGGACGCCACGCGGCCGGTGTTGTAATCTCACCTTTTCCTTTAGAGGAAGTTGTTCCTCTTTCCACAGTTGCGGAGAAGGACAAACCAGGCTTCCGTTCTATCGTAACTCAGTATGAAAAAAACAATTTGGAAGCCGTCGGTCTCATCAAGATGGATATCTTGGGTCTCAAAAACTTAACGACCCTGAACTATGCGATCAAACTTGTAAGAGAAAGAAGAGGGATCGAATTAGATCTGGATAAAATCCCTCTGGATGATGCAAACACCTATGCTTTATTAAGAAAAGCGAATACACTTGGGATCTTCCAGTTAGAATCCACCGGTATCACGGATCTTGTGGCGCGAAGCCAGGTCTCTAATTTCGACGAGATTGTAGCCTTGATCGCACTTTATCGTCCCGGTCCTATGGAATCAGGGATGTTAGAGGAATACTTGGAGCGTAAGAGCGGTAAAAAGCCCGTTACATATCCACACTCTTCCACAGAATCTATCTTAAAAGAAACATTCGGGCTCACTGTTTACCAAGAGCAGGTGATGAGTATCTCCCGTGTCGTGGGCGGATACACCATGGGCGAATCGGATATGCTCCGAAAAGCAATGGCCAAGAAGAAAAAAGAACTTATGGATCCTCTGCGGGTCAAGTTCATCGACGGTGCCCAAGCGCAAGGCCATGCAAAAAAATTCGCGGAAGAACTTTTCGATCAGTTGGAAAAATTCGGAGGATATGGATTCAATAAATCCCACTCCGTGGCCTACGCGTTAGTCACTTACCAAACCGCCTATATGAAGGCAAATTATCCTACCGAGTATATGGCAGCATTGCTCGCGGGAGATCATTCTAAAACCACCGATATCACAAAATATATCAATAACGCCCGCGAAATGGGGATCAACGTTTTGACTCCTGACGTAAACGAGTCGGACGTATCCTTCTCCGTAATCGACGACCAAACAATTCGATTCGGTATCTCTGCAATGAAAGGTGTGGGAGAAGGCGCAGCAGAAAATATTATCCAAGCCAGAAAGAATCTCGGAGGTTTTAAAGAGATCACCGAGTTCATGACCAATATAGACACTCGAGTATTGAATAAAAAAATCCTCGAGGCGTTAGTGCAAGGTGGTGCATTAGATTCTTTCGGCTACACTCGAAAATGCCTATTCGAGTCCATGGATAGCCTGGTTTCATTCGCACAAAAAGAACAGGAAAGATCAAGAGAAGGTCAATTCTCTCTTTTCGGAGACAGCGGGCTCAGCTACGAATTAAAACTTCCTAAAGACGCAGACGAATGGGAAATGGAAGACAGACTAAAGAGAGAAAAATCTGTCACCGGCCTTTTCCTTTCCGGACACCCTTTAGATAAATACAAAGGCCACTTAAAAAGTCTAAACTCGGTTCCGATTGAAACATTAGATAATATTAAAGCAGGCAATAAGGTAGAAATAGCCGGAATTCTTACTTCCTTAAAGATCAAATTCACCAAGAAAAAAGAAGAATTCGTAAACTTCAAATTGGAAGATCGCACCGGAGAAATTGAATGTGTGGCCTTCCCTAAAGTTTACCAAAAGTTCAAAGAGATCATCAAAGAAGACCAGGCGGTATTCCTAAAAGGAGATCTGGACAGGATAGAAGCAGGAGAATCCGAGCTCAGAGGACAGATCAAAGTAAATAGTTTCGAAATATTGAACGATGCTACCATCGAAGATAAAATGGAAAAGGCTCTTCATATCAAACTTGGAGACCGCCATCGAAAAATGCCGGATATCATCGGGCAACTGCATACTTTACTGGCAGCATATCAGGGAAATTCCCAAGTATATTTCCATCTAATCTCCGGGGACGAAGAGAAGAAAGTAATCCGCGCTCATAATCATTACTCAGTACAGCCGAATCCTGAACTGATGAATCGATTGGTTACATTATTGGGAGAAGAAACCGTATACGAAAGTTTCGGAGACAATGTAAGGGTCTACGGAACGAACGGAACCAAACAAGCGGTTAAGATCTAAATTCTTTCCGGATTGACCCCTACTCTTACGATCTGCAGATGCTGGAAACTTCCCGCTTACTATTAAGAAAATGGAAACCGGACGATCTGGAGCCATTTTCCAGAATGAACTCTCATCCGAGTGTGATGAGATTTTTTCCCAAATTACTCAATAAATCCGAAACAGAAAAACTCATACTTAAGATCGACGAGCATTGGGAAAAATTCGGCTTCGGATTATTTGCATTAGAAGAAAAGTTTTCCGGAAAATTTTTCGGATTCACCGGACTTATGTACACAAATTTTCGATCCTTCTTCACACCCGCATTGGAAATAGGCTGGAGATTGGACCAAAACTTTTGGGGAAAAGGATTCGCAAAAGAAGCTGCCGCAGAAGTTTTGAGATTCGGATTTGAGAATATTCAAATAAAAAAGATCGTTTCTTTTACTTCCAGGATCAATCATCCTTCCAGAGGAGTGATGAATAGTTTAGGATTCCATTATTCAGGAGAATTCGAACATCCTAGAGTTAAATTAGGATCCTCTCTCAGAACTCATGTTCTTTATAGGATCGATTTTGAAGATTGGAAAAACAAAAAATAAGGTTTATCTTTTTAAAGTCACCAAACTCGCCGAAACTTTTCCACTTCCGCTAGGATCCACCTTTAGATCTCCGCCCGAATGACTGAGTAAATCTCTAGAAAAACGACTCCAATCCCCTTCCGTTAAACTTGCACCCTCTACTTGTAGTTCCAAGGTTTTAACCGTAGGATTCCTAAAACTGATCTTCAGATCTTCCACATGATTCGTAACCGATTCTGAAGTTGCGGAAACTATTTCTCCCAACACTAAAAGAAGAAGGTTCGCTTCTTTCACATCTAACTGGTAATGTTTTGCAACCGGATCCAAGTTCGGAAGAGCCTTGTATTTGGAGACGATACGATTCAGATAATTTTCGATCACTTCTCCTATAGAAACACTTTGTATATGTGCCGCATCTTGGGAGACAGTATGGACGGAAGTAAGAGCTAATATTCTTCTTTCCAAAACCTGAAGTACATTATGAGTTTCTAAAGAATGTTCCGAATCTTTCAAAAAAGAGACCATCTCCAGTATCACCTGCATATTATTTCTGACCCTATGAGTGAGCTCTTTTAAAAGAACATCCTTATCCAGGATCAGCTTGTCCATGTTCGCACCTATCAAAACGGCGAATAACGTAAGAACACAAAGTGATGCAATAGAATCCGTATAAATTTCACCACCAACCGATCCGAACGAAATTCCGGTTTTCCAAAAGATAAGTCCTAAACAATAGAACATTGCAAGAACTGCCATCTTACGATTGAAGAAATAGAGTTGAAAAAAAACTAAAACAGGGAACCAAACTGCTGCATTCTTAACACCAGGACCGTAAACAACTCCGAGTCCTAAAGCTAAAGCGAACAAAAAAGAAGAAAGATAAACCGCTTCTTTGTATCTGGACTTATACAGTAGAAAACAACATAGGATAGAGGTGATCCCTGCAACTGTATATCCAGGCCTGAAAGTATGGTTGCCTGTTAAAAATTCAAAGCCCAAGATCCCTGCAGACATCAAGCCTACAACGATCGCGATCCCTAAAAGATACTTTTTCCTAGGCAAACCTGGGAGATCTACGACTTCAAACATAAGGGTACCCTATTTTCCGAAAGGACCGGATAGAATAAACTTATTGGACGGTTAACGGATGCGGTTTACGTAAAAGGTAAACGTTTTTTCGGTAAGATTTTGACGAAAGTCCCAGGCAAGAACCTTTATCACATTCTCCCCATTACGAAAATCTAAATGACCTATCAAATATTGGTCCTTAAAATAGAGTTCCGTAAAAGGAAAACCCTCTGAGTTTTTCCATTCTCCTTTTTCGTAATGTAGATTGGAAAAGCTTGCCTTCTTCAATAATTGCCCGTTCAAGGAGACTTGGATCTGAGAAACACCTCTTCTTTGGCCCGGTTTTTTTCCCGCGTCTTGGATCCCTACCGTAACAGGAAATGCCTTCGAAATATTGATATTGTCTCCGTCGTTGACCTGGCTGTATTTATATTCGTCCTGATGGATCAGTAGATTTCCGATCACTGGAGGATTTTCATCTTCCACGATAGGCAAAACCTTCATAGGATCTTGGATGGTCTTTCCGAAATCTTTTAGTAAAACAAAATGCAGGTGGGCTCCGCTGGAGTGGCCTGTGTTTCCGGTATAGGCGATCTTCTCTCCGCCGGCGACTAGACGTTCTTCTAATAAACCGGGAAGTCGTCCATCCTTCAAATGGTAGTAGGAAGAATACGTCCCATTTCCGTGATCCAGCCAAACCGAGTTTCCGGTTCCGAATTCTTCCCCAAAAGGATCGTCTTCGCCAAACCATGAGTAGAGGATCTTTCCCTCCGCCATCGCCAAAACCGGGTCTCCAGTAGAAGCGATGTCCATTCCGTTATGAAAATGGTCCCCCCGGGATTCTCCGAACACTGAGGTAACCTTATTCTCGATTCCGTCGGTTTTCACCGGGAAAAGAAAATTTATTACTTTATCGTTTTGCGCAAAGGTGCTTAGATGGAACGCGGCCAAGATAATTCCAAGGGATATACTACGTCTCATATCGTTGGCTCTCAGGTGCAAGGTTACATAAAGAATGAATTTGTCAAAGGATAAAACCCTCGACCTAGTTACCCGATGCGGGGAAGGAGACGAGGCCGCTCTCAAGTTATTCTTCGAGTCCTATTCCGAAGATATTTACAATTTTCCGATGAAGATCTTCCACCTCAGTGAAGATGATGCCGGAGACTTTTTCTTATACGCGTTCGAAAGACTGAAAACCGGAGCTAGGTTCTCTAGCTTCAAAGGTAAATCAAGTTTTAGAACATGGTTCTACTCAGTTCTACGTAATATGCTCATCGATTGGCAAAGAACCAAACGAGAGCTAAAGATGACCAACCTTGGAAAGATCAACAAGGAAGGAAAAGAATACGCGACTATCGAAGACGAACCGGATCTTCGCCCGGATCTAGTGGAAGAAGCCCAAGAGTTAACCAAACATTTCCACCAGGTGCTCGGAGAGATAGGCGTAGAGAAGAGAGTCATTTTTAAACTTTCTTATATATATTACCTGAACCTAGACGAAGAAGAGATCCAATTCCTGATCGAAAAAACGAATCTGAGCGTGGACGAAATTAAAAAGAAAATTTTAGGCCTTCGCTCCGAACTTTCCAAGCGGGAAGAAGAGAATATACGTATGGAAGACAAGATTACGTCTCTATATTTAAATATTCTGGAGCTGAAAGAAAAGCAGACTGTAACTGTTAAGAAAGCCCCCTTACTTCCTCAAGAAATAGATAAAACTTCCCAAGCATTAAAGAAGAAATACGAACAACGGAAAAAACTCTTAGAAAAGCGCAAAAAAGGCCATTTCCTGGCAAGGACCCCATACAGAGAGGTTGCTGACCTTTTAGGGATAACCGAGGGAAATGTGAGCGTTACACTACTCAGATTGATCGAAAAAATACAAAAAAAACTCAAATTTTCGGAATTGTCCGAGTAGAAACAATCGTCTTAAAACCTATTGGAGAATCTTACTCAAATGGAATCCAACCGCGAAAACTCGGTGCCAGAAATCATCCAGTCACTATTTGAAGGGAAACCTGAAGTTCTGACTAAACTAGAAAAAGACACCGAACTACAAAACGAACTTATTAGAATGGAAGAAGCACTCCAGGCTAGTCTAAAAGCTGCCGGTGAGTCTTACTTCGATTCAGCTTCACGTACACATTCTTTCCAATCCTTCCAAGAGGATCTGGATCTGAATAAGGCCGAACTAAACGAAGGCTGGCAGGTGAAACCTTTTCCGGAATATCTGAAAAGATATGTGGAAATGGAATTATCCCGTAAGGCACAAGGAAAAGAATCTATCGTAGTTAAATTAGGAAAATCCGGAGCACAACTTTTCGGAAGCCTGATCGAAACTCTTCAAATCAACACTCGTGTAGATTATGCGCCTGCTATGCGTTCCGCAGTAGCAAAATCGCCTTCTTCTTCCGAGTTCATCGTATTTGAAGAAAAAATGGATAAGGACTGCAAGTTCACTTACCAAGTCGTACAAGAAACCGACGAAACCGCTTACTTAAGTGTCAAAATCGAATGTCCAAGACCGGAAGATTTCCAAAGAGTAAATCTTTCTAAGGACGGAAGATTCATACTTTCCAACCAATTCAACTCCGAAGGGATCACTAATTTCTCCGGATTGAGAGAAGGAAAGTACACAGTAGAGTTTCAGGGAAAAGACTTGTCTAAATCCATAGATCTCTTTATCCTTTTGGATTAAGAGCGTTGTAACCGGTTTCCTTCCTGACTCTTATGTCACGGCGAGGAAACTTCTTAGGCGCAGTCTGTAGATCCAATGCTGAACCTAATCATAGACAGAGTCGGTGCCGTAAACGTATTCAATATTCTGGATAGTTCCGGCAGCGGATCGGAATCACATCTTCAGTCCACAATGGACGAAGATCTAATCCTAGAGTATATTAAGGAAATCGAAAACTTAGTTCGTGTTTCCGTAGCGATCCACCAAAAATCAGGACATACTCCAACTCTAGAAACCGACATTCTTCATGATCTAAAGATCCTGGGAGAAACTTTTTACGATCAGTTTTTTCCTGCGGCCATCCAAGAAAAACTCAGACTTACTACTGAAAAATACCTTCACTTTAATATAGATCCTAAGTTAGGAGTGATTCCGTGGGAACTCCTACATGACGGCACTTGTTTTCTCTCAGACAAATTTTATATAGGAAAAACCGTAAGAGGAGAATCCAGCAGCGGTGCATTTAAAGAGAAAGAGAAACTCCGTATGCTCATCATCGCGGATCCAACCGAGGATCTAGAATGGGCCCAGAAAGAAGGAGAGCAGATCTTTAGGGTTTTAAGTGAGAAGGTACCAAGTTCCAGATTAGAAATAGAATTCATAGGCGGACGCCAAGTTACTAAATTAAAACTTCTTTCTTTGATCAAAGGAAAGAATATCATCCATTACTCTGGACATTTGTATTTCTCCGATGATCCTTTGGAGAATGGATGGTTGATCTCTGAAGGAAAGATCCTAAAAGCAAGAGAGATCAAAAACTCCGGATTTAATACGGATATGGTTTTCTCTAACTCCTGCCAATCCAATAAGAGCGCTACCAGAAATCTGAATGCGGACCTAATGAACAATTTTGCCGGATCATTCTTGATGTCCGGGATCAAAAGTTTTATCGGTACTAACTGGGAAATCGCAGACAATCAGAATACGATCGATTTCACGATCCAATTTTATACGAACTTATTCGCTGACAGAAGTATAGGCGAGTCCCTGTATTTAGCAAAGGAACATGCCAGAAGAAATTATGATCCAAGCGATCTAACTTGGACGAACTATAGCTTACATGGACAACCGATCATTAGAGTGGTTTCCGATCCTACAAAAGGGAAACCGGTCCATAAGATCATTAACCCTTCTTTGATATTTAAATTTTATCCGAATCCGATCGCAGCGTCTTATTATAAATTCACTGAAAAACAAAAAGAAGAATCACTTACTTCCTATCAATTGATGGAATATCTGATCTTCGCTTTCGAGGAATTTTCAAAAGTGATCGGAGGTATCCTGTTCAGCGATCACCAGAATCACTCTTTAGGAAAATACATCCCGAACAATCCTGACGACGCTTATAATACGGAAAGATGGTGGGAACTGATGTTCCAATGCCTACATGATTTCAGAAAATTAGAGATCACTCCTGTCGTTACGGATCTACCTGAAATACTTTTTGCGAATAAGGATACGATCTACAAGATGATCAACTGGATCGATCTTTACTCCAAAGGTCAGATCCAGCCTGAATCCGCAGACGGATATCTGATCACATTCCAGTATTATTTTGAAAACCTTCTGACAGAGTTAGAGGAATTAGAGAGGATCAGTATCTTCTTAGTTTCTACTAACTCGAATAATCATCTATTCTTCCGTGGTATAAAATCCGAATCTTCTCTAGTCGCTGCTCCGATGATCAAACAGGATTTTATAGGAGAGCAGATCGAAAAGTACAGAGGAAAGGTAATCGTTTTCCACGAAGATAGAATGCAGATCTTCCCTCTGAATTGCAATATAGTAGAAAATCCTGAGACTAAAGAATTGGAACTTTCGTTCTTGGGATTTCTTCCTTCTAAACCCGGGAATCTGCCTCACGGCGGTCTGTAAGTGGGACTTTGCCAACCTTCCGCAGATGTTCCGTTTTCTTGCGGAGCTTGTTGCGGATTATTCAATCTAGAATTAAAACCGGATCAATTCAAAACCCTCTTAAAAGATAGAACTGAAACTTTCAAAAAATCCGTCGACTTCTCCAGACCTTATACTATGGCGGAGTTCAGAAAGGTAAGAGAAGAAGCGGAAAAAAATTACATTAAGAAGGACCCACTCACCTATAACTGCCCCTTCTTAGGAATGCTAACGGAAGAAGTAAGCGGAGCTTCTCCGGAAATAAAAGTTAGAAGTAGAATAGGATGTATGATCCATCCCGTTTATACAGGAGATCCCCGCAGTCAGAATTATTCCTTTTACGGAGCATCCATCTGCCAAGCCTACGATTGCAGGAACAAAGAAAGAAATTTTGCGGATGAATGGGAGAATATATTCTCGGAATTTGCAGATGATTCTTTTTCTTATTCTTCTCTTTCTTCCGATTATAGAACGATCGATTTGATAGAAGGTTATCTGACCGAAAAAGGGATCCCCTCTTCAGAATGGTTTACCGACTCCAAGAAAATCATCCGGAACATTCTTCAGATCAAATTCGATCAGAATATTTCTTTATGGAATACTTCTTTCGAGCTGGATATGGAAAGTCCTCCTCCAATCTCTTTCAAGGAAAGATTGGCGAAATGGTTGGGCCTGGAATCGGATGATCCCAGGCTTTGATTTGTAAAATTGATTTGGATTGGCGGGGAAGGATAAACGAAAAGATCTTAGTCGTTAGAGTTTTTCTTACCGAATTCTTTTTTAGCTTCTTCTACTTTAGAATTCACTTGGCCCGCAAGACCTTCCACGGAACGTAATGCGTCTTCGATATACTTTCTAAGATTGTTTGCAACTTCGCTTTGGTCTTGAGAACCTTTTGCGGAGAGCTCTTTAAATTCTTTTTCCACTTTTAAAAGAATACTGTCCGCTTGTTCCCTCAGGGTTTTTGCCGCTCCGATCGCGAAATTCAGTGCTTCTTTGATTTCCTTTTCCATACTTTTGATCCCTATGTATTGTATGATGATTATGCGCCGCACAACGGTTTGTCAACAACTTACCGACACTATGAGGGCATAAAAAAGGAGTAAGGGGAAATTCCACTTACTCCTCCGGAATAGATCCGACTTTTTAGAGATCAGCCTATATCTGAGGTCCGAACGCTGTGAAGTCGAAGTCTTTAGAACCTTCTACATATTTTTTGAAGTTCTCAATAAACATGCCGGCAAGCTTTTTAGAAGACTCATCGTAAGCAGCTTTATCCGCCCAAGCCTCACGAGGATCCAGGATGGAACTATCCACACCTTCTACGGTTTTAGGATATTCTACTTGGAAGATCGGGTGCTTCACAAACTGAGCTTTGTCGATGTTTCCGTTCATGATCTCGTCGATAATTTTACGAGTAGAAGGAAGATTCATTCTCTTACCAGTTCCGTAAGCTCCACCAACAAGTCCTGTGTTCATCAAATATGCGCGAACATTATGTTTACGCATCTTCTCACCTAATAACTGAGCATAAACAGTCGGGTGAAGTGTCATGAACGCAGCTCCGAAACAAGCGGAGAATGTAGCGGTAGGCTCTTTAACACCTCTTTCAGTTCCTGCAACTTTCGCAGTGTAACCGGAAAGGAAGTGATACATCGCTTGTTCGATAGACAGACGAGACACTGGAGGAAGAACTCCGAATGCATCGTAAGTCAAGAAGATGATCACTTTAGGGTGACCGCCTTTAGAAGGAACTTGGATGTTTTTGATATGGTAGATCGGGTAGGAAACTCTGGTGTTTTCGGTTTTAGCAGCGGAAGTATAATCTACAACTTTCGTTTTTTCGTCGTAAACTACGTTCTCTAAAAGAGCATCTCTTTTGATTGCTTCGAAAATTTCAGGTTCAGTTTTAGGATCCAGGTTGATCACTTTCGCGTAACAACCGCCTTCGATATTGAAAATCCCGTTATCGTCCCAACCGTGCTCATCGTCTCCGATCAGTTTGCGGTTCGGGTCAGTGGAAAGAGTAGTTTTACCGGTCCCGGAAAGTCCGAAGAATAGAGCGGTGTCTCCGTCCTTGTTTCCGATATTCGCGGAACAGTGCATAGAAACGATTCCCTGTAATGGCAACTTATAGTTCATTACGGAGAAGATACCCTTCTTCATTTCTCCGCCGTATTCGGTCCCGCCGATGATGCAGAGTTTTTTTGCAAGGTTGAAGATCACGAATACTTCCGAGTTCAGGCCATGCTCTTTGTATTTTTCGTTCTTCACTCCGCAAGCGTTGATGATAGTGAATTCAGGAAGAAGGTTAGCCAACTCTTCCTTGCTAGGGCGAAGGAACATATTGGTGCAGAAATGGTGCTGCCATGCTTTTTCGGAAACTACACGAAGACCGATCCTGGTCTCAGGATTTGCTCCTGCGTATCCGTCGAATACGTAGAGTTTTTTTCCGCTAAGATAGTTTACACATTTTTGATAAAGCTCTTCGAATACCGCTTCGGAAGCTTTAAAGTTAATATGAGACCACCAGATATTCTTGTTAGAAGAAGGTTCATCTACGAAGTATTTATCTTTTGGAGAACGTCCGGTGAAAATACCGGTATCCACCATCATGGTTCCGTTAGAGGAAAGAACGGTTTCACCGTTATTCTTTTCGTGTTCGAAAATTTCGTCGTATGAAAGGTTATGGAAGACTTCGGAGGGCTCTATACCGAGCTCCTTCAGTCCCTTCACTTGCGCTTGGGCCTGCATTTGGCTCTCCTTATTGAGATCGTATTTCAATTTTTTTTCGGGGTAGGATACCGTCAATTCGGAACCGGGTCGAATTTGAAGGCAATTCCTAATCCGACCCGCATTCTGTCTCTTTAGAGAAGGCTATTACTGTTGTTGCTGCTGATCTTGGAAGTCTTTACGATTTCCGAAATCGTCTCCTCTGCTCTCGTTTTTATCGCCTCTGTCTTGGTAATTGCCGCGGTTCTGGTTTTTGTTTTGGTAATCTTTACGATTTCCTCTTTCCTCGTTTCCTCGTTCACCACGATCGTATCTATTTCCACGATCTTCTCCGCGTTCTCCGCCCTTACCACCTCTGTTTTCTTTTTCAGGGGCGCGTTCACCTTTATCAAAACCGCTGTTTCCATTAGCTTTGGTGAATATCATTTTTCCGGCAGCAGTTTGGATGATAGAAGTAACGGTAACTTTCACTTCTTTACCGACTAGATGTCCGCCGTTCTCTATCACTACCATGGTTCCGTCTTCTAAATAGCCGATACCTTGGTTTTCGTCTTTTCCTTCTTTGATGACTTGGATAGCCAATTCTTCGCCGGGAAGAACGACAGGTTTTAATGCGTTAGCCAAGGTGTTCAAGTTCAGGACTTTTACTCCTTGGAGTTCTGCGACTTTGTTCAAGTTGAAGTCGTTAGTTACGATCTTTCCACCGGTATCACGAGCCAGTTTGATCAACTTAGCGTCAACTTCTCTGGTGTCTGAATAATCTTTGTAAGTGATCTTAACTTCGATGGAACCTTTTCTTTGGAGTTTGTTCAACATCTCCAAACCACGACGTCCTCTTGCTCTTTTGATTGGGTCAGAAGAGTCACTGATTAGCTGGATCTCTCTCAACACGAAGTTTGGTAGAATGAGAGGACCATCGATAAAATGTGTATCAGCAATATCTAATATTCTTCCGTCGATCACGACAGAAGTATCCAGAATTTTATCTCTGACTTCGTCTTTTCCGATAGAAGCAACACCAAATGGATCTACGAGAGAAGTAGGTCCACCGCCGCCGCCTCCGAACACGGAAAGGCCGGGTTCTTTTGCGAATGACTTACCTGCTCTAGCTCCGAAAAGACCTAGGATTAGATATAATGCAAGATTCAATTCCTCGAAACGGATGATAGTTCCAATAAACCAAGCTAGGGCAAATCCTAATAATGCACCCACGCCTACACAAAAAATAACGTCTCCGCGAAGTTTTGGAAATAGTTTAGTTTCACCGAACAAAAGTACGAGAGAAATAACGAGTACAAGCCCTGCACTAGAGCCTGAGAATACAAACTCTTGGGTTTGTTTTTGTGTCACAAAAAATGACACTAAGGAGAGTAGGACGGCCGTTAGACCTTTATAAAAATACGCCATAACTCAAATCCTTTAAATAAGATTCGAGTTTTATCGGAAATTATTCTTCGTCTATGTCGACTGCAGCTACGGGAACTCTTTCTCCCGGAGCGAATGTACTAGCTAGAACATCTGACACAAGGTTCCCAGCTTCTTCTTGGGAAACTCCTTTGCTTAGGGCGACTTCCATCTTCACTAGATTGTACGCACTTTCGTACAATTTACGTTCCATGATGGACAGTTCTTTACCGTTTGCCCTGCGGAATAAATTCCTGCACACATCCGCCACTTCGAAGATCGATCCGGACTTTATTTTGTTCAGGTTGTTTTGGTACCTGATCTTCCAGTCCTCTTCAGTATCGACCTCGTCTTTCTTGAGTAGATTGATAACTTTTTTGATATCCTTCTTGTCGATAATCGGTCGAATTCCGACCTGTTTTGCTTTATCGACCGGGATCATCACCTTCATCTTGCTACCCTGGATTTCCATTACGTAGCACTCTTTTTTCTTTCCCAGGATAACTTTTTTAGCGATTTCGGTGATTTCACCTACCCCGTGGATCGGATATACGACGTAGTCACCTACGCCATGATCGTAGCCAGATTGTTTCTTTTTGCCAGCCAATTAGTATTAAGACTTCCGTTAAAACTCTGCCCAAAAATATAGCAAATTTTGAGGCAAAGTCAAGGAAAAAATAAGGAAACGCTCGATACTGAATATTGTCAGAAGATTCAGATCAAAATTGAAGTTTGTGAACGGAAGTTTTGTGAAAAATCGGATCGTTCAGAGGACGAATCGATTCCAGAGCCTTGGTAGCTTCTTCTTTTCCGTAAAAATATCCTAGGAATAATTCTCCGTCTTTGGATCTGAAAAATCTTCCTTGGAACTCAGGTCTTGCTCTGAGCAATTTTTTTCCAATTTCCATCGCCTCGACCGAATCCTCAGTTGGGATAGATAAGAAATAATTTTCCTTATCCGATCTGGCTGGAAATTTAAGCCCAGGACTTTTATTGGAATTCTGAGAAGTGCTAGTTTCAGAAGAAGGTTCGTTAGTGTTAGAACTTACCGTTTCGGAAGAAGAATTTTCTCTTTCTTCTACGGATTGTTCCGTTCTAACATTTTTTCCCGCATTATAAAAAGACTGGGTCTCGTTTTGAGCAAATGCCTGCTCCTTCTGATCCAATCTAAGACCGACTACTACCCCGCCTGTAAAAAGAGAAATGGCTCCCACCAAAACTAAAAAGATGGATCTGGAACTTGGGAAAGAACGGATCGGAGAATTTCCTCCCCTCACATGCTGGATTGTTTGCACGGTTGGAAAAGACTCTCCCTGACGTGGGGCCGGACCTCTGGTTCCGGATTGTCTCAGTCTTCTGGAATAATCTATATTTTGCATATTGCGTCCGGGAAAACCTGTCTCTTCTCAAATATCGGCAGGATTCGCCGTTTCTTCGCAGTTTTTTTATGTGCTGCTTTAAAGGCAGAAAATAAAAAAGCCGGAGAAGTACCCCGGCTTTTTTGCAGCAAACCTTTCGGCCGCTTTCTTGTGATTTGGACTTATCCTACCAGATAAAGAAGTGGGAAGAGGTAAATCCAGATCAAGTCTACCACGTGCCAGAATAGACCCACACCTTCTACAGGAGTGTAATATTCAGGACCAACTTGGTTTCTGATCACTTTCAAAAGTACCCAGAAGATCAGGAATGCACCTGCAAGAACGTGCAAACCGTGAATACCGGACATTACGAAATAGAATCCGAAGAACAAAGGCCAGTTTTTGGTTTTTTCCAAAAGGGTAAGGTGTTCGTATTCAGTTTCGTCCAGGTGAAGTTTGTGCTCTCTTTCTACTACGCTAAGTTTATTAGCTTCTGCAAGTAGAGCACCCACTTTGGTTACCTTCTCACCGGAAGCGCTTAACTCTTCAGTGTAAGCGTATTTTCCAGGTACGGTACCTACGTGGAACTTGTGAGTATATTCGAAAAATTTTACGACCATGAAGATCGCAGCACAAGCGATGGTCACTGCAAGAGCGATGATCGCTTTGTTTTTAAGACCTCTTTGCACATAGTTGATCCCAAGCGCCATAGTGAATGAGCTGAATAGAAGAACTACTGTGTTCAAAGCTCCCAAAACTACGGAAAGCTGCTTACTTCCCGCATGGAAAACTTGAGGGTAAAGAGAATGGTAGATGGAATATCCTACGAATAATCCACCGAACATTAGGATTTCCGTTACAAGGAATAACCAGATCCCTTGTTTAGAAGATTCGTATTGATGCTCTGCGCTGTTAAAATGATGCGCGTGATGAAAACCACCCGAGTGATTAGCGGTACTCATAAGGCCCTCCGGTTAGTACTGGGGTAGATTCAAAATTTTCGTGTGGAGGAGGAGAAGGAATAGTCCACTCCAAAGTTTTTCCTCCGAAAGGATTGTTTCCTGCTTCTTTACCTTTCAGAAGTGCATAGATCACTCCAAAAAGTCCGATCAAGAATCCTGTTCCGATCAACCAAGATCCGAAAGTGGACATTTGGTTTAATTCAGTGAATGTAGGAAGATAGTCGTAATATCTACGAGGCATTCCCATATTTCCCAAGATGAATTGAGGGAAGAAGGTAACGTTAAATCCTGAGAAGATGAATACCCAGGAAATTCTTCCTGTTAGGTCGCTGTAAATTTTTCCGGTAACTTTAGGGAACCAGTAGATCAACGCTCCCATAAGAGCCATCAAAGTTCCACCAACCATTACGTAATGGAAGTGAGCCACCACGAAGTAAGTATCGTGGAAGTGAACGTCCATACCGGTAGAAGCCAGATACACTCCGGTCAATCCACCGATGGTGAATAAGAACATGAACCCGATCGCGAACAGCATCGGAGCGTCCAGACGGATACTTCCTTTATACATGGTTGCGATCCAGTTGAACAATTTGATCGCTGTAGGAACCCCTACAAGCATTGTGATGAAGGAGAACAGAATTCCCGCAAACTCGGATTGCCCGGAAACGAACATGTGGTGTCCCCATACTAAGAAGGAAACCCCGGCGATCGCTAAGGAAGAGTAAGCGATTGCAGTATATCCGAAGATCACTTTACGAGAGTAAGTAGCAACCAACTCGGAGATCACTCCCATCGCAGGAAGGATCATGATATAAACCGCAGGGTGAGAATAAAACCAGAAGAAGTGCTGGAATAGGACCGGATCTCCTCCCAACTGAGGATCGAAAATCCCCACTCCGAGAGTTTTCTCTGCAATCAAAAGAAGCAGAGTGATCGCAAGAACCGGAGTTGCCAATACTTGCAGGATCGCAGTTGAGTAAAGTGCCCAAACCATGAGAGGAATTCTGTTCATGGTCATTCCAGGCGCTCTCAGTTTATGAGTGGTAACGATGAAGTTCAAACCGGTTAAAATGGAGGAGAATCCGATGATGAATACTCCAAGAACCATCGGGATCACTCCCAATCCGGTTTTAATGGAAGAATATGGAGTGTAGAAGGTCCAACCGGTATCTACGTTTTCCAAGAATAGAGTGGAACCGGTGATCGCGGCACCAATCATCAGCATGTACCAGCTCATTAAGTTCAATCTTGGGAAAGCTACGTCTTTCGCTCCAATCATGATCGGAAGAACGAAGTTTCCGAAAATTGCAGGAATACCAGGAACGATTACCATGAACACCATAATGGCTCCATGGTAGGTCATCATTCTGTTATAAACGTCTGCGGAGAAAAGGGTTTTTCCCGGTGTGAATAATTCTGCGCGAACTAATAATGCGAAAACTCCTCCTAAAAAGAAGAAGCTCATGATCGCGACAAAGTACATGATCCCGATACGCTTATGATCTAAGGTAGTAAGCCAGGACCAAATCCCCTTTTGGTGATTCAGGTAATTATGTTGCTCGTGGGCCATTGTCCGTAATCCTATTTAAGCGTCTTAATGAATTCGATGATGTCCTTGATCTCGTCCTCTTTGATCCTTCCTTGGAAAGAAGACATCGCAGGAGGGAATCCAGCTACAATCTTAGCTGTTGGAACAAGGATGGATTGTTTGATATAAGCGTCATCCGCAGTTACAGAAGATCCGTCTGCGAAGTCTCTCTTATTACCATAAAGACCTTTGAAAGTTGGTCCGACAATCCTGGATCCGTCGATGGAGTGACATCCGCTGCATCCAAGGCTTCCTTTGAAAAGAGCTTCTCCTCTTTCCGCAGGTCCCTTGTTGTTAGCGCCAGCCATTCCGGCAATTTTTTCAGCCTGCCAAGCAGCGAATTGTTCGCCGTCTACCACGCGGATCGTAGCCATCATATTGGAGTGTTTGGTTCCGCAATATTCAGTACAGAATACTGTGAAGTCCCCTTTCTCAATCGGAGTGAAAGTGAAAGTTGTTCTTCGGCCGGGAACCGCATCCATTTTGTTCCTGAATGCAGGAACATAGAAACTATGTAGAACATCGTCAGAAGTAAGAATGAAACGAATGGTTTTACCTACTGGAACTACTACGATCTCAGGTTTGAGAAGAGTAGAGTCCGGATCATTCTCCACTAACTTTTTATCGCTAGGGCTATTGATCTCGATATCATTCGCGTATTTGAAAGTCCAAGCCCATTGACGAGCAGTTACGTGAACCTCAACATCACCTTTCTCTCCGACTCTGCGAAGATCGTGAAATACACTCCATCCCCAAGCGAAGATGATCATCATGATCACGAAAGGTATGAAGGACCAAAGAAACTCAGCAAGAGTATTGTGCGTGATGTACGCACTTTTCTGGTCTTCAGTTTTTCTTCTATACTTGAAAATGAATATTACCATTCCCCCAATGAGAATGATAAAAGAAATAAGGCCCGAAACAAGAAGAAAGATATAGAGGCTGTCTACATCTCCCGATTCTTTAGTCGCTGGAACCGGCATGAAGCTTGTCGCCGTAATAAGAGAGAACCAGTTCATCGGATCGAAATCACTCCTTCCTTTATTTATACTGTACTAGACGAGTTTTGTTTCTTCCAAAAGCGGAATAAGAACGCTGCAAGGATAACGACAGTAAGAAAACCGCCGATTCGCATGATATTGAATGCGTATAATGTATACCTATTTTTGGATGGATCAAATTGGAAGCAAAAAAGGGCAACACTGTCAGTCAAATCGCCGATTTTACCGTTTCCAGCCTCTACGAGAGATAATCGTAGAGTCCTTTCATCCATCGGGATGCCTTTTAAATATCTGGAAATTTGTCCTTCAGGGGTGATCACATAGGCTACGGAAACATGCACCCATTGATCATTATAAGGATTCCATTTGTAAGTAAAACCTAAGCTGGAAGACAAAGCCTTTATTTCAGGATCATTTCCGGTTAAAAAACTCCAGCCGGAACCGTCCCCTCTTCCATAATCTTTCACATATACTTCTTTTTTCGCTTTTGCCAGATCGGACTTTTCTTTCGGATCAAAGCTTACCGCTACGTAATTGAATTCTTTTCCTACTTGTAGATTCAGTTCTTTGAGTGCGGTTGAGATCTCATTCAGATAAAGACTGCAGAGTGTGGGACATCTATAATATACTAATGTAAGAAGAAGCGGCTTTCCTTCTTTCAGATAGTCGCCTATGCGGACTTGTTTGCCCTGTTCGTCCACGAAAGATAGATTGGTATCTATATGATTCCCTAATTTTTCTTCCAGGCCTACGCCCTCAAGTTCGGGAGGAACCGCATGAGCAGGTAGTTCTCTTTCCGTATCGAAAGATAGAACGGACAAGAATGGTAAAAAAAGAATAAGAGCCGCAGCACCTTTAGAAAAACGCCGCGGATGATTGGAGGAGAACAACGTTCTATCCCGGATTCTTTCCTTACTTCGCTGCCGAAGTGTGGGAAGGAACTACTTCGTTATAATCTTTAACACCTTTGTGAAATGCGGAAAGATAAACGAAATAAAGAATGTTAGCGGTCAACACGACCACGAATGTCCAAAAACCTGCCTTGTTGTAATGGTCTCCGTTTTGGCTCATGGAATGACTCCTAAAGTATCAGAAAAAAACGTTTCACTTTTGTAAAAAGCGAAAGATACCAACCAGTTTTGAAGACCTGTCCTTTTTTTGAAAGCGTTTTTGCTTTTCAGTGTTTTCAACCATTTAGAACCGACATAAAAAGCATCTGACCGAAGGTCGGGACACCAGAACGCTCGTTCTTTAGATTCATCGAATGTTCTTTGCATGAGAATTAGTCTCAGATCAAAATGTAAGCTTTCGATTTTCAAACATCAAATCTCTTGCCCCAAATCAATCTCGCTCAAGTATGGTAAAGAAGAGCTCGGATCCTCCGAAAAAACAGAATGATCGCTTCTACTTATTCTCATTTCAGAAAGTTTTCTCTCTTTCTGGTCGTGTATTCGGTTTTAATTTTTCTAAATTTATTATACGGACCTCTTGTCAGAGCTACTGACTCCGGACTCGCTTGTCCTGATTGGCCTTTTTGTTTCGGTAAATTTTTTCCAGACTTCGATTTTAATATTTTTATGGAAGTCGGACATAGATATTATTCCGGACTTTTAGGAATTGTTCTGATCGCAGGCACTATCTGGACTGCGATCGTTCCTGAATTAAGAAAACCTTTCTTAGGTTATTTTATCGTTGGGATCTTACTGATTGCTTCTCAAATTACTTTGGGAGGTTTAACTGTTCTTCTTTCTTTAGATCCTGCGACTGTTAATCTTCATTTATTGAATGCGATCTTGTTCTTACTTTGTATAGTTACCGCGACTTTCAAGGCCGCCTATCTTGCAAATTCCACGAATTCAAACGAGTTTTTAACGAAACAAAGTTTATTGCAGAAGGACCAGATCCCTCTTTTGATCGGAGTATTATTGATCTTCTTCCAAATTATTTTGGGGGGAAGAGTTAGTTCCAATTACGCAGGACTCGCTTGTTTAGAATTTCCGACTTGTAACGGAGAATGGATCCCTTCCGTTCCGGAACACAAGATACAGATCCAAGTCCAGCATAGATTGGGCGCCTACTTAGTGGCATTTTATATTCTTCTAATAAACCTTTATGGAATATTCAAAGGATTCACAGCGGAAACCAAAAAATACGTAAGAATAGCTATCATTCTCCTGCTCATACAGATAGGATTGGGAGTTGTGAACGTATATATGAAACTTCCGAAATTAGTGACCGCTGCTCATACCGGAGTGGCCATTCTTCTTTTCTTATCCATGTATGCAGTTTGGGTGCAGAGAGCTTCCGAGCTGTCTAAGAGTAAGGTTTCTTAAATAGAATGAATAGTTTTCTTTCAGACTGGAACCAAATGATCAAACCAAGGGTAAGTTCCCTTGTTTTAGCTACTGCCGTGCCTGGTTTATATCTAGGCGCTCCTAATGCACCCGGCACACTTCTGGTTTTTATGACTATGCTTGGGACTTTTTTAATGTCCTCCGCATCTTTTGTCTTCAACCAGATCATTGAAATAGATAGAGATTCTAAAATGAAAAGGACTGCGAATCGTCCGCTTCCTGCGGGAAGGATCAGCATCCCTCAGGCTTGGATCGTTGGGTTTGCGATGACTTTCGCCGCATTCGGGATCTTATATTATTTTGCGAATCTTCTCACTGCATTATGTGCGTTTGCGGCACTTCTCGCTTATGTTTTTCTTTATACCATTCTATTAAAACCTAGAACACATCAGAATATAGTAATAGGTGGAGTGGCAGGTTGTGTGGGACCTTTGATCGGTTACGCGGCAGTTAGTAATTCTTTACCTTTACCTGCTTGGATCTTATTTCTGATGATCTTTCTCTGGACCCCGGCTCATTTCTGGGCTCTTGCGATCTTCCTGAAAGAAGACTATAGCGATGCGAATTTTCCTATGCTCCCAGTTGTGAAAGGTGTAAAGGAAACCGGACGTTCTATTTTGTTTTATACGATTCTGTATGTGGGATCAGTGATCGCGTTCTATTGGGCGGAACCTACTATGGGTTGGCTGTATATGATCTCTTCCGTGGCGCTGAGTATCTCTATACTTTATCTTTCCGTAAAATTATTCCAGAATCCGGAGCCTAAGTTTGCCAGAGGATTTTTCTTTTTCAGTATTCTTCACTTGTTTTTGATCAATATTTTAATTCTGATCGATCACTCCATCGCTGCTTAACTAAAAGTTCTCCAAATCGGTTTTTCGGTCAAAAAATTTCGTCTCGATTTTTAAACCTTTCAGAGTTGACAGTCGTTTAAGAGCGTATAGTTTTCTCTCCTCAAGAGGTTTTTCCTATGATCGATCTTTCGAATTCGGTTCGCCCTTATGTCCTGAAACTATTGGTGGTTTTAGGATTAGTATCATTCTCGGGCTCTCCAATTTTTTCTCAAAACAAACCGGGAGAATTCGACTCGGAATTGTATGCTCAGTTAGTAAGACAAAGTAATGTGCAGTTCACAAATCTGATCAAGTCCAAGACCGTACTTGCAGATCATAAAGGTTGGAAGAAGCCGATAGACAAAGCGTTCGGTAAACTTTCCAAAAATTCAGGCAACCCTCCTTTTCCTCTAGTTTACAAAATCGTAAAAGAAGCAAGCTTCAACGCATTTGCAATGGCTGGCGGACAGTTCTGTATTCATTCGGGAGCTTTGGATTCTTTAGATGAAATTATAAAACAAAAAGAAGCGGATGCGGCTCAGAAGTTGGACTTTCATCGTGAAAGATATATCGCCGGAGTATTGTCTCACGAGTTAGCTCACTTCTATAACAGACATGTTTTCAATAGTGTAAAAAAGTTTTATGCGCTTAAAGATGAACCTTCCGGAAAAGCATTTTTGGAAAATAGTAAATTTTCCCAAGAGCAAGAGTTGGATGCGGACCAAACAGGTTTATTCTTATTGGATAAGGCAGGTTATGGCGGCGATTTCATGCTCATCACTCTTCAAACTCTGAACGAAGTGGAACAATCTTATAAAGAAGCATTAGCTTCTTCTAAAGCGGATAAAACCAGGCCTGAACTGATCGGTTCTCATTATTTCTCCAGCCACCCTTCTCCGAATGAAAGATTGTCCAGACTCAAAACGGATAAACAAGAACTGTATAGCTTCTTAGCTAAGATGGAAAAAACATTCGATGATATCCAATTGGGAAGAAATTTAGACGAAGCAAGATCCAACTTAGAAGACGGGCTCAAAAAATTCCCAGAGAACACTTACTTAAGTAAAGCACTCGCAGTTTGTATGCATAAGATCTGGATGGCAACCGCTTCCAACGAAGAATTAAAATTAAAACCGGTTTTGGACATGCCTTCTTTCAGAGACACTATGGTATTTCCCCCGGATAAAAGTAAACGTGCGGTAATGAGGATCGTTCCAGGAAACGAGGCCGCTTACAATCGTGCACTCAAAGCATATAGAGAGGTGATCGTAAAAACGGATGATCCTTATTTTCTTTCCAACTATGCTGTATTACTTTCTTATTCTGCGGACGAAAAAGATCTAGATGTTGCAGTGAATGTTGCCAACCAAGCTTTCCAGGCAGAAGGAACTGTTGCTCTAGCAAATAACCTAGGAGTGGTTTTATTCTGGACGGACAAAAGAGAAGAAGCGAAAGAACTTTTCAATCGTTTGGCAACTTCTATTGACCAAAAGATCAGAACTCTTGCAAACCAAAGCGGGAATAATCCTCAGATCGCTCAGTATCTAAGAACGATCGGCCAATCCACCGCTCAAAAACAACAGGTGGATCCGGATTATATTTATGAAAACTTTACTCCTATATTAAACATCGCATTGGTAGAATCTTATTCTGCAGTAGATCCAAAATCCAAAGGACTCGCAAATTATTATCTGTCCAATTATGATTCTACTTCCGGTTGGGCAAAGGTATTAGCGAAGATCCATTCTATCGAACTGACTGCCCCTACAGCTCCGAACGAAGTGAATGCTTTCAAAGTTGGCGGAGTCGGTCCAGGTGATAAATTAGAAGATCTTTTGAAAAACTGGGGAAAACCAACTCGTATCAAAACGGATAAAAAAAGCGGTTTAGAATATTTCGAATACGATAACAAAGAAACTGCATTTATCTTAGATATGGGAACAGTCGTGCAAGTGAATGTAGTTGGAGATTCCAGTCCCGGTTTAGGACAAGGTGTCACTGTAGGATCTTCTAAACCCGCTGCGGAAAAACTGCTGGGTTCTAAGTTCAGAAAACAAGGGGAATATCATGACTACTACGAAAAAGGAAAAGCTTTCGTGAAATATAATAAACACGGAAAGATAGATTCAATGGTAGTTCAGTAGTCGACCCAAACCTTACCTCATAAGGCCGAAGATCTCAGGATTTATCGGCTTTTTTATTTTTACAATCTCCAAATATCCTTAAATTTCCTGATTTTAACCGAGAGACTATTCTTGACCCAATATATCCCAATTTAGAATATTCTATTTTAGGATATATTGGGTCTATGCCTACTTCCCCGCGGAATAAGCCGTTCGATAAGATAACGATCCAAGCATTGGATCGATATATTCATTCCTTAGAAACGATAGCAAAAACGGAATCCTTTTCGGAGCAATCGTTCAGAGGACCTCTAGCGGATTTTGTACATTCTATCGAAAGTAATATTCTAGCTAATAATGAGCCGATGAGAGTCGCCTGCGGCGCACCGGACTTCGTAGTGTATAAAAATAACGTTCCGATAGGATATATCGAAACCAAAAAAATCGGCGCGAATCTTAACTCCCTCGAAAATTCAGATCAATTAAAAAGATATCGTTCAGATTTATCTAATCTTATCCTTACCGACTATTTGGAATTTAGATGGTTCGTGGACGGAGAGTTCCGTTTATCTTCTTCGATTGGAAAGTTCAAAAATAATCGGATCATTCCGTTCCCAAATATGAAAGATCAAGTTTTAGGACTTCTTGATTGTTTTATAAACGAAGAAACTCCCGTTTCTAAAGACCCGAAAGAATTGGCTATCCGGATGGGAAAATTAGGAAGGATGATCCGAGATACTATCAAAGAGACGATAAAAGAAGCCGAAAAGTCCAAATCCCCATCCGTATTGAAAGATCAAATGAAGGCCTTTCATTCTCGTTTAATTAAAGGATTATCCGAAGAACAATTTGCAGATATGTATGCGCAGACCATATGTTACGGACTATTTGCAGCTAGATGTAACCATCACATATCAGGATCTTTTAATAGAGAAAAAGCGGTTTTCGAATTACCGAATACGAACCCTTTTTTGAAAAGAATGTTCAACTCGATCGCAGGAACTGAATTAGATAAAAGTGTCACTTGGATTGTGGATGATTTAGCTTATCTTTTAGATAGAGCCGACTTCGATTCGATCCTAAAAGATTTTGGGAAAAAAACAAAACAAGAGGATCCTGTAGTTCATTTTTACGAAACTTTCTTATCCTCTTATGATCCGAATATTAGAGAGAAAAGAGGAGTATATTATACTCCTGAACCGATTGTTAAATACATTATATATAGTGTCGATTCCTTACTGAAAGAAAAGAAAGGATTCAATATTCCTAATGGACTGGCGGATTCGAAAATAATTCCACATCCTAAAAAACCGGGAGAAAAGGTCCATCGTATCTCAATTTTAGACCCATCAGTAGGAACTGGGACCTTTCTCTTCGAATTAATTAAAACCGTCTTTAAACATTTCGAGAAAAATAAGGGCTCATGGCAGGATTACGTCCAATCCCATCTTTTACCCAGGATGTTCGGATTTGAATTCCTTATGGCTCCCTACTCAATCGCACATTTAAAGATAGTTCTTCAATTGAGAGAATTAGGTTATCAATTCGATTCGGAAGAACGTTTAAAGATATATTTAACAAATAGTCTTGAAGATGCGCCTTCTTTAAAAGAAACGGACGGCCTAGATAAATTTTTAGAACAAGAAGCTCAGGATGCCTGGGAAATTAAAAACTCAGAACCGGTCTCGATCATCGTAGGCAATCCGCCGTATTCCGGCCACTCGGAAAATTCGGGAGACTGGATCACCGATCTATTACACAGTAAAGAAGGGAATTATTTTGAATTCGACGGCAAACCTTTAAAAGAACAAAACCTCAAATGGTTAAACGACGACTATGTAAAATTCTTACGCTTTGCTCAATGGAAAATTGAAAATACAGGCCACGGTATCCTAGCATTCGTTACTAATCACGGCTATTTAGATAATCCTACATTCCGGGGAATGAGACAAAGCCTTCGAAAAACTTTCGATGAAATCTACGTTTTAGATCTTCATGGGAATTCAAAAAAGAAAGAAAAACAGAGCGATGGTTCCCAAGATGAAAATGTATTTGAGATCCAACAAGGAGTTGCTATCGGGATCTTCGTTAAAAGAATAACCGATGGCAATACTATAAAAAAACCGGGCCGCGTTTTTCATTCTGAAATTTTCGGAGATAGGGAAGGAAAATACGACTGGTTATCCAAACATAACATTAAGAATACTGAATGGGAAGAAATCAACCCTTCCAAAGAATTTTGCCTTTTTAAACCTCAGAATGAAAGAAGAAGAGAGGAATACGAAAGTAATAATAAAATCACCGAGATAATGTATACTTTCTCGCTAGGAATTCTTACAAAAAGAGATTCCTTAACGGTTGCTTTCACGGAAGAAGAATTACAGGGAAAAATATCCCATTTCACAGACTCTTCTTTATCGGATGAAGAAGTATCCGAAGAATTTTCAATTCCGATTATTGATAAAGATCGTTGGGATTTGAAAAAAGCCAGACAAGAAGTTAAAAAATTCGGTTCTAAACAATTCATTAAAGACTACACGTATCGTCCTTTTGACAGCCGATCTATCTATTTCTATGAGAATATTATAGCGAGGCCGAATACAAAGGTTATGGATCATTTTGATGATCCGGAAAACTTAGCTTTAGTTATTGGGCGCCAAGGTTTAGCCGTAGGCGGGGATACTTGGAATCTAGTATTCGTAGTAAATAAACTTGTTGATCAGAATATTTTTAGAAGAGGCGGAGGAACGGTTTTCCCATTATATACGATCGAAGAAGATCTTTTTTCCGGAAAAAATAAACGATCCAATTTTTCAGATCCTATTATAGAAGAATTAAGGATAAAACAGGGAACCGAAGATCCCGAAGCCTTGTTCTATTATATTTATGCGATATTATATTCCCCGAAATTCCGGAAAAGATATTCGGAATTCTTAAAAATAGATTTTCCAAGAATCCCTTTAACTTCGAATCGCGATCTATTCAAAAAACTTGTTCAAATCGGAAAGAAGCTAACTAAATGTCATTTATTCCAATCGAATGTACATGCTCGTTTAAAATTTCCAATGGAAGGGGATTCTATTATCAAATCCATTTTTTACGACGGAGAAAAAACCGTTTGGATAAATGAAACTCAATACTTCGGTCCTATTTCCCAAAAGGTATGGAATTACAATATAGGCGGTTTTCAAATCTGTGAAAAATGGTTAAAGGATAGAAAAGGCAGGCAGCTAACGTTTTTAGATATTCAACATTATTCGGTCATAGTCCATTCAATCGAACAAACAATTCAATTCGAAATTGAGATAGATGAACATATCACTAAATCGGGAGGATTTCCTTTTAAATAATCCATTAATTTACGGTACTTTTTTAGTTTTGAAAAGTACTCTTGTGCCGACCCCGACCACCGAAACCAAAACTGCCGGAACCCAGACATTCAGAAGCTCCGACTGGATCACGATCCAACCTCTTTCCGTAAAAAAGTTCCGTGGACCGATAGGCGAAACTCTGATCGGTCTATATTCAAAAAAGAATCTTTCCGAACTCCAAGGAATCAAGAACCCGACTCCTAAACCGCCTGTGGTCATCGCATCCAAAGCTCCGTGAGAAATCGCGGATACAAAAAGAAATAAAAAAATAGTAATCCAATTCGCCTTCAGTTTGGTCCTGAAGAATGCCACGATGCAGGACATTATCAAAGCAAATAATATAGAATGAGTAAATCCTCTATGGCCCCAGTCACTTTCGTAAGGGACCCCGAATTTAAAAGCGACCACGTCAAAATCGGGAAGAATGGAGAAGAATATTCCAAAAATTGCAAGTAGGATCGGAACCTTCTTCTTTCCGAAAAAGAAGAAGAGCGAGATTGGAACTGCCGGGTGGGAAAATATAGTAGCCATTGATTGTCAAGTCCTGCAACGGACCAAACTTCCATCCTTGCGGAAAAAAATCCTCATCTCCATTCCCTTTTCAGGTGCCTGGGCATGATAATCCAATTTACATTCCGATTCAGAAGGAGAGAAAGGATTTCGGGGAAGTTTTTCCTTAGGGCACCAGAATCTTTCCTTTTCGGAACTGTACAATTTCCAATCGGAAGGATAGAGAGGATGGATCCCAGCATCTAAGAATAAATTCCTGGAAAGCTCCTGAGGTTGGTAAGGACTTCCTCCTCCATGAACTCCCACAAATATATCCACTCTATCATCTCTGATGTACATAGGAGATCCAGTATCGTTTAGGCAGAAATACCCGTCATGGTACTTTCCATTCTGCATTTTGATCTTTTTCTCTTTGATCTTAGAAATAAAAGCCAATGTGCCGATCACCTTGGACTTATTGCAGGAAGAAATTCTGGACCCGATCTTCTCACATAGATCCTTAAAACTCACCGCCAAGGTGCGATATGGAAACACCTGGTAATTATATCCGGCGCCCCAACCCCATTCTAGATCATATAGTTCGTATTTTCCTTCTCCAGCAAAATGGTACTTCTTCCCATCCTTTGCGATGCCGGAACCTTCCCAACGTACTTGCTCTAAGAATGTAGCGGACGCTCTGCCGATTTCTTTTCCGGAAGGAGAATAGGCGGCCACTTCCGTTCCTGGAAATGCCTCCTCCAATGCTAAATGATAATACGTTGGATAATAAGCCCCTAGACTCGTTGGTTGGAATTCCGACAAACGTTCCAAGTCTTCTTGGGAGAGAAATCTTTCTAAAGGCTTAGGAGAATGATCCAGAGACGTCTGCATGGGTCGAAAGGCATGTTGGTATGCCAATGGTTTCAAATTGGTCCTTGGATAGATGCAGGACTCTTTAGAGCGGCGTATCTTAGAAGTTTCTGATTTGGTAAATGGATCTTCTAAAATGACGGCTTCTCCGTGAAATATACGGATGCCATGTTCCTTTTCGGGAAACTTACATTCACAACCTTCCGGAGAGTTCATGCAGAGTACTTTTGCGTAAACCGGAGGAGTGTTTTGGGCGAATAAGGGGGCGGAGAAGAGTAGAAGGTAGAGTAATATCCCGCTCCCAAAAGGGAGCGGGACCAGTTTCTTTAGAAAAAAGAGCAATTAGATGTTGCTCTCTCCTTCGCTGGAACCGCCAGTTGGGAACAGGCTTGGTGCAGGCGTAGGTTCTGGGGTCGCAACTGGAGCAGCAGGACGAGGCGCCGGTTTCTTTGGAGCAGCTTTTTTCTTAACTACTTTCTTTTTAGGCGCAGACTTCTTCTTAACTGCTTTCTTCTTAGTGGCTTTAACGACCTTTTTTTTCGCTACTTTCTTCTTTGCCGCTTTCTTCTTAGGTGCGGCTTTTTTCTTTGCTTTCTTCTTAGCTACCATGGTAGATACTCCTTGTATCTGGGGAATCTTTCCGTTATTCCTAGAGTAAATTTCCACTCGTAAGACTTAGAGCCAAAAGAGTAAAACCTTTTTTCATTTTCTTTCGTTAAAGCAATCTAAAACATTTCATAATGTTTCATTTCTATCTTAAGTTGCGCTGAATGAGTATCCTAGATCGGTAAAACTCTCTTCAGGAGAACGTAGTCGATGGCTAATTAAGAAGGTTTTGACTAAACCTTTTCCTTTCACCTTGATCTCTCCTCTTTCTGTTAACGCAAAATCGGTTTTAATTAGTTCAGCAGTGGATTCTGTGACCTGAATTTCTCCCGGAACACCATGAGATTCCATTCGACTAGCTAGATTTACTGCATCTCCCCAGATATCGTAGATGAATTTTTTAGTTCCGATGACTCCTGCGACTACTGGACCAGTATTAATCCCTATTCTCATACGCAGTTTAGTACCCATTTTCTTAAGTTTGAATTTGGAAAGAAGTTCCTTCATGTCCCAAGCCATATGAGCTACGAGCAAAGGATGCGCTTCATTCGGTAAAGGAAGGCCTCCTACAGCCATATAAGCATCTCCAATGGTCTTAATCTTCTCCAAACCGTACTTTTCTGCCAGAATATCGAAATGAGAGAATACTTCGTTTAAGATGCGTACTACGGACTCAGGCTTCATCACTGCGGAAATTTTAGTGAAACCTACAATATCCGCAAAAAGTATAGAAACATTCGGATAACTATCAGCAATGAGCCCCGTGTTTGATTTCAATTCCTGAGCGATAGAGTCAGGAAGAATGTTCAGAAGTAATTTTTCCGCCTTATCCTGCTCGATGCGCACCTTTTCATAAGCATCCGCGATTTCTACCCTTGCTTTTTCATTGTCTGCAAGTGTAGAACGCACTGTTCCAAGAACCAAATTGTAACGTTCTGCGATTTGCCCTACTTCTGTGAATGGTTCTACTGGAACATCCACTGCCAGATCCCCGGTCTTTCTCTGGTAATCCATCGCTAAGAATAGATCGATCAACTCTGTAGTTGCCTTGTGTTCCGAGATATTTAGGCCCATTCTCTCTTCGTCCCCATCCACCCGGAGAGGGAAAAATTTATTAATCAGGTAGAAGATCAGCAAGGAAAGTCCGAATGCAAATCCTCCCACAGCAAGTATTCCAACGATCTGGGTAAGAAGAAGAGAGGACCTCGTAACATTATGACCGATCAGGTTCAGATCGCCGAAAATTCCTACTGCAATCGTTCCCCAAATCCCTCCGATCAAGTGGACCGGGATCGCTCCTACCGCATCGTCTATCTTGAGTTTTTCTAAAAGTTTTTCTGCCGGAAGAACGAATAAGCCTGCGATACTACCGATGATCGCTGATTGAACCGGGGTAAAACAATCCGCTCCGGCGGTGATCGCAACTAGTCCAGCCAAGGATCCGTTTAGAGGAGCAGTCGCTTCCGGAAATCCTTTGATCAACCATGCAGCCAACATCGCAACCATGAGAGAAAATCCGGAAGAGATGATCGTATTTAATATAATTCCCGGAACTTTTTCATTAAAACCTAAGGTACTTCCCCCATTGAATCCCATCCATCCGAACCAAAGAAGAATTCCGCCTAACATCGCCATAGGTAAATTACTTCCGGTCACAGCCTTAGGCGGTTCATTCTCCGGGAATCTTCCTATCCTTGCTCCTACTATAAGAAGAAGTGAAAGTGATACCCAACCGCCCACACTATGAACTAAAGTAGAACCTGCGAAGTCGTGAAATCCTCTCACTGCCAGCCAACCATGATTCTCATCAGTCAGACTTCCTCCCCAACACCAATGACCTGCAATAGGATAGATCACTCCCGAGATAAGAGCGGTGGCAAATAGATAAGAATGGAATTTTAATCTTTCTGCAACTGCTCCAGAGACTATCGTAGCGGAAGTTCCGCAGAAAACTAATTGGAATAAGAAGAAGGTCGGAGGCCAAGCCTTACCTTCCGGAAACACAGGAGCGAATAAAGAAGTTCCTATGAGACCGTTCCAAGTGACTCCGAACATGAGCCCGAATCCGAATGTATAAAAAAGAAGAGTGGCTACTCCGAAGTCGGCCACGTTCTTGATAGCAACGTTAATCGAGTTCTTGGCTCTAGTAAGTCCGGATTCTAATACAAGGAAACCACCTTGCATGATTAGCACCAGTCCCGAACACACCAAGACCCAAAGTATATCTAATAAGCTCTTTTCTAAGATCATAGAAAAGGTTCCCCCGAATAATTCCTGACAATTGTTTCGCTTATCAATACAAATTATCGGAATCATTTTATTCTAATGTAAGAAGAGGCAAGCGGGAAACCTTATAATAATACGGCAAAGAAGGATGATAAATGCCCCAAAATCCTTCCCCTATTTGAGTGAGTTCTAAACTCTTTAAAGGACTCGGCTACTTCTTCAAATCCTAAAACCTTCCCGGATTTGAGAGAAAATTCGATTTTTTTGAAGAACAGTGTTTATTTCGAACGTAACGACCGTTCTACAAAGTCTTATAGATAACGGCTAAAGCAGGCGCTTCGAAGGAGAAAAAAGCCTTTCCCTCTAAAAAGCCTGTTTTAAACAAGGACTTAACTCTATAAAAACCGAGATGTTGGTATAATTCCATGAGGGAAATCAAAACCGTAACCGTTCTTGGCGCAAATGGGACAATGGGCGCCGGATCCGCAGCAATCGTAGCAGCCTTCGGCAAAGCGAAAGTCCATATGTTAGCCCGTGACGTAAACAAGGCTAAAGAAGGGATCGAAAAAGCAATTTCTTCCATCAAAACGGACACTATCCGTCCTAGATTAATTCCTGGTTCTTATGACCAAGACCTGGAAAAAGCAGTCTCCGAATCCGATTGGGTTTTCGAGCTTGTTGCAGAAAGTTATGAAGTAAAAGAACCGATCAACAAAAGGATCGCGAAAGCTCGTAAACCGGGTACTATCGTATCCACTGTTTCTTCCGGTCTTTCTATCGCTCGTCTAGCGGATGCTTTCGACGAAGACGGTAAAAAACATTATTACGGAACTCACTTCTTCAACCCTCCGTATAAAATGATCCTTTGTGAATTGGTAACTCACGCAGGAAACGACAAAAAAGTTACTAAAAAACTAGGCGAGTATCTGGATAAAACTCTGGGACGCGCCGTAGTTTATACGAATGATACTCCGGCATTCGCAGGTAACAGGATCGGATTCCAATTGATCAATGAAGCTGCTATCAAAGCGGAAGAATATTCCGACAAAGGTGGTATCGCTCTTATCGACGCGATCATGAGCGGATACACCGGAAGAGCAATGGCACCTTTGGACACTGCCGACTTTGTCGGTTTAGATGTTCACAAAGCGATCGTAGACAACCTCTATGAGATGACTAAAGATGCTGCACATTCTACATTCAAACTTCCCGGTTATTTCCAAAAGTTGATCGATAAAGGCGACTTAGGAAGAAAGTCCGGACAAGGTCTTTATAAAATGACCAAAACTCCTGATGGTAAAAAGGAAAAATTGTATTATGATATCAAAGGTGACCTATATGTTCCGGTCCCTAAATTTGATATTCCTTTTATCAAAGCAGCTAACAGCAGAATAGGCGAAGCTGATTATATCGGCGCAATGAATATCGTAAAAGAAGCGAAAGGTCTGGAAGCGGACATCGCTCGTTACTTTATCGCTCGTTATGTAAGCTACTCTCTTTCCATCGTGGGAGAAGTTGTAGATACTAAAGAAATGAGCGACCTTGCAATGGGAACCGGATTTAACTGGGCGCCTGCATCTGCATTCGTAGACTTCTTAGGCGGACCTAAGGAAGCAATCAGTCTAATCACTAAAGCAAAACTTCCTGTTCCGGAAGTATTGGCAAAAGCGAAAGCGGGAAAACCTTTCTATCAATTGAAAGATATTTTAGACGCTCGTTCTCTTTTTAAAGGATAATAAGGGAGGAAAGATTACATGAAAGATGCAGTTTACGTACTCGGCGGAGAACAAACAGATTTCCAGCGTAACTGGACTAAAGAAGGAAAAACCTTCATGTCCTTGTTCAGGGAAGCCGTTCAAGACGGACTAGAAAAAGTTGGTCTTACTCCTGACGAAATCAAAAAGTTAAACAAACAAAATCGTATCGGTGTTTTCATCGGAAACTTCGATGCGGAACAATATGCAGTCCAAGGACATTTGGGCGCTTTCTTAACCGAAGTAGATCCTTGTTTCTTCGGAGTTCCAGGCGCTCGTTATGAAGCAGCTTGTGCTTCCGGATCTGTTGCTTTAGATGCAGCTCAAACTAAACTTCGCGCTAAAGATTATGATGTAGCGATCGTTGTCGGTATGGAGATCATGAAGACAGTTTCTTCTTCCGTTGGAGGAGACTTCTTAGGAACAGCAGCTTATTACGAAAAAGAAGCTAAGGGAGTTCAATTCCCATTCCCTAAACTTTTCGGAAAACTCGCAGACGTTCTTTTAGAGCGTTATAAGTTAGATGAAAAACGTTATATGGGAGCTCTTGCTGAAATTTCCAGGATCAATTACGCAAACGCAAAACGTAACCCTAAAGCTCAAACTCGCTCTTGGTTCATGAATAATGAACACGCAAACTCAAGAGGCGGAGAGTTCAATATGGCAGTGGGTGGACGTCTTGCGATCACCGACTGTTCTCAGGTAACCGACGGAGCTGCGTTAGTAGTTCTTGCTAATAAGAATTACGCGGAAGAATTCGCTAAGAAAAAAGGAACGAAACTTTCCGCTTATCCTAAGATCAAAGGATGGGGACACAGAGTTGCTCCAATCACTTTCGAAGCGAAAGTTGCAGAATCTAAAGGTGACAAATGGGTTCTTCCTTGGACTCGCCAAACCGTTAAAGATGCATTCGATCGTTCCGGTATGAACACTAAGGACATCGACGTATTCGAAACTCACGACTGTTTCACTTCTTCCGAGTATGCAGCGATCTCCGCTTTCGGGATCACTCAACCCGGTAAAGAACACGAAGCAATCGAAGATGGAGTGATCGATTTCCACGGTAAAAAACCGATCAACCCATCCGGTGGACTTATCGGAGCGGGACACCCTGTGGGAGCTTCCGGTGTTAGAATGATGTTAGACATCTACAAACAAGTTACCGGTACCGCAGGTGATTACCAAGTAGAAGGCGCGAAAAACGGACTGATGCTCAATATCGGCGGATCAGCAACCACCAATTACGTGTTCGTAGTCGGAAAATAATTTCCTTCTAAAAAAAAGAATGGAAAAGCCCGGCAAGTCCGGGCTTTTCGTTTATATGGGTTTACGCACGGCAAAAGATTGGAATCAATTCTTACTTAGGTTCTTCGTAGCTCTTGGAATTTGGGAAGTAGCCTCGGTTTCCCTTAGAACTTTATTATTCTCCACATTCTACTTTGATCCGAACTTAAAAAACTTTTTCGTTCCTATGTCCCAAGTATTTTGGATAGGACCTATCGTTGCGGATCTATTAGAAGTATTCTTCATTGGAATATTAGCATCTCTTGTTAGACCTGCTTTGCCTTACGGACTTTTAGGCGGATTACTTTTAGGGATTTGTTTTTCTATCGCTGCTTTCGTGGCACCCGCTTTAGCGATCTCTCAATTTACAGGCGCATTCCCGGTAAAACTGATCTGGCTTTGGGTTTTCTATCAATCCGTCCTATGTATCTTAGCATCTTTCGTTTTCACTTTTTCAAGCGAAGAAGATTAACTGATCCAAAATCCACTCCGAATTTTCATAACTTCATTCCAAATCCAAAAACCCTGGGAGTAAATCTTAAGCTGCCAGGGTCCAATTTCCAAAAGGGAAATCCCTTTTGGTTTTTTGTATGAAAACGATCCTTTGGTTTCTGATCTCATTACTTTCTATTGGAAGTTTAACCGCCGGTCCAAAAGATCAAAACGAGATCCAAAACATTCCACTCTATTCCTTGGATCTAGAAAGAAAAACATTATACCAAGAACTTAACCAAATTCCGGAAGAAGATCTAGTAATTCTAAATTTTACTAGCTCGGATTGCCCTCCTTGCAAAGAAGAAGTCCCGAATCTATTAGAATATTCTAAAAAATGGAACGGCTCTCATCCAAAAAGAAAACTACATCTTTGGATCGTTTTTGTAGGAGATGATCCTAGTTCCGTTTCCAAATTAGCGAATGAACTTGGGATCAAAAAACAAGCCTCTTTATATTTTGATAGTCTACAAACCAGTATGAGACTTTTAGAATTTCCGGGAACTCCTACAACCATGGTGGTCCAAAAGAAAAACGTCCTATTCAAAGAATACGGATACACTAAGGAAAACTGGTCCAAAATGATTTCCGTTCTGGAAAATAGGAGATAATCCTTTGGGAAATTTTTTTGTAAAGTCGCTGGCTTGGTTATTGGTTGACTCTAATGTGAATGTTGATCGGCAATCCTATGATGTAGGAACTCCTACAAAAGGCGTTTTTTTAAAAATTGCTTGCGTCTTTTTATTTTTCCTTCTCTCCAGCTCGGAACTTTTCTCCAAAGAAAATTCAGTCCAGAAGATCTATATCCATAAGCTCAAATTAGAAAATGGAGTTCCAAAATATCTAGAAAGCAGATTCAGGAACGGTATCATCAACTCTATATTAAAAAATTTTGAAGGAAGATACAATATAGCTGATGACGATTCATTGGCAGCACTTCTCAAACAAGTGGAGCTAAATCAAAAGCTAAACTGCAGCGACGAGATCTGTATGAAACAGATCGCGGATGCGATCGATGCGGATGAGTTAATTTCAGGCACGATCTTTCAAACAAATAAAGGTTATAAGATCAATTTAAGGTCCCAAAAAAGGGATTCTGTTGCGTTAACTTATACGATCAAAACCTCTTTCGACCTGGAATTTCCTGAGTACCAAATCGATTACTATTCTTCCGAAGCCGGCCGCAAACTGATCGATCCAAGATATGCGATCAATTTTGCGGCAGCATTTCCGGGAGCGGTGGAGAAGATAGAATTTCCCAGTTTTAAGGTACAAGACGATAAAACAGGCGAGATCAATGTTCTAAATTTCAAAATAGAAGACCAAAGTGCCAAAAGTTTTATAGAAACCATCCGGCCAAAACTTTCAAAAGCGGATGATCTTGTAAAAGAAAAACTCTATGAAAAATCTATCCCAGAATATGTGGACACCTTAAACGCATTAGAACAAAGGCTTTCGGACAGATCCAAAACCGAGATGTCGGATTATCTAAAAAATATCCGAGGCAAAATATCAAATTCTTATTTTTTAATGTATAAGGATAAGTTTTCTTCAATGGACTTATCTGCCGGAAAAGGCGGAGAAATTTCCTTTTTGAAAAAATTAAGCGAAGAGTATAAGGATCTCAGAAAAGAATACACTACCAAAACACCTTCTTCCTTTAGATTGTCCGAATTCGAAAAAGCATTGGATGATCGGATCGAAAAGCTGAATTTTTTGATCTTCGGTCTCCAAGAGAAGGAAGGAGACAGACTTTATGCGGATTTTGATTTTACCGGAGCTATTTTAAACTATAGATCCGTTCGAAGTGAACTTATCAAATTAAAGTCCGGACCGGAATCTTCCGCATTAAAAGCAAGGGTCGAAAGAAAGATCCTAACTTCCGAAACTACAGGAAGATCTTATTTACAAAGTAAATTATCAGGACTCTACCAAAGCCTAGAAAAATTTTTTCTTGCAGAAGCGTTAGAATCGGATCCTGATCGTAAAAAAAATTATATAGAAAAGATAGGAGAAGGTTTCAAACAGATCCTGGAAATTTTAGCTAGATCCGAATTTGTTTCGGAAGAACAGATCAAGTATTTCAATCATTTCCGGACCAAGGCGGCCCCCCAGGTTGGTAAAAATTTATTCGATCAGGAAACAGCGGACCTTCTTCTTCATGAAGGAATCGATAAAAAATCCAAAACACAAGTGGATACATGTATCAAGTTAGGAGCCAATCCGAATTCTATCCAATCCGACTCCGGCAAAAACGCGGCTCAAAGATTGGCGGAAACTGATACTATACTGATCAGTCCCGATTCCTTAAAAATTTTAAGGAACTCAATCAAAACAGATGCTAGTTTAGATTCGGATTTTTTTGAATCAGTTCGCCAAAGAAAAATAGATGATATCAATCGATTTGTATTAAGAGGTTCCGACCCGAATACAAAAGATTATTTAGATAATACTCCTCTGCATAAGTCCGCAGGTTTCGGATATTATGAAGTATCTTCGTTCCTTTTGCAGATCGGAGCGGAATTAAATTCCAAAAACGGAGAAGGTGAAACTCCTCTGCACAGAGCGGTTCTTCACGGATTTTACGAGTTATGCACCTTATTCTTAAGATCGGGAGCAGATCCGAATGCGACTCGAAATGACGGTATGACTCCTTTACACTTAGCAGTTCAATTTCCTGAGATCACAAGATTACTTTTGCAAAGAGGATCCGATCTGAATCTAAAAAACGACGAAGGATGGACGCCTGTCCATAAGGCGGCGGAAAGCGGAGATCCTGAATCCTTAAAATTATTGATCCAGGCGGGAGCAAGAGTAAACGAAAAGGATAATATCGGCTGGACTCCTATGGATTGGGCGGTCCAAAAGAATCGATACGAAAATCCGAATATAGTTAAGATCCTGAAAAAAGCGGGAGCGGAATGCCAGGTAAACTGTGTGGAATAACCCGGCTCTCTCTTATTATATTATAAATTCTTAATTCGGAAAATTTTTCCGAACAGCATCCTTAGAAACATTTCCTTCCTTATCTGTTCTGATCAAGAGTGCATCGATATAGATCGCAGGTTTTCCTTTTGTGTACGCCTCGATGATAAATCCATCCGGAACATTCAGGATACGATGGGCCAAATACAATCTTTTGGTTTGTTTTTTCTCCCAAAGTTTTTTACCTTCCGCAGAGAATTTTACCAAACGTAATGGGCCTTCTCCATCGGCAGAAAGCGCCATAAAATCTTTTTCTGGAGACTCTATAATATCGGTTAAAAATCCGAGACCTTCCGTTTTTTGGACTGTTTCCCAGATTATATCTCCATTTTGATTTAACTTCATAAGCCAGGTCTGAGTATTTCTCGGACTTGGAGTTACAGCTCCTGCAAAAAGTAGATTCCCATCGGAAGCAGGAATGATCTTAGAGGCCCACTCTTCTATACCCGGTTTGCCGTACTGTTTTTTCCAAACAGGTTTTCCATCTTCATCTATCTTATGTAAAATTACGTCTTTTTGGGATTCCTTTCCGGATTGGATACTTGTATTCTCGGCAAGAAGAACTCCTCCATCAGAAAATCCTAAACTAGTTTCCGGAAAATTTTTAATATCTTTTAATTGTTTTATGAACTTTAGATCCCCGTCTTTAGAAAATCTTACGAATAAATAAGCGGTCTCGATAGTACTTGAGATCGTGGTTTTGTTACCTTCTACCGTTTCTCTTTCCACTCTAGCTTGGACGGAAACGATTGCGGTCCATTTTCCACTGGAAAGTTCGTGAAGATGATAGACTCCTACATCCGTTTCTCCGCAGAAAGAATCACAGAAGTCTTTAGGTAAAAGATATTTGTCCCAAATAAGTTTACCTTCTGAATCGTATTTTATGAAGACGAGTTGTTTCTTTTCGACGGAACCCATTGTGCCTATCGTTACGAATCCGCCGTCGGAAGTTTCTTTGGAAAGTTTTGCATATACACTTTCATGATTCAAAACGAATTGAGTGTATCCGCCTAGATCGACCGGTTTGTTTGTGAACAAATATCTCCACCAAACGGGATTCCCGTTCACGTCTATCTTAGCCGCCCAAGCGTTAGAATATTTTCTTTTCTCCGCTAAGGAATTCGTATCCATCCTTCCGCAATCGTTTGCAGATCCGATGATGACCGAGCTTCCATCTTTTAAAATTACAAAGCTACCGGGAAGATCTTCAGGACAATCCTTTGCGGTCATGCCGGAGTATTGTTCTCCTCCCACGATCGTCTGCCAAAGATTGGCCGTTTGTGACCATAAGGGAATGGAGAAGGTTAATAATAAGATCGTAAATAAGTTTCGTTTCATCGTGAGTTCCAAAAGGAAGCAAACGATGGAGATTTTTCGGATTTTGTAAAGAATTTATTGCCTCTGTGGGAAATCCAACTTATCCCCCAGGTTATAGATCTACTTAAGATTCGGGAATACTTTTGGAATACTCTTCCGGACTTTTGCCGACCATTCTTTTGAAATCTTTTATAAAATGAGCCTGGTCGAAATATCCTAATTCTAATGCTAACTCGACCCAATCCGTATCTTTTGTAATCCGATCTAAGATCTCGAACATTCTATAACGATTGATCACCCATTTGGGCCCTACTCCCACATATTGATTGAAGATACGTTGCAAAGATCGTTTGTTCACTCCGGAGAGTTTGACCATATCCTCTACTTTTAAGATAGATCTATCATTAGAGACTTTTTCTGTGAGATCGTTGATCCAAGTAATTGTTTCGTCTTGTTCCGGAAGTCTTTCATATAAAAAGTTTTCCGCAAATTGTACTAGATCGGATTCCGAATCCAACTCGAATACTTCTCTTTCTAACGGCTCTGTAGGGATCCCAAAAACTTCTTCGATCCGGATCGTCGTGTCTGTGATCTCCGAAACTGATTTTTTATAAAAAGGGTAGAATGCTCCGGGCCTGAATTTGATCCCGAATACACGACCTTCTCCTTCTAACCTTTGTGAAAATCTGCCGCTGACCACTCCGAAAATTTTAGTGTTCTCTTTTTCGAAGACCAAATGAACGGAAGGATGAGGAAGATTTTCCTGTACCTTAGGTCCGGATTCTCTCATATCCCAACGCACGGACCAATAATGTTCTACGAAAAAACTTAAACCATGAGAAGGAGCGCTTCTTGTTAAACTCCAATTCTCTCCAGCGAAAGATTTGATGATCCCTTTTGGTTTGTTTAAGTCTGTCTTCAAGATAGGACCCTGGATTGAATTCTTCCAAATTCTCCGCATTTGTCGCGTTTTTACAATCTTTTTGTTTAGTGCTCTGCTATTCTTCTTACAAAACGAGAAGTAAGATCGATCGGATCGAACTTAGGAGATAATATGGAAATCAAAGTTGAAATTTATATAGCGGCTAAACCCGAACTGGTTTGGAACATTCTAGTCTCTAAAGAAGAAAGTAGCAAAATTTTTCACGGATGCGGGATCGAATCCGATTTCAAAACGGGAAGTAATTATGCTTATATTGGTCCAGGCCTTTCAGGAGACAGAACAGTTCATGTAGAAGGAAAAATTTTGGAAATTGTTCCGAACAAAATTCTATCCATGACACTTTTAGTAGGCTCCGTATACGGAGAACATTATAAAAACTTTGAGTCCAGAACGATCTATACTTTGGAACCGTATGGAAAATTGACCAGGTTGAAACTAGTAAACGATCAAATTAAAGAAGGAGATCCTTCTTACGAACGTTCTGCAGATGGGGGATGGGCGAGAGTTCTATCTTCTATCAAAAGTTTAGCCGAAACAGGAAAACCTTTAGAGCTTCCGATGGGAGAAGATTGATAGATCTGGATATGGTTATAAAAATGGAGAATTCAATCCGCTTTTCCGAAAGTGGTTTTGAATATCTCCAAATCCTCTTCCAAAATTTTACGGATCCAGTCAGGGATCGGTATAGATGTTTTGTTCCTATGATCATAAGATACTTGGACCGTTTTTGCCTTCGTAAAAATGTCCTTTGTTTCCGAATGTCGTATCAATGAAGTAAAGTCCCAGGACTTATTCCCGATTTTAGAAACGCAGGTCCAAACTTCTATAGGATGAAATAGTTCCACCGCTTTGAACATATCCACTTCCATTCTTGCGAGCAGGAATGGAACATCATAGATATCTCTTGTATTAAATTTCTTAGAACAATAGTCTACTCTTCCTATTTCAAAATAGGACATGTATCTTGCATTATTCACATGAGCGAAAGGATCCAAATCGTTCCATCTGGTTTGGATCGGAGTGATAATCATATTAGAATTGTTTTAAGAATCTTAGATTGCCTGAATGAAGATAGCGGATATCATGGATCCCGTATTTCATCATGACCAATCTATCTAGTCCGAGCCCGAATGCAAAACCGGTCCATTCTTTAGGATCTAAACCGTTCAATTTGAAAACGTTCGGGTGTACCAAACCGCAAGGCATTAATTCCAACCAACCTGATTGTTTACATACGGAACAACCGCTTCCTCCGCAAACCTGACAGTTGATATCCAACTCGAATGCAGGTTCTACGAATGGGAAAAACCCCGGTCTTAGTCTAGTTTTTACTTCCTTCTCAAAAACCCGTGAAAGCAGGACTTCCATCGTATAGAGCATATTTCCTGCGGAAATATCTTTACCGACTACCATACCTTCTATCTGATAGAAAGATGTTTCGTGAGATGCGTCCACTTCTTCATAACGGAAAACACGGCCGGGTCCTATGATCTTGAAAGGTGGTTTCAATTTTCTTAATGCACGAACTTGGATGGCGGATGTATGAGTGCGGAGAAGGTTCCCATTTTCCAAATAAAAAGTATCCTGCATATCTCTTGCAGGGTGATCCTCGGTAAAATTCAAAGCACCGAAATTGTTAAAGTCCGTCTCTACTTCTGGTCCGTCCCAGATCTCGAAACCCATCGAGGTAAAAATGTCCTCGATCTCATATTGAATTTTTGTAATAGGATGTAATGTGCCTGGCTCGCTCTCTCCTTGAGGGCGGAGAACGTCGAACCATTCTTTTTCGGATTGTTCTCTAAAACCTTTGGTCTTTAGATTTTCTCTAGTCTTGGAAACGATCTCTTCCAGACTTTTGGATAAGTCGTTTGCCTTTTGGCCTACCGTTTTCTTTTCTTCGATAGATAGAGAAGCAAGGTTTTTAAGAACAGAGGTGAGCTTACCTTTTTTGCCAAGATACTCGTTCTTGTTTTTGTCTAGATCCGCTTCGTCCACGGAAGACCCGATCAAACGATTCGCTTCTTCAAAAATTTTGTCTAATTCTTCCGATAGATTCATTTTCTAGATCCGACCAATTCCTTCAAAGAAGGATAAATTCCGCCGAAAGCCCCATTGGACATCGCTAGGATCAGGATTTTATCCTTCTCGAATTGGGGAAGGATTTTCCGAACTTTCTGGACCAGATCCTTGGGGTCCTTGCAGTAAAATGGAAGGGTACCTGAATGTTTTGGAAGTTTCAGGATCAGCTTTTTCACGTCCAAACGAGAATCCTTGGAGACCTTTTTCAGATTATAAATTTCGGTGATCATGGTCACAGCGGAACCCTTAAACGCAAAAGAGTATTCTTTTTGGAAAACGTTACGGTGAGAAGTAGCGCTTCTTGGTTCGAATAAGCTGATAATTTTAAAACCTGGAAATCTTTGTTTAACGGAGCGGATTGTTTCCTCCACCGCAACAGGATGGTGGGCAAAGTCTTCGATCAGGATACTTTTCGCAGACTCGAATAGGATCTCTTGTCTACGTTTTACGCCTGGAAAGGATTCCAATGCATCCAGCAACTTTTCTTTTGCCTTAGGAATATTCTCTTTCTTTAATATTTCTTCGCATACTCTAAGTGCAACTTCCGCGTTCCTGTAATTATGATTTCCGAAAAATCCAGGGCGGAGAAGTCTTTCTCCGGAGTATAATTCTCCCTTCTTCCAAGTAAGAATTGAATCCCTTTTATTGAATTCGAATGCTTCCGATTTCACAAATTTGGAAGCTTCTCCGCAAATCCTTTTTAGATTTGCTGCTCCTGCCCAATAATATACCTTTCCGTTCCCAGGTACCAATCTCAATAATCTGGAGAACATTGTTTCGATCTCGCCTATATCTTTGAAGATATCTGCATGATCAAAATCTAATGCGTTCAATACCGCATAAGTAGGTCTATAATGTAAAAACTTAGATGCCTTATCGAAGAATGCAGTGTCGTACTCGTCACCTTCGATTACGAAATAATTTCCGTTCGTGAATTCGAAACCAGGAAATCCATCCTTACGAATTCCACCTACGAATAATCCAGGATTTAAGCCTGCTTCTTTCAGTAAGTGATGGATTAAAAATGTGGTCGTGGTCTTTCCGTGAGTTCCTGCGACTACTACTACCTTCTTTCCGGCGAGAATGTATTTTTCTAAAGCGGCGGACATGGAAACATATTCCAATCCGGAATTTAGTATTTCTTCTACTTCCGGATTTCCTCTTGAAATTGCGTTCCCGACTACGATCAGATCTTTGCCTTTGACCCTTTCCGCATCGAATCCTTCCGAGTAAGGAATTCCCCACTCTTTTAATTTGTCCGACATAGGTGGATACACTCCCGCGTCGGAGCCGGAAACTTCATGACCTAGACTTCTGAGCATAGAAGCCAGGTTTCCCATTGCGATCCCGCCTATCCCTATCAGATGGATTTTCAATTTAATAAGGTCCTAATAATATTATAGATGAATACGAAAACCAAAGAAATACTTAAAAGATAAGCGCTTCCAAAAAGAAAAAATATTAGAATTTCCTTAGAGTCCACTCCGCTTACTCTTTTCATTCCTATAACGGAAAGATATACCGAATATAAAAAGGAAATTCCGATCAGGCCTAAATTTATCGGACTTGGTAAGATCCAAAACACGGAAGATGCGGAGAATGCCAAAAATGCCAGAGTCAAAACATCCGCAGCCGGATAATTCTCCCCTTTTGTTCTATCCACTTTTCTATAAAACACTCGGACCACATCATACTGAGAAACTACTAAAAGTAAAACAGGATAGATGATAATAGAAGTAAGGACTCCGGAGAAAGGATTAAAATCCACTTCTCCACCGAAGACCAGATCTAAAATGATCTTGATCAGATTACCTGCGATCTTGGAAATCGGAGCAAGCACCCAAAGTGCATAATGTAATCTTAATAGTTCTTTTCTACCCAGAGAAACATTTCTGAGATACAGATCAAAAGCTTCCGTAGGTGCTCTGAAAATTTTCTCCAAGAGAGAAAGTTTAGACTTTTCCACTTCCGTGAGTTCCGAGTTTGGCGTGATCAAAAACATTATTTTTTCCGAGAAGTATTTCCTGGTTTATCCTTAGAAGGTTTTACGATCGCTTTTGCTTCTTTGATCGCCTTTGCCGCAGCCGAGATCTGAGTGAAAGCATTCTCTATTACATAAACCGGAGGTTCTTTAAAACTAGAATTTATAATTCGGATCACTGGAGTTAGTTTTTTATCTCCGATGCTTGTTTCCTTATGAAAACGATATACTATCTCGTTCCCGTCGGAAATTACAACTTTCACACTTGCTAAAGAAAATTCGGATCTCTCCGCACTTGGAGCCAGAATATTTCCTATACCGAAACCTGCACCGTTCTCATCGTCCGGAAAAGTTTCCACTTTCAAGCCGGTCATAAATCTATATAGATCTTCTCCAAGTTTCGGTTCTAGTAAGATGATCTCTCCCGAAAGTCTGCGCCAAAAATTCCTTTTAACACCGTTGGATTCAAAAGGAGTATTATCGATCCGGATAGAAGTCCCATTTTCATCTATATAAGAAATTTCTTTTACATATTCCTTATTCAACGTAAGAATACTTTTCTGACGGAAGTCTTGTGGGCCTTTTTGGAATCTATCGAATAGATAAGAAGAAGACGTTAGAATATTACGGATCTTTCCCTCATCCAGGACCACTCTTGTAGAACCTAAAGAATGTTTTTTTCCGATCCTCAGAGTTTTGGAAACATTCCCGGAATATAAAACAAGTTTAGGAGAATCCTCTCCGACTTGTAAGGATTCCTTGATCTGAATTCCTTCTAAAATTTCGTCCGTTCCTTTTACTCTGTAAGTCCCTAAATCCCTGACTGTATTCTCGGAATTATAACCGCCTTCGTATTCTATATCTTTGCCGGTTTCAGGATCCTTATTCAGGACCGTAAAAAGTTTTTCTCCCTTCTTGATCCCTTCTTTCACAAAGATCGTAAAAGGTTTAGAATAAAACTTATCTCCGGTCCTTTCTACCCATTGTTCAGTGGGAGGATAGTATTCGATACGATCTAAAGAAAGTTTCCAGTATTCTATCTCAGTCGCATCTTCTTTAGTTTTTTCTAATAGGAAGAAGGCCAGAAAAAGTAAAACGACTACTAAGCCTAGTAGATAAAGTTTATTACGCATTCTTCTGTCCGGCCTTTTTTCTTTTGATCACATAGATGGAACCAAGACCTGCAATGAGCCCCGGAAATAAGAACATTCCCAGGATCCAAACCGCTCTTTTTTGTCCGTCAGTTAATGAAACTGTTTCAATCTCTTCTTTTTTAGGAGCGATCGCAGGAAGGCTAACGTCTTGGTACATCCAAGTCACGGAAGCACCTGCGAGTTCATAGTTCGCTTCATAAGGAATATATTGGTTTGTGATCCAGGAAGTTCCCGAATAGATCACGATCCTTCCTTCGTCTTCCGATTTTGTTTCAGGCAAGGTGGTAGGAGGTGTATTCGGGTCTGCAGGTGGGATCACAGGGGCTGCAGATTTAGTTTTTAATACCAAAGCGATCGGAAGATTTTTTTTCTCTTCTTCCTTCTCTTGTTTTCCGTTCCCGTTCTTATCTAAGTAAACGTCTCCACCGGTCTCTAAAAGGATAGAAGCGTCTAACTTTATGTCGGCAGAAGGTTTCTGCTCGAAATATCCGCCGTAAGGAAACACTATACCTGTATCTTTTTTAGAAAGAGATTCTTCGATCGCATGATCTCTAAATGCCTTTGTAAGGATCAAACCGGGAGCCCTGCTCGGACTTTGGGAAAGATTTCCTTTTGCAAAAGAATATCCGGCTGCTTCTAATAACCAATCGAAACTTTCCGCACCTCTTTGTTCGATCGTAATGAAAAGTTTTCCCTTCTTCTTAAAAACAAAATCCAAAATGGCAGCTCTTGCTTCCGGAGAGAATGGAACGGTAGGTCCTGCGATGACCAAAAATTCCGCATCATCCGGGATCTTAGGAGGCCAATTGTTTTGGAAGCCGATCCCTGTGGATTTAAAATTCAAAAAAGATAATGCATCTGCAAATCGAACCAGTTTTTCATTCGGAAGATTTTGGAAAGTCTGGGAATATCTCTCTCCATTCGCTTCCGTGAAGTATACCTTTCTTTCTTTGGTGGTGACATTCATGAATGCCTGGACCAATCTTCTTTCCAGATCTTCTAATTCGGATTTATCTTTTACTCCGACTTTCTGCTCCGGATATGGTCCCGCAGTGGAGCCTGGTTTACGATAACGTATTAAAACATTTCCGTTGGAGACCTGTCCGAATTCAGCAATCTCATCCAACTCTACATCTGCATTGATGAACTTTACTTTGAATCCTGGATGAACGGATACCAATTGGCTGAGTAAAATTTCCAGATCGGGACGAATTCTTTTTAGAGCGAGAGAAGAACTTCCGTCCGCATTTCTAGCGGTGCTGTCCAGCGGGCGCGGATAGAAGGCAATTACGTCTACTTCTCCACCTTCCGGAATTTCTTTTAAGATCTTTTTGGCTTCTATAGAGAAGGAATGTACACCTTTGGAGCTTAGATCGAAATTATGATTTCTCATTACGGAAATATAATTTGCTAATATTAATATAAGAAGAAGTATTCCTGTTCCGAGGAAAAAGTCCCGGACAAGACTTTGTTTTCTCCCTTTAAGGCTGGATTGGTTCTCAAAGGAACTTCTCTCCCATTCTCTCAATATTCCTAAGAACACGCTTCCTAATACGAATAGAACTAAGAAGACCAAAAGGAATTCTCTTAGGTTCGTGATCCAAACAGGAGCGGTTCCTCCTTTTTGCAAAGAAAGATCTTCTAAATATACTCTCAGGAAATAAATCCCCAAGGAAACGATCCCGAGTCCGGAAGAAATGAGTAAGTTGATCTCTTTATCTTCTTTTTTGGAACCTATATAAGATAAAAATCCGGATCCCGCAATGATAGATAGTACGATGATTGAAGTTACCCATCGGGATCCTGCACTTGAAAAAGATTCATAAACAGGAAAGAAGAGTAATAAAAATACTATGGATGCCCAGGAAAGAATTCTGGAAATTAGATTTGATCTCATCCTCTCCATCTCCTAGATTCCAAAACTTTTACGGTCAGATACAAAAAGAAGATCGTCCCGCTGATAAAGAAAACGGTACTGCTCAAAGGAAGCACTCCTTTCGAAAAACTGATAAAGTGAGTGAATATATGCAAGTGGAACAAAACACTTCTTGTTGCAGCATCGAATAAATGGGAGAAGTATCCGATCACCCAAAGTGTTAGCAAGATCGCGATCGAGATCAAAAGGGAGATCATTTGGTTTTTTCCCAAACTGGATCCGAACAATCCTACTGCAAAAGTAAATAACCCGAGTAAGAATACTCCGATCGTTCCGGAGGCAACTATGTATAACGGAGCCTTCCAGAAGAAATAAAGAAAAAGCGGAAATAATCCGTCCACCGCGATGGAGATGATCGCACAAACGAAAGTCCCGAATAAGAATTTACCTACTACGATCTCCATATCCGAAATTGGAGCGGTAAATAGGAACTCCAACGTTCCTCTGTTTTTTTCTTCAGTAATCGAGCCCATTGCAACGATCAACATCGCGATGAGCATTGTGCTCATGAAGGAGATAAAAGTGATGATTGTAGTTTCGGTGTAATTCGTTCCTGAGTTAAAATTCAAGATCAATACGAATAATGAATTTAAGAACGCAGTCCCGCCTAAAACCAAAGGAGCCAAATAGGTACCAAAAAATACCCTGACTTCTTTCCAGAAGATCCATTTAATATTTCGAAACATGAATTAAACCTTGTTCATAAAGATTTGTTCTAAGGTCACATCCTGCTTACGAATAAATTCAGGCAGGATACCGGAGGAAGAAATTCCGGAATATAATTCTTCTTTAAACTTCCTTTCGGAGGAAGTGTTTATCAGAAAAGTGGAACCTACCGGATCTTCTCCCACGAATTTGAATGTCGCGCCTGACTTGCTCGCAACACCATTCAGATAGGATTCGGTTTCAGATCTGGATTTTCCGGATAAGGTCACTTCGAGACCGGAAAGATTTTCCATCTCTCTTTCCAATTCCTGGCGGTCACATTGGTAAACCAATCTTCCTTTATGTAAGAAAAGGAATCGATTACAGGTTTTATAAACTTCAGGAAGAATATGACTGGAAAGAAGGATCGTATGTTTTTCTTTCAAGCCATGGATTAGATTACGGATTTCTACTATTTGTTTCGGATCCAGTCCCGAAATAGGTTCGTCCATAATGATAATTTCAGGATTTCCTAATATAGCCTGTGCGATCCCTACTCTTTTTCTGAACCCGAGAGAAAGTGTCTCGATCACTTTATCTTTTACTTGGGTAAGATCCGTAAGACCTAAAACACGATCCAATTCGGAAGAAATATCTTCTTCGGAGATCTGTTTGATCCTAGAAGCAAACGTGAGATACTCTGTTACGGTCAATTCCGGATAAAGAGGAGGAGTTTCCGGAAGATAACCTATCTTCTTCTTCACATCAATAGGATGTTCGAATGTGTTCAGCCCGTTGAACTCGCATAATCCATCGGTTGCCATCAGATAACCGGTGAGTATCCGGATCGTGGTTGTTTTTCCTGCACCATTAAGGCCAAGTAAGCCTACAATTTCTCCCTCTTTGAGTTCGAAATTCAGACGATCAATGGCTAATTTCTCTCCGTAAAATTTGGAAAGGTTCCTTACTTTTATCATATTGTTTTTCTGTCCGGTCTACCGGAGATTGGAAGATATTTCTAATTAGAAGGGTTTCGGAAAGAATAACCTCATGCGGACCCGACTAGGTCAATCATTTTCCCGGAGAAAGACCGAAGCATGGCGTTTTGAGAGATTTTAAGGGAATAAACAGATGTTTAATGGAACGGTCGTTCTTTACGAACGCTATTTAGGACGAAAAAGCTCTTTAAAAAAGAATTGCGAACCCAAGGCTGGAAAGAAAAGCATCTTCTAACGACTTATAACAAGGCATTGTATGGCAGTAGCAAACTTTTTGAACGAAGCAAAAGCTCAAGGCAATAAACTATTTTTGCAATTTGGGGGCCAAGGTTCTCCTTGGTTGAAGGAACTTTCTAAACTTTACGAAACAGATCCTTCTTTAAAAGAATTGTTTGATACAGCATTCAAAGCTCTAGCGGAAGAAGTTCCTAGCTTAAGAAAAGAAATCATCTCCCAAGGATATGATTTCGAATCCTGGATCAAAAACCCGGAATCTGCTCCGGACGAAAACTATCTCTGCAGTGCTACGGTTTCCATCGTAGGTATTTTCCTCACACAAACGGCAAATTACGTCTCTTTAGTTAATAAAGGTTTCACCACTTCCGAACTTATCGCAAACGCTGCAGGAGCAACCGGCCATAGCCAAGGGATCATTCCCGCAGTATTGATCGCATTAGGAAAAGAAGGCGCAGACTTCTACAAAGAATACGTTAAATTTTTGAAATTCGTTCTATATCTTGGATACAGAGCTCAGGAACTTTACGGAATTTTTAATCCTTCCGAAGAAGTCCTAAAAGGCAACGAAGAGATCGGAGACAAACAACCTGCTCCAATGGTTGCGGTCATCGGTTACAGCGCTGCCGAACTTTCGGAAAGAGTCCAAAAAACAAACTCTGAACTTGGACTTAGCGGAACTAAAGCAATTTATGTTTCCCTATTCAATACTCCTGATTCAAATATCGTTTCCGGAAATCCGGAAGCTCTTCTTGCTTTCCGCAAAAAGTTCAAAGCTGAGATGGATGAGAAAAAAGTAAAATTCGTCTACCTAAGAACTACTGCACCTTTCCATTGCCCTATTATGGACGAGTCCGAAAAGACCGTTCCAAAAGATATGGAAAGGATCGGATTCAGCTATAAAGGTTCCGATCTAAAGATCCCTGTTTATTCTATCTTTGATGGAAGAAACTACCAAAACGAAGCGGACATCAGCTTACCTCTATTCAGAGAAGTTCTGATCAAAGCTCTTTATTGGGATAAAGCAACCACTACTTTTGTTAAAACTCCTAAGTTAGTCGGTATCGATTTTGGACCAAGCGTTGTTTCTCAAAAACTGACCCAAGCAAACTTGGGAACTTCCGAAAACAAAATTTACAGCGCATCCAGCCCGAAAGACATCAAGGTACTTTTGGCTTAAACTTTCCGATCAAGGGAATTCTCCCTTCGGACAAGAAAAGACTCCGCCATGGATTCGGTTCCTAAATTACTAAGAACCTCGATTCGGCGGTTGTCTTTTCTCTTTCCGGAAACACTCAGACGAAAACTTTTATTCGATGTTTTGGCACCCTACAGGGAAAAAGAACTTCCTCTCTTAGGAAGATCCGCTTTCCAAACGGGCCAGTATTGTGAATTACAATTTTGGAAATTTCTAAAAGAGCCTCATCCCGAATTCGATATTTCCAATCAGTTCATTTCTCCCAAACAAAAAGCCTTACTCAAAGACATTGCAGGTAATCTTTTTCCGGATATAAAACATGCAGGATACAAAGATCCAAAAACCAGATCTTATCTAGATTCAAAACAACCGGTAAAAGGCGCTTGTGTCAGAACAAAATTTTTCGATACAAGAGCGGACTTTCTAATTCCCGGAGAAGAAGGCTGGCAGGTCATTATTATCAAAGCATCTTCTTCCGCTAAAAGAAATCATATCTCGGAGCTTTCTTTTATCAGAATGGTTTTGGAAGAAGCAGGATATAAGGTAAACTCGACCCAAGTATGGACCGTAAATTCAGAATATTCGTATACGGGAACCGAAATAGATCCGAATCGACTATTTCACAAAAAGGATTGCAGCAAGGAAACTTTGGCGAATCTAGAACAGACCAAAGAAAAAGCGTACAATCTTCTAGAAGTATTAGAAAAAGATAAAATTCCTTCTATAACCTTCTCCAAACATTGTGATCACCCTAGGAATTGTATCCATCCGGAATCCTGTTATTCGGATTCTCCTCCAGGAGACCTGTTTACATTAAGAGAAGGAAAAGAACTCACTCTCACTCTTTGGAACCAAGGGATCCGAAATTTATCCGAAGTGGAACCGGATTCCGAATTTACTCACCGCCAAAAGATACAAGTAGAAACCGTAAAAACAGGAAAAGAATATTTGGACAAAGATTCTCTTTTATCTTACCTAAATCATTTAAAGTTTCCTTTATATTGTTTGGATTTCGAGACGATCAATCCCCCTGTGCCCGTTTACAAGGATACACATCCTTTCCAGCATGTTCCTTTTTTATATTCTTTGCATGTGATCCGAAAAGATCTAAAAGAAAAGCCGGAAGAATATACCTACTTGGATGATCATGATAAGGACCCAAGGCTTGGGATCTTAGAATCACTTTCTTCCCATATCAAACCGGGCGGCACAATCCTCGCATTCAATGATAGTTTCGAAAAACGTTGTTTGAAAGAATCCGTCCAAGCTTATCCAAAGTTTAAGGAATGGTTCCAATCCATAGAACCTGATTTTTCGGATCTAGCAAAACCGTTTTGGGATTACGATTATTATCATCCTGCCCAAGAAGGGACCACTTCTTTAAAGGTTGTACTTCCTGTTCTGACGGGAGCGAATTACAAAGAACTTACGATCAACGCAGGTCATATCGCTAACTCCGAATTTTTAAGGATCAAAACGGAGAATGTTTCGGACCAGGAAAGAAGAAGAGTGGAGTCCGATCTGATCGCTTATTGTAAGATGGATACCTATGCTTTGATCCTGATCCTTAGGGCTTTAGCGGAGAAGTTAAACTGGACCGGAAAATTATAACAAATCCTTCCAGATTGATTCTTATGTAGGAATTCCAACCAAAATCGGACTTGTCGGGAGGGGTCCAGCGATTTCCCTATCCTTAGAATGGCGGCTCAAAAGAACATAAAGAAAATCGTATTAGCATATTCCGGCGGATTGGACACATCCGTAATTCTTACCTGGCTAAAGGAAACCTATGGCTGCGAAGTGGTAGCATTTACCGCTGACGTGGGTCAAAAAGAAGAGCTTACCGGCCTGGAAGAAAAAGGGATCAAGACCGGAGCCTCCAAAGTTTATATAGAAGATCTTCGTTTAGAATTCGCAAGGGACTTTATCTACCCTGCCATCCAAGGAAACGCGATCTACGAGATGAGATACTTGCTCGGGACTTCTTTAGCAAGACCATTGATCGCAAAAGCAATGGCAGAAGTTGGTAAGAAAGAAGGAGCAGATGCATTCGCTCACGGCGCAACAGGAAAAGGGAACGACCAAGTTCGTTTCGAATTAGCGTTCAAATCACTCGCTCCTGAAAAAGAAATTATAGCTCCTTGGAGGACCTGGTCCTTCGGAGGAAGAGCAGACCTGATAGAATATGCAAAATCAAAAGGTATCCCGGTACCTGTAACTGCTTCCAAACCTTATTCCATGGACAGGAACCTAATGCATATCTCTTACGAAGGTGGAATATTAGAAGATCCTTATAGAGAACCGAATGAGGACATGTTCCTTCTAACGGTTTCTCCGGAGAAGGCGCCGGATTCTCCCGAGTATGTAGAACTCGATTTCGTAGAAGGGAACTGCGTAGCGGTGAACGGAAAAAAACTCAATCCTTACGAGGTTGTGGACACTCTAAATACGATCGGTGGAAAACACGGGATCGGAAGAGTGGACATAGTAGAGAACAGACTTGTAGGAATTAAATCCAGAGGAGTATATGAAACTCCAGGCGGAACAATCCTATTCCATGCACATAGAGACTTGGAATCCATTACGATCGACAGAGATACGCAGCATCATAAAGATAAATTGTCCGTAGAACTTGCAGAGTTGATCTATAACGGACATTGGTTCTCTTCCAGAATGGCTGCAGTAAGAGCATTCATCTCTGAAACCCAAAGATTCGTGACTGGAACAGTAAAAGTGAAACTATATAAAGGAAACTGCATCATCGTAGGAAGAAAATCCTCCGTTTCACTTTACAATCCGGAAATGGCAACCTTCGAAAAAGAAGAGTTATACAACCAAAAAGATGCCGAAGGTTTTATCAATCTATACGGATTACCTGCAAAAGAAGCGGCAAGGCTGAGAAAAAAATGACAAGAATTGCTGTTTATCCCGGCTCCTTCGATCCTTTAACTAGAGGACATTTGGATATTCTCCAAAGGTCAGTAGGTCTATTCGACAAAGTGATCATCGGTGTCGCGGTAAACTCCAATAAAAGTCTTCTATTTTCCATCGAAGAAAGGATAGATTTCATCAGAGAAGCGACTAAAGGCTGGGAAAATCTGGAAATAGACACTTTCGAAGGACTGACAGTGGACTATTGCAAAAAGAGAGGAGCCAAAAGTATCATCAGAGGACTTAGAGCGGTCACTGACTTTGATTACGAATATGCGATTTCTCTAATGAATAGAAAACTTGCTCCCGAAGTGGAGACAATTTTCCTGATGTCCTCCAACGATTACTCTTTCGTATCTTCTACCATAGTAAAAGAAGTGGCGAGACACGGAAGGGACGTATCTGCTCAGGTGCCGGATCACGTCAGTAAAGCATTACTTAAAAAATTATACCACAAGTAAGTAAGGAATAAAAATGGCTAGAACATTTATCATGATCAAACCCGACGGAGTGAAAAACAAACATGTCGGCGATATCCTACAAAGGATCGAAAAAGAAGGATTCAAAATTTTAGGACTTAAATATCTGAAACTTTCCCTGGAAGACGCAAAACAATTCTATAAAGTGCATTCCGCTCGCCCTTTCTATAATGACCTTTGCAGCTATATGTCTTCCGGACCGATCGTTGCAGCCGCTTTAGAAAGAGACAATGCAGTTCAACATTGGAGAGACGTGATCGGAGCTACCGATCCTAAAGAAGCTGCTGCAGGCACTATCAGAGCGCTATTTGCAGAAAGCAAAGAAGCAAATGCTGTGCACGGTTCCGACTCGGATGATAACGCTGCATTAGAGATCAGCTTCTTCTTCAAAGGAAACGAACTGTTCTAATAGGACCGATCCTTCCTTTTATAGACCCGGTGTCCCTGAAAAGACCACCGGGTTTTTTATTATCATCTTCTAATATACAACAACCTAACATTCGTTCTATATAAGGAGCTTCTTTAATCGGCATTCTTGTCGGAGAAAAAAATCCGGATTATAACAAATTTTTCTTGTACTTTTTGGAAATATCTTTCTCTATTTTTCCTACGTAGGCGAAATAAAACCACCGTTTCGACCGAAGCTAATAATATGAACGCAGTGACCAAAGAGCAGATCATTAAGCATAGCCGTATCATAGAAAAATACAGGACAAAGGATACTTTGTTCGACGGCTCCCCGGATTGGATGGACGATGTTTTGGAAGTGATCTACTCCCAAGACGATTTTATCTCGGAAAAACCCGATATAGATCTGGATATAGAGTAATCTAACCCGTCTTCTATCTTTTGAAGTTCTTTAAGCCGGGGCGACCGCTCCGGACTCTCTTAAAATTTTCAGTATCTCAGGTTTACAACTCCCACAACCTGTCCCCGCTCCTGTCTTTTCAGAAATTGTTTTAAGATCGCAGACACCATTTCGGATCTCTTCTTCTATATTACCTTTTCCTACTCCATTACAAGAACATACCAATGCACCTATCGGGGGTTTAAGCGGAGAAGATCCGGTCAAAAGTCTATCTCTCTTATCTCCTAACTCTATACCGGAAGAGATCATCGCCTTGAATTCAGAAAACTCCGACTTGTCTCCCACTAAGATCGCCCCAACCAAACGATCTCCTTTGATGATACATTTTTTATAACGGCCTTTTCTTTTATCGAAGAATACAATCTCTTCATATTCTGGACCTGCCTCATCCATCGGAACCTCTGGCAGTCTCAATGATACCAATTCCAAACCAGGGATCTTAAGAAGATTCGAATGCATGGATCCTGAATAAGATCCGATCTTATATCCATACATATGCCATGCAGCAAACTCGGCCTGCTCTTCCGTAGCCGCAACAGTTCCATACATTCCAGTAGAATGTTCGGCGACTTCTCCGATTGCGTAAATATCCGGATCGCTTGATTGTAAGAAGTCGTTCACTAAAATCCCGGACTTACAATTGATCCCTGCTTCTTTAGCTAATTCCAAATTCGGAACTGTACCTACTGCAAATACGATCCCGTCGGGGCGAATACTGGAACCGTCCCTGAACTTGACACTTTCCAGTCTTTCACTTCCATACACTTTAGAAATTTCAGTATCGAATAAGATCTGAATTCCTCTTGCTTCTACTTCTTTTCTTAAAATTTCTCCTGAGATCTCGTCCAACTGTTTGGACATCAACCGATCCGTTCTCACAAGAACGGTTACATTTACATTTAAAGTTCTTAATGCGGCTGCAAGTTCTAAACCTAGTAATCCTCCGCCTACTATCAAAGCATGAGTGTTCGGAACAAAAAAACCTTTGATCCGATCCGCATCGTTTTTGGAACGAAGACTGAAAATTCCCAACATTTTCTCCGGAATGCATTTAGGGATAGAAGGTCTGCTTCCAGTTGCAATGATCAGTTTATTATAAGAATATAAATTACCTTGGGAATCTCTAACCTTCTTCCCCTCCGGAAGTATCTCCGAAACGGAAATAGACGATTTAACTTCTATATTCCAAGATTGTATCTCTTCTTCACTCACAGCAGATAATTGGGAAAATTGTTTTTCTCCGCTGATCAGATCCGGCAATAGAATTCTGTTATAAAAAGGATGTTCTTCCTTACATAATACTGTGATCTCATCCTCAGTAGAGATCGCTCTGAACTTTCTAAGAAAGGCAAGAGTTCCGTTGCCTCCTCCTATGATCAGGATCTTTTCCTTAGGTTTTTTATAAGGAAGAACTTCTACCGCTGAAATTTTAAAACCGGGCTGTTTGGAAAATGGATCAAACTTAGAGCTTGTAAGGTTATTCGCTCTTGCTTCATCGTTTCCGTTCTTTCTTCCCCAATGCATCGGTAAGAATACGGTTCCTTGTCGGATACTTTCCGTGATCGTAGCTCTGACTCGAACACTTCCTCTTTCGTTTTTCACTTCTACGATCTGGGATTCTATGATCTCTCTTTCTTTCGCATCAATCGGATGTATCTCTAGATAAGGTTCCTTTTTATGCTCCTTAAGCTTTCTTACCTTTCCGGTGCGGGTCATTGTATGCCATTGGTCTCTGATCCTGCCCGTCGTTAAGATAAGAGGAAAATTTTCGCTCGTTTTCTCGGAGGTATCTTCCGGCTCAACGGAATGTATTTTTGCTTTTCCATTCGGACGATAAAACTTTCCATCGGAAAATAATCTTGGAGTTCCTTTATGATCCTTAGAAGGGAAAGGCCATTGCACCGACCTTCTTTCTTGTAAGATAGAATAATCCAAACCTCCAATATCCAGATTTGTGCCTTTAGTCAGAAGGCAATGTTCTAGAAAAACTTCTTCTTCATTCTTATAATTGAAAGAAGGACCAAATCCCATCTTTTCCGCAAACTCCGTTAGTATCCAGGTATCAGCCTTTGCATCTCCGGGCGGATTGAAAATTTTAGGAAGGAAGTCGCAGATTTTTGGGGAGTGGAATCTATTCGGGATAAGCCTGGTTATTCCGCTACGGAGATGTTCGAAAATCTCAAAAATGGAAAGATGAAAGCCATTTGGATCGTTTGTACGAATCCAACAGTAAGTCTTCCGGATGCAAGAACTGTAGAGGCCGGACTTAGGAACGCTGAACTAGTAGTTGTCCAAGATATTTCAAATCGCCATGAATCTATTCCATTTGCTCATTATGTTCTTCCCGCTGCAGGTTGGACGGAAAAGCAAGGTACCATGACCAACTCGGATAGAAGGATAACGTATCTTCCTAAAATTTTCAATCCGCCCGGAGATGCAAAGGCTGATACCTGGATACTAACGGAGTTTGCGGAAAAGATGGG